>NZ_JBBCKO010000002.1:0-713788 GCF_037153335.1 Pseudoxanthomonas sp. USHLN014
CCCCCCCCCCCGCCCCCCCCGGCCTCCCCGGCGGCCGCCCCGGGGCCCCCCCCCGGCGGGCGCGGGCCCTTCCTGGGTAGCCCCCCTCCGCCCCCTTGGCGGCTCCCACGAAAACATCAGGCGTCCAGCGGCGCCGGCCCTGGCGCGTCGGGCTGGCGCTCGGGGCTGGCGTGGATGAAGGCCGGCAGCGCCAGGCAGGCCTGCTCGATCCGGGCGATGGTCGGATAGGGCGACAGGTCCACCTCGAAGCGCCGCGCGTTGTACAGCTGCGGAATCAGGCAGCAATCGGCCAGGCCCGGCGCCTCGCCATGGCAATAGGTGCCGGTGACCAGATCATTGGCCAGCAGCGCCTCCATCGCCTGCAGCCCCTCGCCCACCCAGTGCCGCACCCAGGCCTCGCGCTCGACCGGCGGCACGCGCCATTCCTCGTCGAAGAAGCGCAGCACGCGCAGATTGCCCAGCGGGTGGATGTCGCAGGCCACCAGCTGCGCCAGCGCGCGCACGCGGGCGCGGTCGCGGGCGGTGGACGGCATCAGCGGCCGCTCCGGCCAGCTCTCGTCCAGATACTCCAGGATCGCCAGCGACTGGCGCAGCACCCGCTTGCCATGCATCAGCGTGGGCACCAGGTGCTGCGGGTTGAGCCGCGCATAGTCCGGATGGTGCTGCTGCCCGCCGTCGCGCACCAGGTGCACCGGCTCCAGTTCGTAGGGCAGGCCCTTGAGGTTCAGTCCGATGCGGACCCGGTAAGCGGCGCTGGAACGCCAATAGGAATACAGCCGCAGACGGTCGGACACGCGCAGAACCTCGAGGAATGTCGCACCGGCCTCCCCCATGGCGGCCGGAACCGGCGATTGTCGCGCACGCGGGCGCCATGCGCCCGCCTGATGCCTGCCCTAGGCCTGGCGTTCGACGCGCTGCTCGATCGCGCCGAACACCGAGGCCCCGTCGCGTCCGAGCATCTCGATGCGCACCGTGTCGCCGAACGCCAGGAACGGCGTGCTCGCCTGCCCGTCGCGCAGGGTCTCCACCACGCGCTGTTCGGCCAGGCAGGACGCGCCCTTGCCGGTGTCGTGGTTGGCGATGGTGCCCGAGCCGACCAGGGTGCCGGCCACCAGCGGCCGGGTCCGCGCGGCGTGCGCGATCAGCTGGGCGAAGTCGAACTGCATGTCCGCCCCGGCCTCCGGCTCGCCGAACCAGGCGCCGTTGAGCTGGGTGCGCATGGCCAGGTGCAGCTTGTGCCCGGCCCAGGCTTCGCCCAGCTCGTCCGGGGTGACCAGCACCGGCGAGAGCGCCGAGCGCGGCTTGGACTGCAGGAAGCCGAAGCCCTTGGCCAGCTCGGCCGGGATCAGATTGCGCAGGGACACGTCGTTGACCAGGCCGACCAGCTGGATGTGCTCGCCGGCGCGCGCCGCGTCCACGCCCATCGGCACGTCGTCGGTGACCACCACCACCTCGGCCTCCAGGTCGATGCCGAAGTCCTCGCTGGCCACGCGGATCGGCTCGCGCGGGCCCAGGAAGCCGGCGCTGGTGGCCTGGTACATCAGCGGATCGGTGTAGAAGCTCTCCGGCACCTGCGCGCCACGCGCCTGGCGCACGCGCTCGACATGGGCCAGATAGGCACTGCCATCGAGGAACTCGTAGGCCCGCGGCAGCGGCGCGGCCAGGGCCGCCATGTCCAGCGCGAAGACGCCGTCGGCCTGGTCCGTCTCCAGCGCCTGCGCCAGGGCCTGCAGGCGCGGGGCCAGGCTGGCCCACTCCTCCAGCGCGCGCTGCAGGGTCGGCGCGATGCCGACCGCGCGCACCGCACGCGACAGGTCGCGCGAGACCACGATCAGCGTGCCGTCGCGGCCGCCTTCCTTCAACGAACCCAGCTTCATTGCCCGCCCTCCACGGCTGCCCCAGCGAAATTGTTGCGATTGTAACCAGTTCGCCGGCAGGCGCGCTCAGTCCTCGCCCTGGAACGCCCCGGCCCGGTAGGTCAGCACCAGCGTGTCGCGGTGCCCGGCCTCGCCGGCCGGCTGGATCGGGGTGGACTCGTGGATCACCCGCGCGTCGTCCAGCAGCAGCGCCGACCACGGCTGGGCCAGGGTGAAGCGCTGGCCGTGGGTGCCTTCGGCCTCGAACACCCGCGTCTCGCCGCCCTTGATGTCCACCCGATCCACCAGCAGCACCACCACGAAGTCCACGCCGTCACGATGCGCGCCCTCGGGCGTGGGCCGGCCGATGCCGTCGGTGGTGTCGATGCGGAACTGGTGCGCCTCGACGAACCAGCGCGGCTGCCCGCGCAGTTGGGCGAACAGCCGGCCGAAGCCGTCGATCAGGCCCGACCACGCCGGCAGCGCCAGCGTCCGCGCCTCGACCGGCTCGAACCAGCGGTGCATGCCGCCGTGCAGGGCGTTGTAGTCCTCCGACTGCCAGTGCGCGCGGTGCGGCGCCAGCGTCAGCGCGTCGCCCTCCTGCACGAAGCAGGCGTGACGACGGCGGCGATAGCGCCCGCCGTCGCGCAGATACGTGTCCACCGCCAGATCGTCCCAGCCCGGCGCGAGCGCGGCCAGCGCCGCCTCGTCGCAGCCGGCGATGCTGCCCACCGCCGCGCGGTCGAGCACGGCGTAGCCGTCCACGCGCATGCGCTCGAGCACCTCGGCGGCCGGGGTCAGGGGAGGATTGGGAGAAACACGCATGAGCAGGCGCCGTATCGGGGAAGCGGCGGCGATGGCGGCCGCGGAACAGCCGGAAATTCTACACGCGGCCCCAGAGGCGCCCTTGCCCTTGGCGTTGAACAGACACAGCGGGCGCGGGCCCCGTTCAGCGCATGGCGGCGCCAGAGCGCGGGCAAGAAAAAACCCGCCATGAAGGCGGGTTCTTCTTGAAGATGGCAGCCCCGGAAGGATTCGAACCTCCGAATGCCTGAGTCAGAGTCAGGTGCCTTACCGCTTGGCGACGGGGCTATGGTGCAGCTGGGCGGCGAAGTATACGAACCACGCCGCCCAGGGTAAAGCGTAAAACGATCAGCGCTTGGAGAACTGCGTGGCGCGACGCGCCTTGTGCAGGCCGACCTTCTTGCGCTCGACTTCGCGCGCATCGCGGGTCATGAAACCGGCCTTGCGCAGCTCGGACTTCAGGGTCTCGTCGTACTCGACCAGCGCGCGGGCGATGCCCAGGCGGATCGCGCCGGCCTGGCCGGTGGTGCCACCGCCGGCGGCGGTCACGACGATGTCGAAGCTCTCGGTGTTCTTGGTCAGCTCCAGCGGCTGGCGCACGATCATGCGCGCGGTCTCACGGCCGAAGAACTCGTCCAGCGGACGGTCGTTGACGGTGATCTTGCCCGAGCCCTTGCGCAGGAACACGCGGGCGGTGGAGGACTTGCGACGGCCGGTGCCGTAGTTCTGAGTGATAGCCATGATTAGATGTCCAGGACCTGCGGCTGCTGTGCGGCGTGCGGATGGTTGGAACCGGCGTAGACCTTCAGCTTGCGGTACATGGCGCGGCCCAGCGGGCCCTTCGGCAGCATGCCCTTGACGGCGGTCTCGATCACGCGTTCCGGATGACGCTCCAGCGCCTGCTGCAGGGTCTCGGTCTTCAGGTTGCCGATGTAGCCGGTGAAGCGGTGATACTTCTTGTCGGTGAGCTTCTTGCCGGTGACAGTGATCTTCTCGGCGTTGATGACCACCAGGTAGTCACCGGTGTCGACGTGCGGGGTGTAGACCGGCTTGTGCTTGCCACGCAGGCGGCGGGCCAGCTCGGAGGACAGACGGCCCAGCGTTTTGCCGGAGGCGTCGACGAGGTACCAGTCGCGCTGGACGGTCTCGTTCTTTGCGGTGAACGTGCTCATGGAAGAAGCTCTTGTGTTTGGTCGGGCGGATTGCGCGTCCGGCGAACAGCCAGGGCGCGGAACTTTGCCACGCGTTGTGAAGGGTGAAACGGAAGGCGCGGAATTGTACGGATGCCGGCCTGGCATTGCAAGTGGCCGCCTGCGGCGGTTGGCAGGCGGCCACGGTGCGGGGGAACATGTCCCCATGGCCGCCTGCCGCGGCGCCTTTCGGACCGACCCGCTCCGCCATGACCGTCACCCGCCTGCATTCGCCGCTGGACCGCCTGCTGGACGAAGCCCAGCGCGCGCTGGAGACCACCCTGGGCAACCCCTCGGCGCAGCGTCCCTATCCGGCCGCCGCCACGCCCGAGATCGCCCTGGACCCGGCCGAGCGCCGCCACGCGGCCGGGCTGATGCGCATCAACCACGTCGGCGAGGTCTGCGCGCAGGCCTTGTATTCGGGCCAGGCCGCCGTGGCGCGCGACCCGGCCACCCGCGCCCACCTGCTGCACGCCGCCCAGGAGGAAACCGACCACCTGGCCTGGTGCGCGCGGCGCCTGCGCGAACTGGACAGCCGGCACAGCCTGCTCAATCCCCTGTGGTACTCGGGCAGCTACGCCATCGGCGTGCTGGCCGGCCTGCGCGGCGACGGCTGGAATCTGGGCTTCGTGGTCGAGACCGAGCGCCAGGTGGAGGCCCATCTGGACGAGCACCTGGACATCCTGCCGCCGGCCGACCTGCGCAGCCGCGACGTGCTGCAGGTGATGAAGGCCGACGAGGCCCGCCACGCCGACCAGGCCGAAGACGCCGGCGCCCGCACGCTGCCCTTCCCGATCCCCGGCGTGATGCAGTTCGCCTCGCAGGTGATGAAGACGGTGGCCTACCGGCTCTGAGCGAGCGCGGCCGGGCGCCAGGCGCTCGCTGCCGCTACTGGGGCAAAGCCCTTAGCTTTTGAAGCGAGGGCCGGCAGCCAGCCGATCTCGCCCCTCGCAACGAAGCAGCTCCGTGGGAGCCGCCATGGCGGCGATGAGGCTTTACCGGGGAAAGCCCTATCGCCGCCATGGCGGCTCCCACCCAGCGCTCTGCTCCGTAGGCCCGATCACGACACCAGCTTCAGGCCGACGACGCCGGCCACGATCAGCCCGATGCAGGCCAGCCGCGCGGGCGAGGCCGACTCGGCGAACAGCAGCATGCCGGCCACCGCCACGCCGGTGGCGCCGATGCCGGTCCACACCGCATAGGCCGTGCCGACCGGAATGCCCTTCATCGCCTGGGTCATCAGCCACAGGCTGGCGCCGGCGGCCAGCATCGTGCCCACGCTCGGCCACAGCCGGGTGAAGCCTTCGGTGTACTTCAGGCCCATGGCGAAACAGATTTCCAGCAGGCCGGCGGCCAGCAGATAGAGCCAGGACATGGCGAGTTCTCCTTTGCATCCAACAACGTTTTGAAACGCGCAGGGCCGTAAAAGCGAAACGGCCCGGGCGCGAGCCCGGACCGTCGTCGGTCATCCTGCGGCGCGGCCTTACGGGCCGCGGGCGGGTCGTCCCGCCTTGAGTTCAGGACTTTACGTCAGGCCCGTGCAACCGCGCCTGACCCGCGCCCTCACTCGGCCAGGTTGCGGCCGTGGAAGAGCTCCTCGATCTCGCGCTTGAGCAGGCTCTCGATCTTCATGCGCTCCTTGAACGAGAGGTTGCGCGCCTTCTCCTCGAACAGGTACTGGTCCAGATCGAAGTCGGTCAGGTGCATCTTGGTGTGGAAGATGTTTTCCTGATAGACGTTGACGTCGATCATCTCGTAGCGCGACTTGATGTTCTTGGCCATGAAGTCCTGGATCGAGTTGATCTTGTGATCGATGTAGTGCTTCTTGCCCTTGATGTCGCGGGTGAAGCCACGGACGCGGTAGTCCATGATCACGATGTCCGACTCGAACGACTCGATCAGGTAGTTCAGCGCCTTCAGCGGCGAGATCACACCGCAGGTGGCCACGTCGATGTCCGCGCGGAAGGTCGCGATGCCCGCCTGCGGATGGGTCTCCGGATAGGTGTGGACGGTGATGTGGCTCTTGTCCAGGTGCGCGACCACCGCATCGGAGATCACCTCCTTGCCGGCCTGCTTCTTGTCGATCACCGGTTCCTCGGAAATGAGGATGGTGACCGACGCCCCCTGCGGGTCGTAGTCCTGGCGCGCGACGTTGAGGATGTTGGCGCCGATGATTTCAGCCACATCCGTCAGGATCTGGGTCAGGCGGTCGGCGTTGTACTCTTCATCGATGTACTCGATGTAGCGCTGGCGCTCGTCCTCGGACACGGCATAGCAGACGTCGTAGATATTGAAGCTCAGCGCCTTGGTGAGGTTGTTGAAGCCCTGCAGCCTCAGACGCGGCAGTGGTTTGACCACGGCAGTGGGACCTGTGAAGGAAACGGGTGAAGGGACGAATTATGGGGCAAATGCCCTGACGGTGAAATGACACCGCACCGCGCATTGCCGTGAGCGACACATTCAGACTAAGCTCGCTGACATTCGCTTCAGTTCAAGAGCCGACATGAAAGCAGGTCTTCCACCGAGCCTGACCCGTTCGCCGGCCGGCGCGCTGATCCCGGATCTGACGACCATCGAGTCGTTTCTGTCCAACAGCCACCGCCGCCGCTACCCCGCCCGGGCCGATGTCTTCCGCCCCGGCGACCCGGCTGGAACCCTGTACTACGTGGTCAGCGGCTCGGTCAGCATCCTGGCCGAGGAAGACGAGGACCGTGAGCTGGTGCTGGGCTACTTCGGCCCGGGCGAGTTCGTCGGCGAGATGGGCCTGTTCATCGAGTCGGACAAGCGCGAGGTGGTGCTGCGCACCCGCACCCAGTGCGAACTGGCCGAGATCAGCTACGAGCGCCTGCACCAGCTCTTCGGCGGCCAGCTGGCCTCGGATGCGGCCAAGCTGCTGTTCGCCATCGGCACCCAGCTCTCGCGCCGCCTGCTGGATACCAGCCGCAAGGCCAGCCGCCTGGCCTTCCTGGATGTGACCGACCGCATCATTCGCACCCTGCACGACCTGGCCCACGAGCCGGAGGCCATGAGCCACCCGCAGGGGACCCAGCTGCGCGTCTCGCGCCAGGAGCTGGCCCGTCTGGTCGGTTGCTCGCGCGAGATGGCCGGCCGGGTGCTGAAGAAGCTGCAGGCCGACGGCCTGCTGCATGCCCGGGGCAAGACGGTGGTGCTGTACGGGACGCGCTGATTGTGGCCCCCTCGGCGCGGGGCGCCGTGGGGCGGGATTCGGGATTCGGGATTCGGGATTCGGGATTCGGGATTCGGGATTGCAGTGTTCGCTACCCCGCGGCGGGTGCGCGGGCGGGATTGCCGGCGGTAAGGCGGCGTTCGTTTTTCTGGGGGCCGGGCGCGCGATGATCGCGGCCGGGATGCGGTCGCCGAGGGCGTCGCGTCTGGTCTGTCCCAGTCCCTGCCCCGCGAGATCGCGATGCGCCGTGCCTTTTTGATCCTGCTGGCGTTGCTGTGCGTGGCGCTGTCGGCGCCGCCTGCGCGGGCGGACGAGGCCTTCGCCCGGCTCGGGCGCGGGGTCAACATCCTCGGCTACGACCCGATGTGGAGCGACCCGGACAAGGCGCGCTTCCGTCCGCCGCTGTACCGCACGATCCGCGACGGCGGCTTCCGCACGGTGCGGGTCAATCTGCAGGCCTTCGCCCAAATGGACGCGGACAACCGCCTGGACCCGGCCTGGCTGCAGACCCTGGACACGGTGGTCGCGCAGGCCACGGCGGCGGGCCTGAACGTGATCCTGGACGAGCACGACTTCCACCCTTGCGCCGCCGACGCGGCCGTGTGCCGGGCCAAACTGCTGGCCTTCTGGAGCCAGGTCGCGCCGCGCTACCGTCAGGCGCCGTCCTCGGTGCTGTTCGAGATCCTCAACGAGCCCAACGGCCAGATGACCAGCGAGGCGTGGAACGCCCTGCTGCGCGATGCGCTGCGCATCATCCGCCGCGACAACCCGACCCGCACGGTGGTGATCGGCCCGGCCAGCAGCAATGCCTACACGGCGCTGGACCGCCTGAGCCTGCCCGACGACGACCCGCATCTGCTGGTGACCGTGCACTACTACAACCCGTTCCGGTTCACCCACCAGGGCGCGTCGTGGGCGCCGGCGGAGATCCGCGACCACACCGGCGTGCACTGGGGCAGCGCAGCCGACCGGGCCAAGCTGTACCACGAGTTCGACCGCATCGCGGCCTGGGCGCAGGCGCATCACCGGCCGATCCTGCTAGGCGAATTCGGCACCTACGAACAGGCCCCGGCGGACGACCGGCTGGCCTGGACCGTGGCGGTGGTCAATGCCGCGGAGAAGCGCCATTTCGCCTGGGCGTACTGGCAGTTCGAAGGCAGCTTCGGCACCTACGACATCGGCCGCGGCGTGTGGATCGCCTCGCTGCACCATGCGCTGGTGGACAGCGACAGCGCCTACGCCGGCGCCGGCCGCTGACCGCGGGGAAACCTTGCAGGTCGCGACGTGCAGCGACCTGCCGCGCTTGCGCGGATCAAACGCCGGTGGCGTCGCCGGCGCGGTCGCGGCAGCCCCAGTTGAGGATGGGCGTGCCGGCCGGCAGCACGCGGCGGAACAGCTCCACCGCGCTGTGCTTGGGATTGACCACCACCGCGCGCCGCGCGGCCTTAAGCAGCGGCAGGTCGGCCGTGCTGTCCGAATAGGCCATGGCGATCTCGCCATAGCCCTGCTCGCGCAGCATGCGCATCTTCTCTTCGTGATGGCAGTGGCGGCGCGCGGCCACGGCACCGAACTTCGGGCCGACCACGGTGCCGATCACCGGCACGTCCTGATGGGCGACGAAGGACAGGATCGCGCGGGCCAGCTCCGGCGGGGCGCCGGTGGCCACCACAACCCGGTCGCCGGCGTCGCGATGGGCGGCGAAGACCGCCAGCGCGGCGGGCAGCAGCCGGGCCCGCATCTGCGCGCGGTTGGCCTCGACGTAGCGGTCGATCAGCGCATCCAGGTCGCGGCGGCGGTGCAGGCCGAAGGTGGCGATCCACACATAGCCGGAGATGCCGCGCCGGCGCGTGGGCAGCATCGCCACCAGCGGCCCCAGCAGCGGGGTCAGCGCCAGCGCGACCGCCGTGCGCAGCCAGCTGCGCCGGATCAGCCAGGCGAACAGGTGGCTGCCCGAGTCGCCGTCGTACAGGGTGTGGTCGAAGTCGAACACCACCACCGGCGCGTCGGCGGCCGGCACCGGGTGCGGCCCGGCCGCGCTCATGCGGCGAAGAACAGCTGGCGCAGCGACTCGCCCGGCTCGGGCGTGCGCATGAAGGTCTCGCCGACCAGGAAGGCGTGCACCCCCTGCCCGCGCATCGTGGCCACATCGTCGGCGGTGACGATGCCGCTCTCGGTCACCAGGATGCGGTCGCGCGGCACGGCGTGGCGCATGTCCAGGGTGTTGTTCAGCGACACCTCGAAGGTGCGCAGGTTGCGGTTGTTGATGCCCAACAGCGGCGCCGGCACCTGCAGCGCGCGTTCGAGCTCGTCGATGTCGTGGACCTCGACCAGCACGTCCATGCCCAGCCGCATGGCCAGGTCGGCCAGCGACACCAGTTGGTCGTCGTCCAGGGCCGCGACGATCAGCAGGATGCAGTCGGCGCCCAGCACGCGCGCCTCGTACACCTGATAGGGATCGATGGTGAAATCCTTGCGCAGCACCGGCAGGGTGCAAGCCTCGCGCGCCTGCTGCAGGTAGGCGTCGGCGCCCTGGAAGAAGTCCACATCGGTCAGCACCGACAGGCAGCTGGCGCCGCCGAATTCGTAGCTCACCGCGATCTCGGCCGGATTGAAGTCCGCGCGGATCACGCCCTTGGACGGGCTGGCCTTCTTGACCTCGGCGATCACGCCCGGCTCGCCGGCGGCGATGGCCCGGCGCAGCGCATCGGCGAAGCCGCGCACGGGCGAGGCGTCGCCCACGCGCGCGATCAGGTCGTCCAGCGGAACCTGTGCGCTGCGCGCAGCGATTTCCTCGCGCTTGCGGGCCAGGATGGTGTCGAGGATGTCGCTCATGGGGTCTTGTGCATGCCGCGTGCGGCGCGGCCGGAGGGGAATTGTCGCATTGTCGCCCGTCGCGGGCCTGACCCGGCGGTCAGGGGCCGCCGTAGGCGCGCTCGACCCGCGCGATCCGCAGCTCGAAATGGCTGTACCAGTCGCGGCGGCCGGTGGCGCGCACCGCGGCGTGCTCGGTATGGGCGCGCCAGGCGGCGATGGCGGCTTCGCTGTCCCAGTAGGAAATGGTGATGCCGAAGCCATCGGCGCCGCGCGCCGATTCCACCCCGAGGAAACCGGGCTGCTGGCGCGCCAGCGCGACCATGCGCGCCGCCGCTTCGCCGTAGGCGGCGTCATCGCCCGCGCTGCGACGCGAGGAGAAGGCCACCGACCAGTACGGC
Source organism: Pseudoxanthomonas sp. USHLN014 (assembly GCF_037153335.1). NCBI lineage: Bacteria > Pseudomonadati > Pseudomonadota > Gammaproteobacteria > Lysobacterales > Lysobacteraceae > Pseudoxanthomonas > Pseudoxanthomonas sp. USHLN014. The sequence continues at coordinate 10,250 of NZ_JBBCKO010000002.1, forward strand.
GGCCTGGGCAGCGTGGCGAAGGCGGCGTCGCTCACGACAGCGCGCAGGTGAAGTCCACGTACTGGCGCAGCTTGTCGGCGGCGCGCCCGTCGGCGATGGCCGCGCGCGCCGCCTCGATGCCGGCGGCGATCGAGTCGCGCACCCCGGCCACATACAGCGCCGCGCCGGCGTTGTAGGCGACGATGTCCAGCGCCGGGCCGGGCTCGCCGGCCAGCACCGCGCGCAGCATCGCGATGGACTGTTCGGGGCCGTCCACCTTGAGGTTGCGGCTGGCCGACATGGCGATGCCGAAGTCCTCCGGATGCAGTTCGTACTCGCGCACCTTGCCGTCGCGCAGTTCCCCCACCAGCGTGCCGGCGCCGAGCGAGAGTTCGTCCATGCCGTCGCGCCCCCACACCACCAGCGCGCGCTCGGCGCCAAGCTGGTGCAGCACGCGCGCCTGGATGCCGACCAGGTCGGGATGGAATACGCCCATCAGGATGTTCGGCGCGCCGGCCGGGTTGGTCAGCGGCCCCAGGATGTTGAAGATGGTGCGCACGCCCATCTCGCGCCGCACCGGCGCGACCACCTTCATCGCCGGGTGGTGGATGGGCGCGAACATGAAGCCGATACCGGTGGCGGCGATGGCCTGGGCGACCTGCTCGGGCTGCAGCTCGATGCGCGCGCCCAGGGCCTCGAGCGCGTCGGCGCTGCCGGACTTGGACGAGACGCTGCGGTTGCCGTGCTTGGCGACCTTGGCCCCGGCCGCGGCGGCGACGAACATCGCGCAGGTGGAGATGTTGAAGGTGTGCGAGCCATCGCCGCCAGTGCCGACGATATCGACCATGTGCGTGCGATCGGCCACCTCGACCGCGCGCGAGAACTCGCGCATCACCGTGGCCGCGCCGGCGATCTCGCCGATGGTCTCCTTCTTCACCCGCAGGCCGGTGATGATGGCGGCGGTCATCAGCGGCGACATCTCGCCGCGCATGACCTGGCGCATCAGGCCGACCATCTCGTCGAAGAAGATCTCGCGATGCTCGATGGTGCGCTGCAGGGCCTCCTGCGCGGTGATCGTCATGCGCGGGGCTCCAGGAAGTTCTTCAGCAGCGCGTGGCGGCACTGGGTGAGGCGGGTAAAGCTGTCGTGGCTGTCGATCATCGGCAACATGCAAGACCTGTCCATGCGGTTCCAGAGGCCCGGCATCTTCCAGAGGCAATCGAGCCCGCATCGGTACCGCGATCGCCTCGGGGACCCGCGACTGGAAGGACGCCGTGCCGGGGGGCGGGATTCTCTCACGTCCAAGCGCAAGCCGGTCCGGTGCCGCCGCTGGCAGTCCGCCAGCGCCCGACCGCCTCCTGGACTCACTGGAACTGCTTGCGCAGGCTCAACGTGATCGCCCGGCCGATCGGGTCGAGCAGCTCCGGCTGGTAGCTCGCGGGCACCGCGCCGGTGCCGTCGAGCACCTTCACGCGCCTGTCGAACAGGTTGGCGACCGTCAAGGTCATCCGCGTGCCCCGCAACCACGGATGATCCTGCGCCAGTGGCATGCGGCCCGTGTTGGCGAAGGCGCGCAGGTTGAACGTCGTCAGGCCCGAAAAATCCAGATTGCCCGTCTCCGCGCCGCCGCCCTCCGCCCGGGTGCCGCTACGCGAAGTGAAGCTGAGCCGCACGCCATACGCCGAGCGCGTATAGGCGATGCTGCCATCGATCTGGTTGCGCGCCACGCCGCCGCTGCCGCCGATCGCATCGCCGCCGAGCAGATTCAGCCACGGCAGGCCGTTGCGAATCAGGACGCGGTCGGAAAACACCACGGTGTCGTACAGCGACCACACGATCTGCCCCTGCATCATCGAGGCAGGCATCCCCCCGCCGAAGCCACGCCCGCCACCACCGCCGCCCAGGCCCCGATCGCCTCCGCCCTGCCACCGGCCCTCGCGGGCCTGATCCGGCGGCGGGGCATCGCCTCCCGTGCCTCCCGGGCTTCCAGCGCCGCCATCGGCCGCATTGCCGCCACCGCGTGCGGCGAAGCTGGCCCGCGTCATGTCAGGCGGCGGCGACGCGCTGCTGAAGAAGCCGGAGACCGAATGCGCATCGTTGACCCCGAAGCGCAGCTGCCGGCGCCGTTCCTCGGCGAAATTGAGCGGGCGGCTGTCCACCTCGACCAGGTTGCCGTCGTCGTCGGTGAGGAAGCGGTCGCTCAGCGCGGCCTGCAGGGCCGCGGTGGCCGGCGGCAGGCTACCGACGGGATCGCGCGTGTCGGTGTCGCTGTAGTTGAAGACGATGGACAGTCGCCGCTGATCGAACGGCTTGATGTTGATGCCGGCCCGGAAACGGTGCTGGTCGCTGGCCAGCAGATCGGGATTTCCGCCACTGATCGAGGTGACGCTGACGGTTTGCCCGGTGGCGTAATCGAACACGCGCGTGCCGATGCTGGTGATGACCGGGTTGGCCAGCTGGGTCAGGGTGGGCGCGGTCTTGCCGGCGTCGAGGTTGGCGGTGAACGTGAGCCGCGTCATCGGCGACCAGCGAAGGCCATAGCCCCAGCGCTGCAGGTCCTGGCCGTAGTCGGAAAGACGATCGAGCTGCGCATGCGCGTTGATCGACAGGTCGCCGAACCTGCCGAGCGTCTCCTGGCCGCGATTGATCAACGGCACCTCGATGCTCGCGGTCGCGCTGGCATCGTTGCGCTTGAAGTCGGCGATGCGCTGCCGGCCGCCCATGCGCGCCACATTGTCGATGCGGCTGTCGGTGTCGGCCAGGCCCAGGCTCACGATCGCATCGCCGGCCGGCAGCTTCAGCAGCGTACCGTTCACCAACACTTGCAGGTTCTTCGTGTCGGACAGCGAAGTGGCGATGTTGGGCGCGTTGCGCGGGAACATCGCCCCGGTCAACAGGCCGTAGGGATCGAAGTCCGCATCGCCCGCATCCAGCAGCGCCTGCGCCGCGCTGTTGTCCACGCCGGCATCGGTGACGGTGCGGCTGCCGGCACGGTTCCAGTAGCCCACCACCGAAAGATGCCAGGCACTGTCGAAATCGTGGTTGAGCGTGCCGCCGAAACGGCTGCTCCAGCCTTTCGAATGCTGGCCCAGCACCACCGGCACATAGCGGTACACGCGCTGTCCGTCGGCGGACTGCGCGAAGGGATCATCCGCCGGGACGTCCAATGCGGTCCCGGCATAGCCGCGCTCGCCATCGCTGGTATTGAGGTTGCCCGTGTAGTTCAAGGTCAACGAGGTGCGATCCCCCAGTGCCCTGCTCAGGACCGCGTTGCCATCCACCGCGTGACTGGCGTTGGCGAGGCTGCGCGCGGCGCGCGGGTCCAGCGGATCTTCGGCCTGCGTGTCGTAGCCCGGCTGCACCGGCACGGCCGCGATGTCGCGCTCGTCCTCGGTCAGCATCGTGTTGGCCGTGTACTTCAGGTCCAGGTTGAGGCGATCGTCGTCGTGCAGGATGAAGCGGTCCAGGTCGGCGACGCCGGTTTCCATGCCGCCTTCGCTCGGTGCGCTGCCATCCAGCTGCGCGGTATAGCGGTTGAAGCGCGGCACCAGCACGACATTCACCACCTTCTGGTCGGGCGGATAGCCGTACAGCAAGGCCTCCTCTTCCGGCAGCACGTCGACGCGGCGGATCGCTTCGGTGGGGATGTCCTTGATTTCCTGCATGCCGGAAATCCGCTTGCCGTTGAGCAGCACGATCGGCGTCGAATCGCCGCTATCGCTGGTGGTCATCGGCGCGATCAGGCCGAGCAACTCCTCCACGGTGGAGGCGCCATAGCTCTGCACCTCCATGCGGCCCAGCTGCAGCTCCGGCCGGATCGTGCCGAGGGCCGCGCCGGGTTCGCTCGGGAGACGACTCGCGGTGACCTTCACCGCGTCGAGCGTGTCGATGGGAGAGGCGACCTCCCCGCCCTCGCCCTGCGCCGGCGGCGCCGCGGGGGGCGCGGATTGCTGGGCATGCGCCGTGCCGGCGATCAAGGCGAGCGCGAGTAAGGGTCGAGGTAATCTCATATCGCCTACAACGCGCCAAGTGCGACCGCGTTGACAGGCGGCCGCGATGAAGTGGAGGCCCTGCGGCTAGCGCGCCGCCCCCATCATGGGGCGCCCTTCAAGCCGTGCGCTCCAGGAAGTTCTTCAGCAGCGCGTGGCCGTGCTGGGTCAGGATGGACTCGGGATGGAACTGCACGCCTTCCACCGGGAACTCGCGGTGGCGCAGGCCCATGATCTCCTCGATCGAGCCGTCCTCGTTCTCGGTCCACGCGGTGACCTCCAGCGCCGGCGGCAGCGTGGTCTTGTCGACCACCAGCGAGTGGTAGCGCGTGGCCTCGTAGCGATCCGGCAGACCGGCGAACACGCCGCGCCCCTCGTGCCGGATCGGCGAGACCTTGCCGTGCATGATGCGGCCGGCGCGGATCACATCGCCGCCGTAGGCCTGGCCGATGCTCTGGTGACCCAGGCACACGCCCAGGATGGGCGTGGTCGCGCCCAGTCGCTCGATCACCTCCAGCGACACCCCCGCCTCGTTGGGCGTGCACGGGCCGGGCGAGATCACGATGCGCTGCGGCGCCATCTTCGCGATCCGGTCCACGTCCAGCGCGTCGTTGCGCACCACCTCCACCTCGGCGCCCAGCGACTGCAGGTACTGCACGAGGTTGTAGGTGAAGCTGTCGTAGTTGTCGATCATCAGCAGCATGGCGGTGTACTCACTGCGCGATCAGGAAGACCGCATAGACGTTTTCGGAAAGGGTGAGGGTGCCGGCTTCGAGCGATTCGCCGTCGGCCGGGCGCAGCGTCGGGTCCACTTGCGCGCCGACGTCGGCTGAAGCCGGCGGTGGTGCCGGCGGGAAGGGCGATTCCGGGCTTCGCCATGTCCCGGCCTGGATGCCGTAGCTGAAGGCGGGCGCCACGTCGGAGATGGTGTACAGGCCGGACAATCTAACGCCGTAGGCTTTTGCCAGCGCTTCGGCCGCCTGTCGCGATTGCGCGGCCGCTTCGCCCTTCAAGGTCGCGCGCAGCGCGGCCTCGTCGCGGTAGCCGGGCGTGATGCCCGAGAGCTGCAGGAACTCGCTGGTCTTCAATTCACCCAGGAAAGCGCGGGTATCTTCCAGCGTGCCGAAGGCCACCGCCAGTCTGCGCGTGACTTCCGTGCCCTTGAACACCTCGCGCCCCTCTTCGTACGCATGCGCTGGCTTGATTTCCATCGTGGCCGCCTGGATCGAGCCGGGCAAGGCATGGTGGCGATGGAAGGCCGCCAGTACGTTGGTCGCATCGGCCTGCACCTTGCTGCGCGCGACCTCAGGCGACGGATCGACCCGATCGAGCGTCACCACCACGCCGAAGCGATCCGGCCGGACCTCCCGGTGCGCCTCGCCCTTGACCAGCAGATGCGGCTGCGCGGGCAGGCTGTTGATCTGCGCGGATGCGACCACGGGGCACAACAGGGCCAGCAGTATCCAGAGACGTTTCATCGCACCGCTCCTGCGTTGGGCAACAGGCCGGCCAACGGCCTGTCGGATGATCCAGGCGTGTTCATCGCACCAGGCGCGCCACTGCGGCGATCAGCGCCTCCACCGCCTCTGGGCGGGTGGCCCAGGAGGTGACGAAGCGGATCACGGCATGGCTGTCGCTGTGCGGCGCCCAGCGCTCGAAGGCGGTCAGGCGGGCCAGCGCGTCGATGTGCGCATGCGCCAGCACGGGGAAGATCTGGTTGGTCGGCGAGTCGATCAGCATCGGGACGCCGGCCGCCTTCAGGCCCGACTGCAGGCGCTGGGCCATGGCGTTGGCGTGCGCGCCGAGTTCGACGAACAGCGCGTCCTCGAACAGCGCCTCGAACTGGCAGCCCACCACCATGCCCTTGGCCAGCATCGCGCCGCGCTGCTTGATCAGATAGCGCAGGTCGGCCTGCAGCGCCGGCTCGACCACCACCAGCGCTTCGCCCAGCAGGGCGCCGTTCTTGGTGCCGCCGATGTAGAAGGCGTGGGTGAGCGCGGCGATCTCGGCCAGGCCCAGGTCGTCGCCGGCGGCGGCCAGCGCGCAGCCCAGCCGCGCACCGTCGAGGAACAGCAGCAGGCCGCATTCGTCGCAGAGGTCTCGCAGCGCCTGCAGCTCGGCGCGGGTGTAGAGCGTGCCCAGCTCGGTGGTGTGCGAGACGTACACCAGGCGCGGCTTGACCATGTGCTCGCTGGTGTTGGCGGCCAGCAGGCCGCGCACGGCGTCCACGGTGAGCTTGCCTTCCACGTGCGGGGCGACCAGCACCTTGTGGCCGGTGGCCTCGATCGCGCCGGTCTCGTGCGTGGCCACGTGGCCGGTGTCCACCGCGATCACCGCCTCGTGCGGGCGCAGGAAGGCGGAGATCGCCAGCAGGTTGGTCTGCGTCCCGCCGGCCAGGAAATGCACCTGCGCCTGCGGCTGGCCGCAGCGCGCGCGGATCAGTTCGGCCGCGCGCAGGCTGTGGCGATCCAGGCCATAGCCGGTGTTCTGCTCGGCGCTAGCCTGGGTCAGCGCCTGCAGCAGCCGCGGATGCGCGCCTTCGCTGTAGTCGTTGCGGAACGAGGCCAGTCTGGTCATGCCGTTCCCGTCCATCACAGCCCCTTGGCGGCCTGCGCGACCGCGCGGAACAGGGCGCGGCCCTTGTTCATGGTTTCCTTCCATTCCAGATCCGGGTCGGAGTCGTAGACCACGCCGCCGCCGGCCTGCACGTACAGGTGGCCGTCCTGGATGACGGCGGTGCGGATGGCGATGGCCGTGTCGGCATCGCCATGCCAGCCGATGTAGCCGACGGCGCCGGAATAGACGTTGCGCTTGACCGGCTCGAGTTCGGCGATGACCTCCAGCGCGCGGATCTTCGGCGCGCCGCTGACGGTGCCGGCCGGGAAGGTCGCGCGCAGCACGTCGGCGTAGCTCAGTCCCTGCTTCAGCTTGCCGGTGACCTCGCTGACGATGTGCATGACGTGGCTGTAGCGCTCGATCACGAACTGCTCGCCCACCTCCACCGTGCCGGGCTCGGCCACGCGGCCGACATCGTTGCGGCCCAGGTCGATCAGCATCACGTGCTCGGCGCGCTCCTTCGGGTCGGCCAGCAACTCGGCTTCCATGGCGGCGTCCTCCTCGGGAGTGTGGCCGCGGCGGCGCGTGCCGGCGATCGGGCGCACGGTGACGGTGTCGCCCTGCAGGCGCGCCAGAATCTCCGGCGAGGAGCCGACCACCTGGGTGCCGCCGACATCGATGAAATACATGTACGGCGAGGGATTGAGCGCGCGCAGCGCGCGATACACATCGACCGGACGCGCGCGGAACGGCACGCGCAGGCGCTGGCTGGGCACGACCTGGAAGATGTCGCCGGCGCGCACGTATTCCTGCGCGGTGCGGACCACGGCGTGGTACTCCTCGCGCGTGAACGAGGAGCGGAAATCGCCCTCGTCAATCGCATCGGACAGCTGCGTCTGCGGATAGCCGGCCCCGGCCTGGCGCAGGCGGTGCGCCAGCTCGTCCAGGCGGCGGTTGGCCTTGGCCCAGGCCTGCGGCTGGGTGGGGTCGGCGTGCACGATCAGGTACAGCCGGCCCTTGAGGTTGTCGAACACCGCCAGCTCCTCGGAGAGCATCAGCAGAATCTCGGGGGTGTTCAGCTCGTCGGGCTTGTCCACCGCCAGGCGCGGTTCGATGTAGCCGATGCACTCGAAGCCGAACCAGCCCACCAGCCCGCCGGTGAAGCCGGGCAGGCCCTCGAACCTGGGCACCGAATGCGCGGCGCGCAGCGCCTCGACCTCGGCCAGCGGATCGGCGACATGGCGGGACTCGACCACTTCGCCGTAGTCGCGCGTTTCCAGGGTGTGGCCGCGCACGGCGTACACGCGCCGGGCGGGCAGGCCGATGATCGAATAGCGGCCGAAGCGTTCGCCGCCCTCGACCGATTCGAACAGATAGGTATAGGGACCGTCGGCGAGCTTGAGATAGACCGAAAGCGGCGTGTCCAGGTCGGACAGCACTTCACGGACGACGGGGATGCGGGTGTGGCCTTCAGCAGCGTGCTGCTGGAACTGCTCTGCGGTGATCAAGAGGACATTCCTTACCGAACGCGGGGGCGGGACGGACGACGGCAACAGGCCACCATCGCCACGCGCGGCGAGCGGAAAGGGAGGAACGCTTGGTCGTCACGGCTGGCACGGGCAGTACTTTACCGCACTGCGGCAGGCGTGCAACGCGGGCTTGCGCCGGCCGCCGTCAGCCGGTGGCCGCGAGGCGCGGCCGGCAGGCCCTGCAGGCGCGTCATCCGCAGATGCCGCGGGCTGACCCCGGATTGGCGATCGACGGGAGCGTCTGCCCGCCGGACACGTATCCTGCCCCTTCCGCCATCGCGAACCGCGCCATGTCCGACCTGCCTGCCCTGCCCGCCACGCCCCCGGGCCGCTACGTCCACTACAAGGGCGGCCAGTACGAGGTGATCGGCGCGGTGCGCCACAGCGAGACGCTCGAGCCGTTGGTGCTGTACCGCGCGCTCTACGGCGAAGGCGGCCTGTGGGTGCGGCCGCATGCGATGTTCTTTTCCGAGGTGGAGAGCGACGGTGTGCGCCAGCCGCGCTTCCGCCGCCTCGACGGGGTGGCGTGAGCGCATCGGCGATCGCGCTGCGCCAGGCGGCCTGGCCCGATGACGTCGCGCTGTCCGCCGCGCCGGGCTCCGTCGACAGCGCGACGTCTCGCTTCGACCCGGTAGCCGGGACGCGCTTCATGGAGTGCATGCTGTCGATCGCGGGCTGAGCGCGGCGGCCGGGGCGCATTGACGGCGCCGGCCCAAAAGAGAACAATTCTCATCAGCCACGCCCGTCGTGCGTTCGCACGCATCCGCTCGAACCCCAAGGCCAGCCCTCCCCCGCCGCCTGCCGCCCTGTCGCAGGCCGGTTCCTGCTTCTCGATGGGATGTCTGATGTTCTGCCTTGCCTGCGTGTCGTTACTGTCCGGCCCCGCTCCTGCGCGTGCGATCTTCCAGTGCGCGCCCGAGGCGACGCGGCCATGAGCGCGGCCTCCGTGCGCGGCGCCGCCGTCTCCTCGTCCTGGTTCCGCCGGCCCTGGGTGGGTGTGCTCTCGCGCAGTCTGGCGGCGATCTTCGGCGGCTATGCGCTGGCGGCCAGCACCGGCGCGTTCCTGGCGGTGGCCCTGCCGATCGCGCGTAGCCAGGCGGTGCTGACCGGCATGCTGCTGGCGATCCTGGTGTGCGCCTGCGCGGCGCTGTGGGCCTTCGCCACGTCCAGCGCCTGGAAGGCCTGGGCCGGGATCCTGATCCCGACCGCGCTGATGGCCCTGACCACCTGGCTGCTCACGGTGCTGGCATGAACGCGCGGCCGCCGGTTCGCAGCCCTGGCCGCGTCCGCCAGAGGCGTGGCATGCAGGGCATGACACCATGAAGCAGGGCTTCCGCCAGTCGATGGCCTGGCTGCACACCTGGACCGGCCTGCTGGTGAGCTGGTTGTTGCTGCTGATCTTCATGGGCGGCACGGCCAGCTATTACCGCGAGGAGATCAGTCGCTGGATGCGCCCGGAGCTTGCGCGCACGGTGGTCTCGCCGGAGCGGGCGGCGACCAGCGCGCTGGCCTATCTGCAGCGCGAGGCGCCGAACGCCGACTACTGGAACGTGACCCTGCCCGATGCGCGCAACCCGGCGCTGGACATGTACTGGATGAACCCGGCCGCAGAGGGCGCAGGCAACGACCGCGCCGCGCGCCGCGCGCGCTTCGGCCAGGCCACGGTCGATGCGGCCACCGGTGAGGCCTCGGCGGTGCGCGACACGCGCGGCGGCGAGTTCTTCTACCGGTTGCACTTCGACCTGTACGCGATCCCGGTGCTATGGGCGCGCTACATCGTCGGCTTCTGCGCGATGTTCATGCTGGTGGCGATCATCACCGGGGTGATCACGCACAAGAAGATCTTCAAGGACTTCTTCACCTTCCGCCCGCGCAAGGGCCAGCGCTCGTGGCTGGATTTCCACAACGTCAGCGCGGTGATGGCTCTGCCCTACCACTTGGTAATCACCTACACCGGCATCGTCACGCTGATGGCGATGTATCTGCCGATCGGTATCAAGGTGGCCTATCCGGAAGGCGAGCAGGCCTTCTACACCGAGTCCTTCAGCGATCTGCCGGCGGTCGGGCCGGCCGCCGGCAGGCCGGGCGAGCGCAAGCCGGTCGCCGAGCTGCTGGCCGATGCGCGCCTGGCGCTGGGCGGCGCGCCGGTGGCCAGCTTCCGCATCGACCATCCCGGCGATGCGGCGCAGACTTTCAGCGCCTACCAGCGCACCAGCCAGCGGCTGTCCTACGAGGCGCCGTCGGTGCGGCTGGATGCGGCCAGCGGCCGGGTCCTGGCGCGCAGCGCCAGCGCCGGCGGCGCCTCGGAGACGCGCGGGGTGCTGTACGGCCTGCACATCGCGCGCTTCGCCGATGCCGGGCTACGCCTGCTGCTGTTCTGCTCGGGTCTGCTCGGCTGTTTGATGGTGGCCAGCGGCGCGGTGCTGTGGGGCATCAAGGAGCGGACCAAGCACGCCAAGTCGGGCAAGGTCGGCTTCGGCCTGCGCCTGGTCGATGCGCTCAACATCGGCGCGGTCGGCGGCCTGCCGATCGCGTTCGCCAGCTACTTCTGGGCCAACCGGCTGCTGCCGTTGCAGCTGGAGGCGCGGCCGGACATGGAGGCGCGGGTGTTCTTCATCGCCTGGGCGCTCGCCCTGCTGGCGGGCTTTGTCTGGCCGCGACGGCAGACCTGGGCGTGGCTGCTGTATGTGGGCGCGGGCCTGTTCGCGCTGATCCCGCTGCTCAACGCGGCCACCACCCACATCCATCTGGGCGTGACCCTGCGCGAGGGCGACTGGGCGCTGGCCGGGGTCGATCTCGTGACCTGCCTGCTCGGCCTGGCGCTGGCGGTGTGCGGCTGGCGCATGCAGCACTGGACGCCGCCGGTCTCGGCCGCGGACAAGCGCCGGCGCCAGGCGCAGGCCACGCAGGCGCCGGCGGCCGAAGGCGGCGCGGCATGAGCCTGCTGGCGATCGCACTGGCCTTCAGCGGCTTCGTCGGCCTGTGCCTGGGCATGGAGAAGCATCAGTTGGAGCTGCACGGCGCCGCCCGTGCGCAAGATCGCGTGCGCCGGCGCTGGGCCTGGCTGGGCTGGGCGCTGGTGGCGGCGTCCTTCGTCTGCGCGGTGGCCGCGCGCGGCTGGGGCATCGGCCCGGTGCTGTGGCTGGTGGCGATGACGGTCTCGGGCATCGCCATCACCTTCGGCCTGCTGCCCTACCGCCCACGCTGGGTGAAGCCGGGCGCGGTGCTGCTGCCGCTGCTGGCGCTGGCGGGCTTGCTGGCCGGTTGATGCCGGGAGCGCGGCGCGGTTACCGCGCCTCTGCCGCCACGCCGGCCGAGCGGCCGCGATGCCGGCGGCGCTGGCGGTACAGGGCCTGATCGGCCAACTCCAGGGTCTGCTCGAGCGTGGCGCCGGCGGCGCGGATGGCGGCGCCCTTGGAGAAGCCGATCGGCACCTGGTCGCCGGCGGCGCGCAGCTGCGCCATCCAGGCGTCCAGGCTGGCCGGGTCCTGGTCGGGCAGAATGACCGCGAACTCGTCGCCGCCCAGCCGCACCACCACGCCCTCCGCGCCGGCGTGCCGCTGCAGGAACTCGGCGAACGCCACCAGCACCGCATCGCCGCGCCGGTGGCCGTGCGCGTCGTTGACCTGCTTGAAGTGGTCCAGGTCGACCGCCACGCAGCCGACCGACCGGTCCTGCCAGCGGCTCTCCAGCTCGTGCAGGTAGCGCCGGTTGAAGCAGTGCGTCAGCGGGTCGTGGAAGGAATGGTCGCGCAGCACGCGCGCCTGGGCGACCTGCACGGTGACGTCCTGCGCGTAACCCAGGACGTAGGGCTCGCCCTCGTCGGTGTCGACCACGTTGTGGTAGTCCCAGTAGCGCAGGCTGCCATCGCGCGCGATCAGTTCCAGCGTGCCCGAGGCGCTGCCGTCGCGGAACACCCGCTCCAGGTACTCATGGAACTGTGCATGGCGCTGGGGCCGGATCCGTTCGATCAGGCGATGGCCCAGGACATCGGTCAGTTCGATGTCCAGCGAGCGTGCGCTGGCCGGGTTGGCGCTGAGGATGGTGCCCTGCGCATCGTGGGTGCAGATCAGCCCCAGACTGGATTCGAACAACTTGCGGAAACGGCGCTCGCTGGTCTCCAGCGCCTGCACGGCCCTGTGCCGCAGCGTCACGTCCTGGAAGGCGCCGACCAGCTTGGGCTGGCCGTCGATCGTTTCCCGCCGGCCGACCGAACGCACCCAGATGCGGCGGCCGGCGCGTGTGGTCTGCGGCAGTTCCAGGTCCCAGGGCTCGCCCTCCTCGATCGCACGGCGCACGGCGTCGCGGAAGGTGTCGCGCACCTGTTCGTCATAGAACGAGAGCGCCTCGTCGAGACCCGACGGGGCGAAGCCCGGCGGCACATCGTGGATGCGGCAGGTCTGGTCGGACCACTGGATCCGTCCGGTGTCCAGGTTGACCTCGAAGCCGCCCACGCCGGCGGCGCGGCCGGTGCGCTCCAGGAAGGCCTCGCTGTCGCGCAGGCGGCGTTCGAGCATGGTGCTGCGCTGCAGGGCGGTGGACAGTTCCAGCGTGCTGCGGGTCAACCCCTCCTGGCTGCGCAGCAGCTGGGCGCGCAGCTCGATGGCGGCCACCGCCGCGTGCGCCAGCTGCTCCAGCGCGGCCCTTTGGGCCGGCTCGAGCTGGCGCGGCACGGTGTCGAATACGCACAGCGTGCCGACCCGATGGCCGCTGGTCAGCGTCAGCGGGGCGCCGGCGTAGAAGCGCACGTAGGGCTCGCCGACCACGGTCTCGAAGCGCGAGAAGCGCACGTCGCGCCGGGCATCGCGCACCTCCAGCAGCTTGTCGCTGCGGATGGCGTAATCGCAGAAGGCGGTCGTGCGCGCGGTCGATTCCAGCCCCGGCAGGCCGTGGTTGGACTTGATCCATTGCCGGTCCTGCTCGATCAGGGTGATCAGCGCCACCGGCGAGGCGGTCAGTTCGGCTGCGGCGCGGGTCAGTGCGTCGAACAGCGGCTCGGGCGAGCTGTCCATCACCCGCAGGTCCATCAGGCGCCGCAGGCGTTCGCTCTCGTAGTCCTGTTCGTGCTCGGCCATGGCGCTTCGATGGAAAGCCAGGGTGGGTGGGCCTGGCGCACCGGATTCTCTCGCATCTTCCGCGGCCGCGCGCGTGACGGCGGCGCAACGGCCCACAGTTTCGACGCGCCGGCCGCGGCCCGGGTCACTCCACGGTCACGGCCTTGGCCAGATTGCGCGGCTTGTCCACGTCGGTGCCGCGGGCCAGGGCGGTGTGATAGGCCAGCAGCTGGACCGGGATGGTGTGCACCACCGGGCTGAGCACGCCGGTGTGGCGCGGGGTACGGATCACGTGCACCCCGGCGGACTCGCTGAAGTGGCTGTCCTGGTCGGCAAAGACGAACAGCTCGCCGCCGCGGGCGCGCACTTCCTGCATGTTGGACTTGACCTTCTCCAGCAGCCGGTCGTTGGGGGCGATGAACACCACCGGGATGGTGTCGTCCACCAGCGCCAGCGGTCCATGCTTGAGCTCGCCGGCCGGATAGGCCTCGGCGTGGATGTAGGAGATCTCCTTGAGCTTGAGCGCGCCTTCCAGCGCGATCGGATAGCTCAGGCCGCGGCCGAGGAACAGCGCGTTGTCCCGGCGCGCGAACGCTTCGGCCCAGGCCGCGATCTGCGGCTCCAGGTTGAGCGCGTGCTGCACGCTGCCGGGCAGGTGGCGCAGCTGCTCCAGGTAATCGGCCTCCTGCGCATCGTCGACCTTGCCGTGCAGGCGGCCCAGCACCACGGCCAGCTGGAACAGCGCGGCCAGCTGGGTGGTGAAGGCCTTGGTCGAGGCCACGCCGATCTCGGCGCCGGCGCGGGTGTAGCAGACCAGCTCGCTGGCGCGCGGGATGGCGCTTTCGGGCACGTTGCAGATCGACAGCGTATGGGTGTGGCCCAGCGACTTGGCGTACTTGAGCGCCTCCATCGTGTCCAGCGTCTCGCCGGACTGGGAGATGGTGACCACCAGGTGGCGCGGGTCGGCATAGGCGGCGCGGTAGCGGTACTCGCTGGCGATCTCCACGCTGCACGGCAGCCCGGCGATGGCCTCGATCCAGTAGCGCGCGGTCATGCCGGCGTAGTAGCTCGTACCACAGGCCAGGATCTGCACGCCGGTGATGCCGGCCAGCACCTCGCCGGCGCGCGCGCCGAACAGGCTGGCCGGGAAGCCGCCGGCATCGATGGCCGCCTCGATGGTGTCGCCCAGCGCGCGCGGCTGCTCGTGGATCTCCTTCTGCATGAAGTGCCGGTACGGGCCCAGTTCCAGCGAGGCCAGCGAGACGTCGGACACATGCACCTGGCGCTGCACGGCCGCGTCGGTCGCGTCGAACACCGTCACGCCCTGGCGGGTCACATCGACCGTATCGCCTTCCTCCAGGAAGATCACCTGGCGCGTGGCCTGGAGGATGGCCGACACGTCAGAGGCGACGAAGTTCTCGCCCTCCCCCAGGCCGACCAGCAGCGGGCAGCCCATGCGCGCGGCGACCAGGCGGCCCGGTTCGTCGCGCGAGACCACCGCCAGCGCATAGGCGCCGGTGAGCTCCTTGACCGTGGCCTGCAGCGCGGCCAGCAGGTCCAGGCCCTGGCTCTGGTGGTGGTGGATAAGGTGGGCGATGACCTCGGTGTCGGTCTGCGACTCGAAGGCGTAGCCCAGCGCGGTGAGCTTCTCGCGCTGGGCCTCGTGGTTCTCGATGATGCCGTTGTGGACCAGCGCCAGGGCGCCGCGGCTGATGTGCGGATGGGCGTTGGCCTCGGTCACACCGCCGTGGGTGGCCCAGCGGGTGTGGCCGATGCCCAGCGTGGCGCTGAAGTGCTCGGCGCGCGCGGCGGCCTCCATCTCGGCCACCCGCCCGGTGCGGCGCACGCGGCGGACCTCCCCCTCGACCACGGCGATCCCCGCCGAGTCGTAGCCGCGGTATTCCAGGCGCTTGAGGCCCTCGATCAGGACAGGGACCACATCGCGATCCGCGATCGCGCCGACGATGCCGCACATGGGTGAATCCTTTGCCGTTCTGCCGTTGAAGAAGCCGCGCCAGTTTACAGGGCGGACCTGAGCGGCTTCTGGCGCAGCATCGCGAAAGCCCATCGCGGCCATGGCGGCCTCCCCCCCCCCCCGCGGTAGAGCGGAGCTTGCTCCGCTGGGGCTTCCCGAGGAGCCGGCCGAAACGCAGCGGAGCAAGCTCCGCTCTACAAGGAGACCGCGACCTGATCCAAGAGACAGTGGCTCCCACACCGTGATCGAACCTCCCGTCTCGCGCAGCGAAGGCGGGGAGGCTGGGAGGGGGCTTTTACCTTTGCGTTTCCGACGAAGAGCACCCCCCAGCCCTCCCCTTGGCCTTACGGCCAAAGGTAGGGGGCAACAGCATGCAGCGCCTTCCTGGACACACCGCGCTGCTGTCCGCCCGGACAACCCAAGTGTCCGGTCGGACACTGTCCGCGGCGCGGACAGCTTGCAGATCAAGCACTTGCAGTTGGCACGCCCCGTGCGTGGTGAAGCGCAGCTTTCCAGCAGGCGTGCCCCGTGTCCATGCAACAGACCGACAACCCCTTCCGTATCCGCGACACCGCCGCCCAGGACGTGGTGGTCGACACCGGCAAGGGCAAGCGCTGGAAACGCTGGGGCCTGATCGGCGGCGGCGTGGCCGTGCTGGCCGCCGCCCTGGTCTGGGTCGTGATGGGCTGGGCCGCGGGCGGACGCTCGTTCGACGCCAGCCGCGTGCGCATCGCCACGGTCACCCGCGGCGACCTGGTGCGCGACCTGGCCGCCGACGGCCGCGTCATCACCGCCAACAGCCCGACCCTGTACGCCATCGACGGCGGCACCGTCAGCCTGAAGGTCGTCGCCGGCGATGTGGTCAAGAAGGGCGACGCGCTGGCGGTGATCGATAGCCCGGCCCTGCGCAGCAAGCTGGCCCAGGAGGAATCCACCCTGGCCGGCATGGAGGCCGAGGCCAGCCGCGCCACGCTGGACGTGGCCAAGGCGCGCTCGGAGGCGAGCAAGCTGGTCGACCAGGGCAAGATCGACCGCCAGGGCGCCGCGCGCGACGTCGAGCGCTACCAGCGCGCCTATGACGCCGGCGCGCTGCCGCAGGTGGAGCTGGCCAAGGCCCAGGACACCCTGACCAAGACCGAGATCGAGCTGCAGCACGCCCAGGAAGACGCATCGCTCAAGCAGCAGGCCGCGCAGCTGGATGCGCGCAACAAGCAGCTGCTGGCCCAGCGCCAGCAGGCGGTGGTGGAGGAACTGCAGCGCCAGGTCGACGCGCTGACCCTGCGCGCGCCCTTCGACGGCCAGGTCGGCCAGGTGCAGATCGCCCAGGGCACCAACGTGGCGATCAACGCGCCGATCCTGTCGGTGGTGGACCTGTCCAAGTTCGAAGTGGAGATCAAGGTGCCGGAGAGCTTCGCCCGCGACCTGGCCATCGGCGTGCCGGCGCAGTTGACCTCCGGCAGCGGCGAACCCTTCCCCGGCAAGATCTCGGCCGTCTCGCCCGAGGTCGTCGCCGGCGAGGTCACCGCGCGAGTGCGCTTCGACGGCCAGCAGCCGCCGGGCCTGCGCCAGAGCCAGCGCATGAGCGCGCGCATCCTGCTGGACACGCGCAAGAACGTGCTCAAGGTCGAGCGCGGCCCGTTCGTCGAACAGTCCGGCGGCCGCTACGCCTACGTCATGGATGGTTCGAGCGCCCAGCGCCAGCCGGTCCAGCTGGGCGTGTCGAGCCTGTCGGAAACCGAAATTCTCTCCGGCCTGAAGGAAGGCGACCGCGTGGTCGTCTCCGGCGCCGACCAGTTCGGCGATGCACCGCGGGTGACGGTGCATTGATTCACCGTCACCCCGTAGAGCGGAGCTTGCTCCGCTGAGGCTCCGCCGGTCATGCCACAGCGGAGCAAGCTCCGCTCTACAAGCTCCGCCGGTCATGCGGCAGCGGAGCAAGCTCCGCTCTACAGACATCGCAGTACCACCGCCCCACACCATTCATTCCAACGAAGGACTCCGCCATGCTCGAAATGCACGCCGTCTCCAAGGTCTTCCGCACCGAGCAGGTGCAGACCCACGCCCTGCGCTCGCTGGACCTGCACGTGAAGGAAGGCGAGTTCGTCGCCGTCACCGGGCCGTCCGGCTCGGGCAAGACCACCTTCCTCAACATCGCCGGCCTGCTGGAGACCTTCACCTCCGGCACCTACCGCCTGGACGGCGAGGACGTGAGCCATCTCAACGACAACGCGCGCAGCAAGCTGCGCAACCAGAAGATCGGCTTCATCTTCCAGAGCTTCAACCTGATCCCCGATCTGAACCTGTTCGACAACGTCGATGTGCCGCTGCGCTACCGCGGCATGGCCGCGGCCGAACGCAAGCAGCGCATCACCGAATCGCTGGAGCGCGTTGGCCTGGGCTCGCGCATGAAGCACTACCCGGCCGAACTGTCCGGCGGTCAGCAGCAGCGCGCCGCCATCGCCCGCGCCCTGGCCGGCAGCCCGCGCCTGCTGCTGGCCGATGAACCGACCGGCAACCTGGACTCGCAGATGGCCCGCGGCGTGATGGAGCTGCTGGAGGAGATCAACGCCGCCGGCAGCACCATCGTCATGGTCACCCACGACCCGGAACTGGCCGCGCGCGCCCAGCGCAACGTGCACATCGTCGACGGCCAGGCCACCGACCTGGTGCGCGAGGCGTCGCTGATGTCCGGCGCCGCGCCGGCCGCTTCCGCGCAGGCCTGAGCCACAGGTTCGCGGCGATGTTCGGCTACTACCTGGCCCTGGCCCTGCGCAGCCTGCGCCGCAACCCGGTGCTGACCGGGTTGATGGTGCTGTCCATCGCCGTGGGCATCGGCGCGGCGATGACCACGCTGACGGTGCTGCATCTGCTGTCGGGCGATCCGCTGCCGGGCAAGAGCGAGACGATCTTCATTCCGCAACTCGATCCTCGCCCTGCTTCGCGCCCCGGGCAGCGTCCGTTCGACAAGCTGGACTACATCACCGCGATGGACCTGTGGCGCCTGGGGCGCCCGGATCGCCAGGCCATGGTGGCCGAGAGCGAAGTCAAGCTGCGCGCGGCCGACGCCGGCACCCCGGCCCTGATGACCCAGATGCTGTCCACGCAGTCCGGTTTCTTCCCAATGTTCCAGGTGCCATTCGCGCACGGCGGTGCGTGGAGCGCGCAGGACGATGAGGACCACGCGCGCGTGGCCGTGATCTCGGCCGATCTGAACAACCGCCTGTTCGCGGGGAAGAACAGCGTCGGCCAGCACCTGCGCATCCGCGACGCCGATGTGCGCATCGTCGGCGTGCTGGCGCCGTGGCGCCCTTCGCCCCAGTTCTACACCTTGGCCGGCGGCAGCTTCGCCCATGGCGACACGGCCAGCTTCTACGGCAAGCCGCAGGACGTGTTCATGCCGATGTCCAGCGCGCTGGAAGTCAACGGCCAGCACATGCAGCCGTGGACTTGCTTCGGTAGCGCGCCCACGCCGATGAACCTGACCACGGCCCCCTGCGTGTGGCTGCAGCTGTGGGTGGAACTGGACAACCCGCTCAAGGTCGCGCAGTACCGGCGCCTGCTGTCCGACTATGCCAGCCAACAGAAGGCCTCCGGGCGTATCGGCATCAGCGAGACCGCGCGGCTGCAGTCGTTGCCGCAATGGCTGGATCACAATCGGGTCGTGCCCAGCGATGCACGCCTGCAATCGTGGCTGGCCGTCGCATTCCTCGGCCTGTGCCTGTTCAACGCCATCGGTCTGCTGCTGGCCAAGTTCCTGCGCCGCAGCGGCGAGATCGGCGTGCGCCGCGCGCTGGGTGCTTCCCGCAAGGACATCTTCGGCCAGTGCCTGGCCGAGGCGGGCCTGATCGGCCTGATCGGCGGCGTGCTGGGCTGGATGCTCACGCTGCTGGGCCTGTGGGTGGTGCGTCAGCAGCCCGTGGAATACGCCGACATGATCGGCATGAACCTGTGGAGCTTCCTGCTGACCTTCGCCGCGGCGATCGCCTGCAGCGTGGTGGCCGGGGTGTTCCCCGCCATGCGCGCCAGCCGCATCGCGCCGGCCATGCAACTCAAAGCGCTGTAAGGACGCCGCCATGCAGATCAAGCCCATCCTCTCCGCGCTGACCCGCCACCGCATCGCCGCCGTGCTGATCGCGCTGGAGATCGCGCTGGCCTGCGCGGTCCTGTGCAATGCGTTCTTCCTGATAAGCGCGCGTCTGGACCTGCTGCACCTGGACAGCGGCGTGGACGAGAAGGCCTTGGCCACGGTAGCGCTGTCGGGCTGCGATGCCTGCGGCAGCCATACCGAACTCAACGTACGCGTCCTGGACGTGGTGCGCGGGACGCCCGGCATCCAGGCGGTCGGCACGATCAATTCGTTGCCTTTCACCTCGCCTGCCGGCAATTCCGGCGTCTGCCTGGACCAGCAGTGCAATCACGTCGGTGGCGTGCCGCACTTCTACACAGCCGACGCCGGTGCCATGGCCGCCCTGCGGCTGACACCCGTGCGCGGCCGCAGCTTTTCCGATGAGGACTATCAGTCCTTCGAGCGGTTCGCGCCCAACGCGGCGAACGTCCTGATTACCCGCGCCCTGGCCGAGCACCTGTGGCCGGAGCAGGATCCGCTTGGCAAGGAGCTTTGGGGGGCCGGCCACTATCGCGTCATCGGCATCCTGGAGCATCTGGCACGGCCGGACCCCGGCCGCAGCGAAGACGGCATAATCGGCACCGACTGGTCCGTGGTGGTGCCGGTGCGCAACGACTCGCAGTCGGGCGTTTACGTGCTGCGCGCCGATCCCAAAGAGCTGCCGCGTTTGCTGCAACAGGTGCGCGCTCGGATCACGCAGGCCATTCCGCAGACCCTGCTCGACGATCGCTACAGCCAACCGCTATCCGAGCTGCGGCAGACCTACTTCCGTCCCGACCGCGCCATGGCCGGGCTGCTGGTGGCGGTGATCGCCGCGATGCTGCTGGTGACCGCGCTGGGCATCGTGGGGCTGGCCAGCTTCTGGGTGGCCCAGCGCACCAAGCAGATCGGCATCCGTCGCGCGCTGGGCGCCACGCGTAAGGACATCCTGCGCTACTTCCAGACCGAGAACTTCCTGCTGGCCAGCGGCGGCATCGTGCTGGGCATGCTGCTGGCCTACGGCGGCAACCTGCTGCTGATGAAGCACTTCGAACTGGCGCGCCTGCCGCTGCTCTACCTGCCCATCGGCGCGGTGCTGCTGTGGGGCGTGGGCCAGCTGGCCGTGCTGGGGCCGGCGATGCGCGCCGCCTCGATTCCGCCCGTCGTCGCCACCCGCGCTGTCTGACCCCTAAGGACCGCCATGCTCGCCTACTACTTCAATCTGGCCCTGCGCAGCTTCAGGCGCAACAAGGTGCTGACGGCGCTGATGGTGCTGGCCATCGCGCTGGGCATCGGCGTGTCGATGACCACGCTGACGGTGTTCCATGTGCTGTCCGGCGACCCGATCCCGGGCAAGAGCGACCGGCTGTTCTACGCGCAGCTCGACCCGTTTCCGATCGACGGCTACACGCCGGGCGAGGAACCGCAGCCCGACATGAGCCGCTACGACGCCGAGACGCTGCTGGCGCAGAAGCGCGCCAAGCGCCAGGCCATGATGACCGGCGGCAGCGTCACCGTCCAACCGGAAGGCACGGCGATCAAGCCCTTCGTCCTCAGCGCGCGCTATACCTCGGCCGACTTCTTCGCGATGTTCGAGGTGCCCTTCGTCTACGGCCGCGGCTGGTCCGCGCAGGACGACAGCGGTCAGGCGCGCGTGGTGGTGATCGCGCGGACGTTGAACGACAAGCTGTTCGGCGGTGCCGACAGCACCGGCAAGACGCTGCGCCTGGACGGACACGACTTCCAGATCGTCGGCGTGATCGACACCTGGGATCCGCAGCCGCTGTTCTACGACCTCGCCGTGGGCACCTACGGCACCCACGAGCAGGTCTTCGAGCCGTTCCAGACCGCCCTGGGTCTGCACCAGTCGCGCAGCGGCAACATGAACTGCTACGGCGACAACGTCACCTCCGACGCCACCGCGCGCGAGGCGCCCTGCGCCTTCATCCAGTACTGGGTGGAGCTGGAGCGCGCCTCGCAGGCAGCGGACTTCAAGACCTACCTGAACCAGTACTCGCAGCAGCAGAAGGACGCCGGCCGCTACCAGCGCCCGCCCAACGCGCGGCTGCGTGATGTCATGGACTGGCTGGATTACCAGCAGGCGGTGCCGGGCGATGTGCGCCTGCAGCTGTGGCTGGCGCTGGCGTTCCTGCTGGTCTGCCTGGTCAACACCGTCGGCCTGCTGCTGGCCAAGTTCCTGCGCCGCAGCGGCGAGATCGGCGTGCGCCGCGCGCTGGGCGCCAGCCGCACGGAAGTCTTCAAGCAGTGCCTGGTCGAGGCCGGCAGCATCGGCCTGGTCGGCGGCGTGATCGGCCTGGGCCTGGCGGAGCTGGGCCTGTGGGTGGTCCGTCACCGGCCCACGCAGTACGCCGAGCTGGCGCACCTGGACGGATCGATGCTGCTGCTGACCTTCGTGCTGGCGCTGCTGTCCAGCCTGCTGGCCGGCGCGCTGCCAGCCTGGCGCGCCATGCAGATCACGCCTGCCGTGCAGTTGAAAACGCAGTGAGGCAGGAGCGAACGCAGAGGCGTGGGAAGTGAGCAAGGCGACGGCCGAACGCTTCCAATCGCCTCCTCCCCGACTCACTCCTCATTCCTTACCACTCACTTAGCCAGCCGCAGGACTCCCATGGAAATCCGCCCCATCCTGTCCACCCTGCGCCGCCACAAGACCGCCGCCGCGCTGATCGTGGTGGAGATCGCGCTGACCTGCGCGATCATCTGCAACGCGCTGTTCATCGTCGGCCAGCGCTGGGAGGCGCTGCGCGAGACCAGCGGGATCGACGAGCAGCAGCTGGTCACCGTCTCGCTCAGCGGCGTGGGCCCGCAGACCGATGTCGACGCATTGACCCAGCAGGACCTGGGCGCCCTGCGCGCGATCCCCGGCGTGGCCAGCGTGGCGCTGGTCAATCAGCTGCCGTTCCGCCGCGGCTCCAACAACTCCTCGCTGGCCACGCAGCCGGATCAGAAGATCCCCACCCTCAGCGCGGCCTTCTATACAGGCGCCGAGAGCACGCTGAAGACCCTGGGCCTGCGCTTGGCGGCGGGGCGCGACTTCGCGGCGGACGAATACATGGACTGGTCCGAGCTGATGAAGCAGGTGGACGGCAACAAAGGCGTGCCGCTGCGCACGATGCCGCTGATCGTCTCGCACGAGGCGGCCAACAAGCTGTTCCCGGGCGAAAGCGCGGTCGGCCGCAAGGTCTACATGGCCAACGTGCCGATGCTGATCGTCGGCGTGGTCGAGCGGCTGCGCCGGCCCAACACGGTCAATGGCGACACCGGCTACTCGATGCTGATCCCGGTGCGCACCCCCTACGAGAACGGCGGCCTGTACGTGCTGCGGGTCCGCGACCCGGCCCAGCGTGCGCCGATCCTGCGCCAGGCGGTGGCCGCGCTCGAGCGCGTGGCCAGCAACCGCCTGATCATGGACAGCAAGACCTACGACGAATGGCGCAGCGACTACATGAGCAAGGACCGCGACATGATGGGCCTGCTGCTGGCGCTGTGCGCGCTGCTGTTGCTGGTCACCGCGTTGGGCATCATCGGCCTGGCCAGCTTCTGGGTTGCGCAGCGCACCCGCCAGATCGGCGTGCGCCGCGCGCTGGGTGCGACCCGCGGCCAGATCCTGCGCTACTTCCAGATCGAGAACTTCCTGCTGGTCACCCTGGGCATCGTCCTGGGCATGGGCCTGGCCTATGCGCTCAACCAGCTGCTGATGCGCCATTACGAGCTGCCGCGCCTGCCGCTGTGGTACCTGCCCGTCGGCGCGCTGCTGCTGTGGGCACTGGGCCAGCTGGCCGTGCTGTGGCCCGCGCGTCGCGCCGCGGCGGTGCCGCCGGCGATCGCCACGCGCAGCGCCTGAGCCAGGGACGACGCCATGCTTGCCTACTACCTCCAACTGGCCCTGCGCAGCTTCAGGCGCAACAAGGTGCTGACCGCGCTGATGGTGCTGGCCATCGCGCTGGGTATCGGCGCGTCGATGACGATGCTCACGGTGCTGCACAACCTCTCCGGCGATCCGCTGCCTGCGCGCAGTGGCGTGCTCTATCACCCGCAGGTCGACCCGCGTCCGGCGCAGCTGCCCGGTGCCGACCCCGAACCGCCGGACGATCTGTCCTGGCAGGACGCGGTCAACCTGTATGCGCTGCCGGGCGCGAGCCGGCGCGTGCTGACCAGCGCCAACTGGCTGCCGACGCGGCTGGATGCGGCCGGCAGCCCGCTGACCATGCGCGACACGCGCGCGGCCACGGCCGACCTGTTCGCCATGTTCGACATTCCCTTCGTCCATGGCTCGGGTTGGTCGCAGACCGATGACGACCGGCGCGCGCAGGTGGTGGTGATCACCCGTTCGCTCAACGATGCGCTGTTCGGCGGCGCCGACAGCGTCGGGCGCACGCTGGTGATCGCCACGCGCAACTTCCGCGTGATCGGCGTGATCGAGGACTGGAACCCGCAGCCGCGCTTCTACGATCTCAATTCCAGCGCCTTCGGCAAGGCCGCGCAGCTGTACATGCCGTTCTTCACCTGGCTGGAGCTGCCCCAGGACTACGGCTACGGGCCGATGGCCTGTTGGGGCCAGGGCGGCAACGGGCTGCACGATCCCAAGACGCCGAACTGCACCTGGGCCCAGTTCTGGGTGCAGCTGGACGATGCGGCGCAGGCGGCGGCCTATCGCAGGACGCTGGAGAACTACAGCGCCCAGCAGCGCCAGCTGGGTCGGTTCGAACGCGCGCCCAACGTGCGCCTGCGTGGCCTGGTGGACTGGCTGGACTACAAGCGTGTGGTGCCGCCGACGGTGCGCATGCAGACCTGGATCGCCTTCGGCGTGCTGCTGGTGTGCCTGGTCAATGCGGTGGGCCTGCTGGTCTCCAAGTTCATGCGCAAGGCCGGCGAGGTGGGCGTGCGCCGCGCGCTCGGCGCCAGCCGCAGGGCGGTGTTCGCCCAGTGCATGACCGAGTCGGCGCTGATCGGCGCCCTGGGTGGCGCGGCGGGCCTGCCCTTGGCCTGGCTCGGCCTGTGGCTGGTGCGGCAGCAACCCATGAGCTACGCCGCTTCGGTGCACCTGGACCCGCAGATGCTGGTCGTCGCCCTGCTCATCGCCGTCACCGCGGCGGTGCTGGCCGGCGTGTGGCCGGCCTGGCGTGCGTCGCGCATCGCCCCCGCCCTGCAGGTGAAGTCGCTATGAGTCTCTTCGATACCGTCCGGCCCATCCTCAGCGCGCTGCGCAGCCATCGCGCCGCCGCCCTGCTTCTGGCGCTGGAAATCGCCCTGACCCTGGCCGTGCTGTGCAACCTGGTGTTCATCGTCTCGGGCAATCTGCAGCGCGCCCGCACGCCCACCGGCGTCCCCGAGTCCGACATCGCTCTGATCCAGAGCATCGGGGTGATCGGCGCGGACAACCCCGGCACCGCCGGCAGCAATCTGGCCACGCTGCAGTCCGTGCCCGGCGTGATGTCGGCGGCCTACGGCGGGCCGCCACTTTGGCGAGTGGATCGCATTGGCCTGTTCGGCAGCGTCGATGCGCAGCAGCCACTGGCGCAGGCGTATGTGTTCGCCGGCAGCCAGGGGCTCAACCGCACGCTAGGGGTGCGCATCGTCGAAGGCCGGGATATCCAGGACGCCGAACTGCCTGGCGTGGCCGAACTGGCGGGCGATCCGGCCACCACGCCTTCGGCCAGCCGGCAGATGCCCGCCCTGCTGACCGCACCTTTGGCCGGGAAGCTGTTCCCGGGCCAGTCGGCGATCGGCCAGATCCTGCACGCCAATGTCTTCGGAACGCCGGTCAGCCTGCGCGTGGTCGGCGTGATGGCGCCGGTGCGCGCGGCGATCACCGGCCGCGCCGAGGACGCCGACGCGGTGCTGACCGAGTTCCGCGTGGCCGGCGAGGGCCTGGGCGGCGGCTACATGATCCGCAGCCGGCCCGGGCAGCTGGCCCAGGTCCTGCCGCTGGCGGCCCGCGCCATGCAGCAGGCCAACCCCGGTCATGTGCAGCAGCGCGTGGAACCCATGACCAGCCTGCGCGAGCAGCAGTTCCGCAACGATGCGGCCACCAACCGCATGCTGCTGACGATCATGGGCATCCTGCTGACGGTCACCGCACTGGGCGTGGGCGGACTGGCCAGCTTCTGGGTGCAGCAGCGCACCAAGCAGATCGGCATCCGCCGCGCGCTGGGCGCCACCCGCGGCGACATCCTGCGCTACTTCCAGCTGGAGAACTTCCTGATCGTCGGCGGCGGCGTGGCGGTCGGCGCGCTGCTGGCCTTCGTCCTCAACCAGTGGCTGATGCAGCACTACGAACTGGACCGCCTCGACGCGAAGACCGTCCTGGCCGGCGTGGTGGCGGTCTGGCTGCTGGGCCAGCTCGCCGTCCTCGGCCCGGCCCTGCGCGCCGCCTCCATCCCGCCCGTTGTCGCCACCCGCAGCGCCTGACCCTCCGGAGAGCCCATGTTCGCCTACTACTTCAACCTCGCCCTGCGCAGCTTCCGGCGCAACAAGGTGCTGACCGCGCTGATGGTGCTGGCCGTGGCGCTGGGCATCGGCGCGTCGATGACCACGCTGACGGTATTCCACGTGCTGTCCGGCAATCCGATTCCCGCCAAGAGCGACAAGCTGTTCTACGTGCAGATGGATCCGCGGCCGATGGCCGGCTACAAGCCCGGTGGCGATCCGCTGGATCAGATGACCCGCTTCGACGCCGAGACGCTGCTGCGCGACAAGCGCGCCGACCGTCAGGCGGTGATGAGCGCGGGCAGCGTGGCGATCGAGCCGGACACGCCCGGGCTGACGCCGTTCGTGCTGGAGGCGCGCTTCACCTCGGCCGACTTCTTCCCGATGTTCGACGTGCCCGTCGTGCAGGGCCGGGCGTGGACGGGCGAGGACGATGCGGCGCGGGCGCGGGTGGTGCTGCTGTCCAGCGCGCTGGCGCAGAAGCTGTTCGGCAACGCCGACCCGACCGGACGCACGCTGCAGCTGGGCAAGACCGCCTTCCGCGTGATCGGCGTGGTCGGCGACTGGAATCCCAACCCGCGCTTCTACGACCTCACCAACGGCCGCTACAACGGCGAGTCGGAGGAGATCTACGTGCCGTTCTCCACCTCGCGCGATCTGCACTGGGGCAGCAGCGGCAACATGAACTGCTGGGGCGACGGCGACGACAAGGATCCGGAAGGCGCCACCGGCCCGAACCAGCCGTGCGCCTGGCTGCAGTACTGGGCACAGCTGGACACCCCGCAGAAGGTCGCCGACTACCGCGCTTATCTGACCAACTACTCCGACCGCCAGCACGCGGCAGGCCGCTTCCAGCGGCCCACCAACGTGCGCCTGAGCGATGTGATGACCTGGCTGGACTTCAACCAGGTCGTGCCCAGCGACGTGCGTCTGCAGGCCTGGCTGGCGCTGGGCTTCCTGGGCGTGTGCCTGCTCAACACCGTCGGGCTGCTGCTGGCCAAGTTCCTGCGCCGCGGCGGCGAGGTCGGGGTGCGCCGCGCACTGGGCGCCACGCGCAAGGACATCTTCCTGCAGTGCCTGATCGAAGCCGGCACCGTCGGGCTGGCCGGCGGCGTGCTGGGCCTGGGGCTGGCGACGCTGGGCCTGTGGGCGGTACGCCATCAGCCGACCGACTACGCCGACCTGGCCCGCCTCGACCTGCCGATGCTGCTGGCGACCTTCGTCCTGGCGATCGCCAGCAGCCTCATCGCCGGCGTCCTGCCCGCCTGGCGGGCGATGCAGGTCACCCCCGCCATCCAGCTGAAAACGCAGTGAGACAGGAGTGAGCGCGGAGCAGTGAGACGCGAGCAAGGCAAAGGCCAGACGCTCCGAACTCCTCCTCTACCGCTCACTCCTCACTTCTCTCCACTCACTTCCCGCACAGGCCTCCCATGGACATCCGCCCCATCCTCTCCACGCTGCTGCGCCACAAGACCGCCGCCGCCCTGATCGTGCTGGAGATCGCGCTGAGCTGCGCCATCGTGTGCAACGCGCTGTTCCTGATCGGCAATCGGCTCGACCATATGCAGCGGCCCAGTGGGTTCGACGAGACGCATCTGGTGTTCGTCAAGGCCAACGGCATCACCAAGGACGAGGAGGCCAAGGCCGTCACCCGGGCCGATCTGGACGGCTTGCGGGCCATTCCCGGTGTGGATTCGGCCACCGTGGTCAACCAGATCCCGTTCGGAAGCTCGGTGTGGATGAGCGGCATCAAGCTGCGCCCGGACCAGGAGGATTCGACTCTCAGCACGACCAACTACATGGTGTCCGAAGACGGGCTCAAGACCCTCGGCCTGCGCCTGCTGGAAGGCCGCGATTTCGCCGCGTCGGAGTACGTGGACGACGGCGACGGCTGGATTCCGTCGGTGATCGTCAGCCGGGCGCTGGCCCAGCGCCTGTTCCCCGATCAGGGCGCGGTCGGCCAGTCCATCTACGTCTTCGGCAACAAGCCGCACCGGATCGTCGGCATCGTCGAGCATCTGCCCAGGCCGCGCGACGGCGGGGCGCCGGCAGCCGAGTACGACATGAGCATGCTGTTCCCCTCGCGCGTCACCTATAGCGATGGCGGCACCTATGCCCTGCGCGTGCACGACCCGGCCCAGCGCGCGCCGGTGCTGGCGCAGGCCCAGCGGGTCATCGCCTCGCATGGCCCCACCCGCATCATCAGCAAGAGCGGCACCGGCACGATGGAAGACAAGCGTGCGCGCTACTATCGCAACGACCGCGCCATGGCCTGGCTGCTGGTGGCGGTGAGCGCGGCGCTGCTGGTGGTCACCGCGCTGGGCATCGTCGGCCTGGCCAGCTTCTGGGTCGCCCAGCGCACCCGCCAGATCGGCGTGCGCCGCGCCCTGGGCGCGACCAAGGGCCAGATCCTGCGCTACTTCCAGACCGAGAACTTCATCCTGGCCACCCTCGGCATCGTGCTCGGCATGGTCCTGGCCTACGCCATCAACCAGCTGCTGATGAGCAAGTACGAACTGCCCCGCCTGCCGCTGATCTACCTGCCGGTGGGCGCGGTGCTGCTGTGGCTGCTCGGACAGATCGCGGTGCTCTGGCCCGCGCGCCGCGCCGCGGCGGTGCCGCCGGCCATCGCCACGCGCTCGGCGTGATGCCGGCGCACCGCCTCTGGCAAGGAGTCCGAACGTGATCGCCTACTACCTCCGCCTGGCGCTGCGCAGCCTGCGCCGCACACCGGTGATGACCGCGCTGATGGTGTGCGCCATCGGCCTGGGCATCGGTGCGAGCATGACCATGCTGACGGTCCTGCATGTCATGACGCAGGATCCGATTCCGGCCAAGAGCGGCGTGCTGTTCTATCCCACGCTGGATCCGCTGCCGGCGGACTATCCGAAGAGTACCTGGGGCAATCCGGCCGACAACCTGACCTGGCCCGACGCGATGGCCCTGCTGCGCCAGGGCAAGCCCGCGCGCCAGGCCGTCATGGCCGGCGGCGGGCTGCTGGTCTGGCCGCTGGACGCGGCTGGTCGCCCTACCGAACACGGCGGGCGCTACACCACCTGGCAGTTTTTCGACCTGTTCGGCGTGCCTCTGGAACACGGCGGCGGCTGGACCGCGGCGGACGACGCGCAGCAGGCCCGCGTCGTGGTGCTGGGACGCGACCTGGCCATGAAGCTGTTCGGCAGCACCGACGTGGTGGGCCGCAGCGTGCGCCTGAAGGACACGGCCTTCCGCATCGTGGGTGTCGCGGCGCCCTGGTCGCCGCAGCCGCGCTTCTATTTGGACCTGGGCGGCGGCCGGTCGTTCGGCGAGGCCGACGACTTCTTCCTGCCGCTGTCCACGGCGATGGAGCTGAAGTTCGACGTCTCGGGCAACCGGGCCAGCTGGGCCGAGACCGACATGCAGGACCAGCTGCGCTCGCCGAGCATGACCTGGCTGCAGATGTGGGTGGAACTGGAGACGCCGCAGCAGGTCGCCGACTACCGGCGCTTCCTGCACGACTACGCGGCCCAGGAGCATGCCAGCGGACGCTTCCAGCGCGGTCCGGATACCGCAAGGCTTTATCCGTTGATGGATTGGCTGGGCCACAAGAAGCTGGTGCCGTCCGAGGTGCAGCTGCAGCTGTGGCTGGCGATCGGCTTCCTGATCGTGTGCCTGGTCAACATCGTCGCGCTGCTGCTGGCCAAATTCCTGCGGCGCGGCGGCGAGGTCGGCGTGCGGCGCGCGCTCGGTGCACGTGCGTCCGACATCCTGCTGCAACTGGGCTGCGAGGCGGCACTGATCGGCGTGGCCGGCGGTGTACTGGGAAGCGTTCTGGCTCAGCTCGGCCTGTGGAGCGTGCGCCAGCGCCCGGACGGCTATGCCCGGATCGCGCAGATGGATACCAGCATGCTGGTTGCCTCGGTGGCGCTGGCCATCGTCGCCACGCTGCTGGCCGGCCTGATCCCGGCCTGGCGCGCCAGCCGCATCTCCCCCGCCCTGCAGATCAAGGCAGTCTGACCATGGCCCTGCCGCTCAAGCCCATTCTCTCGGCGCTGCGCCATCACCGCCTGACGGCCATGCTGCTGACGCTGCAGGTCGCCCTGACCTGCGCCATCGTCATCAACGCCGGTTTCCTGCTGGTCGAGCGCATCCAGCGCATCACCACGCCCTCGGGCCTGGTGGAGGATGAACTGTCGGTGGTGACCGCGCGCGGCGTGGACGAATCGACCAACGCCGCCGCGCAGCAACGCACCGACCTGGCGGCGCTGCGCGCCCTCGATGGCGTCAAGGCCGCCGCCGCGATCGACGACGGCAGCCTGCCGCTATCGAGCAACATCGACATGTCGGGCGCCTGCACTTCGCAGGCGGATCTGGATCGGGCCAAGGCCGCACGCGGCACCGAGGGCATCGCCGGTTGCATCTCGATGTCGATCTACAGCGGATCGGACGGCATGCTGGAGACGCTGGGGCTGCGCCTGCGGGCCGGCCGCGACTTCACCGCCACCGAGCGCGGGGCCGACAAGATCACCGCCGTGATCGTCTCGCGCACCCTCGCCCAGCGCCTGTGGCCCGGGGAAAGTCCGGTGGGCAAACAGCTCTATGGCTTCCAGGGCCCCGTCCCCGTCGTGGGCATGATCGACGACATCCTGAGCCCGGTGCTCGGCATCGGCGTGGACGACCATATGGTGATGTTGACCGCGCGGAGCCGCGCGGGGATCTCCAGCACCTACGTGCTGCGCAGCGCACCGCAGGATCGCCAGCGTGTCCTGCGCGCCGCCGCCGTCGCACTCGACAAGGCAGGACCCGTCAGGCTGATCCCGGAGGACGGGCAGCGGACGTACACCCAGATCCGCCACGATTACTTCCAGCGCGACACCACCATGCTCGGCCTGCTGCTCGCCTCCTCGCTGGCGCTGCTGTTCGTCACCGCGCTGGGCATCGGCGGCCTGGCCAACTTCTGGGTCGGCCAGCGCACGCGACAGATCGGCATCCGCCGGGCCGTGGGCGCCACGCGGCGCGACATCCTGCGCCACTTCCAGGCCGAGAACTTCCTGATCGTCGGCGCCGGCGTCGTGCTGGGCATGCTGCTGGCCTATGGCCTGAACCAGCTGCTGATGCGCCAGTACGAGTTGGACCGCCTGCCGCTGTTCTACCTGCCCATCGGCGCAGCGCTGCTGTGGGCGCTGGGCCAGCTCGCCGTGCTGGGTCCGGCCCTGCGCGCTACGCGTGTGCCGCCGGCCATCGCCACGCGGGGCGGGTGAGCCATGTCCATCTCCAGGAAACCTTGACCATGCCACGCCCTGTCCTGCTCGCCCTGTTGCTGGCCTGCGCCGCGCCCGCGGCGCTCGCCGCTCCGGCCGACCGTTCCAGCCACCACGAAAGTCATCTGCGCGTCGACGACAGCTCGCTCACCTGGGACAGCGATGGCCGGCGCCTGGCCCTGCGCGACGGCGCCGACGGCGCCGACGGCGTTCGCGTAGTGGAGGCCAACACGTTGCGCCTGCAGGCGGGCGATGTGGTGACCCGGGTCGGTGACACGCCGGTGCGCAGCGTCCGCCAGTGGCTGGCGGCCCTGCGCGCTCGGCCTGGCAAGAGCGTGGTCCTGCAGGTCCGCGGGATCGACGGACGCGTGCGCGTGGTGCAGCTCTCCGGCGGCGAGATCGCCGACCTGGCACCGCCGCCTCCGCCTCCGCCGCCCCCTCCGCCGCCGCCAGCCCCCATCCGCTGATGCGCGTACTTCACATGCACCGCATCGTTGCCCCGCACGCCCGGCTGCACCAAGGCCTGCGCGTTAAGCTGCACCCAATTTGGTTCCCGGACAGGAGTCTGACAATGAAGGCCACCATCCTGAGCGCGTTCCTGGCCCTCGCGGCAAGCCAGCCGACCGGCGCGGCGGCCGCGGAAGCCTCCCTGCAAGCCACCATCAGCGCGCTCGATACGCAGGTCTTCGATGCGTTCAACCGCTGCCAGGATCCGGCGCAACTGGCGCGGCACGCGGCGTACTTCGATCCGGCCGTGGAGTTCTACCACGACACCGGCGGGGTGACCTGGACGCGCGATGCGATGCTGGCCAACACCAAGCAATATGCCTGTGGCCGCTACACGCGCCAGCTGGTGCCCGGCAGCCTGAAGGTCTATCCGGTCAAGGACTTCGGCGCGATCGAACAGGGCCAGCATCGCTTCTGCCAGGCCGGATCGCAGCAGTGCGACGGCCTGGCGGACTTCGTCATTGTCTGGCGCCAGCACGACGGCCAGTGGACCATCACCCGCGTGCTGAGCTATGGCCACCGCAGCCAGTGAGCCGCATGCCATGATCTGGCTCCGTTCCCGTTCCTGGACGCTCTCCATGCGCCTGCCTGCGCGCTTCCTGCTTGCCGCCGCCATGAGCGCGGCGCCGCTGCATGCCGCGCCACAGACCGCGCCGGGCCAGGGCGTGCTGATCTCGCAGGACACGCTGGACGGCTACACCGGCCGCTACGTCACACCCGACAAGCTGGCGCTGCGCGTGTGGCGCGAAGGCAACGTGCTGAAGCTGCAGCCCGAGGGCGGGTCGACCACGACGCTGATCGCCGATTCGGAAACCACGTTCCACACCGACGGCCAGGCCGCGCGCGTGGAGTTCGCCTTCGACGCGGCCGACCGTGTCAGCCACCTGCTGCTGGTCCAGGGCGGCGCCACGGTCAAGGCCTTGAGGCAGCAGTGAGCGGAGCGGGGTGAGGCGTGAGTCAAAACACTGATCCCCGCGCGCGCCCCCGCTTGTTCCTCACTCCTCGCTCCACCCACTCACTTCTCGCTCCACCATGCCCACTCTGCTGATCATCGACGACAACCCGGCCGTGGCCACGGCGCTGAACGTGCTGTTCTCGCTGCACGACATCGGCACGCTGCACGCGGCCACGCCGGAAGAGGGCCTGGCGCTGCTGGAACGCGAGGCGGTGGACCTGGTGATCCAGGACATGAACTTCTCCGCCGACACCACCAGCGGCGAGGAGGGCCAGGCGCTGTTCGCGCAGATCCGCGCACGCCATCCCGATCTGCCGGTGGTGCTGCTGACCGCGTGGACGCACCTGGAAGCGGCGGTGGAACTGGTCAAGGCCGGCGCGGCCGACTACATGGGCAAGCCCTGGGACGACCGCCGCCTGCTGGCCACGGTCAATACGCTGCTGGAGCTGTCCGAGGCGCGCGCCGAACTGGACCGCCGCCGCGCGCGCGATCGCCTGCAGCGCGCGCAGCTGGAGCAGAAGTACGACCTGTGCGGCGTGGTGTTCAACGATCCGGCCAGCGAGCGCGTGCTGGCGCTGGCCTGCCAGGTGGCGCGCAGCGACCTGCCGGTGCTGATCACCGGCCCCAACGGCAGCGGCAAGGAGAAGATCGCGCAGATCGTGCAGGCCAACTCCGCGGTACGCCATGGCGCCTTCGTCACGCTCAACTGCGGCGCGCTGCCGAGCGAGCTGATCGAGGCCGAGCTGTTCGGCGCCGATGCCGGCGCCTACACCGGCGCCAACAAGGCGCGCGAAGGCAAGTTCGAGGCGGCCGACGGCGGCACGCTGTTCCTGGACGAGATCGGCAACCTGCCGCTGGCCGGCCAGATGAAGCTGCTGCGCGTGCTGGAGACCGGCAAGTTCGAGCGTCTGGGCTCCAACCGCGAGCGCAGCGTGCGCGTACGCGTGATCAGCGCCACCAACGCCGACCTGCCGGCGATGATCCGCGACGGCGCGTTCCGCGAAGACCTCTATTACCGCCTCAACGCGATCGAGCTGGCGCTGCCGCCGCTGGCCGACCGCCCCGGCGACATCCTGCCCCTGGCCGCGCACTTCGCCGACAAGCCCATCGGTGACTCGGCGCGCGCCGCGCTGCTGCGCCACCCCTGGCCCGGCAACGTGCGTGAGCTGCGCAACGTGATCCAACGCGCCAGCCTGCTCAGCCCCGGCGCCCACATCGAGGCGGCCGACCTGAATCTGCCGGTCGCCACCGCGCCCGTTCGCACGCACGCGCCGGTCCACGAACCCGACCGCGCCCAGATCGAAGCGGCCATCGCCCGCGCCGGCGGCGTCATCGCCCAGGCCGCCAGCGAGCTGGGCCTGAGCCGCCAGGCCCTGTACCGGCGCATGGAGCGCCACGGCATCAAGAGCCCGACATGAAGCACTCGCTCGCCGGCCGACTGCTGCTGTGGCTGATCCCGCTGGGCGTGGCGGCGATCGCGTTGCCGCTGACCCTGCGGCAGTGGCTTGAGGACGACTGGCTGGTCGGCGTGATCAGCGCCGCGCTCCTGCTGCCGCTAGCGGCGTGGATGCTGCACCAGGCGCTGGCGCCGGTGCAGTCGCTGTTCCGCGCGCTGTCCGGCTCGGTCAACAGCTATCGCGACGGCGAGTTCAACTTCGGCATTCACTGGCAGGGCCACGACGAACTGGCCGGCCTGGTGACCTCGCACGAGGAACTGGGCCAGGTGCTGCGCAGCCAGCGCCAGGGGCTGGCCCAGCGCGAGCTGCTGCTGGACAGCATGGTCCAGCACTCGCCGGTGGCGATGCTGCTGCTGGCGCCCGGTGGCGATGGCGGCATGCGTGTGGTGTTCGCCAACCTCGCCGCGCGCACACTGCTCTACGGCGGGCGGCGCATGGAGGGCCAGCCGTTCGAGCCACTGCTGCAGCAGGCCCAGCCCGAACTGGTGGAGGCCCTGCAGCGCGGTGGGGACAGCCTGTTCGCCGTACCGGCCGATGAGGAAGGCGGCGAAGAACAGATCTACCACCTGGCGCGGCGCCGCTTCCAGCTCAACGGCCGCCAGCAGGAGCTGCTGCAACTGTGGCGCCTGACCACCGAACTGCGCCGCCAGGAGGTGCAGACCTGGAAGAAGGTGATCCGCGTGATCAGCCACGAGCTCAAC
Source organism: Pseudoxanthomonas sp. USHLN014 (assembly GCF_037153335.1). Taxonomy (NCBI): domain Bacteria; kingdom Pseudomonadati; phylum Pseudomonadota; class Gammaproteobacteria; order Lysobacterales; family Lysobacteraceae; genus Pseudoxanthomonas; species Pseudoxanthomonas sp. USHLN014. The sequence goes on from NZ_JBBCKO010000002.1 coordinate 44,744, forward strand.
AACTCGCTGGCCCCAGTCGCCTCGCTGGCGCACTCGGGCGGCGAACTGGTGCGGCGCGGCCGCCACGACCAGCTCGAGCACGTATTCGCCACCATCGAGGAACGCGCGCGGCATCTGGAGGAATTCATCCGTGGCTATGCGCGCTTCGCCAAGCTGCCGCAGCCGCAGAAGCAGGCGATCGAATGGGGCGCCTTCCTGCGTGGGCTACAGCAGCAGATCGGCTTCAATATCGAAGGCCATGCGCAGGACACGCACAGCCGCATCGACCCGGCGCAGTTCGGCCAGGCCCTGCTCAACCTGGTCAAGAACGCGCACGAATCCGGCGGCGATCCCGCCCAGGTCACCGTGCGCGTGCTGCCGCTGGGCAACCAGGTGCGCGTGGAAGTGCTGGACCGCGGCGGCGGCATGAACGAGGCCGTGCTGCAGAACGCGCTGGTGCCGTTCTATTCGACCAAGCGCAACGGCACCGGCCTGGGCCTGGCGCTGACCCGCGAGATCATCGAGGCCCACGACGGCCGCATCGCCCTGCACAACCGCGAAGGCGGCGGCCTGTGCGTGACCCTGCACCTGCCCACCACCTGATCCGTTGCTGACGTGGATTGGAGCGGCTCCTCCCTGTAGAGCGGAGCTTGTGGCAATCCCCTTTTGGGGACTTCGCTGCTCTTTGTTCGGTGCGTGGGAAAGGCCCCAGCGGAGCAAGCTCCGCTCTACGGAGATCTGAGGAGACAGTTGCTCCCGCCTGCTCCCCTCAGCGGCTCCCGGCGTACGCCGTGCAATCCACTTCCAGCAGCGCCTTCATCGGCAGCGCACTCACCGCCATCGCGCTGCGCGCCGGCAGCCGCTCGGGCTTGAACGCCGCGGTGTAGATGGCATTGAAGGTCGACCAGTTGGCCATGTCGGTGATCATGACCGTACAGCGCGCCACATCGTCCATCGACCGCCCGGCGCGCTGCAGCGCCTTGGCCACATTGGCCATGGTGTTGCGCGCCTGGGCGTCGAATGCGTCCGGCAGCTTGCCCTCCGCATCGACACCCAGCTGGCCGGAGACATACACCGTATCGCCCGCGCGCACCGCCGCCGCATACGGCGCCTTGCTGCCGGCGGGGCTGAAGTATTCAAGATCCGCGGCCGACGCGACGGGCGCGAACACGGAGAGGGTCAACAGCGCGGTACTGCACAGCAGAAGGCGTGACGGCGTCATGGGTCGGGTTCCAGGGGCAAGGAGCGGAAGATGCGCACGCCGGCGCCGCTTCCGGGGCACCGGCCTTCGCACCGCGTTGCGCGCAACGCCTCCCATTGAACGCCTAGCGAACTTACCTGTGTTGCTGGCCCAAGACCAGTGCCGCTTCTAGCAGGGAGCGATTGGAAGGATTGAAGGAGGCGACAACGGCGGCGCGCTGGTCCGACGGCTCGGCTGCTCAGTCCGCTGATAGCGCACAGCGCATCGCTACCCGCAGCTGCATCGGGAAACCAAGCGCGGCCTCTTGCTGCAGCGTCGCGCGCAGCTGCGCTCCCCACTGCGCAGGCGGCAGCTCGACGAAGCCTTCGCTGGCATAGAAGGGCGCATTCCACGGCACATCGCGCAGCGTGGTCAGCAGCATGCAGGGGAAGCCGGCCGCCAACGCGGCCGCGCGCGCATGCCGCAGGAGCGCGCGACCATGGCCGCGACGCGCGTAACGCGGGTCCACATCCATCTGCTGCACGTGGAAGCCATCGTCCAGCTGTCCACCAAGGAGGTACCCAGCGCAGGCGCCGTCCTCGTCCTGAGCCACCCAGAGCTGACCGCGCGCTAGGCCGTCGCGCAACGCGTCCTGATCCAGCGCATGCGCCGCGAACACGGCCTGCGCCACATGCCCTTCCAGCAACGCGCCAGCACGGCGCTCGATGCCCGGCAGCAGCGCCAGTTCCTGCGCGCGCGCCGCACGGATGCAACCGGCCACGGCTTACTTGCGTTTGACCGGCCGCGTCCAGCCTTCCAGGGTCTGCTGGCGGGCGCGGGCGAGGGTCAGTTCGCCGGCCGGTGCGTCGCGGGTGATGACCGAGCCGGCGCCCAGGGTGGCGCCATCACCGATGGAGATCGGTGCCACCAGCGCGCTGTTGCTGCCGACGAATACGTTGTCGCCGATGGTGGTGGTGAACTTGTTCACCCCGTCGTAGTTGCAGGTGATGACGCCCGCGCCGACGTTGGTGCGGCTGCCGATGACCGTGTCGCCCAGGTAGCTGAGGTGATTGGCCTTGGTGCCCACGCCCAGCACGGCGTTCTTGGTTTCCACGAAGTTGCCGACATGCACGCCGTCGGCCAGCACCGTGCCCGGCCGCAGCCGTGCGAACGGGCCGATCTGCACCGCGCCCTCGGTGACCACGCCTTCCAGGTCGCAGTGCGCGCGCACCTCGGTGCCCGGGCCCAGCTTGACGTTCTTCAGGCGCACGAAGGGGCCGATCTGCACGCCGTCGCCCAGTTCGACCTCGCCCTCCAGCACCACGTCCACATCGATCTGCACGTCCAGGCCGACGCGCACGGTGCCGCGCTGGTCCACGCGCGCCGGATCGATCAGCCGCGCACCGGCCAGGCACAGCGCCTTGGCCTGGCGCATCTGCCAGGTGCGCTCAAGCTGAGCGAGCTGCCAGGGGTCGTTGGCGCCCTCGGCCTCCAGCGGGTCGGCGACCAGCACCATCTCGGCCGGGGTGAACTCGGCCGCGGCCATGCCGAAGATGTCGGTGAGGTAGTACTCGCCCTGCGCGTTGTCGTTGGACAGCTGCGCCAGCCAGCGATGCAGCGCCGTCGATTCGGCGGTGACGATGCCGGTGTTGATGGTGCGGATGCGGCGCTGCTCGTCGTCGGCGTCCTTGTGCTCGACGATGGCGCCGACCTTGCCATTGGCATCGCGCACGATGCGGCCGTAGCCGCTCGGATCGTCCGGCTCGGCCACCAGCACCGCCAGGCGGCCCGGCGCGTGCAGCAGGCGCAGCAGCGTGTCGGCGCGGATCAGCGGCACATCGCCATAGAGCACCAGCACGGTGGCCGCGTCGGGCACCTGTTCCATCGCCTGCTGCACGGCATGGCCGGTGCCCAGGCGCACGGCCTGCTCGGCCCACTGCAGGTCGGGCTGGTCGGCGAAGGCCTCGCGCACCGCCTCGCCGCCATGGCCGTAGACCACGTGGATCGCCTCGGGCTGCAGCGCACGCGCGGTATCGATCACATGCGCCAGCATCGGCCGGCCCGCGATCGGCTGCAGCACCTTGGGCCGGACCGAGCGCATGCGCTTGCCCTCGCCGGCGGCCAGGATGATCACGTGCAGGGGAAGCGTCATGGGCATGGGTCGATGGAAGACATGGTGAAGGATTCTAATCGTCCCGGCCCGCGCTCACGTCACAGCGTGCCGGCCGCGCGCAGTGCTGCGCCTCGCCTGCGATAATCGCGCGTCTGCAGGCTGCAACCCTCAAGGAAGATCGTCTTGTCCGAATCCCGCTCGCCAGCCGCCCCGGCGCTGCCCTGGAAGTTCACCCTCGGCCTGGCCGCGCTGCTGACCCTGCTGACTGCGCTGATCAACGGTCAGGACCGCAACTGGGACCTGCGCAACTACCACCTCTACACCGGCTCGGCACTGCTGCAGGGGCGCCTGACGCAGGACATCGCCGCCGCGCAGCTGCAGACTTGGCACAACCCGGCCGCGGATCTGCCGTTCGTGTGGATGGTGCATGCCGGTTGGCCGGGCTGGCTAATCGCGTTCTGGCTGAGCCTGCCCTCGCTGCTGGCGCTGTTCTTCGCCCTGCGCCTCCTGGACCGCTGCTGGCCGCAGGCGCGCAGCCGCATGCGCCTGGTGCTGACCGGCGTGTTGGCGCTGACCGGGGCGGCCGTGGGCCCGAGCGTCGGCTCGACGTTCAACGACGCCCTCATCGCCGCCGGCGCGACCGGGGCGCTGTGGTGGGTGCTGCGCTCGCGCGAGCGGGCCGACCTGTGGAAGACTTGGCTGCCTGCCGGGCTGATCCTGGGCCTGGCCACCGGCCTGAAGCTGACGGGCGTCATCTATTGCGTCGCACTGGGGGCTGTCGCCCTGCTGGCCGGCCCCCTGCGCCAGGCACCGCTGCGCGTGCTGGCCGTGGCGGTCGGCGGCCTGCTCGGCGGCGTGGTGACCGGCGGACCATGGGCCTGGGTGCTGTGGCAGACCTTCGGCAATCCGCTGTTCCCGTACTTCAACCAGGTCTTCCAGTCGCCCCACGCCCAGGCGGTGGCCTACAACGACGCGCGCTTCATCCCGCACGGGCTGGATGCCTGGCTGACGGTGTTCCAGTTCACCAAGCGTGGCTTCCATTTCTCCGAGGCCAGGCTGGCCGATCCGCGCATCCTGCTGGGCCTGCTGGCGATGGGCCTGACGCTCTTCGTGCAGCGCAGGCAGCGCCGTGCGTGCGGCGATGTGGCGCTGCTGTTGTTGTTCTGCCTGGTGACCCTGGTCGTCTGGACCAGGCTGTACGGCATCTACCGTTATCTGATCGCGGTCGAGCTGCTGTGCGCGATCGCGCTGGCGGGCGCGGCGACCGCGTTCCTGCCCAAGCGCTGGCCGCGCTTCGTGCTGATCCTCGGACTGGCGCTGGTGATCGGCCTGACCAAGCGACCCAGTTGGGGCCGCACGCATCCGTTCACCACACCGATGGTGCAGGTGCGTTTCCCGCCCATGGACAAGGAAGCGCTGGTGGTGATCTCGAGCACTTCCCCGCTGGGGCACGCAGTGGCGTTCCTGCCGCCGTCGGTCCCGGCGATCTCGGTCGCCAACAACTTCATGCAACCTCAGGTCTGCACGGCCCTGCAGGCCCGCGCCGAGGCCCGCATCCGCGAGCACCGCGGCGCGCTCTATCTGCTACGCGAGGTCAGCACTGACCTGGACGATCCTGTCGCCAGCGAGTACACGCGCTACGGCCTGACGCAGGCGGGTGCGTGCCAACCCGTGGCCGACTCGCTGCGCCCACTGGAACTGTGTCCGCTGCAGCGGGTGCGTGAGGTCAGCGTGCTGTGTCCGCAGGCGGGCGCTGCCCCACCAGCTGGTCGGTGATCAGGCGCTGGATCTCGTTGGCACGGCGGTTGACCGTATCCAGGATCAGCCCGGTCGCCAGCGAGACGATGCCCACCAGCGTCAGCGCCACCGCCAGCACCGCGGTCGAGGGATGGGTGACCAGCCCGGTGCGGCTGAACTCGGCGATCACCACGCTGCCAAAGCCCAGTCCGGCCAGCACCATCAGCGCCGCCACGCCGCCGAAGAACAGCAGCGGCCGCATGTCCTTGAACAGGAACAGCAGCGTGCGCAGCACGCGCACGCCGTCCCTGTAGGTGCTCAGCTTGGACTGACTACCGTCGGGGCGCACGCCGTAGGCGATCGGCCGTTCGGCCAGCACGAAGCCGTTGCTCAGCGCGAACACGGTCATCTCGGTCTCGATCTCGAAGCCATGCGAGAGCACCGGCATCGACTTGACGAACCGCCGCGAGAACGCCCGGTAGCCGGACAGCACATCGCGCACGGGGCTGCCGAACAGCATCGCCACGCACCGTCGCACCAGCTGGTTGCCGATGCCATGGAAGCGGCGGAACGAAGCATGCTGGAAATCCTCCAGCCGCGTGCCGACGACCATATCCGCGCGCCCCTGCCACACCCCCTCCAGCAGCGCCGCCGACGCACCGGCCGGATAGGTGTCGTCGCCATCGACCATCAGATAGGCATCGGCCTCGACGTCGCGGAACATCGCCCGCACCACATTACCCTTGCCCTTGGCCGGCACGCGCCGCACCTGCGCGCCGGCCGCACGCGCGAGCTGGGCGGTGTCGTCGGTGCTGGCGTTGTCGAACACCCAGACCTCCGCCTGCGGCAGGGCCGCGCGGAAATCGCCCACCACCTTGGCGATGGTGGTGGCTTCGTTGAAACAGGGAATCAGAATGGCGACGCGCACCTGACCTCCATGGCAGGAAACTGCGCGCGATCTTACAGGGCCGCAGGCGTGCGCCGGCTAGAATGCGCCGCATGGGCTCCTTCTCGCTACCGCCGCAGCTGTTCAAGCAGGGCTCGATCTTCGTCGTCGTCGGCGGCGTGCAGTTGCTGCTGGACTGGAGCGTCTTTGTCGCACTCAGTGCGCTGGGCCTCGACGCGGTGCCGGCCAACCTCGCCGGGCGCGTGGCGGGGGCGATCCTGGGGTTCTGGCTCAACGGGCGGTATACCTTCGCCTCGCGCGAGGACGGGGCGCGGCTGGGGTGGTCGCGGTTCGCGCGGTTCCTGGCGGTGTGGATCCCCGCCACGGTGCTCAGCACCTGGATGATTCTGCTGGTCGAGCAGCGCCTGGGCCTGCAGCTGGCCTGGCTGGCCAAGCCGCTGGTGGAGGGCGTGCTGGCGGTGCTGACCTTCGCCGCCAGCCGCTATGTGATCTATCGCTGAGCGCCACCACGCTTGGTGGGAGCTGGCCTGCTGGCCAATGGCGTGCTGGCCTTGCTGATCTTCGCTAGTCGCTCGCCGAAGAGCCCCCTGCTTGGTGGGAGCAACTGTCTCTCAGTTCAAGCCGCGGCCTTTTTGTAGAGCGGAGCTTGCTCTGCTGCGTTTCGACCGGATCATCGGCAAGCCCTAGCGGAGCAAGCTCCGCTCTACAGGTGGGAGCCGCCATGGCGGCGATGGGGCTTTACCCCAGGAAGGTCACAGGTAAGGCCTCGTCGCCGCCATGGCGGCTCCCATCGAGCGGGGTATCTGCCACTCCACAACGCAAAACACCGGCTTGCGCCGGCGTTTTGCATTTCCGCGTCTGCGGCCCAGGCCGGGCCGCCCGAGCGCTCAGTGCTTGAGCGTCTTGCGCAGGCGCTCGAGGGCCTGCAGCTGGACCACGGCTTCCATCAGCTTGCGCTGGGCTTCGGCCAGGTCCTCGGTCTCGCCGCGGTTGGCCAGCACGCGCTCGGCCTCGTCCTTGGCTGCCTTGACCGCGGCCTCGTCGATGTCCTGCGCGCGGATGGCGGTGTCAGCCAGCACGGTCACCACCTGCGGCTGGACCTCCAGGATCCCGCCGGAGATGGCGAAGTCCAGATGCTCGCCGGAGGGCGTGGTGACCACGACCTTGCCCGCCTTCAGGCGCGTGATCAGCGGCGCGTGCTTGGGCGCGATGCCCAGCTCGCCCAGCTCACCGGTGGCGACCACCAGGGTAGCTTCCCCGTGGTAGATCTCCTGCTCGGCGCTGACGATGTCGCAACGGATGGTGCTCATGGTGCCTCACTGGGTGAGGCGGGAATGGGGAATCGGGAACCGGGAATGGGAGAAGCAGAGTGCTTGCTGCCGACCACTACGCGATGCCGTCGATACCTCGTGTCCCGCCTTGACGATTCTCTATTCCCGATTCCCCATTCCCGGATGCCAGCCGCCTGCGGCCGGCATCCAGATCAGGCCTTCTCAGCCAGTTTCTTGGCCTTTTCGACGGCCTCGTCGATGCCACCGACCATGTAGAAGGCCTGTTCGGGCAGGTGGTCGTACTCACCATCCAGGATGCCCTTGAAGCCGCGGATGGTGTCCTTCAGCGCCACGTACTTGCCCGGGGCGCCGGTGAACACTTCGGCCACGTGGAAGGGCTGGCTGAAGAAGCGCTCGATCTTGCGCGCGCGCGAGACCGACTGCTTGTCTTCCTCGGACAGCTCGTCCATGCCCAGGATGGCGATGATGTCCTTCAGTTCCTTGTACTTCTGCAGCGTGGACTGCACGCGACGGGCGACGTCGTAGTGCTCGGCGCCCACCACCAGCGGGTCCAGCTGGCGGCTGGTGGAGTCCAGCGGGTCCACGGCCGGGTAGATGCCCAGCGAGGCGATCTGGCGGCTCAGGGTGACGGTGGAGTCCAGGTGGGCGAAGGTGGTCGCCGGCGAGGGGTCGGTCAGGTCGTCCGCGGGCACGTACACGGCCTGGATCGAGGTGATCGAGCCGGACTTGGTCGAGGTGATGCGCTCCTGCAGCACGCCCATTTCCTCGGCCAGGGTGGGCTGGTAGCCCACCGCCGACGGCATGCGGCCCAGCAGCGCCGACACTTCGGTACCGGCCAGCGTGTAGCGGTAGATGTTGTCGACGAACAGCAGCACGTCCTTGCCCTTGCCCGAGGCATCCTTCTCGTCGCGGAAGTACTCGGCCATGGTCAGGCCGGTCAGCGCCACGCGCAGACGGTTGCCCGGCGGCTCGTTCATCTGGCCGTAGACCATCGCCACCTTGTCCAGGACGTTGGAGTCCTTCATCTCGTGGTAGAAGTCGTTGCCCTCGCGGGTACGCTCGCCCACGCCGGCGAACACGGACAGACCGCTGTGCGCCTTGGCGATGTTGTTGATCAGCTCCATCATGTTGACGGTCTTGCCGACGCCGGCGCCGCCGAACAGGCCGACCTTGCCGCCCTTGGCGAACGGGCACATCAGGTCGATGACCTTGATGCCGGTCTCCAGCAGCTCGGTGGAGGAGGACTGGTCCTCGTAGGACGGCGCGGCGCGGTGGATTTCCCAGCTGTCGCTGCCTTCGACCGGGCCGGCCTCGTCGATCGGGCGGCCCAACACGTCCATGATGCGGCCCAGCGTGGCGCTGCCGACCGGCACGGAGATCGCCTTGCCGGTGTTGGTGGCCACCAGGTTGCGCTTGAGGCCATCGGTGGAGCCCAGCGCGATGGTGCGGACCACGCCGTCGCCCAGCTGCTGCTGCACTTCCAGCGTGATCTCGGTGTTGTCCACCTTCAGCGCGTCGTACACCTTCGGCACTTCGCCGCGCGGGAATTCGACGTCGACGACCGCGCCGATGATCTGAACGATCTTGCCCTGACTCATTTTGCTGCTCCGGTTAGCTTTATTTCTGTCCGGATGGCCTGCGCCATCCCTTGGATTTCGTGATTGGGGATTCGGGATTCGGGATTGGCTGAAGCGCGCTGCGCTGCTCTTGCCAATCCCGATTCTCCAATCCCGAATCCCGGCACTTACACAGCGGCCGCGCCGCCGACGATCTCGGAAATTTCCTGGGTGATCGCCGCCTGACGGGCCTTGTTGTAGGACAGCTGCAGGGTGCCGATCAGCTTGCTGGCGTTGTCGCTGGCGGCCTTCATCGCGACCATGCGCGCGGCATGCTCAGAGGCCACGTTCTCCAGCACCGCCTGGTACACCAGCGACTCGACGTAGCGCACCAGCACGTGCTCGAGCACGGTCTTGGCGTCGGGTTCGTAGATGTAGTCCCAGTCGTGCTTGGCGACGTCTTCCTCGGCCTGCGGCAGCGGCAGCAGCTGGTCGAAGGAGGCCTTCTGCGACATCGTGTTGACGAAGTGGTTGTAGACCAGGAAGACGCGGTCGACCTTGCCCGACTCGTACGCCTCCAGCATCACCTTGACCACGCCGATCAGCTGTTCCACATGCGGCACATCGCCCAGGTGGCTCAGGCTGCCGACCATGTCGACTTTCAGCCGACGGAAGAACACCGAGGCCTTCTGGCCGATGGTCACCACGTCGATCTGCGCGCCCTTGTCCTGCCACTGGCGCATCTCGCCCAGGGTCTTGCGGAACAGGTTGTTGTTCAGGCCGCCGGCCAGGCCGCGGTCGGAGGACACGATGATGTAGCCGACGCGCTCGACCTTCTCGCGCTCCACCAGGTAGGGGTGCTGGAAGTCGGTATTGGCCTGGGCCAGATGGCTGATGACCTGGCGCATCGCCCGCGCGTAGGGGCGCGAGGTCTTCATGCGGTCCTGGGCGCGGCGGATCTTCGCGGCCGAGACCATCTCCAGGGCGCGCGTCACCTTGCGGGTGTTCTGCACGCTCTTGATCTTGTTCTTGATTTCGCGTCCGCCTGCCATCTCTCGCTCGCTTTACTCGCTTCGTGGGAATGGGGAATGGAGAATCGGGAAAGGGCAAAGCCCGGATCCCGCTCCTACGATTCCCTATTCTCTATTCCCGATTCCCGGCAACTGGGTTACCAGCTACCGGTCTGCTTGAACTCTGCGATGCCCTGCTTGAAGGCGCCTTCGATCTCGCCGTCCCAGGCACCGGTGCCGTTGATCTTGTCCAGCAGCGCGCCCTGGGTGTTGGTGAAGTGCGCATGCAGGCCGGCCTCGAAGGCCAGCAGCTTGTTCACCGGCACGTCGTCCAGGTAGCCCTCGTTGACCGCGTAGATGGACAGCGCCTGCAGGGCGATGGACATCGGCGCGTACTGCTTCTGCTTCATCAGCTCGGTCACGCGCTGACCGCGCTCGAGTTGCTTGCGGGTGGCTTCGTCCAGGTCCGAGGCGAACTGCGCGAACGCCGCCAGCTCGCGGTACTGCGCCAGCGAGATGCGGATGCCGCCGGAGAGCTTCTTGATGATCTTGGTCTGGGCCGCGCCGCCGACGCGCGAGACCGAGATACCGGCGTTCACCGCCGGACGGATGCCGGCGTTGAACAGGTCGGTCTCCAGGAAGATCTGGCCGTCGGTGATCGAGATCACGTTGGTTGGCACGAACGCCGAGACGTCGCCGGCCTGGGTCTCGATGATCGGCAGCGCGGTCAGCGAACCGGTCTTGCCCGTGACCTCACCCTGGGTGAACTTCTCGACGTAGTCCTCGGACACGCGGCAGGCGCGCTCCAGCAGGCGCGAGTGCAGGTAGAACACGTCGCCCGGATAGGCTTCGCGACCCGGCGGGCGCTTGAGCAGCAGCGAGATCTGGCGATAGGCCACGGCCTGCTTGGACAGGTCGTCGTACACGATCAGCGCGTCCTGGCCACGGTCCAGGAAGTACTCGCCCATGGTGCAGCCGGAATAGGCGCTGATGTACTGCATCGCGGCCGACTCCGAGGCGGTGGCGGCCACCACAATGGTGTGGGCCAGCGCGCCGTTCTCCTCGAGCTTGCGCACGATGTTGGCCACCGTCGAGGCCTTCTGGCCGATGGCGACGTACACGCACTTGATGCCCGAGTCCTTCTGGTTGATCACCGCATCGATGGCCATCGCGGTCTTGCCGGTCTGGCGGTCGCCGATGATCAGCTCGCGCTGGCCGCGGCCGATCGGGATCATGGCGTCGACCGACTTGTAACCGGTCTGCACCGGCTCATCGACCGACTTGCGCCAGATCACGCCCGGCGCCACGCGCTCCACCGGCGCGGTCTGCGCGGTGTTGATCGGGCCCTTGCCGTCGATCGGCTCGCCCAGCGCGTTGACCACGCGGCCCAGCAGCTCGGGACCGACCGGCACTTCCAGGATGCGGCCGGTAGTCTTGGCCACGTCGCCTTCGCGCAGGTGCTCGTAGTCGCCCAGCACCACGGCGCCGACCGAGTCGCGCTCCAGGTTCAGGGCCAGGGCGAAGGTGGGCGTGCCCTCGCCGGCGGGCGGCAGCTCGATCATTTCGCCCTGCATCACGTCGGCCAGGCCGAAGATGCGCACGATGCCGTCGGACACGCTGGTCACGGTGCCTTCGTTGCGCGACTCGGCGGCCAGCTTGACCTGCTCGATGCGGGTCTTGATGAGGTCGCTGATTTCAGAGGGGTTGAGCGTGGTGGCCATGATGGTTTTCCTTGTGCAGCCGGTGCGCGGCTGCGGATAAATGAAAGCGTGTGCCTGTCGCCAGCCGGTCGCTGCAGCGCGTCCGGCGGCGCCTGGAATCAGCCCGCCAGCGCCGTCTGCAGGCGCGCCAGCTTGCCCTTGAGCGAACCATCGATGACCACGTCGCCGGCATCGATGATGGCGCCGCCGATCAGCGAAGCGTCCACCTCGGTGGTCACCTCGACCTGGCGGCCAAAACGCTTGGCCAGCGCGGCCTTGATCACGTCCAGCTCGCCCGGCGGCAGTTCGGCCGCCGAGGTCACCCGGGCCAGCACGACGTGCTCAGCCTGCGCGCGCAGCTGCTCGTAGAGCGCGGCGATCTCGGGCAGCAGCGCCAGGCGGCCGGCATCGGCCAGCACGCCCAGAAAGCGCGTGAATTCCTCGCCTGCGCCTTCGGGCGCCAGCAGCGCCAGGGCCTGCTCGCGGGTCAGCTGCGGATTGGGCAGCAGCGCGGCGATGCGCGGATCGGCCGCGACCTGGGCGGAGAAACCCAGCGCCTGCGACCACGCCGGCAGCTGCTGCGCATCCTGCGCCGCGCCGAAGGCGGCGCGGGCGTAGGGGCGGGCGAGCGTGATGGACTGACTCATGATCGGATCATCCGCCTTAGATCTGCGCAGCCAGTTCATCCAGCAGCGCCTTGTGGGCGGCCGGATCGATCTCGCGGTGCAGCAGCTTCTCGGCGCCGCTCACGGCCAGCACGGAGACCTGCTTGCGCAGCTCCTCGCGGGCGCGGTTGGCGGCGGCGGCGATCTCTTCCTGGGCCAGTTCCTTCTGCCGGTTCGCCTCGGTGATCGCCTCGTTGCGGGCGGCCTCGACGATCTGGTTGGCGCGGGCGTGGGCCTGGTCGATGATCTCGTTGGCCTTGACGCGGGCGTCCTTGAGGGCCTCGTTGGCCTTCTCCTGCGCCTGCGCCAGGTCCTTCTGGCTGCGGTCTGCAGCGGCCAGGCCTTCGGCGATCTTCTTCTGCCGTTCTTCAAGCGCCGCATTCAGCGGCGGCCAGATGAACTTCATCGTGAACACAATCAGGATCACGAAGGAAAGCATCTGGCCGAAGAAGGTCATGTTGACGTTCATGACGTGTCCTCGACGGGTTCGTTCAACCCGCCATGCGCTGACCGCATGGCGAGCGTTACCTGGCGATCCGCGAATGAGGATCGCGACGACGGCGGATTAGCCGCCCTGCGCGTTCAGCACAGCGGTGAGCAGCGGGTTGGCGATACCGAAGTACAGCGCGATGGCCAGGCCGATGATGAAGGCGGCGTCGATCAGGCCGGCCAGCAGGAACATGCGGCCCTGCAGCACCGGGATCAGCTCCGGCTGACGGGCGGCCGATTCCAGGAACTTGGAACCCATGATGGCGATGCCCAAGCAGGCACCCAGGGCACCCAGGCCGATGATGAGGCCGATGGCGATGGCGGTCATGCCCTGCAGGTGTGCGATGAATTCCATGAAAACTCTCCAGCGATTGGTTGGTTAGTACGAAAGGGTGAAGCGAAAAACGGTAGAAGCGGCTTTAGTGGCCTTCACGCGCACCGGCGATGTAGACGACGGTGAGGATCATGAAGATGAAGGCCTGCAGCAGGATGATCAGGATGTGGAAGATGCCCCAGGCCGCGTTGGCGATCACGCCCGGCAGGAAGGTCACCCAGCCGCTCATCAGGCCGGCGATGAGCATGAACACCAGCTCGCCACCGTACATGTTGCCGAACAACCGCATGGCCAGCGAGATCGGCTTGACCAGCCACTCGATGATGTTCATGGCCAGGTTGACCGGCGCCAGGATGATCGCGCCGATGCCGTGCGCATGGAACGGCGCGGTCAGCAGCTCCTTGCCGAAGCCGAAGCCGCCCTTGGCCGCCAGCGCATGGCCGATCAGGATGAAGAACACGGTCACCGACAGCGCCAGCGTGGTGTTCAGGTCGGCGGTAGGCACCATGCGGAAATAGGTGTGGTGCGCCGCCTCGGCGCCCGCGGTGTGGGTGATCAGGAACGACGGCAGATCCAGCGGGATCAGGTCCATCGTGTTCATGAAGACCACCCACATGAAGATGGTCAGCGCCAGCGGCGTCACCGAGTTGCGGTTGCCGTGGAAGGTGTCCTTGACCTGGCCGTCGACGAATTCCATCACCAGCTCGACGAAGGCCTGACCCTTGGTCGGCACCCCGGCGGTGGCGCGGCGGGCGAAGAACGCGAACCAGGCCACAAAAATCAGGCCCAGCGTCAGCGCGATCAGCCAGCTGTCGAAATGGAACGTCCCGCCCAGCGCCTGGCCAGCGTTGTGACCCAGGTGATGGGTGATGTATTCGGTCAGACCGCCCGAATTGTTGGCTTCACTCACGTGGCAACACCTTTGCGTTGGATCAGATTGGCCAGCACCATGCCCAGTGCGGCCCCTACAAGGCCGGTGATCAGCGCCAGGCCTGGCAACCGAAATCCGGCCAGACCCGCCACCAGCACCAGCAGTACCACCACCCACTTCGCCGCCACCCCCATCAGCAGTCGCGCGAAGGCGACGCCGGCCGGGGCGATCCCGCCGCCCAGCGCCACTTTCGCGGCAGCCCAGGATCCGGCGGTGAAGCCAAGCCCCCCGTACAACGCCCCGAGGGCGTGCTGCGGCGAGTTCGCCAGCCAGGCCAGCGCGACCAACACGGCGGCGGCAGCCTGCCAGGCTATCGCCCGCTGTGCCAGTTGCCGACCCGTGTTTACGGAGTTCAGCACGTCGTTGGCCTTGTGGGATGCGAGAGACGGTGAGTGCGAGTGGCCCCGTCAAGCCGCCAAAGTATAGCAGCGCGGCGATTTTCGCGACAACCTTCAAAAGTCTGATTTGCCTGAGAAAAGCTGTCCGTTCGCTCATGTGCGTGTGCGGGCTTGGCTGAAAGCGTTTCCGCAGTGCGTCACGCGCATGCCGGTTGGTGGGGAACTTTTCCTCGGTGGCGCCGGTCAAGGGCATGCGAGGTCTGCGACCCACTTCCTCGTCGATGCTCTGTCGCAGACCTTCCCGAGCCCCGGCGCGCGCGCCGGGGCTCTTTTATTGCGCGTCATGCCGGCCCATGACGTCCAGGCGACACCGGCGCCAGCGCAGGCGTCTCCAACGGCACATGCGCGCCTCGTCCAGGCCGGCGGCGGATCGTCACACGCTTTCTGCATGAATGAATCTTGGAGTCTCATTTCTTCACCGGACGTGCACCGGACCGCGTGCAGCGTGTGCGCACCTGAGCCGGGCGTCACCGGCAATACATCCGATCCGTAGAGAGAGCACCCCATGAAAGCCATCCCGTCCCTGGCCCTGGCAGGCCTGTCCCTCGCGCTGCTAGGCGCCGTCGCGGCCCCGGCCAGCGCGCAGGAGAACAACGACACCTTCACCCTGCGCGTGGGCGCCATGAACGCCGACGGCGACGCCACCCTGCGCGGCAGCGCCGAAGGCTTCGGCCAGAGCGTGAGCGGCAAGCGCGATTTCGACTTCGGCAGCGCCGAGGTGTCGCCGCGCGTGGACGGCGTGTGGCACATCAGCAACCGCAATCGTCTGATCTTCGACTACTTCCGCTATCAGAAGGACAACAAGCAGACCCTGTCCGAGGACATCTCCTATCAGGGCAACACCGTGCCGAGCGGCAGCTTCGTCAAGCTGGATTCGCGCTTCCAGCTGGCCAGCCTGATCTACGACTTCTCGGTGGTGGAGACCGACAAGTTCTCGATGGGCCTGGAGCTGGGCGCCGAGTGGGCCAAGCTGGACGCCAAGGCCACCGCCGACGCCGGCACGCTGGGCCGCTACCGCGAAACCTGGAAGGAAGACGGCGTCGCCCCCGTGGTCGGCGTGCGCTTCACCGCCACCCCGGGCGATCGCTGGCTGATCAACGTGCAGGGCCAGTACCTGGACGCGAACTGGGGCAACTTCGACTACGACGGCAAGATCAAGCGCGCCAACGCCACGGTCGAGTACAAGTTCACCCAGAACTTCGGCGTGTTCGCCGGCTACGACTGGTTCAAGATCAACTACAGCGAGCCCTACACCTCCGGCGACATCACCGGTCGCGCCGGCCTGGACCTGGAGTTCAAGGGCCCGACGGTGGGTCTGACGTTTGCGTTCTAACGCGCTTCAGCGCGATGCGCGCTGAAGCCCCAAAGTTTGCTGCGCAAACTTCGGGCCCCGGCTTATGAATCTCCACATCCCCGCGCCTTCGGCGCGCCCCCTTGACTCAAGGGGGTAGCGCTTCAACGCGCGATGCGCGCTGAAGCCCCAAAGTTTGCTTTGCAAACTTCGGGCCCCGGCTTATGAGTCTCCAGATCCCCGCGCCTTCGGCGCGCCCCCTTGACTCAAGGGGGCTCTCCTTCCGGAGCGTGGAATGGGGCTTGCTGGAAAGCTTGATTTGCAAAAGAGAAAGCCCCGGCATGCCGGGGCTTTTTGCTTCTGGTCACCTTATGCACGGACGCGAACCTGCGGGCAAAAATCCGATCGTCATTCCCGCGAACGCGGGAATCGCTCCACAACAGACGAATGTCTGGTCATCCAGGGACTTTCGCGCGAAGCGTCGCAGACCCGCGCTCCCGCGATCGCGGGAGCGACGGAATCCGCTTACTTCTTCTTCGGGATGTACAGGTCGGTGATCGTGCCGTCGTAGACCTCGGCCGCCATGCCGACCGACTCGCTCAAGGTCGGGTGGGCGTGGATGGTGTGGCCGATGTCCTCGGCCTCGGCGCCCATCTCGATCGCCAGACCGATCTCGGCCAGCAGATCGCCGGCATGCACGCCGACGATGCCGCCGCCGACGATGCGGTGCGTCTCCTCGTCGAAGATCAGTTTGGTGAAGCCTTCGGTGCGGCCGATGCCGATGGCGCGGCCGCTGGCCGCCCACGGGAACTTGGCCACGCCGACCTTGAGCCCCTTGGCCTTGGCCTCGGTTTCGGTGACGCCGACCCAGGCGATCTCCGGGTTGGTGTAGGCCACCGACGGGATCACGCGGGCCACCCACTCCTTCTTCTCGCCCGAGGCGACTTCGGCCGCCAGCTTGCCCTCGTGCGTGGCCTTGTGGGCCAGCATCGGGTTCCCGACGATGTCGCCGATGGCGAAGATGTGCGGCACGTTGGTGCGCATCTGCGGATCGACCGGGATGAAGCCGCGATCGGTGACCTGCACGCCGGCCTTGTCCGCGCCGATCTTCTTGCCGTTGGGCGCGCGGCCCACGGCCACCAGCACGCGGTCCCAGGTGCCGGATTCCAGATCGGGCTTGGCGCCCTCGGTGGCCGATTCGAAGGTCACGGTGATGCCCTTCTTCTCGGCCTTGACGCCGGCGGCCTTGGTCTTCAGATGGACCACGACGCCCTGCTTCTTCAGGCGGTCGGCCAGCGGCTTGACCAGGTCCTTGTCGGCGCCGGGCATCAGCTGGTCCATGAACTCGACCACGGTCACCTGGCTGCCCAACGCGCTGTACACGGTGGCCATTTCCAGGCCGATGATGCCGCCGCCGACCACGAGCAGGGACTTGGGCACTTCGGCCAGTTCGAGCGCGTCGGTGGAATCCATCACGCGCGGGTCGTCCCACGGGAAGTTGGGCAGCTTCACCGCCTGGCTGCCTGCGGCGATGATGCATTGCTCGAAGCGCAGCAGCTGGGTCTTGCCGTCGCTGCCGACGATCTCGATCTCGTTGGCCGACACGAACGTGCCCACGCCCTGGACCACGCGCACCTTGCGCTGCTTGGCCATGCCGGCCAGACCCTTGGTCAGGGTACCGACGACCTTTTCCTTGTAGCTGCGCAGCTTGTCCAGGTGGATCTTGGGCGCGGCGAACTCGATACCGCACTCTTCGGCATGGGCGGCCTCGTCGATGACGTTGGCCGAATGCAGCAGCGCCTTGGACGGGATGCAGCCGACGTTGAGGCACACGCCGCCCAGGCTGGCGTAGCGCTCGATCAGCACCGTATCCAGGCCCAGGTCCGCGGCGCGGAACGCGGCGGTGTAGCCGCCGGGACCGGAGCCCAGCACCACGATGCGGCATTCGATGTCGGCCTTGCGGCCGGTGCCGGCCGCGGCCTTGGGCGCCTGGACGCCCTCGGGCTTGGCGGGCGAGGCACTGACCGGCGCGGCGCGCGGGGCCTGCGAAGGCGCGGCCGCGGCCTCGCCTTCGAGCACCACGACCAGATCGCCCTGGTTGACCTTGTCGCCGACCTTGACCTTGATCTCCTTGACCTTGCCGGCGGCCGAGGACGGCACTTCCAGCGTGGCCTTGTCCGATTCCAGGGTCAGCAGGCCCTGCTCCTTGGCCACGGTGTCGCCGACCGCGACCAGCACCTCGATCACCGGCACGTCGGAGAAGTCGCCGATGTCGGGCACCTTCACTTCGATGGGGCCGGCGGCCGGCGCGGGCGCGGCAGCTTCGGGCTTGGGCTCGACCTTTTCGGCCTTGGGCGCCTCGGCCTTGGCCGGCGCGGCCGGCGGGGGCGCTGCGGGAGCCGGTGCCGCGGCGGCTTCGCCCGCGGCTTCCAGCACCACGACCAGGCTGCCCTGCGAGACCTTGTCGCCGACCTTGATCTTGATCTCCTTCACCACGCCGTCGGCCGAGGACGGCACTTCCAGCGTGGCCTTGTCCGATTCCAGCGTGGCCAGGCCTTGTTCCTTGGTCACGGTGTCGCCGACCGAGACCAGCACTTCGATCACCGGCACGTCGGAGAAATCGCCGATGTCCGGCACCTTCACTTCAATGGTGTTCGCCATGCGCGCAGCCTCCGGTTACAGCAGGACCCGGCGCATGTCGCCGAGCACCTTGGCCAGATCAGCGGTGAAGCGCGCGGCCAGCGCGCCGTCGATCACGCGGTGGTCGTAGCTCAGCGACAGCGGCAGCATCAGCCGCGGCTGGAACGCCTTGCCGTCCCACACCGGCTGGATGGCCGACTTGGACACGCCCAGGATGGCCACCTCCGGCGCATTGACGATCGGCGTGAACGCCGTGCCGCCGATGCCGCCCAGCGAGGAGATCGAGAAGCAGCCGCCGGTCATGTCGGCCGGGCCGAGCTTGCCCTCGCGCGCCTTCTTGGCCAGCTCGCCGGTCTCGGCAGCGATGTCGTTGACGCCCTTCTTGTCCACGTCGCGGATCACCGGCACGACCAGCCCGTTGGGCGTGTCGGCGGCGAAGCCGATGTGGAAGTACTTCTTCAGCGTCAGGTTCTCGCCGGTGGCGTCGAGCGAGGCGTTGAAGGTCGGGTACTTCTTCAGCAGCGCGGCGCTGGCCTTGATCAGGAAGGCGAGCATGGTCAGCTTGACGCCGGACTTGGACTTCTCCGCCTCCTTGTTGAGCGTCACGCGCAGGTCTTCCAGATCGGTGATGTCGGCCGAGTCGAACTGGGTGACGTGCGGGATCATGGCCCAGTTGCGCGCCAGGTTGGCGCCGGAGATCTTCTGGATGCGCGAGAGCGGCTTGACCTCGGTCTCGCCGAACTTGGCGAAGTCCACCTTCGGCCAGGGCAGCAGGCTCAGGCCATTGCCGCCACCGGCGGCCACCGGCGCGGCGGCCGGGGCGCCAGCGCCGCCGCCGGAGAGCGCTTGCTTGACGAAGCCCTGCACGTCCTCGCGGGTGATGCGCCCCTTGCGCGCGCTGCCCTTGACCTGGTTCAGGTCCACGCCCAGCTCGCGGGCGAACAGGCGCACCGCCGGGCTGGCGTGCGGCACCTTGTCGGGCATCACGCGCGAGGCGTCGAAGCTGACCGGCGGGGTGCTGGTCGGCGGCGACGGCGGCTCGGCCTGGCCGGCGGTGGCGCCGGAGGCGGTGCGCGACTGCGCCTGGGCGATCTCGCGCTGGGTCAGCTTGTCCGGCGTCGTGCCGGCGGTGTCGACCGGCTCGACCGGCGCATCGGGCTCGGTCGGCTTGGCCGGGGACGGCGCCGCCTTGGGCGCCTCGGCCAGCTTGGCCTCGGCCTTGGGCGCGCCGCCCTCGCCGGCCGGCTCGATCAGGGCCACGACCGACCCTTCCGAGAGCGTGTCGCCGACCTTGACCTTGAGTTCCTTGACCACGCCGCCGAAGGCGGCCGGCACTTCCAGGGTGGCCTTGTCCGACTCCAGGGTGATCAACCCCTGATCTTTCTGCACGGTGTCCCCGACGGACACCAGCACCTCGATCACGGGCACGTCGCTGTAGTCGCCGATATCGGGGACGCGCGCTTCCTGGGCTTGAGCCATCTTGGGGAACTCCGAAGGATTGGGTGGGACGGGCCGGGCATTGTACGTCTGCGATGCGTCGCGCCAACCTTGGCGGATGGTCGTAGCCGAAATTCTGTCAGGCCTTGACGAAATATCGTCCGATCCGCCCGATTTCTCCCTGACCCGCGCCCAACACCGCCCGTTCACCCCGTGTTGAGAACAATGCCGTCCGACGTTTGCACGCTGAAGACGCCCCGCCGATCGCGCCACCCCATGGCCCCCACTGCCCCCAACCGTTTCCCCACCCCGCCCGCGCTGGGCGATCACTGCGCGCTGTTCCTGGACGTGGATGGCACGCTGCTGGACTTCCAGGACGATCCCACCTCGGTCCGCCTGCCGGAGGGCGGCCTGGACACCATCACGCGCCTGGCCGCACAGCTGGACGGCGCGCTGGCGGTGGTCAGCGGCCGCCCGCTGAAGGCGCTGGACCTGGTGTTCGCGCCGCTCACGCTGCCGGCGGCCGGCATGCACGGGCAGGAGCTGCGCGGCGCCCCGCAGGTCCCGCGCACCGTCCCGGCCGAAGCCCTGGCGGCGCTGCGCCGCGAGGCCACGGTGCTCTCGCACCGCTACCCCGGCGTGCTGGTGGAGGACAAGGGCAGCAACATCGCCCTGCACTGGCGCGCCGCGCCGCGCGCGGCCGAGCCGCTGCGCGACCTGGCCGCCCGGCACCTGCCGCAGCTGACCGGTTATCGCCTGCAGCCGGGCGACCATGTGCTGGAACTGGTGCCCAGCGATGTGGACAAGGGCCGCGCAGTGCGTAGGCTGCTCGAACAGCCACCGTTCGCCGGGCGCACCCCGGTCTTCGTCGGCGACGATCTGACCGACGAGTACGGTTTCGAGGCCGCCAACAGCGCCGGCGGCTGGAGCGTGCTGGTCGGCCGCCGCGCCAACAGCCATGCGATGTACGCGCTGCCCGATGTGGCCGCCGTGCATGCCTGGCTGCAGGCCAGCCTGCAGGACGCGTGACGGGCCTTCCGGATCGGTCTTGATCGCAAGCCTGCAACACCCGCGCTTTCTCCTCCCACTTCGCAACATCCCCACGGAGCCCGCATGCGACAACCCAACCTGGACATGGGCGTGATCGGCAATGGCAGCTTTGGCGCCTTGATCGACAAGCAGGGCCGCGTGGTCTGGAGCTGCATGCCCGCCTTCGATGGCGACCCGGCGTTCTGCGCGTTGCTGGGCCCCAAGGACCAGGTCGGCGGCGACTTCGCGGTGGAGCTGGAGGACCTGGCCTCCAGCGAGCAGCACTACCTGACCAATACCGCGATCCTGCGCACCGTGCTGCGCGATGCGCACGGCAACGCGCTGGAGATCATCGACTTCGCCCCGCGCTGGCGCGAGAACCAGCGCTTCTATCGGCCGGTCAGCATCATCCGCCAGATCCGCCCGCTCACCGGCAACCCGCGCATTCGCGTGCGCGCCCGGCCGCTGGCCGACTGGGGTGCGCGCAAGCCCGAGTCGACCTGGGGCAGCAACCACGTGCGCTGGCTGCTGCCCGAGTTCACGCTGCGGCTGACCACCGATGTGCCGGTGCGCTTCATCCGCGAGGAGACCGCCTTCGTCCTCAACCACCCGGTGCACCTGGTGCTGGGCGCGGACGAATCGCTGCGCCGTTCGCTGCCCGGCTACGTGCGCGAGGCGCAGGAGAACACCCATCACTACTGGGCCGAGTGGGTGCGCTATCTGTCCATCCCACTGGACTGGCAGGACGCGGTGATCCGCAGCGCCATCACGCTGAAGCTGTGCCAGTACGAGGACAGCGGCGGCATCATCGCGGCAATGACCACCTCCATCCCCGAGGCGCCGGACACGCCGCGCAACTGGGACTACCGCTATTGCTGGCTGCGCGATGCCGGCTTCGTGGTGCGCGCGCTCAACCGATTGGGCGCCACGCGCACGATGGAGCAGTTCCTCGGCTACATCTTCAACATCGCCACCCACGACGGCACGCTGCAGCCGATGTACGGCATCAACTTCGAAGTCGAGCTGCACGAGCACGAGGTGCCCAGCCTGACCGGCTATCGCGGCATGGGCCCGGTGCGGCGCGGCAACCTGGCCTGGATCCAGAAGCAGCACGACGTGTACGGCTCGGTGGTACTGGCCTCGACCCAGCTGTTCTTCGACCAGCGTCTGGTCGATCCGGGCGACCGGCATACCTTCGAGCGGCTCGAGCCGCTGGGCGAGCGCGCCTTCGCCCTGTACGACGTGCCCGACGCGGGCCTGTGGGAATTCCGCGGCCGCGCCGAGGTGCACACCTATACCAGCGTGATGTGCTGGGCCGCCTGCGATCGCCTGGCCAAGATCGCCGAGCGCCTGGAGCTGCCCGAGCGCGCCGCGCACTGGCGCGCGCGCGCCGACACCATCCGCGCCACCACGCTGGAACGCGCCTGGCGCGAGGACCTGGGCTGGTTCAGCGCCTCGTTCGAGAGCGACTACCTGGACGCCTCGCTGCTGCTGCTGGCCGACGTGGGCTTCATCGCGGCCGACGATCCGAAGTTCGTCGGCACCGTCGAGGCCATCGGCCGCACGCTGAAGAAGGGCGACGCGCTGTTCCGCTATGTGGCGCCGGACGACTTCGGCGAGCCGGAGACCAGCTTCACCATCTGCACCTTCTGGTACATCGACGCGCTGGCGGCGATGGGCCGCAAGGACGAGGCGCGAGCGATGTTCGAGCGCATCCTGGCGCGCCGCAACCACGTCGGCCTGCTGTCGGAGGATCTGACCTTTGAAGACGGCGAAGCCTGGGGCAACTTCCCGCAGACCTATTCGCACGTGGGCCTGATCACCGCGGCCATGCGCCTGTCGCGCTCCTGGCAGGAGGCCTCATGAGCCGGCTGGTCGTCGTCTCCAACCGCGTCGCCCTGCCCGGCCAGCCGCAGACCGGCGGCCTGGCCACGGGCCTGCGCGCGGCACTGACCGAGCGCGGCGGCATGTGGTTCGGCTGGAGCGGCAAGGTCACGCGCGAGCCAAGCGGCAGGCTGCACGAGCAGCGCGAGGGCGACATCACCTTCGTCACCATGGACCTGGACCGTGCCGACCACGACGCGTACTACACCGGCTTCGCCAACGGTTCGCTGTGGCCGCTGCTGCACTTTCGCCTGGATCTGGTCGACTACGACCGCAGCAAGCGCGAGGGCTATGCGCGCGTCAACGCGCTGTTCGCCGACAAGCTGGCGCCGCTGCTGAAGGACAGCGACACGGTCTGGATCCACGACTACCACCTGATCCCGCTGGCCTCGCTGCTGCGCGAGCGCGGCGTGGGCTGCAGGATCGGCTTCTTCCTGCACACGCCGATGCCCTCGGCCGACCTGATCGTGGCCCTGCCCGATCACCAGCGCATCTTCAGCACGCTCTACGCCTACGACCTGATCGGCTTCCACACCCGGCGCGACGTGGAGCGCTACCAGGCCTATGTGCGCCTGTTCGCCGGTGGCAAGGTGCTCGGCCCTGACCTGATCGAGTCGCCGGACGGGCGCCGCGTACGCACCGGCGATTTCCCGATCAGCATCGACACCGGGCTGATCGCCCAGCAGGCCCGCGCCGCGGCCAACAAGGCGCCGGTGCGCGCGCTGCGCGAGAGCCTGCGCGGACGCGAACTGGCCATCGGCGTGGACCGGCTGGATTACTCCAAGGGCCTGCCAGAGCGCTTCAACGGGTTCGAGCGTTACCTGCAGCGGCACAAGGCCCAGCGCGGCAGCCTGACCTTCCTGCAGATCGCGCCGGTCTCGCGCGGCGAGGTCGCCGAGTACCGCCTGCTGCGCGGCCAGCTCGAGCAGATCGCCGGCCACGTCAACGGCACCTATGCCGAGGCCGACTGGACCCCGATCCGCTACGTCAACCAGAACTACACCCACGCCACGCTGACCGGTTTCTACCGCATGGCCCGGGTCGGCCTGGTCACCCCTTTGCGCGACGGCATGAACCTGGTCGCCAAGGAATACGTAGCCGCCCAGGACCCGGAGGACCCCGGGGTGCTGGTGCTGTCGATCCTGGCCGGCGCGGCCGACGAGCTGAGCCAGGCGCTGATCGTCAACCCGCACGACCTGGACGGCGTGGCCGACGCGATCGCCACGGCCGCAGCGATGCCCAAGGCCGAGCGCATCGAGCGCTGGCGGGCGATGTTCGCGCACCTGCAGAAGCACGATATTTCCGAGTGGCGGCAGCGCTATCTGGAGGCGCTGGAGCAGGGGTGAGGGGCTTTGTGGGGCTGGGTCGGGCGTGGGCGTGGTGTTGGGGCGCCCGTTGCTCAGGGTGGCGCGCCGGCTGTCTGAAGGCGGGAAAGGGCGTCGGCGCTTCCGTCATCAAGCGTTCCCGGTGATCTGAAGCCAGAAGCAAGAGCACCCCTCCCCAGCCCTCCCCTTCGCCTTTGGCGCAGGGGAGGGCTGGGGAGGGGTCGGAGCTTTTCCGATCAAACACCAGCGGCGATGCGTTCCTAAGCAAGAGCGCCAAAGTCCCTGGGTTCCCGCTTTCGCGGGAACGACTGTGTGATCGCAACGACAGTTCTAGCGGGCTATCCCAACGTCGGTGGTAGCCGCCTAGCAGCCGTCGAGGCGACGATGAACGCGTCCGAGCTTGCGCAAATCGTCGCCAAAACCGTCACCCAGGCTGAACGCCGCCGTTCAAAACGGCATCGACAGCGCGTGAAGAAAATCGCCGCGATTTAACGTTTTTCTACACCACGCCTAGCGCTGCGCCTGCACACGCTTCCAACAAGATGAAGCGTTGCTGTGCGGGAGCCTGAACCACGCATGCCGTGCAGGGAATCGTTCATTTGGCCGCGCCTACGGTGTGCGCCGTCCCGCCAGTGAGCGGGCCCCACAAGACAAGAACGAAGAGGAAGTCCCCATGAAGTCGATCCGTTTGGTTGGCCTGGCCCTGGTGCCGCTGCTCGCCGCCCCGCCGGTCTTTGCGCAGGAAGCCGTCAACGATTCCACGCCGCATGGCGTGGCCACCAACAGCACCACCGGCGGCGACGCTGACGCAGCGTTCAAGCGCTGGGCCGTGGTCGGCAGCGCCACCATGCTGCAGCCGTCCTCGCGCCCGCTGAAGGGCACCACCCTCGACGTCGATGGCGCCACCGCCCCGACGCTGAGCGCCAGCTTCTACGCCACCCCCAACATCGCCGTCGAGCTGTGGGGCGCCGCGGGCAAGTTCAAGCATGACGTCACCGACGACCAGGGCAAGATCGGCAGCGTCGAGCAGATGCCGCTCGCGCTGAGCGCGCAGTACCACTTCGGCACTCCGGACCAGGTGTTCCGTCCGTTCGTGGGCGTGGGCTACTACGAGTCCAACTTCAGCAACGAGAAGCTGGGCAGCGTCCCGGGCTCGCACGTTGGCATCGAAGACGCCAAGGGCGCCATCGGCACCGTCGGCGTGGACATGAACATCAACCCGACCTGGTTCGCCCGCTTCGACGCGCGTTACCTCGACGGTTCGCCGGACCTCACCGTGAACGGCAAGAGCAGCGGCGCGTCGCTGGATCTGAACCCGTGGACGGTCGGCTTCGGTATCGGCGCCCGCTTCTGATCCAAGGCGTCGGTGACATCGCAACCGACAAGGCGGCGGCCCCAGGGGCCGCCGCTTTTTTTATGGGTTTAGACAAGATGTCGCGCCAGTAAACACGCTTCGACAGCCGGCAGCGCCCCTGCGGTCTGAAGCCCACGACGAATCGATCAGGACTTCATTCGAAACGAAGCCTTGTACCCGACGCCCGAGGCAGCGGCCCTCCGGACCGCAGCACCTCCGAAGCCAAGAAAACCCTCACAGCCCGCAGTCCGTCGCTCGGGAGAAGAACCTCGATGTGCGCGAAGTCCCTGGTACTCACCGCGCCTTCGCGCAAGCGTGGTCAGCATCCTGCGGTAACGAACCATCTGGAGAACCCCATGCCCACCCTGCGCCTGCGCGTGACCGGCGATGACGCGTCCACCCTGCAGCTGACCGATGCGCTGGAGTCGATCGAAGGCATCGAGCACATCGAGGAGATCGAGGACCTGATGCCGCACGGCGACGACGACGACTCCAGCTCGGCCGGCCTGAGCGACGACATGGCAGGTAGCTACTCGGTGATCGAAGTCGAGGCGCCCAACGACGAGGGCGTGCGCCGCGTGCGCGAGGTTGCCGAACGCGTGGCCTTCGTCACCGGCGCGGTGATCGAGGTCCTCAACGAGGAAGACGAGCCGTACTGAATCCGGCCCTGACGGCGCCGCCGCGCTGCGCTACCCTTTGCGCCTTCATTTTTCGCGCCAGGTGCGCCATGCCCTCCTTCGACGTCGTCTCCGAGGTCAATTCCCACGAACTGACCAATGCGGTGGATCAGGCCAACCGCGAACTGTCCAACCGCTTCGATTTCAAGGGCGTGGATGCCAAGTTCGTGTTGGAAGACAACACGATCAACCAGTCGGCGCCGAGCGATTTCCAGCTCAAGCAGATGGAAGACATCCTGCGCGCGCGCCTGATCGCCCGCGGCATCGACGCGCGCTGCCTGGAGTTCGGCGAGGTGGAGACCAACCTGGCCGGCGCGCGCCAGAAGATCACCGTCAAGCAGGGCATCGAGCAGAAGCTGGCCAAGCAGATCGCGGCCAAGATCAAGGAATCCAAGATCAAGGTCGACACCCAGATCAACGGCGACAAGCTGCGCGTCAACGGCAAGAAGCGCGACGACCTGCAGCAGACCATCGCGCTGCTGAAGCAGCACGAGTTCGAGCAGCCGCTGCAGTTCGACAACTTCCGCGACTAGCCCGCCACGCATGTCCAACCAGCACGCTGCCCTGCACGACCCGCTCGCCGACACCCGCCGCTGGCTCGAGCGCGCGGTGATCGGGCTGAACCTGTGCCCGTTCGCCAAGGCCGTCTACGTCAAGCAGCAGGTGCGCATGGTGCTCAGCGACGCCACCACGCCCGAGGCGCTGCTGGAGCAGCTGATGGAAGAGCTGGTGCTGCTGCGGGAGACCCCGGCCGAGCTCATCGACACCACGCTGATCGTGCACCCGGACGTGCTGACCGACTTCCTGGACTACAACGACTTCCTCGACAACGCCGACATGGCCGTCGAGCAGCTGGACCTTCAGGGAATCCTGCAGGTGGCCAGCTTCCACCCGGATTACCAGTTCGCCGGCGCCGCGCCGGACGATGTGTCCAACTACACCAACCGCTCCCCCTGGCCGACGCTGCACCTGCTGCGCGAGGACAGCGTCGAGCGCGCCGTGGCGGCCTTTCCCGATCCGGACGTGATCGTGGAGCGCAACATCGCCACGCTTGACGAACTCGGCGTGGACGGCTGGCGGCGCCTGCTGGACGACTGAGCGCATCGCGGAACGCACACGCCCCGCAGATGCGGGGGCGAGGACACTGTGGCGCCATCGCCACCGGAACACCGCCATGTCGCTGACACCGCCGATCACGCCCTGGAACCCCGCGCCGCTGGCCGGCCGCGTGGTGATGATCTCCGGTGGTGCGCAGGGCATCGGGCGCGGGATCGCGCAGGCCGTGCTGGGCGCCGGCGGGCGCGTGGCGATCGGCGACCTGGATGCCGACGCGGGCAAGGCCTGCCTGGCCGAATGGGCGCGCGGGGACGACGCCTTCTTCAAGCGCCTGGACGTGACGAGCGAGCGCAGCGTGGCCGCCTTCGTCGACGCGGCCCTCAAGCGCTTCGGCCGACTGGACGGGCTGGTCAATAACGCCGGCCCGCCCGATCCGCACGTGCCGCCGCTGGACACGCTGGACCTGGCGCAATGGAACCGGCGCCTGGCCAGCCTGCACGGCGCCTTCCTGTGCAGCCGGCATGCGCTGCCGGCGCTGCGCGCCCACGGCGAGGGTGCCATCGTCAATATCGCCTCGACCCGCGCGCACCAGTCCGAGCCGCACAGCGAAGCCTACGCCGCCGCCAAGGGCGGGCTGGTCGCCTTCACCCATGCGCTGGCCCTGAGCGAAGGCCCGCGCGTGCGAGTCAACGCAATCAGCCCGGGCTGGATCGCCACCGAGGCCTGGCGCGGCCCCTTACGCCGGCGCACGCCCAAGCTTTTCGAGGCCGATCACGCCCAGCACCCGGCCGGGCGCGTCGGCACGCCGGAAGACATCGGCGCGCTGGCCGTGCAGCTGCTGGCGCCGACGCTGTCCGGCTTCGTCACCGGACAGGAGTTCATCGTCGACGGTGGGATGACGCGCAAGATGCAGTACGCCTGAAGCGGCGCGCCGCCTGGGTCAGGCGGCGGCTTCCAGCTCGGCGATCCGCGCTTCCACGGCTGCGATCTCTTCCTGCAGCTGCGCCAGGCGCGTGCGCAGCTGCGGCAGCTCCAGGTCCTCGACCGGCTTGGCCGCGGGCTTGGGGCGCTTCTTGGCGTCGCGCACGCGCTTGGCGGCCTCCTTGAGCTCATGCGCGCCGCCCTGCGCGGCGGCCTGCTGCTCCTGCGCCGGCAAGGAGGCGACCACGGCGGCGGCGTTGATCGACAGCTCGCCCGCGCGTACCGCGGCGATGACTTCGGGGGTGGCCTGCTTCTGGATCTTCTCGATCGCCGCGACCTGGCTGTTGCTGAGCTTGGCGGCGCGGGCCAGTTCCTCGCGCGTGGGCAGCATCGCCGAGGTCACCACCGGCGCGGCGGAGGCCGGCGCGCTGGTGTCCCACGGCGGAGCCCCGGCATCGCCTTCGCCGGCGGGTTCCTGCGCCGCCGGCGCGGGCGCGGCCTGGCGCGAGCGTTCGAGCAGGATGTCGCGCCGGCGCAGCGCCAGCACGCCGCGCTGGAAATCCGACACGCTGCGCCGGCCCAGGTGCTGGTCGATCATCCACAGATGCACGTCTTCCATCGAGGTGAAGCGCGTGTTCTGCACGGTGTTGAACGGCAGCCCGTGCTTCTGGCAGATGCCGTAGCGGTTGTGGCCATCGACCAGCACCTCGCCCCACAGCACCAGCGCGTCGCGGCAGCCTTCGGCCAGCAGGCTCTGCTCCAGCGCGGCGTACTCGTCGGGCGTGAGCGGATCGATGTAGGCCTTGAGGTCTTCTCTGACGACGATGTTCATGGACTGCCGGGTGTGCGAGGGGGCGGCATTGTAGGCAGCCGCGGCGCGCACGTCGCCCTTGCATTTGCACGCGTCCTGGCGTGCGTCCTCGCGGGTGGCGTCAGCGACCGGCCAGGCGCGCTTCCAGCAGGCGTTGGGCGTCGGTGAGCGAGGCCACGATGCGATGGCCGCGCGCGCGCAAGGCCTCGTCCGGCATCACCAGATCGGGCACCTGGATCACCGTCATGCCCGCGGCCAGCGCGGCGGTGACGCCGGCCGGCGAATCCTCCAGCGCCAGGCAGCGCGCGGGATCGGCGCCCAGGCGCTGTGCCGCGAGCAAATAGATATCGGGCGCCGGCTTGGGCCGGCTGACGTCGTTGCCGGCGGTGACCGCATCGAAGTAGTCCAGCAGCCCGGCGTTCTCCAGCTTGCGCGGCGCCAGCGGCCGGCGCGTGGAGGTCGCCACGCCGCGCGGAATGCCCTGCTGCTGCAGCCACTGCAGCAGCGCCACGATGCCGGGGCGCAGCGGCACGCCTGCGTCGACTTCCTCGTGGTACAGCACGTTGCAGCGCGCCAGCAGCGCTTCGATCTGGGCGTCGTCCAGGCGCTCGCGCAGGATCGCCTCGCAGGCGGCGGTGCTGTGCCCGACCATGCGCAACCAGTAGTCGTCCTCGATCTCGAAGCCCGCCTCGCACGCCGCGTGGCTCCAGCAGCGCAGCGAGGCGCGCTCGCTGTCGAGCATCAGCCCGTCCATGTCGAAGATCACCGCCTCGGGCAGGAAGGACAGTGCGGCGACGTCGGCCTTCATGCCTGGGCTCCGGAGAACAGGGTGGCGAGGTCGGCCGCGTCCAGCGCGCGCCACTGGCCTTCGGGCAGATCGCCCAGCGCCAGCCCGCCGATGCGGCTGCGGTGCAGCGTCTCGACGTGGTTGCCGACCGCGGCGAACATGCGCCGCACCTGGTGGTAGCGGCCTTCGTGCAGGGTCAGTCGCACCTGGCGCGGGGCGATGACCTCCAGTTCGGCCGGCAGCAGCGGCTTGGGGTCGGATTCCAGCAGCAGCGTGCCGCTGGCGAAGGTCTGCGCCTCATCGCCGCGCAGATCCTGCGCCAGCGTGGCCTCGTAGACCTTCGGCAGCTGCGCCTTGGGCGAGATGATCCGGTGCAGCAGGCCGCCGTCGTCGGTGAGCAGCAACAGGCCGCTGGTCTGGCGATCCAGGCGCCCGACCGTGGACAGCACCGGGTCGCGCTGGCGCCAGCGCGTGGGCAACAGGTCGTAGACCAGGCGCCCGGCGTCCTTGGTCGAACAGGTGTAGCCGACCGGCTTGTTCAGCAGCACGCACAGGCCAGGCGCGGGATCGAGCGGTTCCCCGTCGATGCGGATCGCGTCGTGGTCGACCGGATCGTCGGTGTAGAGCACCTCGCCGGCCGCATCGGTGACCCGGCCCTCGCGGAACAGGGCCTGCACCTGCTTGCGGCTGCCGTAGCCGAGGTTGGCGATATGGCGCACGATCTTCATGCGCGCGCCCCGGTGGCGGCGATGACCTTGAAGCCCGCGCTCTCGGCGGCCACGCGCACCTGTTCGAAGCGCGCCTCCAGCACGGCCTCGTAGGGCAGATGCCGGTTGGCGACCAGCCAGAGCTGGCCGTTGCGGTTCAGCGAGGACGCCGCCACCTCGATGAAGCGCCGGCCGATGTCCGGCCGCTCGCCGCGCGCCAGCGCATGGAACGGCGGATTGCTGACGATGACGTCGTACTTCTTCGGCAGGCCGGCGGCCACGTCGTGCCAGTGGAAGCCCAGGGCCACGCGCTGGGCGTGCGGCGCCAGGTTGTGCTCGGCCAGCGCCAGCGCGCGCTGCTCGGCCTCGAACAGATCCAGCGCAGTGATGCCCGCACAGCGCGTCAGCAGCGCATCGGCCAGGAAGCCCCAGCCGGCGCCCAGATCGGCCGCGCTGCCGCGCAGGTTGGCCGGCAGCGCATCGGCCAGCAGCTGCGAGGCCGGATCGATCCGGTCCCAGGCGAACACGCCCGGGCGGCTGCGGAACCGCCCGCCGAGGATCGGCCGGATCCGGTCCAGCGTCTGCCATTCGGCCAGCAGTGCCGCATCGTGCGCCCCCTCCAGCGGCGAGCTCCAGAACACGCGGCAATGGTGCTTGGCCAGCGAGCCGCCCAGTCCGGTCAACCGCGCCAGATCCTTCTCCACGGACTTGGCGCCCTCGTCGTTGGCCACGCTCGCCACCACCCGCCCGCCGGGCGCGCAGCGCAGCACCGCCTGCGCCAGCAGCGCGCGCGTTTCTTCCTTCTGGCGCGGGGGCAGGAGCAGGACCAGCGGTGCCGGTGCGACGGGCGCGTCTTCGGCCTCGACCTCGAACCCGTCGCGTTGCAGCGCGTCGAACACCGGCTTGAAGGTCTGCGTACACCGCAGCGCCAGCCCAAGGCCGCGCAAGGCCGCGCCGGGACGCGCGCGCAGGAAGAGGGTCTGGCCGGCTTGGCCGGCGAGGCGGTTCGCGCTCAGGGCATGCGCGAGGGCCTCGAGAGGAAGATCGGATATCGCCAAGGGGAGAGAACGCATAAGCGCGACGGGAGCCCCATTTTAAATCGAATGCACGCCATGGAGCCCGAGATGAGGGGTGCCTCAGGGTTGTGCCCGCTAAGCACTCGATGGCGGCGCCGGCTCGGCTGTCCGGATCCATCGCACTCCAGCGCAAGGCGTGCCCTTCATCCCAATACTCGCGCGAGGCGTTGATACAGGGGCGACGGACACGCCAGGGCCACGCTTGAGCTTGCAACTGGCCCGGTGCTACCTTCCCGGCCACATCGCGAATGTCTAAGGATGGAGCATGAAGATCAAAGCAAGCACGCTGACCTCCGCCGTTGCCCTGCTGTGCGCCATCGCGCCATCGGCCATGGCGCAACAGGTCACCATCTTCGATCTGGCAGATACCAACAAGGATGGTTTTGTCGACAAGGCCGAGGACGAAGCGGCCAATCTGAAGAGCTTCAAACGCTATGACACCGACGGCGACGGCCGGCTCTCCCAGGCGGAGATGGCCGCGAAGTTCCAGGGCCTGCCCGCTTCCGAGGTCGCCCGCGGCGTGAATGCCAACCTATCGCTGATGGATACCGACAAGGACGGCGCCATCTCCTGGGACGAGTTCAAGCGCTGGTACTCGGCCAACATGTTCGATGGACTGGACCAGGACCACGATGGCCGCCTGTCAAAGAGCGAGTTCATTCTCAACGAGAACGCACCCTGAGGCAGCAAGGCCTTGGACCGCTCGCAAAAAGAGCCCCATGCGGGGCTCTTTGTTTTTGAATAGTCGCAAGCGCTAGTGACGCGTGGGCGTATCCTTGGCCTTGCCTTTTCCGTCCCAGTTACCAGGCTGTCTGCCGATGGGGCACACGGTCTCATAGGCTAAAAAGCCTTTCCAATCGTCATTGGTCCAGGGACGCGGCTGGAACCACCCGAAGCTGACCGGACACTTGGTATTGCCCGGATGCGGAACTGGACACCAAGGCAGGAAGTGAATCATGAAGGCACCACGGCCGGTGAAGGGATACGTCGGATTCCAGGCGGTGTTGCCCCAGTTGCCGTTGCGCTTCCAGCCTTCGGTACAGAACACGAACGGATCGTCCTGACGCGAATCCTTGCGGTAACCGATTGAGTTCTGCGCATGCGCCTGGCACGCCAACAGGATCAACAGCAACAGTGTCCAATGCAGCTTCATGCTCCACCTCCATGTCCGGAAAACAGCCTCGCAGCCGGCGACCGCGGCCTGAGGGGTGTCGGCCCGGGGCTCAGGACGGGATCTTACCAACTGTCGCGACCCTATCAATGACAGCAATCCGGCGCGCGAGAGGACCGAGATGGTTCAGGTTGACGCAATGTGACGCTATCGACGCTTGACCAAGCTCACACTTGGCAAAAGGCGGGCGGGGCTTACCGGAAACCATCGCAGGGGATCGCCTTTATCTGCTCCTGACCTTCCGATCCCCCAGCAGCGCGCTGATCACGATGCTGGCACCGAGCACGGCGCCGATGAAGAACAGGATCAGGGCGATGGTGGGATAGCCGAACAGCGTGCTGGCGGTGGGGATGCGCATCATCAGCGCCGAGGCCAGGATCAGCGCGGCGGTGACCACGCCGGCGGCCACGCGGTTGGCGATCTTCTGCAGGCTCTCCATCAGGTGCGATTCCTCCAGCCCGGAGATGCGCACCTGCATCTTGTTTTCCGAGAGCAGGCCCAGGATGTCCGACACGCGGCGCGGGCCTTCGCGGGCCAGGGTCTGCAGGTCCATCAGCTCGCTGGCCATGTTGGGCGAGGAGAACGACTGGCGCAGGCGGGCGCGCATGACGTGCTGCAGATGGCCTTCGACCACGGCCTTGGCATCCAGCTCGGGCGACAGCGCGCGGCACACCGTATCCAGGTTCAGCAGGGCCTTGCCCAGCATCGACAGCTCCGGCGGCGTGCGCAGGCCGCAGGCCATCGCGATGCGCACCAGGTCCAGCACCACGCGGCCTTCGGAGCTGGTGGCGCTGTGCGCGGAGTAGCGGCTGATCAGCTGGCCGATCTCGCGGTTGAAGCGCTCGCCGTCGAAATCCTCCAGCTGCGTGCCCAGGGCCAGCATTTCGCGCGCGACCTGCTCGCCGCGCCCGTCGACCGCGGCGAACAGCAGCTTGAGCAGAGTCTCGCGCTGGCCCGGCGGCACGTTGGCGACCATGCCCAGGTCGAAGATCGCCAGCCGGTTGTCCGGGGTGACGCGCAGGTTGCCCGGATGCGGGTCGGCATGGATCTCGCCGTAGACGAAGATCTGGTCGATGTAGCCGCGCAGCAGCGCCGCCGACAGCGGCAGCATCGAATGCTCGGTGCGGCGCAGGGGCGAGATCTGGTCCACGCGCACGCCCTGCACCAGTTCCATGGTCAGCACGCGGCGGCGGGTCAGGTCCCACACCGGGCGCGGCACCAGCAGCTCCGGGTGATCCTTCAGGTGGGTGGCGAAGCGCTCCAGGTTCTCCGCCTCGGCCACATAGTCCAGCTCGGCCACCAGCGTGCGGCCGAATTCCTCCAGCCAGTCGGAGAAGCGCAGGTTACGGCCGACCTTGGTCAGCCGGTCGGCCGCGCCGGCGATCGAGCGCAGCATCGACAGGTCCGACAGCAGGCGCTGGGCCACGCC
This sequence comes from Pseudoxanthomonas sp. USHLN014, assembly GCF_037153335.1. Taxonomy (NCBI): domain Bacteria; kingdom Pseudomonadati; phylum Pseudomonadota; class Gammaproteobacteria; order Lysobacterales; family Lysobacteraceae; genus Pseudoxanthomonas; species Pseudoxanthomonas sp. USHLN014. Next base: position 78,630 of record NZ_JBBCKO010000002.1, read on the forward strand.
GGGCTTCTGCACCTTCACCGCCACCACCGTGCCGTCGCGCAGCACGGCGCGGTGCACCTGCGCCAGTGAGGCGGTGCCCAGCGGCTCGGGATCGAAGTCCTCGAAGATCTTGCTCAGGCGCACGCCCAGCTCGGCCTCCAGCGCCAGGCGGATCTGCTCGGCCGGCACCGGCGAGACGTCCTCCTGCATGCGCTCCAGCGCCACCGCGTAGGCCGGCGGCACGATGTCCGGGCGCGTGGACAGCATCTGGCCCAGCTTGATGAAGGTCGGGCCCAGCGCCTCGAGGTCGCGGCTGAACTCGTCCGGCGTGCCGTCGTCGACGGTGGCGGCCTGCAGCAGCGAGTCCTGCGAGAGGCCGGAGAACACACCGGAACGGCGGTACCGGAACAGGAACTTCATGATCTGCTTGCGCCGCTCCATCGCGCCCTCGCTGTGCGGGGCGGCAGACGGATCGCCGGGAGCGGACGCGGATGGTTCGGTCATGCGGGCCAGGCCTTGAGACAGGTCCGCGATTGTGTGAAGACGGCAGTCGGTGCAGGGTGAACGGGCGGCGGCGCCGCGCTGCAGGAACATCACCTCGCAGCCTGCCTGTAGAGCGGAGCTTGCTCCGCTGCTCTTGGTTCGGCTGGCGGGAAAGCCCCAGCGGAGCAAGCTCCGCTCTACAGGGGAGCGGCCCTACCCCTGCAGCTCGCGCAGCGTCACCGACGGCGGGGCGTCGAGCACCTTGCGCGTGGCGATCAGGCCGGCGATCAGCGCGGCCAGCATGCCCAGCGCGCCGCCGACCACGGCCAGCGTCCAGTTCGGCTGCCACGGCAGGTCGAACACCCGCACCGCGACCACCCCGGACAGCACCGAGGCGGCGATGGCCGCCACCAGGCCGGAGAGCAGGCCGATGGCGGCGAACTCGGAGGCCTGCGCGGCGCGCAGCTGGCGCCGGCTGCCGCCCAGCACACGCATCACCCCGCCCTCGAGCAGGCGCTCGTCCTGGCTGGCGCTGACCGCGGCCATCAGCACCAGCAGGCCGGCCGCCAGCGAGAACCAGAACACCACCTGCACCACCGTGCTGACCTGATCGGCGGTGCTGCGCACCTGGGTCAGCACCTGGTCGATGTCGATCACCGACAGGTTGGGAAAGGCCTGCACCAGCTGCGCGGTGAAGCGCGGGTGGTCGGGCGGCACGCGCACGGCGGTGATGTGGCTGGCCGCGTAGTCCTGCAGCACACCGGGCGAAACCAGCACGAAGAAGTTGGGCTTGAAGCTCTCCCAGTCCACCTTGCGCAGGCTGGTGATCCTGCCTTCCAGTGTCTGACCGGCGATATCGAAGCTGACCGTGTCGCCGAGCTTCCAGCCCAGCTGCTCGGCGAAACCCTCCTCGACCGACAGCTCGGTGCCCGACGTTGGCGCCGCCCCCCAGAACCGGCCGGCGGTCACCTTGTTGTCCTCGCGCAGCGTGGCCGCGGTGGAGAGATTGAACTCGCGTTCGGCGCGGCGGCGCGCCTCCTCGTCGGCGTAGCGGGCGCCGCTGGTCGCCTCGCCGTTATGGGTCACCAGGCGGCCGCGCACCATCGGGAACAGCGTCGGCGCGCCCAGGCCCTGGCGGGCGATGAACTCGGACACCGATGGCACCTGGTCGTCCTGCACGTTGATGATGAAGCGATTGGGCGCATCGGCCTGCAGCGCCACCTGCCAGCGGTTGAGCAGGTCGGTGCGCACGAAGGTCAGCAGCAACAGGGCCATCAGCCCCAGGCCCAGCGCGGCGATCTGCGCGATGCTGGTGCCGGCGCGGCGGCTGACATTGGCCAGGCCGTAGCGCAGTGCGCCGCGCAGGCGGCGACGCAGGCGACGCACGGCCAGGATCAGCAGCAGCGCCAGCCCGGCCAGCACCGCCAGCGTGGCGGCGATGCCGGCCAGCATGGCCAGGCCCAGCGTGGCCGAGCCGGCCTGCCACCACAGCAGCGCGCCCAGGCCGATCAGGCCGGCCAGCCCGACCAGCCAGGCACTGGGTTCGGTCGGGTCCAGGTCGCGACGCAGCACGCGCAGCGCCGGCACCCGGCGCAGCGCCAGCACCGGCGGCGCGCCGAAGGCCAGCAGCACGACCAGGCCGACGCCATAGCCGCGCAGCACCGGCAGCCAGCCCGCCGGCGGGATCTCCACCTTCAAGGCCTGCGCCAGCCAGCCGCCGATGGCCCACTGCAGGGCGAAGGCGATGGCCACGCCGACGGTACAGGCGATCAGACCCAGCAGCACCAGCTCGCCCACGTGGATGCCGACCAGCCGCGACTGCTGCGCGCCCAGGCAGCGCATGACCGCCACACCGGACAGGTGCCGCTCGCTGTGCCGGCGCGCGGCCATGGCCACGGCCACGGCCGCCAGGATCACCGAGACCAGCGCGGCCAGGCCGAGGAAGCGGCTGGCGCGATCCAGCGCCGAGCGCACTTCCGGGCGCGCGTCCTGGATGGTCTCCAGGCGCTGGCCGCGGCCCAGCGCCTCACGCGCGGTCGCGGTGAAGCGCTCCACCGCGCCGGCGTCACCGGCCACCACCAGCCGGTAGCCGATGCGGCTGCCCAGCTGCACCAGCCCGGTGGCGGGCAGGTCGTCGGCGTTGAGGAAGACCTTGGGCGCGACGTTGAAGTAATCCAGCGCGGCATCGGGCTCCTGGGTCACCAGCGCGACCAGCGTCAGCGTCGCATCGCCCAGACTGACGCGGTCGCCGAGCTTCGCACTCAGCGTGTCGGCGCCGGCGCGGGTCATCCACAGCGTGCCGCGCGCGGGGATGCCGCGGGCCGCGTGTTCGCCGGGCATGGCCGCATCGACCAGGGTGAAGCTGCCGCGCAGCGGAAAGCCCGCGCCCAGCGCGCGCAGATCGCCCAGCCGCAGCTGCGCGTCCTCGCCCTGCCCGACGCGGATCATGGTGTTGAGCTCGGTGGTCTGCGCGCTGCGCAGGCCGCTGGCCTTGGCCGCCTCCAGGATCGTGCCGCCGATGGGCGCATCGCCGCGCACCACCACATCGCCGCCGAGCAGGCGGTTGGCCTCGATCGCCAGCGCGCGCCCGGCGCGGTCGGTGACGAAGCCCACCGAACTCACCGCCACCACCGCCAGCACCAGCGCGGCCAGCAGGATGCGGATCTCGCCCGCGGCCAGGTCGCGCCGCAGCTGGCGCCAGGCCAGGCGCAAGGTGTTCATGCCCCGGCCACCAGCACGCCGTTGTCCAGGCGCAGCACGCGCGTGCAGCGCGCGGCCAGCGCCTCATCGTGGGTGACCAGCACCAGCGTGGTGCCGGCCTGGGCGTTGAGCGCGAACAGCAGCTCCTCGATGGCATGACCGGTGCGCTGGTCCAGGTTGCCGGTGGGCTCGTCGGCGAACAGCAGCGCCGGCCGGGTCACGAAGGCGCGCGCGAGCGCCACGCGCTGCTGCTCGCCACCGGACAGCTGGCGCGGGTAGTGGCCCAGGCGGCCGGACAGGCCGACCTCGTCCAGGATGCGTTCGGCCGGGGCCTGCGGATCGGCATCGCCACGCAGCTCCAGCGGCAGCATCACGTTCTCCAGCGCGGTCAGCGAGGGCAGCAGCTGGAAGTTCTGGAACACGAAGCCCACCTTCTCCCCGCGCACCTTCGCCCGCCCGTCCTCGTCCAGCGCCGAGAGCACCGCCCCGTCCAGCGTGACCGTGCCGCTGCTGGGCACGTCCAGCCCGGCCAGCAGCGAGAGCAGCGTGCTCTTGCCCGAGCCCGAGGCGCCGACGATGGCCACCGTATCGCCGGGGGCGATCTCGAAGGACACAGCGTCGAGGATGGTCAGCGTGCTGCCGGGCAGTCGAACCTGCTTGCCCAGCGCCTGGACCTGCAGCACCGGCATGCGCCGGGAAGTGAGGGAGGTGTCAGCGTGCGGCAAGGCGGCGTCGGCCATGATGAGAAAGTCTTCGGGAACGGGAAAGATGACGATGCCTTCAGCTTATGCGGCCATCGCGCGCGCCATGCAATGGGCGCTGGCGCTGTGCGTGCTGACATTCATGCCACCTGCGTTGGCCCAAACGCCTGCCGGCGGCAAGACCGTGCTGGTGATGGGCGACTCGCTCTCGGCCGGCTACGGCCTGGGCCCGCGCGAGGGCTGGGTGCCGCTGACCGCGGTCAAGCTCAGCCGCGAGGCGCCCGGCTGGACGCTGGTCAACGCCAGCGTCAGCGGCGAGACCAGCGCCGGCGGCGCGGCGCGCATCGGCGCCCAGCTGCAGCGGGTCAAGCCGGCGGTGGTGGTGATCGAACTGGGCGCCAACGACGGCCTGCGCGGCCTGCCGCTGGCGCAGACCAAGGCCAATCTGGACAAGATGATCCGGGCCTCGCAGGGCGCCGGGGCCAAGGTGCTGGTGCTGGGCATGCGCATGCCGCCCAACCTGGGCCGCGACTACACGCAGGGGTTCGCCGACACGTTCAGTGCGCTGGCTAAACAATACAAGACGGCCTTCGTGCCGTTCTTCCTCGAGCCCATCGCCAGCGATCGGGCCAACTTCCAGCCCGACAACCTGCACCCCACCGCGGCCGCGCAGCCGGCGATCCGCGACCACGTCTGGCCGGCGCTGGCGCCGCTGCTGAAGTAAGGTTCGCCCGTGCCGGACCCCGGCACGGGGCTGCGTCGCTGCAGCGCCCCTGGGACCGTCTTCGCATTTCTCCAATGCACGCTTCATGCGTGGGAAACATCGCCCCACCCATGATCGGACCGACTTCCCCAGCGGAGCGTTCCCATGTTGCGTGCCCTGTTTGTCGGTGGCGTCGTGGACAACAGCGAAATGGATCTGGACGGCCCACAGCCGCCGGTCCACTACCCCGAGAACGGCCATACCGGCCATCCCCGCTACCGCCTGCACCTGGTCGGCAAGCACGCCCCGGACGACGCGGTGGTCTACGCGGTCTACGGCGCGCCTGACCTGCCCAGCGAGGAAGTCCAGCGGGTCGCCGAGGAGCGCGGCTACGCGCGGCGCTTCGAGGCCTCGCCACAGCCGGTCGAGTAAGCCCGCGTTCCGGGCGGGCCCTGCCCGCCCGGATTCGCCAGAGCCGGCGCGACTCAGGAGGTGCCCAGCGGCACGACCTTGCGCACCTGGTCCAGCCATACGTATTGCGCATGCGCGGGATGGTCGATGTCGTCCAGGCGCAGCAGCGCGTTGTTGCCCTCGTTGCCGTCATAGTCGCGGAACAGCTGCACGGTGGGCCGCACGGTCACGGTGCCGCGCAGCTCGCGCCCGTCATCCAGGGTCAGCACGACCCTGGCTTCGGAGGGGAGTTCGGTGATCAGGGTTTCCAGACGTGCGATTTCGATCGGATCGGTGTGCACGCGATCGGCGAGCTGGCTCATGCGCGGGGTCTTGTCGAGGGAAAGACCGCGATGCTGGCGAACGGCCCCGTAACGGCGCGTCGAGGCCTGCGGTCGGTACGCATCGGACTTTTCCTACACGGCGACGGGGCGCCGCCCGAGTGTGCACAACTCCGTCACGGATCACGCTGGCCTCCGACATCCCCCGGTGCCATGAGGTGACCCCATGCAGCGTCTCCTGCTCACCGTCGCCGCGCGCGAACAGGGCTGGCAGCTCTACGAAGGCGACCAAGGCCGCCAGTTCTTCGAGGATCGCGAGGAGGCGCTGCACACCGCCGCGCTGATCGCCGCCACCCTGCACCAGCGCCACGGCATCCGCAGTGGCGTGGTGATGGACATGACCGGCTGCGAGGCGGTACTGGTGTCGCGGCACGGGTAGGGACGGCGGGTTCCCAGCGCTTGATGCAGAAGGCGTCGGCGCTACCCCACGATCCCCGACAGCTGCCGCAGGGCCTGCTCGAAGGTGTCCACCGGCTGGCCGCCCTGCAGCAGGTGCTGCTGGTTGAACACCAGCGAGGGCACCGCGCTGATGCCGGCCTGGCGCCAGTGCGCCTCGTCCTGGCGCACGGCCTGGGCGTAGCGGTCGCTGCCCAGCACCGCGCGGGCCTCGTCGGCCGGCAGTCCGGCCTGCGCGACGATCTCGGCGAGCACCGCGTGATCGGACACGTCCAGGCCCTCGGTGAAGTACGCCGTCAGCAGCGCCTGCTTGAGCCGCAGCTGCGCCTGGGCGTCGTCCCGTTCGCCGGCCCAGTGCAGCAGCCGGTGCGCATCGAAGGTGTTGAAGCTGCGCGTGCGCTTGTCCAGGTCGAAGACGAAACCCAGCTCGGCCCCGCGCGCACGGATCGCCTCGCTGTTGGCCCTGTATTGCTCGGCGCTCATGCCGTACTTGCGCATCAGCCGCTGCTGCAGGTCCTCGCCGCCGGGCGCCAGGTCCGGGTCCAGTTCGAACGGCTGGAAATGCAGGTCCAGTTGCAGCCCCTCGATGCGCTGGGCTGCGGTCAGCAGCGAGGCCAGGCCGATGGCGCACCACGGGCAGACCACGTCGGAAACGAAATCCACGCGCACCGGGCGGCCGATGCTGTCGGGAACCGCGCTCATGCCCTTCTCCTGTGCAAAGTCAGGTGCGCATTGCAGCGCGCCGCGGCGCGCGCCTCAACGGCGCCGGTGGGACGGACCGTCGCCTCAGCCCTTGGGCAGGGATTGCCTGATCTTGCCGATGTCCGCCCAGGGATCGACCTTGAGGCGCGCGGCGCGCTGCAGCGCCTTGTCCAGGGTGAACTGGCCCGGCGAGGTGATCCGGCCTAGATCCTCCCAGCGCAGCGGCACGGCCACGGTGGCGTGCTCGCGGGCGCGCAGCGACCAGCTGCACACGCTGGTGTTGCCGCGCCCGTTGCGCAGCCAGTCGATGAAGATCCGCCCCTCGCGCTTGGCCTTGCTCATCGTGGCGATGTACAGCGTCGGTCGGTGCTGGGCCATCGCATTGGCGAAGGCCTCGCAGAAGGCCTTGGCCGTGTCCCAGTCCGGGCCCGGCGTGATCGGCACCACCACGTGCAGCCCCTTGCCGCCGGACAGGCGTACGAAGCTCTCCAGCCCGGCCTGGCGCAGGTTCTCGCGCACCTCGCGCGCGGCGTCCTTGGTCGCCGCCCAGGACACGCCCGGCCCGGGATCGAGGTCGAACACCAGCCGGTCCGGCCGCTCCGGCGCGGCCACGGTCGAGCCCCAGGGATGCAGCTCCAGCGTGTTCATCTGCACCAGCGCCAGCACGCCCTCCACGTCCTCGACGTAGAGGTAGTCCTCCTTGCCGCTCTTCTGCCGCAGCGGGATCGCGTGCACGCCCGGGCCGAGCGCGGCGGCGTGATGCTTCTGGAAGAAGCACTGCCCGCCGGCGCCATCCGGGCAGCGCAGCAGCGACAGCGGCCGGCCCGCCAGTTCGGGCAGCAGCAGCGGTGCGATGCGCCGGTAGTAGTCGGCGACCTGGCCCTTGGTGATGCCGTCGGCCGGGTACACGACACGCTCGGGATGGGTGATCGTCACCGCCTGCTCCGGCGCGGCGGTGTCCTGCTTGATGTCCACCATCGACTTGTCCTCGCGCAGTCGCAGGAAGGCGGCCTGGCGCAGCAGGCCCTCCTTGCCCCAGCCGCGGTAGGCTACCTCGGCCACCAGCTGCGGCCTAACCCAGTGCACGGAGCGCGCGTTGAACGGCACGTGCGCCGGCAGCGCCACGGCGGCCTTGTCGGTGTGCAGGGGCTTCAGAGTCTTCAGCAGCGCGGTCAGCGTCGCGTCGTCGAAGCCGGTGCCGACGCGGCCCACGTACTGCAGCGCCCCGTCCTGCGGACGCGCCAGCAGCAGCGAGCCGAAACCGGTGCGCGCACCCTTGGGCGGGGTATAGCCGACGATGACGAACTCGTCGGACTGCTCGTGCTTGGTCTTGATCCAGGTGCCGCTGCGCTGACCCACATACGGTGCATCGGCACGCTTGCTGACGATGCCTTCCAGCCCGGCCTTGCCGCTGGCGGCGAAGACCTCCTGGCCATGGCCGACCACATGCTCGCTGTAGGCGATCAGGCCGGGCTTGGGGCCGATCAGCGTCTTGAGCAGCGCCTTGCGCTCGGCCAGCGGCGCGCGGCTGATATCGACGCCGGCCACGCCGGGCAGGTCGAACACCAGATAACGCAGCGGCGCCTTGGAGGTGCCCTCGATGCTGCGCTGCAGGGCGGCGAAATCGCTGCGACCCTGTTCGTCGATCACCACCAGCTCGCCATCCAGGCGCGCGTCGTCCACCGGCAGCGCGCGCACGGCGTCGACCACCTCGGGAAAGGTGGCGTTCCAGTCCAGGCCGTTGCGCGAGCGCAGCCGCACCTGGCCATCGACCAGGTCGGCCAGCAGCCGGTAGCCGTCCCACTTGATCTCATGCAGCCAGTCCTCGCCGGCAGGCGGCTGCGCGCGCAGCGTGCACAGCTGCGCGGCGAAGCCGGCCGGATATGGCGCATCGCGTGCGCCTTCCAGGGCCAGCGCGCGCCGGCGCACCTCGGCGCCGCGCTTGCTCGCGGCACGCGGCGCGGCCTTGCCGGGTCGCGCCGCCTTGGCGCGCGCCTTCGATCGCGCCGGAGCATCGGGCTTGGACACGGCCGCATCCACCAGGTCGTCGGCCTCCGCATCGGCCGCGAACGCGTCGTCGCGCTTGATCAGCAGCCATTGCTTCTGCCGGCCTTTCATCTGCGTGCGCACCAGCTTCCAGGCGCCGCCGAGCTTGTCGCCGCTGAGCACGAAGTCCAGCTTGCCCGCCGCGATCGCCGCCAGCGGGTCGCCCTCGCAGGCCCAGTGCCCATGGTCGAACACGTCCACGTGACCGGCGCCGTAGTGGCCCTTGGGGATATCGCCCTCGAAGGTCGCGTAGTCCAGCGGATGGTCTTCCACCTCCACCGCCAGGCGCTTCTCGCCCGGACGCAGCGAGGGGCCCTTGGGCACGGCCCAACTCTTGAGCACGCCGTCGGCCTCCAGACGGAAGTCGTAATGGCGCGAGGAGGCGTGATGCAGCTGCACCACGAAGATCGGCCGGTGGCGCGCGACCTTGCCGTCGCCGCGCGGTTCGGGCGTCTGATCGAAGCGGCGCTTGCGCGCGTACTCGTGCAGCGACATGTCAGATCACCTAGCCCGCCTTGCGCAGCGGTGCCTTCTTCGCCGGCTTCTTGGCCGACTTGGCGGGAGCCTTCTTGGCGGTCTTCTTGGCCGCCTTCTTCACCGCCTTGGTGGCCTTGGCCGGACGCTTGGCGACCTGGTCGGTGGCGGTCTTCTTGGCCGGCGTGCGCTTGTTCTCGCCCAGGGACTTCTGCAGTAGGGCCATGAAGTCGACCACGTTGGTGGCATCGCCCTCGCGCTCGTGCTGCGCCGGCTCATCGACCTTCGCGGTGGCGCCCTTGGCCTGGATGCGCTCGGCGATGATGGCCTGCAGGCGCTCGCGGAACTCGTCGTGGTACTCGTCCGGTTTCCACTCCCCGCTCATGGACTGGATCAGCTTGCGCGCCATCTCCATTTCCTTGGGCGAGACGCGGTAGTCCCCGGCGTTGCCGCTGGGCAGCTTGTAGTCGTCCGGGGCGACCAGCTCCTGCGGATAGCGCAGCAGCATCAGCACCAGCGCATCGCCCTGCGGCAGCACCGCGCACAGGTACTGGCGGGTGCGGATCACCACCCGCGCGATGCCGGCCTGGCCGGTGTCGCGCAGGGTCTCGCGCAGCAGCACATAGCCCTTCTCGGCCTTCTTGCCGGGCACCAGGATGTAGGGCTTCTCGTAATAACGCACGTCGATGTCGGCCGCGTCGACGAAGGTCTCCACCTCGACCGACTCATGGCCTTCCGGCGCGGCGGACTTGATGTCCTCCTGCTCGACCACGACGTAGTTGCCCTTGTCGTATTCGAAGGCCTTGACGATGTCCTTCCACGGCACTTCCTCGCCGGTCTCGGCGTTGACGCGCTCGAAGCGGATCGGCGACTTGTCGCGCGAATCGAGCATGCGGAAGTGCAGATCGACCTTGCGCTCGCCGGACATCAGCGACACCGGCACATTGAGCAGGCCGAAGGTCAGGGTGCCGCTCCAGATCGGTCGGGCCATGACGGGTCCTTTGCACGCGGCAGGCGCCGCAAGGCCCCCGAGTGTGCGAACTGCGCCCGTGGATGGATCGTGACGGGCCGGCGGCGGCTCAGTCCGCGTCGGGCAGCGCGTAACTCAGGTCGTAGAAGTGCTGGCCGTGCTCGATGCGGATGGCCAGCGTGCCGGTGATGCCGGCCAGCGCGCCGGTGCCCGATCCGGGCGAGACCTGCACCTCCAGCTGCTGGCGCTCGCCCTGCATCACGCCGCGATGCACCAGCACGAAGCTGCCGGTCCTGCCGTCCAGCGTGCCGGTGACCCGCTCGATGGCCACGTACGAGGCCGAGGTCGGCACCGCAGCGCGCGCGGCCAGCATCTCGCCGACGCCGGTGCCGACCAGGTCGCCGCTGAAGCGCTTGTCCAGCGACAGGCGCGAGAGGCTGTTGCCATCGTCCGCCTCCGGGCCGATCCCGCCCTGGGGCTGCAGCTCGACCTCGAAGGTCCCGGTGGCGTGATGCATGGCAGGCTCCCGTGCGCAGGCGAATGACATCGATGCAAGGCGCCGAGTCTAGCCCAAGCCGCAGTCTTCCCTTTAGTGCCTGGTGGGAGCCGCCATGGCGGCGATGGGGCTTTCCCCGAAAACTCCAGACCTCTACTGGTAAAGCGCCCCATCGCCGCCACGGCGGCTCCCACCGGGTGCGGAAGGCGCGGCATAACGCCGGCCAAACGCGACGCGCGAGCGCCCCGGCGGCCGGCGCAACTTCAGGGGCACGGGCGTAGCATCGGTGCATCCCCCAAGGCGGGAGTCCCGTCATGAAGCGCTCTGCCCTCTTCGCCAGCGTACTGCTGGCCGCCCTCAGCCTGCCGGCGCTGGCCGCGCAGTCCAATGTCACCGACCCGAACCTGCCCCGGTCCCTGCCCGCGCAGGGACCGGTGTCGGTGTCCTGGACCGATCCGGCGCAGTTCACCGACATCCGCAACAGCCCCAACCGCTGGGAAGCCCAGCGCGGCACCTGGGTCACCGACCTGGCCGGCTATCTGCGCCACGCCGCCGCCAAGCAGCTGCCGCCCGGGCAGACGCTGGATGTGCGCATCACCGACATCCATCGCGCCGGCGAGTACGAGCCCTGGCACGGGCCGTCGGCCGATCACATCCGCTTCCTCAAGGACATCTATCCGCCGCGCCTGAGCTTCGACTACACCCTGCACGACGCCAGCGGCAGGGTCGTCGACCAGGGCCAGGCCAAGCTGGTGGACCTGTCGTATCTGATGGGCGCCCGGCCGATGGACAGCGATCCGCTGCGTTACGAGAAGCGCATGATCGACCAGTGGACGCGACGCGAGCTGGGCCCGGACACGCGCGCGGCCGGCGCGCCGTGAAGGCCGCAGCGCGTGGGCGGGTACAGTTGAACCCTGTACCCGCCGCCGCCATCTTTCCGCCTTCTCCTTGAGACCGCAGGCCCCGCCATGTCCGACTTCGACCTGACGCCCCCCGACACCCTCCAGCGCGCCGAACTGATCGCCGGGCTGAGCGAGGAGGAGCGCCACGTCTTGCTCCAGCACGGCACCGAGGCGCCGTTCTGCGGCGCCTTCCTGGACAACAAGCTCGAGGGCGTCTACACCTGCCGGCTGTGCGGGCTGCCGCTGTTCGCCTCCAGCGCCAAGTTCGACTCCGGCACCGGCTGGCCCAGCTTCTTCAAGCCCTTCGATCCGGCCCACGTCAAGACCATCCGCGACACCAGCTACGGGATGATCCGCACCGAGATCACCTGCGCACGCTGCGGCAGCCACCTGGGCCATGTCTTCCCCGACGGGCCGCCGCCGACCTACGAGCGCCACTGCCTCAATTCGGTCTCGCTGGCCTTTACCGAGGCCGGCCAGCCGCTGCCCGACCCGCTGCATCGCGGCGGCGCCGAGGCGCAGCTGGCGCAGGCCGCCTGAGCGCGGCGCGTCAGCGCCAGCTGAAGTCCCACCGCGTCAGGCGCCCGTCGCCGTCGCGGTCGTACTGGGCCATGGCCTGTTCGGCGTAATCGACGAACTCGGCCTCGCTGATCAGCTTGTCGTAGTTCTTGTCCATCGCCTCGATCCGCGCGCGGGCCGTGCCTTCGCGGCCGATGCCGCCGGTGTTGGGGTCGATCGAGGCGCGCATCTCGTCCAGGGTGATGAAGCCGTCGTGGTCCAGGTCCAGGGCGGCGAAGGAGGCGCGGGCGCCGGCGTCGTATTCGGCCAGGTTCACCACCCCGTCGTGATCGGTATCGAGCTGATCGAAGCGCGCCTGCGAGACCTGCGCCAGCACGGGCGCGGACAGGCCCAGCAGGACCAGGCCGAGCAGCGGTTCGAGACGGAGACGGGGCATCGCGGGCGCGCCAGGCGGGACGAGGGCGCCATCCTGCCATGCCGCGCGCCGCCGCAGCCAAGCCGGCGCCGGCGCCGGCGATTCCCATGCCCGGCTATGCTGTGCGCATGAGCGTGTACGTGGACGATGCGGTCTGGCCCTGGCGCGGGCGCCGCTGGGCGCACCTGATGGCCGACTCGCTGGACGAACTGCACGCCTTCGCCGCGCGGCTGGGCATGCCGCGCCGCAGCTTCCAGGACAAGACCAGCGGCGCGCACTACGACATCGACGCGGACACCCGCGCGTTGGCCCTGGCGCTGGGCGCGGTGGCGATCTCGCGCCACCGCGACCGCGCCCAGGTGCGCGCGGTGATCGCGCGGGCCAAGGCGCAGGGACGCGGGCTGGCGCCGTAGCGGGGCTGGGCGGGCCCTGGCCGTCGCCGCCCCAGGGCGTCTTCGGGCGGCGCGAGGCCGATCAGCGGCCCGGATGGGGGTCGTCCGCCTCCCGCCCAAGCGGCCGAAGCGAAGATCCGGCCTGCTCCCGCGCCGCGCGCTCAGCCGGCCTCGCTGGCCAGGCGCAGGTCGAAGCCCAGCAGCTGGCTCAGCGCGCGCATGGCCTCGTCGTCGCGGCGCAGCGCCATCCAGCCGCCATAGCCGTCGGCATCGGCGTTCCAGCACCACAGCGTGTAGCCGTGCGGGCGCAGGCTGTCGTAGGCGATGGACAGCAGCTGCGGCACGTCCAGCCCCTCCATGAAGTCCTCGTCGTCGCGGTCGCCGCCCCACTCGATCTGCAGGCCGTAGCGCGCGGCCAGCTCGTCGAGCGCCTCCATCGTGGCGTCGATGTCGTCCGGGCCGACGAAGAAGCCCGAGGTCCAGTCCACGATGTCGCGCAGCAGCCAGGGCAAGGGCTGGTCGTCGCCGGCGGCCAGGCGCTCGCGCAGCAGGTCGAACTGGCGCAGGGCGGTGTCCTCGTCGCCCGGGTTGATCAGCACCAGCAGGTTCCAGGCCAGCGCCTCGGGCGTGTCGGCCTCGTCCAGGTCCAGACGATCGGCGTCGTCTTCGTAGTCGGCGGTGTTGTCGGGCATGGCGGAACTCGGCGTGCGGGAAAGGGGCCGGCCCTCGCACGGGATGCGCGCGGCCGGGGCGGCCATTATCCTGTGCGCCCTCGTTGCCTGCAGTGACCGTTCCACCATGTCCGAGACCCCTCCCGACCGCCTGGCCGTCGATCCGTCCAGCCGCTTCCACGATCAGGCCGCGCTGGACCGCGGCGTCGGCGTGCGCTTCAACGGCGTCGAGCGCGACAACGTGGAGGAGTACAGCGTGTCCGAGGGCTGGATCCGCGTGCAGGTGGGCAAGTCGCTGGATCGCCGCGGCCAGCCGATGACGCTGAAGATCAAGGGCAAGGTCGAGCCGTACTTCAAGACCGAGGCGGCTTGATCACCGCGTTCCCATGGGCCCTTGTGGGCCTTTAGGCCCATGAGAGCAAGGGTTTCCCGAGAAAGCCCCTCGCCGCCATGGCGGCTCCCACCTGTAGAGCGGAGCTTGCTCCGCTGCTCTTCGTTCGGTTCGTGGGGGAAGGCCCCAGCGGAGCAAGCTCCGCTCTACAGGGAGGGGGCTGCAAGATTTGAGGGGGACAGTTGCTCCCACCTCGCCATAGCGCTCAGCGCTGGCGGGTTTCGAGCAGGTCCAGGTTGCGGACGAGCTTGCGCGAGACTTCTTCGGAGATCTTGCGTTCGCGCGCCAGGCGGAACAGTTCGGCGCGCTCGGCGCGCAGGCCGGCCTGGCGCATCTGGCGTTCGACCTGTTCGATCCGGCGCGCCTGCGCCGGGGCGATGTCGGCCTCGCCGCCCAGGCGGTCGACGTGACGCTGGTAGAGCTGGCTGACGCGCTCGGCGCAGGCGCCGTAGAGCTCCTGGTCCTCGACCGCCTCGGCCGAGGCCACCAGCCGCTGGCGCTCGCTCTCCACCGCCACCAGCGCCGCGCGGGCGGCGGCCTTGCGCGCCAGGTCCTCTTCCTGCTGGTCTTCCTGCTCCTCGGGCAGCTGCAGGTTCTTCAGCAGGGGCGGCAGCGCCACCGAGGCGATCAGCAGCGAGACCAGGATCACCGCGGCGGCCAGGAAGATCGCCAGGTCGCGCGCCGGGAACGGCGAGCCATCGCCCATCGCCAGCGGCAGGGTCAACACGCCGGCCAGGGTGATGGCGCCGCGCACGCCGGCCAGCGAAGTCGCCACGATGATCCGCCAGTTGGGGCTGGTCCGCTCCACGCCGCGCGCGCGGTCGCGCAGGAGGTTCAGACCCAGCGACACCCACACCCAGATCAGGCGCAGCAGGATCAGGCCCAGGCTGATGGCGGCCACGTAGATGGCCAGCCACCACGGCTGCAGGTGGCCGGTCTCGTCGATGCTGCGGATGGCGTTGCGCACGATGCCCGGCAGCTGCTCGCCGAGCAGGGTGAAGACGATGCCGTTGAGGGTGAACTGCACCATGTCCCACACCGCCGTGCGCTGGATGCGCACGCTGGCCGCGGCGCGGCCGGACAGCTCGACATAGCTCATGGTGATGCCGGCCGAGACCGCCGCCAGGATGCCCGAGGCGCTGACCGCCTCGGCCACCACGTAGGCGGCGAACGGGGTCAGCAGGCTGACCAGGATCGACGAGCCGGCTTCCTCGCCGAAGTGACGCATGATCCAGCGCTGCAGCACGTTGATCGCCCAGGTCACGCCGATGCCGCAGCCCAGGCCGGCCAGCGCCACCCACAGGAAGGTCAGCGAGGCGTCGGCCAGCGAGAAGGCGCCGGTCAGCGCGGCGGCCACCGCGAACTGGAAGCACACCAGGCCCGAGGCGTCGTTGAGCAGCGATTCGCCTTCCAGGATGTGCATCAGTCGCTTGGGGATGGGCACGCGCGAGGAGATCGCCGACAGCGCCACCGGGTCGGTGGGCGAGAGGATCGCCGCCAGGGCGAAGGCCACCGCCACCGGCATCGCCGGGATCATCCAGTGGATCAGGAAGCCCGCCCCGACCACGGTGAACACCACCAGCCCCAGGGCCAGCTCAAGGATCACCGTGCGGTCGCGGAACAGCCCCTGCTTGGGGATGCGCCAGCCGTCCAGGAACAGCAGCGGCGGCAGGAACAGCAGGAAGAACAGCTCCGGATCCAGCTCCACGCCGTGGTTGAACATCGAAATGACCGCGCCCAGCCCGATCTGCACCAGCGG
This sequence comes from Pseudoxanthomonas sp. USHLN014, assembly GCF_037153335.1. Lineage (NCBI taxonomy): Bacteria > Pseudomonadati > Pseudomonadota > Gammaproteobacteria > Lysobacterales > Lysobacteraceae > Pseudoxanthomonas > Pseudoxanthomonas sp. USHLN014. The sequence continues at coordinate 94,120 of NZ_JBBCKO010000002.1, forward strand.
CAGCGGCAGCGAGAACGGCAGGACGCGGACCAGGAAACCACTGGCGGCCACGGCCAGCAGCATGGCCAGGACGATTTCGATCGAGTGCATGACGGTGAACTTACCAGACCGACATGCACTGTCTGCTGATCCGGACCGGGCGATGCGTCAGGTCTTGATCTTCCAGCCGGTACGGAACATCGCCCACACCGCCACCAGGCACAGCACCAGAAAGCCGCAGATCGCCGCCAGGCTGACGCCGACGTCCACGTCGGCCAGGCCGAAGAAGCTCCAGCGGAAGCCGCTGATCAGGTACACGACCGGGTTGAACAGGGTGATCTTCTGCCATACAGGCGGCAGCATGGACACCGAATAGAACGCCCCGCCCAGGAAGGTCAGCGGGGTGACCACCATCAGCGGGATCACCTGCAGCTTCTGGAAGTCGTCGGCCCACAGCCCGATGATGAAGCCGAACAGCGAAAAGGTCAGCGCCGTCAGCAGCAGAAAGGCCACCATCCACACCGGGTGCTGGATCTCGTAGGGCACGAACAGCCGCGCGGTCACCAGGATCAGCAGGCCCAGCATCAGCGACTTGCTCGCCGCCGCGCCCACGTAGCCCAGCACCACCTCCACGAACGAGACCGGCGCGGAGAGCAGTTCGTAGATCGTCCCGGACCACTTGGGCATGTAGATGCCGAAGGAGGCATTGGAAATGCTCTCGTTGAGCAGCGAGAGCATGATCAGGCCGGGGATGATGAAGGCGCCGTAGCTCACGCCTTCCACCGACCCCATGCGCGAGCCGATTGCCGCGCCGAACACCACGAAGTACAGCGAGGTCGACAGCACCGGCGAGGCGATCGACTGGGTGATGGTGCGGAAGGTGCGCGCCATCTCGAAGCGGTAGATCGCCAGCACCGCATGCCAGTTCAGGCCCAGATTCATGCGCGCGCCTCCCGCACCAGGTTGACGAAGATCTCCTCCAGCGAGGACTGCGAGGAATGCAGGTCCTTGAAGTCGATGCCCTGCTCGCCCAGGCGCTTGAGCAGCGCGGCGATGCCGGTCTCCTCGGCCTGCACGTCGAAGGTGTAGACCAGCTGGGTGCCGCCGGCCTGCAGCTCCAGCGGCAGGTCGGCCAGGGCGGCCGGCACGGCCTCCAGCGGCTGCTGCAGGGTCAGGGCCAGCTGCTTCTTGCCGAGCTTGTGCATCAGCGTGGCCTTGTCCTCCACCAGCACCAGCCGGCCGCCGGTGATCACGCCGATGCGGTCGGCCATCTCCTCGGCCTCCTCGATGTAATGCGTGGTCAGCACCACCGTGGTGCCGCGATCGCGCAGGGCGCGCACCAGCTCCCACATGTCGTGGCGCAGCTCGACGTCCACGCCGGCGGTGGGTTCGTCGAGGAACAGCACGCGCGGCTCGTGCGCCAGGGCCTTGGCGATCAGCACGCGGCGCTTCATGCCGCCGGACAGCGCCATGATCTTGGCATCGCGCTTGTCCCACAGCGACAGATCGCGCAGCACGCGCTCCAGCAGCGCCGGATCGGCCGGCTTGCCGAACAGCCCGCGCGAGAAGCGCACCGCGGCCCAGACGGTTTCGAAGGCCTCGGTCGCCAGTTCCTGCGGCACCAGCCCGACCAGCTTGCGAACGGTGCGGTAGTCGCGCACCACATCGTGGCCCTCGATCTGCACCGTGCCCTCGCCCGGGCGGACGATGCCGCACAGGATGCTGATCAGCGTGGTCTTGCCGGCGCCGTTGGGGCCGAGCAGCGCGAAGATCTCGCCCTTGCGGATCTCCAGGTCGACGCCCTTGAGCGCCTGGAAGCCGCCGTCATAGGTCTTGGTCAGCCCCTTAACCGAGATGGCCGAGGTCATGGTGGCTCCTGTGTTGCATGGATGGAACGACGCGCCGCGCGTGCGGGCGGCGGCGTAGCCTGCGGCAAGCCTCGTGATCGGGCAATGCAGGCCGGCGCGACGCTGTGTCCGTGCATCAGGTTGGCGAGGGGCCTCTTGCGTTGGACGCGGGTGCCATCAGGGGCGCGCCGTAGCGAATCGACGCGTGTGCGCTTGAACACGCCGGCGTTGCCTCCTCGTCGTGGCGAGCGCTGGCTAGCGTTCGCTGGCGCCGAGCTCGCCTGGGGCCAGTTGCGCACTGCGCCGCCGCGGCAGCAGGCGCCAGCCGAAGTTCACCCCGGCCGCCGCCAGCAGGATCAGCAGCGCCCCGAGCACCTGCGTCCAGGCCAGCGACTGGCCGAACGCGATCCGGTCGACCGCGATCGCCACCACCGGATAGACGAACGACAGCGCGCCGGTCATCGCGACGGGCAGCTTCTGGATGGCGCCGTACAGCAGCACGTACATCACCCCGGTATTCACCACCCCGAGCACGACCAGATCGAGCCACTGGCGCGGGCTGGAAGGCAAGGCATCGAACTGCGCGAACGGTGCCAGCAAGACGATGCCGACGCCCAGCTGCAGCAGCGCGAGCAGGTGCGGCGGCGTGCCTTTCAAATGCTTGGTGACGATCGAGGACACCGCGTATAGGAAGGCGGCACCGAGCGCCAGCGCGATCCCGTGCAGGTACTCGCCGGGCACCGCGAGGACGGCCGGCGGCACGCGCACCACGCCCACCAGTCCGACGAACGCCAGCGCCAGCCACGCCAGGGTCGAGGCGCTGATGCGCTCGCGGAACACGATCGCGCCGAGGCCGACCAGCATGAAGGGCTGCGTGTTGTAGACCGCGGTGGCCATCGAGATCGAGGCGCGCCCGTAGGCCGCGAACAGCAGCAGCCAGTTGCCCACGATCGCCAGCCCGCCGAACAGGACCAGCGCCAGCATCCGCGGCGAGAACGCCTTGCGCCGCAACAGGCCCAGCGCGGCGCAGACGATGATCAGGGTGGCCGCGCCGAACAGGCAGCGGAAGAACACCACATTGGTCGGCGACTGCTGCGAGGACACGACCAGCCAGCCGATCGTGCCGGACATGAGCATGGCCACGACCATCTCGGCCGCGCCACGGCGAATTTCGTTGGAGGCCATTGCCGGGAGTCCCTATCAAGCGTTGCGAACGGCTGAAATTCTAGGAACCCGAGCAGCTCGAATACATGCTAAAAATTACGCCGAAACTTGATTCCTCTTTCGGAAGAAAGGCATTTATGGCAAAGCACCTTCCAACCCCCAGCGTCGCCACGCTGGACGCCATCGACCGCGCGATCCTCGCGGCGCTGGCCCAGGACGCGCGCATGCCGAACAGCGAACTGGCCCGTCAGATCGGCCTGTCGGCGCCGGCCACCGCCGAGCGCGTGCGCCGGCTGCAGCACCAGGGCGTGATCGCCGGGTTCGCGGTCGAACTCGATCCGCGCGCGCTGGGCTACACCTTGCAGGCGATCGTGCGGGTCAAGCCGCTACCGGGTCAGCTGCACCTGGTGGAGGAGCTGCTGCAGCGCATTCCCGAGTTCGTCGAATGCGACAAGGTGACGGGCGACGACTGCTTCATCTGCCGGCTCTACCTGCGCACGATCCAGCACCTGGACGGCATCCTGGCCAAGGTCACCGAGCGCGCGGAAACCAGTACCGCGATCGTGAAATCGACCCCCGTGCCGCGGCGGCTTCCGCCGCTGGTCGAAGCAGACTGAACGAAAGAAGGAAGCCGCTTCGGCGAATCCCGACGCTCCGCACGCACCCGCTGTCGGATCCTGCGCCGCGCCGTGATCGATCCACCACGGCCGCAACGGCCGCACGCTCAGGCCGAAGACGCGCAGGCCGCGACGCGGGCGCGCATCTGCTCGGCCTCGCGCGCGTTGCGGGTCAGTGCGGCGGCCTGCTCGAAGCAGGCGCGCGCCTCGTCGAGGCGGCCGAGCCGTTCGAGCAGATCGCCGCGCACCGCCGGCAGCGCGGGGTACTCGCGCAGCGCGGCCTCGTGGATGAGCGTGTCGGCCAGCGCCAGGCCGGCCTGCGCACCGTCGGCGCGGCCCAGGGCGACGGCGCGATTGAGCTCGATCACCGGCGACGGCGCGACCTGCGCCAAGCGCGCATACAGCGCGGCGATGCGCGGCCAGTCGGTGTCCTGGCTGCGCAGCGCGCGCGCATGGCAGGCCGCGATCGCCGCCTGCAGCGTGTACGGCGCGTCGGCACCGCCCAGCCGCACGGCGCGCTCCAGCGCCTGCAGCCCGCGCGCGATCTGCAGCCGGTCCCAGCGCGCGCGGTCCTGCGCCTCCAGCAGCACCGGCGTGCCGTCCGCCAGGGCGCGCGCGGCGGTGCGCGAGGCCTGCAGTTCCATCAGCGCCAGCAGGCCGAACACCTCCGGCGCACGCGGCATCAGCCCGGCCAGCACCCGCCCCAGGCGCAGCGCCTCGGTGCACAGCGCCGGCCGCATCCAGTCCTCTCCCGCACTGGCCGAATAGCCCTCGTTGAAGATCAGGTAGAGCACGTCCAGCACCGCGTCCACACGCTCGGGCAGGTCCTCGCGCGCCGGCGCTTCGAAAGCCACCTGCTGCGCGGCCAGCGTGCGCTTGGCGCGCACGATGCGCTGGGCCACCGTCGGCTCGGGCTGCAGGAAGGCGCGCGCGATCTCGGCGGTGCTCAGCCCGCCCAGCAGGCGCAGGGTCAACACCACGCGCGAGTCGGCCGGCAGCACCGGATGGCAGGCGATGAACATCAGCCGCAGCAGGTCGTCGCCGATGGCATCGTCCAGCTGCGCGGTGCTGTCAGGCCCCGCCACGGCCTGGCCCTCCAGTTCCAAGGCGATATCGGCGTGCTTGCGCTGGTGCAGCTGCCGCTGGCGCAGGCGGTCGATGGCGCGGCGCTTGGCGGTGGCCATCCACCAGGCCGCCGGGTTGTCCGGCAGGCCTTCGCGCGGCCAGTGCTCGAGCGCGGCGACCAGCGCGTCCTGCGCAAGTTCCTCGGCCTGGTCGATATCGCGCAGCATGCGCGTCAGCACCGCCAGCACCTTGGGGGCTTCCATGCGCCACAGCGTGTCGATGGTGCGGTGGAGGTCGGCGGCCATGGTCGGCGATCAGACCACCGGCCGGCGGCGTGCGCAACCGCGCCGGCGCGGTGCATGCGCCGACCTGGCGCGACGCCGCGCGCATCGATGCGGGGACGCGCCGCGGCGCTCCCCTACGCGTCCCGGCCATGCTCGCGACACCGCCACGCGCCTAGCGCTGCACGAGCGTCTTGAAGCCGCCCCAGAACATGCGCTTGCCGTCGAAGGGCAGATTCTCCGGCCCCCACCGCTTGAGGCGTGGATCGTCCATCGCGCGCTTGTTGACCTGATCCCGATGCGCGCGCGATCTGAACACGATGTAGGCGAACACCACGACCTCGTCCGGCTTGAGCCTGACCGCCTGCGGGAACGAGGTGCGCTTGCCGGGTTTGACATCGTCGGCGATGCATTCGACGTACTGCAGCGCGCCATGGTCCATCCAGACCTTGCTGCCCATCCGCGCCATCGCGCGGTAGGCGGCCAGCCTGGCGGTGGGAACGGGGATCACGAAACCATCGACATAGGCCATGTCGGTCTCCTTCGCATTGAACTGGGACGTATCGGGTTGGAACCGGGCTCAGACCTCACAGCCCGGTGCAGGGACGACCACGTTGAGCATCCACGGCGTGCCGAAGCGGTCGGTGAGCATCGCAAAGCCCGGCGACCAGAAGGTCGGCCCCAGCGGCAGCTGGATCTGCGCGCCCTCGGCCAGGGCCGCGTACAGGCGTTCGGCCTGGGCCACATCGTCCAGCTGCAGGCTCACGCTCATGCCGTGCGGCGGCGTGTAGTCCTGCGGCGGGCAGGCGTCGGAAGCCATCAGCGTGACGCCGCCGGCGATCACCATCGCGTGCATCACCGCCTCGTCGGGCATGCCGGGCATCCTGGCGTCCGGCGGCGCCTCGCCGACGGTGGCCATCGCCACCACCGCGCCATCCAGGGTCTGGGCGTAAAAGCGCATCGCCTCGCGGCAGTTGCCGTTGAAGAACAGGTACGGGGCTACGTTCATGGGCTTGCTCCTTGGGAGGGGGAATCAGGACTGTCCGGCGGTGCGTTCGCGCAGCCGGGCTTCCTGCTCGCGCAGTTCCGGCGTCATGGCCTGGCCGAAGTCCTCCATCTCGAACAGCGGACGCACCTCGACCTCGGCCCCGCCGTCGAACGGCGCGCGCTTGAGCCACTCGATGGCCTCATCCAGCGAGCGCACCTGCCACAGCCAGAAGCCGGAGATCAGCTCGCCACTGGCCGCGAACGGGCCGTCGATCACCTCGCGTGTCTTGCCGTCGAAGCGCACCCGCGCGCCGCGGCTGGACGGATGCAGGCCCTCGCCGGCCAGCATGATCCCGGCGTTGACCAGCTCCTCGTTGTAGCGGCCCATGGCGGCGAGCAGCTCGGTGGAGGGCATGACCCCGGCCTCCGAATCCGCATCGGCCTTGACGATCACCATCACTTTCATCGCACTGCTCCTCTCGGTGGATGCGCAGGCCGCAAGGCCCGCGCTGTGATGGAACGACGCACCAGCGCGTGCCGGTTCGACATCGCGGCGCGAGAAAGAATTCGCGATTACCGCCAGGCCAGCGCTGCGGGCGCGACCGGCGCACCTGCGGCATCATGCGCGCACGCCCTTGCCCAGGAGCCTGACATGCAGTTCCTCATGCTGATCCACGTCGATCCCGCGCTGATGCAGGCCCTGCCGCAGGCCGAGTTCGACCGCCTGATGCGCGGCTGCTTCGAACACGCCGACGCGCTGCAGCGGCAGGGCGTGCTGCTGGCCTCGCAGCAGCTGGAGGGCGCACAGACCGCGCGTTCGCTGCGCGTGCGCGGCGGCCAGACGCGCGTGACCGACGGGCCCTTCGCCGAGACCAAGGAGCTGCTGGCCGGCTTCAACCTGATCGAGGCGCCGGACATGGCGGCGGCCGAGGCGATCGCGCGGAAGTTCCCCTGGGCCGCCTACGGCTGCATCGAGCTGCGCCCGGTGCGCGACATGAACCGGGTACGCGAGGAGGTGGGCGCCGCGCCCGGCGCGCTGGAGCTGGCGCGCGCTTGACGGCTGCTTCACCGCCGCCGCTCCTAAAGTGCGATGACGTCCGACATCGACGCCAAAGGAGGGCTGCATGTCCGTCTCCACGCCATCGACCGAGCCGGGCGCGCGCGCCATCGTGGTGGATATCCAGCACGAGCTGCGCTGGTGGCGCGAGCACTACCAGCAGAGCGGGCGCGGCGGCTTCGCCCAGGCCGAGCCGACGCTGAAGTTCGCCTACGACAGCTATCTGCTGCACCCGCACGAGCGTCTGCACGCGCTGTGGCCGGACATCCATCGGCGCTACGCGCTGCTGCCCGCGCACGAACAGCTCGGCCGCGCCCAGGCCGAACGGATCATCGCCGAGGTCTGGGACCACATCCACGCGGGTTGAGTCCCGCGTCGTCCGTCAGCTGCCGGTGGATGGGGCGCCGTCCGGCGCGGGCGACCTGGCCACGTCTTTCCGCGCAGTCGTGTACAGCAGGATCACGATCGCGACCGCGGAGAGGTTGAGTCCGGCGCCCCAAACTCCGCCGCCGCCCAGCACCAGGTGGAACATCGCCCCGAGCCTGCACACGAACCCCACAGTGACATTCGATCCATCGAACCACACACTGAAGTTGAACGGCGCCCAGAACTGATAGGAGAGCAGGGGGCTGTAGACCTGCAGCGCCTGCGGCAGCCAGAACGCCACGCCCAGTGCGGGCGCTATCGACCACCCTTCGATCAAAGCGAGCCCGGCGACAATGCCCAGCCCGTACGCAGCCGCGAACAGGCCAAGCAATAACCACGCAATGGGTTGGGTCACCTGCCCCGAGGCCACCTGCTGAGTCAAGACGGCCAGACCGGCGCCACTCCCGGCAATCGCGCCAATCCCCAGCACGCGTCGCCATCGGCGATGCAAAGATGTCGCTGCAACGTCCTTGCGCAAGACACATCTCCTTGGGGTTGGAGCGCATGTTCACTTGCGCCCATGAAGCGGTCAAGCAGACGCGCGGACCTTGGGTACCAGCAAAGCCAGGTCCTGCCTGAGCAGCGCATAGGCGTCCTCGCGCGCCTTTGCATCGGGCTGGCGCAGCACCCAGGAGGGATGCACGGTGGCCAGCGCACGCGCGCCGTCGGCCATCACTCGCCACTGGCCGCGCTGGGCCATCAGCTGGAAGTCGCCGCCCAGGACCACGCGCGCGGCGTTCGCGCCCAGGCAGACGATCGCCTGTGGATCCAGGCGTGCGAGTTCCTGCTGCAGCCAAGGACGGCAGGCGGCCACCTGCGATGAGGTCGGGTTGCGGTGCAGGCGGCGCTTGCCGCGCTGCTCGAAGCGGAAATGCTTGACCGCATTGGTCAGGTACAGCGCGCCGCGGTCGATGCCCAGTTCGGCCAAGACGCGATCGAGCAGCTTGCCGGCCGGGCCGACGAAGGGCCGGCCGCTGAGGTCTTCTTCGTCGCCGGGCTGCTCGCCGACCAGCACGATGCGCGCATCGGGCGGGCCCTCGCCGAACACGGTGCGCGTGGCCGGCTGCCACAGTTCGCAGCGGCGGCACGCGGCGGCGGCGGCGCGCACCGCATCGAGCGAGTCGTCGGCACGCAGGACGGGTTCGGGTGCGGCCTCGGGAATGCGACGGCGCGGCGCCTCGGGCATGCGCTCGGCCATCTCGCGCACGCGCGCGCCGGCGGACTGCAGCAGCTCGGGCAGCAGCGCGGCCTCGGGCAGATGCTTCCAGTACTTCTGCGGCATCTCCGAACGCATCATGGTCGGGTTGAGCCGTGCGGGGTTGAAGATGTTGGCGTAATAGGTGCGCCACAGCGCCTCGCGCGCATCGTCGGCCGGGGCATCGGCGCGCACGCCGCCGGGGCCGAAGGCCAGGGCATCGCCGTCCCAGTGTGCGCTGCGGTAGGGGGTGAGGATCGCCCAGCGCATGCCGGCGAAGCGCCGCGCGAAGAACGGGGCGACGCGGTCGACGATGTGATGCTCGGGCTCGAACCAGGCCACGAAGGCGTTGGCCTCGCCGGGCACTTCGCGGAAGCGCACGAAGGCCTTCATCTTGTGGCTGTCGCGCCGCACCGCCTTGGCCAGCACGCCGGCGCGATGCACGTCCGCGTCGGTCGCATGCGCGAGCAGGCCGCGCTCGCCCTGCCCCATCCGCCACAGCAGGCGGTACAGCAGGCCATGCCGATGCGGATCGCGGTGGCAAAGCACGGCGCCGGCCAGCGCAAGGAAGTCGGAGGAGACCCGCGGCGCATCGCGCTGGGCCGGCAGGGTGGTCACTTCGGGCGTCGCCAGCAGGCCGCCCTGAGCGCCGCCTTCCCAATCCACCTGGTCCGGGGCCACGTTCGCGCACCAAGCCGCTCGGGCCGCTATGCGCCAGGCCTCGAGGCTCCATGCTGGCTCCACGCGTGCGCTTAACATCTCAGCCTGCCCGCCGTGCGGCGCTGCTGCCTTGAAGCAGTGCACGTATTTTGCGCGAGGGATGTCCTGCGCTCACGGCGATTTGAGCGAAGGGATCCACGCGCGGATGCATCAGCGTGGGTGCATCTCCCGCACGCGGGGTGGCGGGGCGTGCGCGTTCGGGCTTCGGAGGGGCAGCGGTCCGGCGGGCCGTGGCCGCTTTTCCCTCGATCAGGGCATCCTGCCCTGACTCGGGCGCTCGGCGTCCTGCCTCACTAGGCGCGGCCACGGCCCGCCGGCCCGCTGCCGCGCGCGTCGAGCTCTTCGACTTCGTGTTGGAGGAAGTCCTGATCCATTTGCTGTGCGGTCTCGACCGGGTCGGGCGCTGCCGGGCGCACGTCACGATGGTGTGCGGCAGCGAGTCCACCGGAGATGGCGGACCGAGCCGAGGTGCGGCGCTCCGTCGAGTCGAAGTGGATGGGCAAAGCGCGCTCACTGACCCAGCACTCCAGCGCAGGCCCTCAAAACAGCCCCATCTGCCGCGGCTTCGGCGCCAGCATGCCGCGCAGCTTCGCCGTGTCGTCCAGCGCCGCGCGCGGATGGTGGTCCAGCACCTGCACGAAGGGCAGCAGCTTCTTCATCGGCAGGCGCAGCCGGGTCAGGTCCTCCACCCGCAGCCGGCGGAAGCGCCGCGAGGCGATGATCCGCTCGACATTGCGCGTGCCCAGGCCGGGCACGCGCAGCAGCAGTTCGCGCGGTGCGGTGTTCACGTCCACCGGGAAGCGCTCGGGGTGGCGCAGCGCCCAGGCCAGCTTGGGATCGATGTCCAGGTCGAGCATGCCGCTGGCGGCGTCGGTCGGCGCGATCTCGTCCACCGAGAAGTCGTAGAAGCGCAGCAGCCAGTCGGCCTGGTACAGGCGGTGCTCGCGCTGCAGCGGCGGCGGCTGCAGCGGCAGCTTGCTGGACGCGTCTGGGATCGGGCTGAAGGCCGAGTAATACACGCGCCGCAGCCGATAGTTGCCGTAGAGGTTGGTGCTGGTCTGCAGGATGGCGCGATCGTCCGCGCCATCGGCGCCGACGATCATCTGCGTGCTCTGTCCGGCCGGGGCGAAGCGCGGCGGCTTGGCGCGCAGCTTCTTTTCCTCTCGGCGCTGCTCCTTGTTCTCCTCGATCCGCCAGCGCAGCTCGCCCATGGCGGCCCGGATACCGCCGGGCTTCTTCTCGGGCGCCAGCTGCGCCAGGCCGCCTTCGGTGGGCAGCTCGACATTGATGCTGAGCCGGTCCGCATAGCGCCCGGCCGCGGCCAGCAGCTCCGGCGCGGCGTCGGGGATGGTCTTCAGGTGGATATAGCCCGCGAACTTGTGGTCCTGGCGCAGGCTGCGCGCCACCTCGACGAGCTGCTCCATCGTGTAGTCGCTGTTGCGGATGATGCCGCTGGAGAGGAACAGCCCCTCGATGTAGTTGCGCTTGTAGAAATCCAGCGTCAGCCGCACCACCTCGTCCGGCGTGAAGCGCGCGCGGCGCACGTTGCTGGTGACGCGGTTGACGCAGTAGGCGCAGTCGAACACGCAGAAGTTGGTCAGCAGGATCTTCAGCAGCGACACGCAGCGCCCATCCGGCGTATAGGAGTGGCAGATGCCCATGCCCTCGGTGCTGCCGATGCCGCCGGTGCCCAGCGAATGGCGCTTGTCCGCGCCCGAGGAGGCGCAGGAGGCGTCGTATTTGGCCGCGTCGGCCAGGATCGCGAGTTTCTCGGTGACGTTCACACCAGGCAGCCTGCCGCAGGCGGGTCTCAATCCGTGAGACGCAAGCGGAGTGGCAACTGAACACGCCCGGCGTGCCCGCCTCGACGCATGCGGCGCACAGGACCTAGCATGCCCGCCGTCCGTTTCCCCCGAGGCGCCCGCCATGAACACGCCGCATCCCGCCCCTGCCGCCAGCCCGGAAGCCCTGTCCCAACAGGCCGAAGCCGGCGTGCGCCGCCTGGAAGCCGACCTGGGCCGGTCCTTCGACGCCAACAGCGAGCGCCTGAGCGCCAGCCTGGCGGTGCTGGCCAGCGAGCAGGGACTGAGCCGCATCGATCACGTCGTGCTGTCCGAGCGCAATACGCAGGTCGGTCAGGGCGAGCTGGTCTTCGTCGTCCAGGGCGCGCTGGGCGATCCGGCCCAGCTGCGGGCGCACATGCGCACCGAGCAGGCCGTGGCGATCCCCGCCGCGCAATCGCGCGAGCGTCTGCGCCAGCTGCACGAGCAGCATCAGCTGGCCACGCCCGTCCAGACACCCGCCGATCCGCAGCTGTCGCGCTGATCGCGCGCCCTTCGCAGGCGATCAGCCCAGCGCGACGCCCTGCACGCGCTGCAGGGCCAACTCCAGCGGCTGCGCGCGGCCCAGCAGGAAACCCTGCACCTGCTCGCAGCCGTGGCGCCGCAGCCATTCCAGTTCCTCGGGCCGCTCCACGCCCTCGGCGATCATCTCCAGCCCCAGGCTGTGGCCGAGCATCAGCAGGGACTTGCAGATGCTGGCGTTGCGCGGATCGCGGTCGACGTCGCGCACGAAGGTGCGGTCGAGCTTGATCGAGCTCAGCGGCAGGTGGCGCAGGTAGGACATCGAGGAGAAGCCGGTGCCGAAGTCGTCCAGCGAGATGCACACGCCCGCATCGCGCAGGCGCTGCATCGCCGCCATGCCCTGCTCGGGGCGGTGCATCATCACGCTCTCGGTCAGCTCCATGTGCAACGCGTGCGGCGAGATGCCGGCCAGCGCGCAGGCCTGCTCCAGTTCGGACGGCAGATCGGCCTGCAGCACCTGCAGGGTGGACACGTTGACCGCCACCGGCAGGTCGTCGCAGCCCTGGCGCTGCAGCCAGGCCTGGGCCTGGGCGGCGCGGCGCAGGATCCAGTTGCCCAGCGGCACGATCAGGCCGATGTCCTCGCACAGCGGGATGAAATCGGCCGGCGCGATCTGGGTGCCGTCGCGCTGCGGCCAGCGCACCAGCGCCTCAAGCGCGGCCACGCTGCCGTCGACGGTGCGCACGATCGGCTGGAAATGCAGGTCGAACTCGCCGTGCTCCAGCGCCGTGCGCAGGCGCGCGGCCATGCGCAGGCGTTCGCTGTAGCGCCGCGCCAGCGCGCCGTCGTAGCGGGAGATCTCGAACGCCGAGGAATCCAGCGCGTGCGCGGCCAGCGCGGCGTTGTCGATGATGTTCTCCGCGCGCAGGCCGCCGCCCTCGTCGCCGGCCAGGCCGAAGCGCGCCTCCAGGCGCTGCATCGAGCCGTCGCCGTCGCCGACCGGTTCGCGCACCGCCTCGATCGCCGCCTCGATCGCGGCCTGCAGGCGCTCGGCATGCAGCACCGCCAGCACGAAGTCCTCGTCGGGCTGGTGCGCGGCCAGGCCGAACTGCTGGGCCCACAGCTGCAGGCGCGCGGCCAGCGTGCGCAGCACGTCGTCGGCGGTCTGCCGGCCCAGCGCGTCGCGGATCGGCTGCAGCCCGCGCAGCTGCAGGTACAGCACCTGATAACCGGGATGCTGGCCCTGGTCCAGGCGGTCGCTGAGCGTCTGCACGTTGATCAGGCCGGTGGTCTGGTCGTGGCGCGCGCGGTAGGCCAGCTCCTTCTCGTACTCCAGGCGCTCGGAGATGTCCTCGGACAGCACCAGCTTGGCCTCGTGCCCGCCGAAGCGGATGTCGCTGACGTACACGCGCGCCTGCAGGGTCGAGCCGTCCTTGCGCCGATGCTGCGACACGTGCGCGTCCTCGAATCCCGCGGCCACCCCCTGCACCACGCCACTGCCGCCGGGCAGCCCGGCCGGGCAGATGTCCGACAGGTGCATGGTCAGGAATTCCTCGCGGCCGAAGCCGTACTGCAGCGTCGCCGCCCGGTTGACCTCGAGGAAGCGCCGGGTGCGCGCGTCGTGCACCCAGAACGGCAGCGGGTTGCGGTCGAAGATCAGGCGGAACTGGCGCTCGGCATCGCTCAGGCGCGACTGCGCCTCCATGCGTTCGCTGATGTCCACCAGCGTGCCGGTCATGCGCAGGTGACCGCCCGCACCGGCGACCACGCCGCCGCGCGCCACGGCCCAGCGCTCCGCGCCATCCCGGCTGACCAGGCGGAACTCGCAGGAGAACGCGCCGCGGCTGCGCCAGGCGCTGACGAAGCGGCGCGCCAGCATGCGCCGGTCGCGCACGTGCACGTGCCGGATGAAGGCCCAGAGCGAAGGCGGCTCGGCCTGGCCCAGGCCGAACATCTGGCTGACGTCGGCGCCCCAGACCACCTGGCGCCCGCCCTGCTCCATCGCCCAGGCGCCCACCTTGCCGGTGTGCTGGGCCAGGTGCAGGTGCTCGGAATTGCGCTGCAGCTGTTCGAGCATGTGGCGCTGGTCGCGGTCGGCGCGCCGCACCACCCGCAGCAGCACCGCCAGCATCGCCCAGTACAGGACGTAGAGCAGCGAGGCGATGGCGACGAAGCGATGCCAGGGCAGCAGCACCTGCTGGGTCGAGAGCCCCGCCCAGATCTGCAGGGGATAGCCGGGCAGCGCGCGCGCGGCCACCACACGGCGCAGGCCGTCCACCTCGCTGACGCGCTGGGTGACGGCGACCTGCGGCGCCAGCTCGGCAGGCTGCGGCACGGCGATGCGCGTGCCGATGCCCTCGCGCGAGGGCTTGCCGCCCAGGCTGCGCACCAGCAGCTGGTCGTTGGGGCCGACCACGCCGAGTGCGCCGTCGCGGCCGGAGTCCAGGCCGTCGATCAGGGCCTGCAGTGCGCGGGTATCCAGCCGCGCCAGCAACCAGCGCGGTCCGCCCTCGCCCTGGACGTTCATCGGCAGGGCCAGCGGCAGCACCGGGCGGCCGTCTTCCAGCCACTGCAGCGGCCCCAGCTGCAGGCGGTCCGAGGGGGCTGCGGTCGCACTGGCCTTCCATTGCGGGAAGCTGGGATCGCCGTGGCCGGGCGTTAGCGCGCGGCCCTGCGCATCGACCATGACAACGCTTTCCAGCTCGTGATGCCGCGAGGCCACACCTTCAATGAGTTGCCCGATCAGCCCGGGCGCACGGTCCGGCGTCGAGGCCAGCAACGCGGTGGCGTCGGCGGCGATGCCGCGCATGGCGCGCTCGAGGTTGCGCAGCTCCAGGCCGATCGCGCGTTCGACGCCGACGACCAGGGCCTGGCTCTGGCGCTCGGCGGCCTGCAGGCGGTTCTGGCGATCGCTGATCACCCACCAGCCCAGCCCGATCCCCAGCGCCGCGCCCAGCAGCAGGCCAAACCCGAGCACCGTGCGGGTCTGCACGACCGACTTGACCGGCGATGGGCCTGGAACCGAACGATCCATGTGCACCCGCTGTTGGACGGAGGTCCTGCCACCCCGGGACGGTCATGGGGCCAGCCGCGCCCCCCGAACCCGCGCGGCGACTCGCCCGAAGCATACGCTGCGGCTCCGCCCGCCGACAGCCCGCGCCACAGGACCGGCTCAGGGCCCCGCAGGCCAGCGCCGCATGTCCGCCACGGGCACGTCCATGCGCACGCAGGCATGGGCGCAGGCGCCGTCCGGCAGGGCGATGCGGAACAGCGGTGCCATGCCGCGCAGGCTGGCGGCAGCCGCCGCCGACTGTGCGTGCCGGGCGGTGTCGAATTCGAGCAGCGTCCGTGCCCAATCCGGCAGCAGCGCCGCGCCCGCGCCGAGGAACACCGCCCGCGACAGCCCGGCCACCGGCACCGGCAGGCGGACCTGTGCCAGCACGTCCATCACCTCGCGCGAGCGCCCATCGAAGCGCAGCTGCGGCCGCATCGCCGCGAAGTAGGCCTCCACCTGCGCCTGCGAGGCCGGCACCTCGCGGGCGCCCAGCGCCTGCGCCACGCGCCGGCCCTCGTCGAAGTAGCGATCCGCCACCTCCGGCGGCACCGGCCGGCAGTAACGCCGATAGCCCTGCAGGAAGCCGTGCGCCTCGGTGACGTGGACCCAGGTCAACAGGTCGGGATCGTCGGCGGCGTAGGGCGTGCCGTCGGCCAGCGTGCCGCGCACGTGCGCATGGATCCCCCGCACCCGGGCGATCAGCCGCTGCGCCTCGGCGGTCGAGGCATAGCTGGTACCGGCTACGAAGGCCGTGGTGCGGCGCAGGCGGCCGACCAGGTCCTGGCGGAAGTTGGAATGCTCGTAGACCCCGGCCAGCGCGCGCGGGTGCAGCGCCTGCAGCATCAGCGCGGCCAGGCCGCCGGCCAGCATGCCGGGGAAATCGCCATGGATGCGCCAAGTCACGCTGTCCGGGCCGAACAGCCCCGGATCGCCGTGCGGCAGGTCGTAGTCGATCCCCGACTGGCCGCGCGGGAAGGCGCCAAGCACCCAGCGTCGCACCGGCGCGGCGGCGGGGGCGATGAGCGTGCGGAGCAGCGACATGCGCCCATCCTACCGACCACCCAGCGCGACCTTCGTGGAGGCGCAAACGAAGAAGGCGCCCCGCGGGCGCCTTCCTCCAGGCCCACTACCGGGCTGGCTTCAGCGCGTGATGCGCTGCCAGACCTCGGCGTAGATCGCCCGCGCCTCTTCCAGGCTCAGGCCGCGCGAACGCACCGCCTGAGAGTTGGCATAGAGCGCCGAACCGGTGTCCTGGTCGGTATGCGGATGATTGAGATAGACATCGTAGGCGCTGGACAGCGCCGGCCAGTACAGCTCGAAGGAGCGGTGCTGCGAGGCGCGCGGCATGTTGACGTAGTGCTGGCGCCAGTAATCGCGTTCCCGGTCGATATCGATCAGGACGGCGCGTCCGTGTTCTGCTTGCTGGGGGTGCATGCGACGTGTCCTTGGCTCGGAAGAATGGCCTCGAACAACAGGGTTGCAGCCCACTTGTAAGTGTTAGGTCGAAGTGACGATGAAATTCTCGTTAAACCGCGAGAACACCATTGCAGGCGTCACAGTTCAGAATTGAGATGATTCATAAAATCGCATTTTGACGCTCGTGAGGCGTAACGCGGGTTTCTCAACGCTTGGCTCAGGCGTGCGCGGGCATCGGATACTGCAGGCGCGTGGTCGCCCGCTGGATGCGATCCATCACCCGGCCGAAGATCCGCCCCGCCAGGCTGGGCTCCAGGCCATGGTCGATCGCCTCGGGCGAGTTGGCGAACAGCACGGCGCCGACCTCCCGCCCCGCGTTGGGATGGTGCAGGTAGACGTGATAGGCCCGGATCAGCAGCGGCCAGCACGCCTCGAAGCCCAGTCCGGCCTGCCGGCACGGCAGCTCGCTGTAATGGCGTTTCCAGAAGTCGCGCTCTCGATCGATGTTGACGATGATGCACGCCGCGTCGTCGCGGCGGCCCGGTTCGCTGGCCATGGGGGGCATCCGTGGGGGTGGAGGCGGGTTCGACTTTCGGATGGCCCGGCTTAGGCATGCGTGAAGAATGTCGCAACGCAACATTCACGGCGCTGGCTGCCCGGTTCATCTTCTACCTTCGTCTCACGGAAACTTCGCAGCGCACCGGCCTATGCTGCGCACAAAGGTGGCGGCGCCGGGCCGGCCACCTGTTCAAGGCGAGGATCGAACCATGAGCCAACTCTTCAAGGGCCTGAACCTGCTGCTGGCGGACAACGAGCTGCACCGCAAGCCGCTGGAGGAACAGGCCGCGCACTGGCTGAGCAAGACCGACCGCGGCATCGAACACGAGATCCATCTGCTGGACATCGCCAAGGGCCAGTGGCTGGCCGGTTCGGTGATCGTGTGGCTGGGCGCGTCGCTGACCGCGCTGGCGATCATCGCCGACAACCTGTGGGAACACAGCTACAACCCCAGCTTTCCCAAGATCATCCTGGTGCTGCTGATCTGGGTCGCGATGCTGTTCGTGCTCTGGCTGATCGCGCAGGTCTTCGACCAGAAGGCGGGTCTGTCGCGCTGGGTCAACGCGTTCTCCAGCCGCGAGCCGGTGAGCAACGAAAGCGATTCGGTCGAGCAGGTGCAGGAGGCGCTGGAACTGGCGCGCACCTATCCCGAGGTGCTGGCCTACAAGCAGCGCGTGATCGCGCGCCGACCGCTGCGCCACGAGGACATCCGCATCATGCGCGAGATGGGTCGCCAGCACCGCCACGCCGACCTGGCGCGCGAGCTGGTGGCGCTCGGCAACGACTGAAGTGCGTCACAGGTGCCCGGCGACAAGCCGGGCATCTTGCTTGCGGCGGCCCGTTGCGCGATGGCGCATGGCACGGACACGCCAGGCGAACGCCAACGGCCATACCGCGACGGCGCCCTGCCGCACCCGATGCGGTCACCTCCTTCTGACATCCGCGCGTGACAGCATGGGCCATGCTGTCCTGCATCCTGCCCGCCCACGACGAAGCCGCGCTACTGCCGGGCACGCTGGCCTGCCTGCAGCGCGCGATCGCCGCGTGCGGTGTGGCGGCGGAGATCGTGGTGGTCGACGACGGTTCCACCGATGCGACCGCCGCGCTGGCGCTGGCGGCCGGCGTGCGCGTGCTGTCGATCCAGGCGCGCCACATCGCCGCGGCACGCAATGCCGGCGCGGCCGCCGCTCGCGGCGATCGGCTGTGCTTCATCGATGCCGACACGCACGTCGACGCCGAGGCGCTGCGCGCGGCGCTGGCGGCGCTCGATGGCGGCGCCGTCGGCGGGGGCGCGCGGGTGCGCCTGCAGCGCCCCGTGGCCTGGCATGCGCGTCTGGGCGAAGCGGTCTTCGGCACGCTGCTGCGCTGGGCGCGGATCGCGCCGGGCTGCTTCCTGTTCTGCACGCGCGCGGCCTTCGAGGCCAGCGGCGGCTTCGACCTGCGTTTGTTCGCCGGTGAGGACGTGGCCATGAGCCGCGCGCTGGCCCGGCAGGGCCGCTTCGTGCTGCTGCGCCAGACGGTGTGGACCTCGGCGCGCAAGCTGCAGACCTTCAGCGCGTGGGAACACCTGCGCCTGGCGCTGGCCCTGGCGCGCCATGGCCGCGGGCTCCTGCACAGCCGCGACCGGCTGGCGTTCTGGTACGGCCCGCGACGGCGCGACTAGCGCGCGTGGCTGCCACGTGTCGGTGCGTGGCAGCGGCCGACATGAAGCGCGCAGACGCCGGTTTTAAGGATCGCGCGCCGGCGTCCGACTGCGCGGCGCAAGGCGTTCGCCGCGTCGGCTCCCTCTGCGCAATGGCACGTGCCGCCATCGCGGCCGTTCGCGAATCTGCACGAATTGGCCACGGCTAATCGGAAGCGTGCGCGAGGTCCGGCGTACGAGCGAACCGAGCGGTTAGAGTTCGCTCCGGGGAATGAACACGGTACATGGAGCGCACGGGGCGATGGGGCGGGCGAGGATCATCGTCGCGGCGACGGGACTGGCGCTGTTGGGCATCGCCGTGCCGATCATCGCCACCCTGGCGATGTCCTGGCATCTGGCCGTGCGCAACGAACAGCAGCGCCTGGACCAGTTCGCCGCGCTGGCGCTGGAGCGCGCACAGAGCACGATGGACGAGGCGACACAGGTGCTGCACACCATGCAGCGCAGCCGCCTGGTGCCATGTTCGGATGCGCATATCGCGCAGATGCGGCGCGCGGCGATGGACTCGGCCGCGGTCAAGGAAGTCGGCTTCTTCCAGGGCGGTCTGCTGCGCTGCACGTCGTGGGGGCCGACCAAGGTGCGCGTGCCCGACGACCTGCCCGCCGATGCGGTCGGCCCGGACGGGCTGCGCCTGTACGCGCGCGTGCTGCCGCAGATCAGCGGCGGGCGGCAGATGCTGGTCCTGCATCAGCACAACTACAACGTCCTGATCGACCCGGCGCGCTTCTCCGATCTGGTGCTGGAGCCGGATATCGGCCTGCTGGTGCGCAATGCCCAGGGCGTGGTGCTGAGCGAGCGCAACCTCAGCGATGAGGCGCTGTCGCGCGCCATGCGCCAGCGCCGCGACAACGGAAGCGACGCGGCGCATCTGTTCTCGGTGAAGCGGCGCGATGGCTGGATGGTGGTGGTCAGCGCGCCCATGGCGCGCGCCGCCGCCGGGCTGCCGCGCCAGCAGGGCATGCTGCTGCCGATCGGCCTGCTCATCGCCGCGGTGGCGGTGGCGATGGTGATCCTGGGCTTCAAGCGCAGGCTCTCGCCCACCGGCGCCCTGACCCGCGCGGTGCAGCGGCAGGAGTTCGTCGCGCACTACCAGCCGATCGTGCGGCTGGCGGACGCGGCCATCGTCGGCGCCGAGGCGCTGGTGCGCTGGCGCCGGCCCGACGGCACCCTGGTGCGTCCGGACCAGTTCATCCCGCTGGCCGAGCAGACCGGGCTGATCGACGCGATCACCGACCAGGTGCTGGCCGCGATCGTGTGCGACCTCGGGCCACTGCTGGCGGCCCACCCGTGTCTGCACGTGAGCCTCAACCTCAGCGCCGCGGACATGCGCAGCGGCCGGCTGCTGGCGGTGCTGGCGCAGGCGCTGGAAGGCAGCGGCATCGCCCCGCGGCAGCTCTGGCTGGAAGCCACCGAGCGCGGCTTCGTGGACATCGCCGCGGCCCGCCGCACCATCGAGCAGGCGCGCCTGGCGGGCCACCGCGTGGCGATCGACGACTTCGGCACCGGCTACTCCAGCCTGCAATACCTGCAAGGGCTGCCGCTGGACGCGCTGAAGATCGACAAGACCTTCATCGATGCCATCGGCACCGGCGCGGCCACCTCGGCGGTGACCGGGCACATCATCGACATGGCCCGCGAGCTGGGCCTGGACTGCGTGGCCGAGGGCATCGAGACGACCGCGCAGGCCGACTTCCTGCGCGCGCAGGGCGTGGGCTACGGCCAGGGCTGGCTGTTCGGCAAGGCGGTGCCGGCGGTGACCTTCATCGAGCTGTACCTGACCCAGCAGGCGGCGCGCGCGGCCGCCGCGGCGCGGGAGAACGAGGCGGGGCACTGAGCGGCTTCAGAACTCCTCGGCGTCGCCGAGCAGGTAGTGCAGCTGGCGCTCGGGATTTTCCAGGAACGCGCGGGTGACGAGGTAATGCTCGGTCTCACGATAGTGGACGCGCTGCAGGCCCTGCGGACCGATCTGCACGATCTGCGCATCCGGATAGGCCATCAGGATCGGCGAATGCGTGGCGATGATGAACTGCGCGTTGCGCCGGACCAGCGCATGGATGCGGGCCAGCAAGGCCATCTGCCGGGTGGGCGAGAGCGCGGCCTCCGGCTCGTCCAGTACATAGAGCCCGTTGCCCCTGAAGCGATGCTCGACCAGCGACATGAAGGACTCGCCATGGGACTGGGCATGCAGCGACTCCCCGCCGTATGCCCTGACGACGTCATCACCCAGCGTGTCGATGTTGCTGGCGACGTTGTAGAAGCTCTCGGCGCGCAGGAAGAAGCCGTCCCTGGCCCGCCTCCCGCTGCGCCCCAGGCGCAGGTAGTCGTGCAACGCCGAATGCGAGGCGAGCGTGCTGAAGTTGAAATTCCTGCTGCCGCCCTCGGCGTTGAAGCCCCACGCCACCGCGATCGCCTCCAGCAGCGTGGACTTGCCGCTGCCGTTCTCGCCGACGAGGAAGGTCACCGCGGGGTGGAAGACCAGGCGTTCCTCGGCCAGGCCGCGGATGCCGGGCAGGCTGAAGGGATACCGGTCCATCGGCGGATCCTTCTCGCGCTTGAGCGCGACATCCAGCAGATAGTGCGTGGCATCCCAGGAGGGCATGGGCGATCCTTCGAGGCGGAGACTCCGCCTGCAAGCATGACCCGATCGCCTGCGCGAACGCACGCGCCGCGATCAGCCGGCCTTGCCACACCCCGACAGCTGCTTGTCGGCGTACCACAGCGCGCGGCGCGACAGGTCGTAAGCCGCGTCGATGGCCTGCGGCAGCTGGTACTGGGCGCGGGCCGGGTCGGCGCCGTGGGCCAGCGCGTTCTCGCTGCGTTCCAGCGCCTGCAGGTTGCTGCGCACGTCGGCCAGCCACTTGTCCTTGCGCGGGTCGTGACACATCAGCGCGCGGCCCTGCAGGGCGTCGAGCTGGGCGCGGATGGCCTTGGTCGCCTCGCCGGTGGGCTGCGGCGCCTTCTCGAACGCGATCGGCGCGGCCTTGTAGGCATCGCCGGTGGCCTCGCTGCCGAGGTCGTCGCGGTTCTGCGCCAGGGCAGGATTGAAGCGCGTGTCCGGCGGCGGCCGGGCGGTGGGCGAGCTGCGCCCGCTCTTGAACATGTCGGCGATGGCGCGGTTAACCTTCTGCGCGGCGATGTCGCCCAGCGTGCCCTTGGACACCCAGTCCTTCTCGAACCGCGTTTCGTTGTACTGCACCGGGTTGGGGCGCTCCATCAGCGCCTTGGTCTTGGCCGCGTCGCGCGCGTTGGCCAGGCCCGGCGGGCTGCCCTGCGGCGGGCCCGGCTCGGCGGCGACGCCGGGGGGCAGCTTGGCCCGCCCGTCGCGGTCGTACACCGCGCGGGCGACCTCGCCCTGATCGGCGGGCGCGGTGACACGAGGCGTAGCCAGTGGCGGCGGAATGGTGGCCGGCGGGCGCTGGTGGGCGGCGACCGGCGGCGGTGGGCGTGAAGGCGCGGCCGGCGTCGCCTCAGCGGCGGCGCGCGGCGGCGCGGCGACCGGTGCGGCCAGGCGTGCGGGCGCGGCCGCCTGCGGCGGGGCGATGAACTCCAGCCGCAGCCGCTGCTCCTGGCTGCGCGCCGGGGCCAGTCGCGCCATCGGCGCCTGCAGCAGGACCAGGGCGATGAGGGCCATGATCGCCAGGCTCAGGAGCGCCGCGGGGACGCGCAGGCGCGACTCGTCCCATTCCATGTGTGCTACTGCCGCCAAGTGTCCCCGCCATTGCGCAAATCAAGCGCGGCATTGTGCGCAAGCGTCCGCACCGAATTGATGGCATTGCGTTACGCACCTTCACGGCATGCGCCCGGCATTCAGCAAGGCCATGGCGCTGTGATGTTGCGGTGCCGCTCGCCAGGTCCGTCGGGCCCTGCCAGCATCGCCGCATGAGAACGGTTACAGCGAGTGCGATCATGGGGATGCGCGGGCAGACGGGCACGGCGCTGCGCCGGGGCGTGCTGATGGGCTGGCTGTGCATCGCCCTGCCGGCGATGGCCGCCGACGGACTGCCGCCGCGCAGCCAGTGGAAGGCCAGCAGCTCGGCCACCGAGGCACCGGCCCTGGCCTCGGCGCATGCCTTCGATGGCGACCCGGCCACGCGCTGGGGCGGGCCGTTCTCGCCCGGCCACTGGCTGCAGGTGGACCTGGGCGCGGCCGCCAACCTCGGCGGGGTGCGCATCCAGTGGGACATCAGCCACGCCAACGCCTATCAGCTGCAGGGCTCGGACGATGGCCAGGCCTGGCGCACGATCTACGCCACCACCGACAGCCCGGGCCGCACCGAGTACGCGCTGTTCCCGGCGGTGCGCACGCGCTATCTGCGCCTGGCCGCGCCGGCGCGCACGGCGGACTGGGGCGTGGGCATCTTCGAATTCCAGCCGCTCACCGTGGCGCAGGCGCCGCGCATCGCCGGCCTGGCCGGCACGGGCGACCCGGCGGCCCTGTGGAGCCGCGGCCCGGCCCGCGCGCTGGGCCGTCAGCAGGGCGGCTACGGGCTGGAGGTGCGCTTCCCGCAGCCGCAGGACGTGGCCGGGCTGCAGGTCGACTGGGGCACGACCCCGGCCAGCGTGGCGCTTGAGGGCCGCGATGCCTCGGGCCGCTGGACGCCGCTGGCGCAGGAGCCGCACGCCTTCGGCGCGTCCTCCTACCTGGCCGGCGATGCGCCGCGCACGGTCAGCGCGCTGCGCCTGCTCGCCCGTGCCGGCACCGCGCCCAGCGTGACCCGTGTGCGCGTGCTCGGCCCCAAGGCGGTGATGACGCCGATGAAGCGCTACCAGCTGGCCGCCACCGGGCCGGAGGCGGCGCTGTTCCCGTCCTCGCTGCAGATGAAGCAGGTGTACTGGACGGTGGTGGGGGTGCCGGCCGGGCGGCAGAAGGCGGTGTTCGACGAGTACGGCAACCTGGAGGCGTTCAAGGGCGCGCCGCTGGTGCAGCCGGTCTGGCGCGACGCCGGCGGCAAGGCGGCCGCGGCCACGGTGGACACGCCGATCCGGCACGCCCTGCGCGAGGGCTGGATGCCGATGCCGCAGGTGCAGTGGACCGCCCAGCCAGGCCTGGAGCTCACCAGCCAGGCCATCGCCCTGGAACACGACGGCGCGCCGGTGGTGCTGGTGCGCCATCGCCTGCGCAATACCGGCGCCACCGCGGTGGACGGCACGCTCTCGCTGCTGACCCGGCCGCTGCAGGTCAGCCCGCCCTGGCAGAACGGCGGCCTGTCGCCGATCCGCGATATCGCCGTCGAGACCGCCCGGGGCGGCGCCGGCGTGCGCGTCAACGGACGGCTGCTGTTCCAGAGCGCGAGCGCGCCCGACCTGCACGGCGTGGCCGCGTTCGGCGCGCATGGCGAAGACGAGATCACCCGTTTCGCCGCGGCCGGCACCGCGCCGCAGGCGCAGCAGGCCAGCGACCCGCAGGGCCTGGCCGCCGGCCTGCTCGGCTGGCGCGTGCACCTGGCGCCGGGCGCGCAGCGCGACATCGTGCTGGCCTTCGCGCTGGGCGACGAGGTGATCGACGCCAAGGCGGTCGAGGCCGCGCACTGGCCGGCCGCGCCGGCGCTGGACGTGCAAGACCTGCTGGGCGACGGCGATGCCGGCGCCCGCTTCGACGCCCTGGCCGATGCGCAGGCGGCGCAGTGGCAGCAGCGGCTGGGCCGGATCGGCCTGTCCCTGCCCGATCCGTCGCTGGTGGACATGCTGCGCGCGCAGGCCGCATACATGCTGCTCAACCAGAGCGGCCCGGCGATGCAGCCGGGCCCGCGCAACTACAACCGCTCCTTTATCCGCGATGGCTCGGCCACCGCCGCGGTGCTGCTGCGCATGGGCATGGCCGACACCGCGCGCGACTACCTGCACTGGTACAGCACCCACGCGGTGCACGACAACGGCCTGGTCTCGCCGATCCTCAACGACGACGGCAGCGTCAACACCGGCTTCGGCTCGGACCTGGAGTACGACGCCCAGGGCCAGTACCTGTGGCTGGTGGCCGAGGTCGCGCGCCTGGACGGCGGCGCGCAGACCGTGCGCGCGTACCAGCCGCAGGTGAAGCGCGCGCTGCAGTTCCTGCAGGCGCTGCGCGAGCGCACGCTGGTGCCGGGCTATCAGGCCGATCGTCCGGCGCCGGAGCGCTTCGCCGGCATCCTCGCGCCGTCGATCAGCCACGAGGGCTATTCGGTGCCCACGCACAGCTACTGGGACGACTACTGGGCGCTGCGCGGCTGGCACGACGGCGCCTGGCTGGCCGAGCAATGGGGCGACACCGCCACGGCGCAGTGGGCGCGCGCGCAGTACACGCTGCTGCGCGATGCGCTGGCCGCCTCGATCCGCGCCACCATGCGCTGGAAGGGCATCGACACGATTCCCGCCGATGCCGACCAGGGCGGCTCCGACCCGACCAGCGTGTCGATCGCGCTCGATCCCACCGGCGCGCAGGATGTGCTGCCGGCCGACGCGCTGGAACGCACCTTCGATGCCTACCTGGAGCAGGTGCGTCAGCGCGACGCACCCGATGCGCTCTACGCCTACACCCCTTACGAGATGCGCAACGTGCTGACCTTCGTCCACCTGGACCGGCCGGCCGATGCGCAGTTCATGCTCGAGCACGTGGTGCGCGACCGCCGGCCGACGGCCTGGCAGGAGCTGGCCGAAGTCGTGTACTCGGACAAGCGCCACGCCATCTATCTGGGCGACATGCCGCACACCTGGATCGGCGCCGAGTACGCGCGCAGCGTGTTCGGCATGCTGATGTTCGAAGGCGACCGCGCGCTGTCGCTGCTGCCCGGCACGCCGCCGTCCTGGGTGGCCGGCCCCGGCCTGAAGGTCGACGGCCTGCCCACCGCCTACGGCACGCTGGCCATGCAGGCCCGGCAGGAGGGCCAGCGGCTGACGATCACGCTGGGCAAGGGGCTCAGGGCCGACAGCGCGCTCAAGGTCTACTGGCCCAACCGCCAGCGGCCGCGCAGCGTCACCGTCGATGGCCAGGCCGTGCGCGACTTCGATGCGCAGGGCGTCGCGCTGAAGCGACCGTTCTCCACCCTGGTAGCGCAATGGTGAGGCCGGCGCCGGCGGCCCCTCCACCGGCGCTCCTGTCCGAGGCTCAGTCCGGGCGGAAGGCCATCGTCGCCTGCACGGCCTTCTTCCAGCCGCCGTAGCGGCGCTCGCGATCGGCCGCCGCCATGGTCGGCTCGAAGCGCGCGTCGATCGCCCACTGGTTGGCGATCTCCTCGCGGCTGGACCAGAAGCCGGTCGCCAGTCCGGCCAGGTAGGCCGCGCCGAGCGCGGTGGTTTCGGACACCTTGGGACGGACCACCGCCGTGTCGAGGATGTCGGCCTGGAACTGGGCCAGAAAGTCGTTGGTGATCGCGCCGCCGTCGGCGCGCAGTTCCTTCAGTTCCAGCTTGGCATCGGCCTGCATGGCCTCGAGCACGTCGCGGGTCTGATAGGCCATCGACTCCAGCGTGGCGCGGATGAAATGCTCCTTGCTGGTGCCTCGGGTCAGGCCGAAGAACGCGCCGCGGACCTCGCTGTCCCAGTAGGGCGCGGCCAGGCCGACGAAGGCCGGCACCATGTAGACCCCGTCGGTGTCCGGCACGCGCTCGGCGTAGGCCTGCGTGTCGCGGGCCTTGCCGAACATGCGCAGGCCGTCGCGCAGCCACTGCACCGCCGAACCGGCGACGAAGATGCTGCCCTCCAGCGCGTATTCCACCTTGCCGTCGATGCCCCAGGCGATGGTGGTGAGCAGGCCGTTGCTGGACTGGACCGCCTTCTCGCCGGTGTTCATCAGCACGAAGCAACCGGTGCCGTAGGTGTTCTTGGCCATGCCCGGCGTGTAGCAGGCCTGGCCGAACAGCGCCGCCTGCTGGTCGCCGGCGATGCCGGCGATCGGCACCTTGTGTCCGAAGAAATGCCGGCCGGCGGTATGGGTATAGACCTCGCTGGACGAACACACCCTGGGCAGCATCGAGCGGGGCACGCCGAGGATGTCCAGCAGCTCCTCGTCCCAGCGCAGCGCATGGATGTCGTACATCAGCGTGCGCCCGGCGTTGGTCTGGTCGGTGACGTGGGCGTGGTCCTCGGAGAGGTTCCAGATCAACCAGCTGTCGATGGTGCCGAACAGCAGGTCGCCGGCCTGCGCCTTCTCGCGCACGCCCTCGACGTTGTCCAGGATCCACTTGAGCTTGGTGCCGGCGAAGTACGGGTCGATCAGCAGGCCGGATCTGGCGCGGAACAGCGCATCGTGGCCCGCCTCGCGCAGCTCCTTGCACACGCTCTGCGACTGGCGCGACTGCCAGACGATGGCGTTGTACACGGCCTGGCCGGTGTGCTTGTCCCACACCACGGTGGTTTCGCGCTGATTGGTGATGCCGATGGCCGCCACCTGCGATGCGTCGACGTTGGCCTGGGTCAGCACGTCGGTCATCGTGGTCAGCACGGTGGAGAGGATCTCGCGCGGGTTGTGCTCGACCCAGCCCGGCTGCGGGAAGATCTGGGTGAACTCGCGCTGGGCGATGCCTTTGACCGCGCCGCTGCGGTCGAACAGCATGGCGCGCGAACTGGTGGTGCCCTGGTCGATCGCCAGCACGTATTGCTTGTCCATCGGGTGACTCCCTGCGGGTTGTAAGAGCCGGCGCGGCGCGCGCGGCGGAAAACGGTGACGCGTGGCCGGTCCTTCAGACCTTACGGCTTCTGCGCGGCGCGCTGGCGCGCCGGCAGGAACGGATAGATCAGCCACTGATAGGCGGCGGCGCCGACCACGCCGCCGATCAACGGGCCGACGATGGGCACCCACCAGTAGTTGTGCGGCGCGGGGAAGGCCGAGCGCCCCCAGCCGGCGAAGAACGCAAACACGCGCGGGCCGAAATCGCGTGCGGGGTTGATCGCCCAGGCCTCCAGATAGCCCATCGACGCGCCGATGGTCGCCACCAGCAGGCCGATGATCAGCGCGCCGGAGTTGGCGCCCGGCGCCATCTCGTTGTACTGCTCGGTGATGGCGAAGATGCCGAAGATCAGGAACGCGGTGAGGATGGCCTGGTCGGTCAGCGCATGGAGCGGTGTGACCGCGAGCCCCGGCGCGGTGAAGAACACCCCGGCCGCGCCGCCGGCTTCGCGCGTGAGCTGCTTGACCTCGTTGTAGTGATCGATCACCGGCGCGTACAGCGCATAGACGATGGCCGCGCCGACCATGCCGCCGATCACCTGCGCGCCCCAGTAAGGCAGCACCTTCTTCCACGAGAACCCGCGGAACAGCGCCAGCGCCAGCGTCACCGCCGGATTGGCGTGGGTGCCCGAGACCGAACCGGTGGCATAGATGGCGATGGTGACGCCCAGCCCCCAGGCGATGCAGACGCCCCAGTAGCCGCCGGCATAGGGATTGGGATCGTAGAGGGTGTACATCGCCGCGACCGAATCGCCAAAGGCGATGATGATCGTCATCGCCACCGCCTCCGAGATCAGCTCGCCGAGAAACTGCCGACTCATCGCCGGCCTCCTGTCGGGCCAGCGGCGATGGTGCGGGACTTGGTGGACATGTCAGCAACCTCCCAGTGATGACGTGCAGCCGCGCGACGCGGCCAAGGATGTCGGATGGATCAGGCGCGCGTGGCCATCGTCGCGGCGGGTGCGCGCAGCACCTCGGCCAGGCGGCGCTGCTGGGCCGGCGTCAGGCGCAGGCCCAGCTTGCTGCGGCGCCAGAGCAAGTCTTCGGCATCGACGACCCATTCGTGGTGCCGCAGGTAGTCGACCTCGGCCCGATAGAGATCGGCGCCGAAGTGCTCGCCCAGGTCGGCCAGCGTCGTCGCCTCGCCCAGGATGCGCTCGGTGCGCGAACCGTAGTTGCGCACCAGCCGCCAGGCCAGTTCCTTGGGCAGCCAGGGCCGCGCCGTGCGCAGCAGCGCCAGGGCCTGATCGAAGGGCAGCATGTCCCCGCCCGGCAGCGGCGCCCCGTCCGCGGTCCAGGGCTGCGGCTTGCGGCCCAGCTGCGACTCGAGCTTGTCCACGGCCTGCTCGGCCAGCTTGCGATAGGTGGTGAGCTTGCCGCCGAACACGCTCAGCAGCGGCGGCCCGTCCGCATCGACTTCCAGCCGATAGTCGCGGGTAACCTCGGAGGCGTTGTCCTCCTCGTCCTCCAGCAGCGGGCGCACGCCGCTGTAGGTCCACACCACATCGCCGGGGCCGATGGCCTTGCGGAAGTAGCGGTTGGCCGCCGCGCACAGGTAGTCGACCTCGTCCGCGTCGATACGCGGATGCCCAGGATCGGCCTTGTACTCCATGTCGGTGGTGCCGATCAGGGTGAAGTCGCGCTCGTAGGGAATGGCGAAGACGATACGGCGGTCGGGTTGCTGGAAGATGTAGGCATGGTCATGCGCGAACATGCGCGGCACCACGATGTGGCTGCCCTTGACCAGACGCAGCGCATAGTCGTGCTGCAGATGCGCGACCTGGTCCAGGAACTGCACCGCCCAGGGACCGGCCGCATTGACCAGCGCCCGGGCCTCGACCTTGATGCGCTGGCCCTGCGCGGTCTCCAGTTCGGCCAGCCAATGCGCGCCGTCGCGGCGTGCGCTGACGCAGCGGGTCCGGGTGTGGACGGAGGCGCCGCGCTCGGCCGCGTCCATCGCATTGAGCACCACCAGCCTGGCGTCCTGCACCCAGCCATCGGAATAGGCGAAGCCAGTGGTGAATTCCTCCTTCAGCGGCACGCCCACCGGCGAGCGGCGCAGGTCGACCCGGCGCGAGCCTTCCAGCGTGCGCTTCCCGCCCAGGCGGTCGTAGAGGAACATGCCGATGCGGATCATCCAGGCCGGCCGCAGGTGCGGCTGGTGCGGAAGCAGGAAGCGCAGCGGCCAGGCGATGTGCGGTGCCAGGCGCAGCAGCACCTCGCGCTCGGCCAGCGCCTTGCCGACCAGGCGGAACTCGTACTGCTCCAGATAGCGCAGGCCGCCGTGGATCAGCTTGGTGCTGGCGCTGGAGGTATGCGCGGCCAGATCGTCGGCCTCGCACAGGCACACGCTCAGCCCGCGGCCGATCGCGTCGCGGGCGATGCCCACT
This sequence comes from Pseudoxanthomonas sp. USHLN014, assembly GCF_037153335.1. Lineage (NCBI taxonomy): Bacteria > Pseudomonadati > Pseudomonadota > Gammaproteobacteria > Lysobacterales > Lysobacteraceae > Pseudoxanthomonas > Pseudoxanthomonas sp. USHLN014. The sequence goes on from NZ_JBBCKO010000002.1 coordinate 123,526, forward strand.
CCGTTGATCCCGCCGCCCACCACCAGCACATCGACGCGTTCGACCATCTCACCGCTCCTCGACCGGGCCGCCGCCCGCGCGACGACGGCCGCATGGCGCCGTTCGCGTCTGGACAAAGACGGACAACAACGATCTTAAACGAACATTTACGAACATTTCGTGAGCGCGGCATGTCCCATTGGGGCTCGCGGGGTTAGACGATGGTCGAAGGCGCCGCCGATCTGGCGTTCGTTTCAGCACTGCCGACGGCGCGCCAGCAGGCCGCCTGGTCGGGGCAGCCTCTGGTGACAATGCATCTCCGGCGAGCCGCCTCCTGCCCATGGTGGCGCCGGCCTGGCTTGCACCCGGCCTGGGGCCAGCGCCAGATACCCCGAACCCGCCGTCAGTCGCCGACGACGTGGACCCGGGTCTTGCCCGCGGCCAGCACCTCGGCCAGGACGTCCGGCGGCGCGCGGTCGGTGAACCAGTCGTCCACCAGCGCGATCGGCCCCAGCCGGCACAGCGCGTTGCGGCCGATCTTGCTGGCGTCGGCGGCCAGCAGCACCTGTCGCGAATGCTCGACGATGGCCTGGGCCACGCGCACCTCCTGGAAGTCGAAGTCCAGCAGTGTGCCGTCCAGCTCGATGCCGGAGATGCCGATGATCCCGAAGTCCACGGTGAACTGGCGCACCAGATCGATGGTCGGCTGGCCGGTCACGCCCTGGTCGCGCGCGCGCACCATGCCGCCGGCCACGATCACCTCGAAGCTGGGATTGGTGCTCATCAGCACCGCCACGTTGAGGTTGTTGGTGATCACCCGCAGCCCCTGCTTGTGCATCAGCGCCGCGGCCACGTCCTCGTTGGTGGTGCCCAGGTTGATGAACAGCGAGGAATGGTCGGGAACATGCGTGGCCACCTCCCGGGCGATGCGACGCTTCTGCTCGGCCTGCAGGGACTTGCGCGTGGCGTAGGCGGTGTTCTCCACGCTGGAGGGCAGGCTCACCCCGCCGTGGTAGCGGCGCAGCAGGCCGGCCTCGCACAGCAGCATCAGGTCGCGGCGGATGGTCTGCTGGGTCACGTCGAACTGCGTGGCCAGCCCGTCCACCTCGGCATAGCCGAGCTGGCGCACCAGCGCCACCAGTTGCTCCTGGCGCCGGTTGAGGACCGGATGTTCCATGCGTACCGCCTGTGCCTGCGAGGTGCCCGCATGATCGTCGATGCGGCGCGCAATGCAACACCGCAGCGCGCAAGGCCTGCATCCCGCACGCGCCTGCGACGCAAGAACAACACACTGCGTCCGCGCGATCGCGCTGCCCGACGCGGGCGACTCCACTAGGCTGAGCGCCTGCGTAGAGGATCCCCGATGAGCGACGCCACACCAGGCCTCAACATGATCCGGACCGGCCCGCGCGGCGGCGTGCCGCTGCTGTTCCTGCATGCGCTCGGCCTGGATCTTTCGGTATGGGAACAGCAGATCCACGCCTTCGCACGCGACCGCGATGTGATCGCGATCGACCTGCCCGGCCACGGACGCTCGCCGCACGGGCAGGAAGCGCCGAGCTTCGCCGGCTTCGCCGGGGCGCTGGTCGCGCTGCTCGGCGCGCTGCGCACCGGCCCGGTCGATGTCGTCGGCATCTCGGTCGGCGGCATGATCGCGCAGACCCTGGCGGTGACCTGGCCGACGCAGGTGCGCTCGCTCACGCTTGTCGCCACCTCCTGCACCTTCTCCGATGCGGTCAGGGATCTTCTGCGGCAGCGCGCGGAAACCGTGCGCGCGATCGGCATGGAAGGCATCGCGCCGCTGCACCTCGCGCGCTGGTTCCCGGCGGAGTTCCTCGCGGCGCGCCCCGAAATCGGCGACCGGCTGGGCAAACTGCTGTTGCGCAACGACCCGGCCTTTCACGCCCAGCTCTGGGACATGGTCGCCGGCCTGTCGCTGGAGGAGGCGATTGCCTCCCTGCCCCATCCGACCCTGGTCGTCGCCGGCGCGGACGATGCCAGTGCGCCGCCGGCGGCCGGTCAGCTGATCGTTGACCGGATCGCGCACGCGCGGCTGGCGGTCGTGCCTGCGTGCGGGCACTTTCCGCCGCTGGAGCATCCCGACGCGTTCAACACCTTGCTGCGCGACTTTCTCGCCCAGCGGTAGGCGCACCAGGCACCCGCGGGCTTGATGCGCCTACTTGGGCAGGCGCCACCAGGCCGAACCCGCGGTCGGCTGCCGCAGGTCGACGCGCTCGCCGATCACCGGCGTGGACAGCGCGACGCCGCGCTCGGCGGCCAAGGCGCTGATGCGCTCGAACGGCTCGAACCATGGATGCAGGGCCAGGTCGAAGGTGCCGTTGTGGATCGGCAGCATCCAGCGCCCCTGCAGGTCCAGATGCGCCTGCAGGGACTCCTCGGGCCGCATGTGCACGTGCGGCCACTGGCGATCGTAGGCGCCGGTCTCCACCAGGGTCAGGTCGAACGGCCCGAAGCGCTCACCGATCTGTCTGAAGCCATCGAAGTAACCGCTGTCGCCGCTGAAGAACACGCGCAGCCCATCGTCGATCAGCACCCACGAGCACCACAGCGTGGCATTGCCGTCGCGCAGCCCGCGCCCGGAGAAATGCTGGGCGGGCGTGGCGACCAGGCGCAACCCGCCGATGACGGTGGACTGCCACCAGTCCAGCTGTTGCACCTTGGCCGCCGGCACGCCCCAGCGCACCAGCGTGTCGCCCACGCCCAGCGGCGCGACGAAGTGCTCGGCCGAGGCGGCCAGCGCGCGCACGGCCGCCTTGTCCAGATGGTCGTAGTGGTTGTGCGAGAGGATCACGCCCTTCAGCGGCGGCAGATCCTTCAGCGCGATCGGCGGCGCATGGAAGCGCTTGGGCCCCATCCACGGCAGCGGCGAGGCGCGCTGGGCGAAGACCGGGTCGGTGATCCAGAACTGCCCGCGCAGCTTGAGCAGCACGGTCGAATGGCCGAGCCGGTACAGGCTGAAATCCGGCGCGGCCAGCAGTTCGGCACGGGTCAGCGGACGTACTGGAATCGGGCGGTCCGGCACGCTGGTGCGCGGCTTGTCGAACAGCACGCTGCGGAACAGCCGCAGCGATTCCAGCAGCCCGGTGCGCGGGATCGCGATCGCGTTGCGGAAGCGCCCTGCGCTGGACTGCAGCGACGCAGCGCGGGATCCGGGTTCGTTGGAGTCGGCCATGGCAGCACCATGGGGACAACCACCTCGCCTGACAAGCCCAGGCGCTGTCGATCCTGCGTGCGACGCGGCGCGCGCCCGCCATCAGCCCGCGCGATGGGCCTGCTGATGCTGACGGTACATCGCCGCGGTCAGTTCCAGCCCGACATGCGAGAGCTGGGTGGCCGCGGCCTCGGCCGATTCCTGTGCCACTTCGGCCACGCGCTCGAACATGCACGCCTCGTAGCGACACACCGCGTCATGCAGCGCACCCTGCGCCAGCTGCTCGGCCAGTTCGGCGGCATCGAGCATGGCCGCGTTGACGCCTTCGCCTGCGAAGGGCGACATCAGATGCGCCGCATCGCCGATCAGGGTCAGGCCGGGACGGTGGTTCCAGCGATGCCCCACGGGCAGTGCGTGGATCGGCCGCGCGACGAAGTGGTCGTTGGCCACGCGGAACAGGTCCAGGATCTCCGTCGCGAACCCGGCGAACTCCTCGAGCAGCCCGGCCCGCACGGCCTGCGGATCGCTGAAGTCGAAGCGCTGCTGAGCCCAGTCCGCCGGCACGCGGAAGATGGCGTAGCCGCGCACATGCGCATGCCCGTTACGCTGGGCGATGAGCATCCTGCCCTCGCCTTCGATGTCGAGCTTGCCCGGTCCGACCAGCGCGGACAGCGCCGGATGGTCGCGATCGACCTGGTCGATGCCGAACTCGACGAAGGTCAGGCCGCTGTACTGCGGACGATAGGACGACAGCAACGGGCGCACCCTGGACCAGGCACCGTCCGCGCCGACCACCAGGTCGAACGGGCCGACCAGGCCGCTGGCCAGTTCCAGCTGCCAGCGGCCTGCGTCCTGCGCATGCAGGGCCTGCAGCGGCGCGCCCCAGCGCACGGTGCCGGGGGCGAGCGCATCGAGCAGCATCGCGCGCAGGGCGGTGCGGTCGACCTCGGGCCGGCTGCGGTCGAAGCCCTCCCGGTCCTCGAACAGCACCTCGCCGCGGTGGTTGAGCAGGCGCTCGCCCTGGTCTTCGTAGCGGGCGATGCGCGCGAAGGCGTCCTGCAACCCGGCGCGTTCGATCGCCAGCAGGCCCGAGCCCTGATGCAGATCGAGCGAGCCGCCCTGGGGGCGCTCCAGCGGATGCGCCTCGCGCTCGAACACCTCCGGCACGAGCCCCTGCAGCTGCAGCAGGCGGGCCAGCGTCAGGCCGGCCGGGCCGCCCCCGACGATGGCGATACGCGGAAGGTTGGCCATGCCTGCTGCTCCGGATATGATAGGTGCCTATATTTAAAACATAGTCACCTATGGAAAGTCAAACCAGCGAACTCGAGCACGCCGCCCGCCACGATCCGCTCAAGCTGCTCGGCATCGCCTATCGCACGTTCTCGCGGCTTGTCGACGCACAGCTGCGCGAGCATGGCTTCGCCATGGGCCAGCTGCCGGTGCTGGTGGCGCTCAAGCACGGCGATGCGCTGTCGCAGGGCGAACTAGCGCGGCGCGCGCGGGTCGAGCAACCGAGCATGGCTCAGCTGCTCAGCCGGATGGAGCGCGACGGGCTGATCCAGCGCACGCCCGATCCGGCCGATGGCCGCAGCAAGCTGATCTCGCTGACACCGCTGGCGCGCAGGCGCCTGCCCAAGGCCAAGGCGGTAATGGACGCCACTGGCGAACAGGCTCTGGCCGGCTTCGACGCGCAGGACCTGGCCCAGTTCGCCACGCTGATGCTGCGGATCAACCGCAACCTGGACGCGTTGGAGTAGGCACCGCGCCGGCCCGCGTGTGGGCCGGCGCGGCAAGGCGGAGGCCTACTTGGCTACGCCGAAGCGATAGATCGTGGTCTGCGTGTAGGTCTGGCCCGGGTCCAGGCGCGTGCTCGGGAAGTCGGCGTGGTTGGGGCTGTCGGGGAAGTGCTGGGCTTCCAGCGCCAGCGCGCCCCAGTGCAGATAGGGCTTGCCGCCCTTGCCGCCTTCGATGCGGTCGATGGCATTGGAGGTGTACAGCTGCATGCCGGGCTCGGTGGTGAACACGGTCAGCGTGCGCCCGGTGGTGGGCTCCTCGACGATGACCGCCGGCGTCTCCAGGCCCGGCGCATCGAGCACCCAGTTGAAGTCGTAGCCGCCCTGCTTGGGCTCGGCATGGCGCAGGTCGGCGTTGTCTTCGTGGATGCGCTCGCCCAGGGCGTGCGGCGTGCGGAAATCCAGCGGCGTGCCGGCCACGGGCAGCAGCTTGCCGGTGGGGATCAGCTGCGCATCGGTCTGGGTATAGCGCGCGGCGTTGATCTGCACGCGGTGATCCAGCACCGAGGCGGCCCCGGCGCCGGCCAGGTTGAAGTAGCCGTGGCTGGTGAGATTGAGCACGGTCGGCTTGTCGGTGGTGGCGCGGTAGTCCAGCTTCAGGCCATCGTCCTGCAGGGTGTAGACCACGCTGACGTCGAGCGTGCCGGGGAAGCCCATCTCGCCATCGGGCGAGCGGTAGCGCAGGGTCACCGACGGGGTGCCGTCGCTGGCGGGGCTGGCCTCCCACAGCTTGGTGGCGAAGCCTTCCGGACCGCCGTGCAAGGTGTTGCCGTTGTTGTTGGTCGGGATCTGATAGGTCTTGCCGTCCAGGGTGAAGCGTCCCTTGGCCAAGCGGTTGGCGTACCGCCCGATCAGCGCGCCGAAGTTGGTCTGCACGGTGGCGGCGTCCTTGAGGTAGCCGTCCAGCGTGTCGTAACCCAGCACCACGTCGTCGGCCTTGCCGTTGCGGTCGGGCACGGTCAGCGCCTGCAGGATGCCACCATAGGTGATGATCGAAGCGGTCATGCCGTGGCCGTTGTCCAGCACGAACTTCTGCACCTTGCGCCCATCGGGCAGCGTGCCGAAGTCGCTGGCGACCACATGCGCGGGGGCCGCGGCCGGCGCGGACGAGGCCGCAGGCGCGGCGGCGCCGGAAGCATCGGGCTGGGCGCGCGTGGCCGGATCTTCCGGCGGTTGCGAGCAGGCGCCCAGTCCCATCGCCGTCACGGCGGCCAGCAGTGCGATACGCATTCGATGTCTCCCTCCCAGGTGAGGGCGCCAGTGTGCCTCAAGCCGCATGCGGGCGCAGGCGACGCGGGCAGTGGTGCCAGGGGGCAGGGATCAGAGGACAGGGGATGAAGCAGTGCATTGGCGCGCGCGCTGAGTGCCGCATCGCCGGCTACCACTTTCCCTTGCCTCTGATCCCTGGCCCCTGGCCCCTGCTTTCCTCCCGCACCCGCAGGAAGCGGGCGAAGCGTGGCAGGCCGCGCCCGGTCAGGCCGTTGTACTGATACGTCACCCACGTGCCCAGCGGCGGCGGCGCATCGCGCTGCGCGTCGCGCAAGCCGCTGCCGATGCGGAAGCGGCGCCCGTCCGGCGTCTCCACCAGCAAGGCACCCAGCCGGCCGGCGTGCCGGCCCTGGCCCGGCACATGCCCGATCACGCGCGCCTCGGCATCGTCCAGGCGCTTGTACTTGAGCAGCGCATCGCTGCGCCCGGGCAGGTAGCGCGCCGCGCGGTGCTGCAGCATCAGGCCTTCGCCGCCGGCCTGCACCACGCGGTCCAGCTCGGCATCCAGCGCGGCTCGGCTGTCGAAGCGGCGCTGCTCGAGCATCCGCAGCTGCGGATGCGCCCCGGTGCCCAGCAGCGCCTGCATCCGCGCCACGCGCGCGGCGAACGCGCCGCCCGCGGCGGGCAGGTCGAACACCATGAAGCGCAGCGCGCGCCAGCGCGGGTCGTGCGGATCGCCCGCGCGCAGCAGCGCGCTGGCCGCGTCGAACTGGCCGCGCCCGATCCACAGCTCGCCTTCCATCGGCACCGGCGGCCAGCCCCGGGTGAACCAGGCCGGCACCGCGATCGGCTCGCCGCCGCGCGTCCACAGCGCCCGGCCGTCCCAACGCCCGCGCACGCCATCGAGCTTCTCGCTGACCAGATACGCGGCGACCTCGCCCTGCCCGCGATACGCGGTGGCCAGCATCGGCGGCGCCTGCGGCGCCGCTGCGTCCACCATGCCCGGCCCGGCCAGACAGGCCGCCAGTACCATTCCCGCCACGACGCGCATCGTCTGCTCCACGAAGTCCATTCCGGGCTCCAGCGTGGCCCTGCGCGGCCACGGTGTCCGTCGGCGCGCGTCCGATCCGGGCGTAGGACAACGCCGCGGCCTGATCCGCGTCGGCCTTCCGTCTTATCATCCGGATCGACCCGGTGGCCAAGGCTGCCGTCGGGCACAGGGACGCACCAAGGGGACAACATGAAGCGCATCATCTGGACACTGGCCGGCGTGGTCAGCGTGGCGGGCTGCACGGTGGTCAAGGTCGATCCCGGGCAGGAGGCGGTGCTGATCGATCGCCCGCGCCTGTTCGGCGAAGGCGGCATCCGCGACGAGACCATCAAGCCCGGCCTGGCCTATACCTGGCTGACCACCGATGCCATCGTGGTGGATGTCAGCCCGCAGGTGCTGGCGGTGGCGTTCGACGACTTCTCCTCGTCGGACAACATCCTGCTCGACTTCGAGACCACCATCCAGTACCGCGTGACCAATGCGCCGCGGCTGCTGCGCAAGTTCGGCCCAGACTGGTTCAAGAACAACATCCGCAGCCAGTACGCGGCCATCGTGCGCGACCAGGTCAAGCGCTTCGACATGACCAGCATGATGAGCGATGTCGCCACCGCCCAGCGCATCGACGACGCGGTGACCGATGCCATCCGCAAGGTGGTCAAGGACCAGGGCCTGGACGTGGAGATCATGAACATCACCCTGGGCCGGGCCAAGCCCAATCCGGACGTGCTGCAGCAGATGAACCTCACCGCGGCCCAGCAGCAGCGGGTCAAGACGCTGGTCGAGGCCACCAATGCCGAGCTGCAGCGCGCCAAGGAGCAGAAGGCCATGGCCGATGCGGACAACGCCTACCGCAACGCGATGAACCTCTCGCCGGAGCAGTACCTGGCACGCCAGATCGCCGAGATCAACGCCGAGGCCTGCACCAAGGCCGCGGCCTGCTACGTCGTGCCCAGCGGCACCAGCGTGGTGGCGAAGTAGGACGCAGGCCGGGGCCGGATCAGACGATCCGCATCCGCCGTCGCCAGCTGGCGATCTGGTTCCAGCGGATGAAGGTGACCAGGCCCGAGGCCAGGATCAGGGCGATGCCGACCCAGGTGATCGCATCGACGCGGCTGTGGAACAGCCAGGCGCCGAAGCCGATCGCCCACAGCATCTGGCTGTACTGAGTCGGCGCGACCGCGCTGACCGGCGCCAGCCGCGTGGAATACATCATCAGGATCGCCGCCAGCCCGGCCAGCAGCCCGTAGCCGGCGATCAGGCCCCATTGCGTGGCGCTGGGCCAGACGAAGTGCGGCAGCATCAGGATGCCGCCGGCCACCAGCGGGCCGATCACGCCGGCGCCGTACAGGGTGACGCGCTTCTCCTCCGGCCCGGCCATGCGCAGGCTGATCACCGACACCGCGCCGGTCAGCCCGCACAGGATCGCCGCCACGTGGCCCTGGCTGAGCTGGCGGAAGCCGGGCCGCAGCACCACCAGCACGCCGATGAAGCCCACCGCCACCGCCGTCCAGCGGCGCCAGTGCACCTCCTCGCGCAGCAGCAGCACCGACAGCACGGTGACGAAGATCGGCATCAGGAAGATCAGGGCGAAGGCCTCGGCCATCGGCAGATGGGTGAAGGCGATCACCGAGGTCAGGTTGCCGGCCGCGCCGCAGAACGCACGCAGCAGCCAGATCGTCGGCTTGCGCGCCACCACCACCTCGCGCCAGCGGTCCTGCGGCTTCTTCAGGAAGGGCACGGCCACCAGCATGAGCAGGGCGCCGAAGAACACCACCTCGTAGGACGGCAGGCTGCCGTCGAGCAGCTTCACGAACGCATCGCTGATCGCATAGGCCGCATAGCAGGCGAAACCCAGCAGCACACCCTTGAACATCGTGTCGGTTCCGCAAGCTCGGGGGGCGCGTCGCGCCGGCACCACAGTCTACGGGCAGCGCGGGCAGGCGCCGCACATCGGCGTTGCGAAACTTCATGCCAGGCCGAGCCCGGCCGTGCTGAAATGGCGCACGCCCGCCGCCGGTCTTCACCTGCATGCTTCGTCCGCTCCTCCCGCCCCGCTGCCGGCCCGCCCCCGCTTCATGCCGACAGCGCTCGCGATTGGCACACAGGAACGCGGCATGAGCCAGCCCTGGTTCCCCGCCGGCGGCAGCGCCATGGCCGCCAAGATCCGCGCGCACGACTGGGCCGCCACCCCGCTGGGCCCGCTGGAGACCTGGCCGGCGCCGCTGCGCGCGGCGGTCAACCTGATGGTCAATGCGCCCGAGTGCATGTTCATGGTCTGGGGCGAGGAGGTGACCTTCCTCTACAACGACGTCTACGCCCCGATCCTGGGGCCGCGCGCGCCCGGCGCGCTGGGCGCCTCGATGCGCGTGCTGTGGGGCGATGTCTGGGAGTCGGTGCGCGGCCCCATCGAGAGCGCCTACCGCGGGCAGTCCGAGCGCCACGTGGAGATGTACATCCAGATGCACCGCTACGGCGTGCCGGAGGACACCTGGTGGACGTTCTCCTTCACCCCGATCTACCTGGACGATGGCCGCGTCGGCGGCGCGTTCTGCCTGACCAACGAGGTCACCGAGAAGATCCAGGCAGAGCGGCGCCTGGCGCGCGAGCACGAGCGCTTGGCGCAGCTGTTCGAACAGGCGCCGATGTTCATGGCCTTCCTCAGTGGGCCCGAGCACCGCATCGAGGTGGTCAACCCCGGCTACCTGCGCCTGATCGACCACCGCGACGTGGTCGGCAAGACCGTGGCCGAGGCCCTGCCCGACGCGGTCGAACAGGGTTATCTGGACCTGCTGGATGGGGTCTACCGCACCGGCGAGGTCTATGCGGCCAACAGCGCCGCCTACGCGGTGCGGGCCGAGCCGGGCGGGCCGGTGCATCCGCGCTTCGTGGACATCGTCTTTCAGCCGATCCGCGACGAGCGCGGGCAGATCACCGGCGTGTTCGTGCAGGGCGTGGACGTGACCGCGCGCATCGAGGGCGAGGCCGCGATGCGCGCGCTGGACGCGCACAGCCGCCAGGTCATCGACAGCGCCACCGACTACGCCATCCTGGCCACCGACCTGCAGGGGCGCATCACCCACTGGAACGCCGGCGCACAGCTGATCCTGGGCTGGAGCGAGCAACAGATGCGCGGGCATACGACCGAGCGGCTGTTCACCGAGCAGGACATCGCCAACGGCGTGGCCGAGCGCGAGCTGCTGGACGCGCTGGAGACCGGGCGCGTGGTACGCGAGCGCTGGCAGGTGCGCCGCTCCGGCGAGCGCTTCTGGGCCAGCAGCGCCACCACCGTGCTGCGCAACGCGGACGGCACGGCGATCGGCTTCGTCAAGGTGCTCGGCGACCGCACCGCCGAACGCATGGCCATCGACGCGCTGCGCGACAGCGAGGCGCGCCTGACGGCGCTGGTCAGCGCCTCGTCGGACGCCTTGTTCATGATCGACGCGCACTGGACGCAGATGCGCCAGCTGACTGGCACCGGCGCGGCCCGCGACAGCTTCGCGCCGATCGAGCGCTGGATGGCGCGGCACATCCCCGATTCGGATCAGCACCGGGTCGTCGCCGCGGTCCACGAGGCGGTGAACAGCCGGCAGCCGCTGACGCTGGAACATCCGGTGCGCCGCAACGACGGCAGCCTGGGCTGGTCGCTGTCGCGCGCGGTGCCGCTGTTCGATGCCGAGGGCAAGCTGCACGGCTGGTTCGGCGCGGCCACCGACATCACCGCGCGCCGCGATGCGGAGAACCGCCTGCGCGAGCTGACCGCCTCGCTGGAGGAGCGTGTGCGCGAGCGCACCGACGAGCTGCTGCTGGCCGAGGAGAAGCTGCGCCAGAGCCAGAAGATGGAGGCCGTCGGCCAGCTCACCGGCGGACTGGCGCACGACTTCAACAACCTGCTCACCGCCGTCACCATGGGGCTGGACCTGCTGCAGCAGCGCATCGAGGCCGGCCGCTACGACCGGCTGGAGCGCTACCTGGAGATGGCCCGCTCCGGCGCCTCGCGCGCCGCCTCCCTGACCCAGCGCCTGCTGGCGTTCTCGCGCCGGCAGACGCTGGCGCCCACGGCGGTGGACGTCAACCAGCTGGTCGATGGCATGGGCGACATCCTGCGGCGCACGCTGGGGCCCTCGATCCAGACGCATTTCCAGCTGGCCAGCCCGCTGTGGCGCGTGCTGGTGGATGCGCCGCAGCTGGAGAACGCGCTGCTCAACCTGTGCATCAACGCGCGCGATGCGATGCCCGAAGGCGGCCAGCTGATCATCGAGACCCACAATATCGAGCTGGACGCCGAGGCCGCCGCGTCGCTGGAGCTGGCGCCAGGCCCGTACGTGCGCCTGGGCGTGCAGGACACCGGCACCGGCATGAGCGCCGAGGTGATGGAGCGCGTGTTCGAGCCCTTCTTCACCACCAAGCCGATCGGCCAGGGCACCGGGCTGGGGCTGTCGATGATCTACGGCTTCATGCGCCAGTCCGGCGGCCAGGTGCGCATGGCCTCGCGGCTGGGCCACGGCACCACGATGCAGCTGCTGCTGCCGCGCCTGGACGGTGCCGAGGACGCCCTCGCGGCGGACGGCGTCGAACCGGCCGCGCTGGACCCGCACACCCGCGGCGAGGTGCTGCTGGTCGAGGACGAGGCGCCGGTGCGCGCGCTGATCGCCGAGGTGCTGGGCGAGGCCGGCTGCCGCGTCACCGCGGTGGCCGACGGCCACGCCGCGCTCGAATACCTGCGCGGCGCCGCGCCCATCGACCTGCTGCTGACCGACGTCGGCCTGCCCGGCGGGCTCAACGGCCGCCAGGTCGCCGACGCCGGCCGCCAGCTGCGGCCCGGCTTGCGCGTGCTGTTCGTGACCGGCTACGCGGCCAACGCCGCGGTCGGCGCCGGCCAGCTGGAGGCCGGCATGGAGGTGATGACCAAGCCCTTCCAGGCGGCCGAGCTGGCGCGCCGCGTGCAGGCGATCCTGGCCCCGTCGAGTTAGCTCGCCTCGGCCTGCGGCAGGCTGCCGCGCACCATCGCCAGCAGGTCGACCAGCGAGAACGGCTTGCGCAGCAGCTGCATGCAGGGTCCGAGGAAATCCGGGCGCTCCAGCGCTTCTTCGGCGTAGCCGGTCATGAAGATCACCGGCAGCGCCGGCGCCAGCGCGCGCGCCGCGTCGGCCAGTTCGCGCCCGCTCATGCCCGGCAGGCGCACATCGGTCAGCAGCAGGTCGAAGGCCGGCTGCGTGCGCAGCTGGTCCAGCGCCTGCTCGGCATCGCCGGCCTGCACGATCAGCAGGCCTTCGTCGGCCAGCACGTCGGCGGCCATCTCGCGGATGAGTTCGTTGTCGTCGACGAGCAGCACCCGTCGTTCCTGCAGCTGGGTCATGGGTCCGAGGCACATGTGGCGTCGCAGGACCGGCTCCGCTCCCGCGCCGGCCCCGCATGAAGGGGCCCGATCATAAGCGCAGACGCGTGGCGGGGCTGTCAGCGCGCCGACGGCGGGTACAGGTCCAGCAGGCGCAGGGTCACCCCGTTGGTCCAGCCGAAGCCGTCCTGGTTGGGATACTCGCCGCCGCCGGCGCGCTGGCCGGTGACCAGCACGTCGTACTTCTCGGTGAGCTTGTGCTCGGCGTCGAACACGCCGGACACCCGCGCCAGGAACGCGCGCCCGATGCGCTCGGCCAGCGCATCCTGGCCGTAGCGGCGCAGGCCATCGACCGCCACCCACTGCAGCGGCGCCCAGCCGTTGGGCGCGTCCCACTGCTGGCCGCTGCGCACCGGCGTGGTCACCAGCCCGCCCGGGCCGACCAACTGCGCCTGCACGGTGGCCGCGGTGCGCTGGGCGTGCTCGGGCGAGGCCAGTCCGGCGAACAGCGGGAACAGCATCGCCGCGGTCACCCGGTCGCGCGGGGCGCGCGTGCGCAGATCGTAGTCGGCGTAGTAGCCGGCCGGGTTCCACAGATGCCGCTCGATGGCGGCCTGGCGCTGCGCGGCGCGTGTGGCGTAGTCGATGCGGCAGGCGCCGGGCTGCTGGCCGCAGGCCGCGGCCAGCGTGGCCTCCAGGTGGTACATCAGGCTGTTGAGATCCACCGGCACGATCTGCGTGGTGTGGATGCTGCCCAGCCGCTGCGGATCGTCGAACCAGCGGCTGGAGAAGTCCCAGCCCGATTCGGCCGCCGCGCGCAGGTCGCGATAGACCTCGCCGGCCGGCCGCGCATCGCGCACCTGCGCGGCGGTGGCCACATCGTGCGCCCAGGCCTCCTGGCGCGGGATGTCGCGGTCGTCCCAGTAGCGGTTGAGCAGGCTGCCGTCGGCCAGGCGCACCACGCGCGCCGAGGCCTGGCCGGGCTTGAGCGCCTCGCTGCCGCGCATCCAGTAGGCGTACTCGGCCTGCAGCTGCGGCAGGTAGCGGCGCCGGACCTCATCGCCCTGCTGCGCGGCCGCCTCGCTGACCATGAAGGCGAAGAACGGCGGCTGCGAGCGGCTGAGGTAGTAGCTGCGCGTACCGTTGGGAATATGCCCGTAGGTGTCGACCTGGTAGGCGAAGTTGTCCAGCATCTGCCGCGCCAGCGCGCCGCGGCCGCTCTCGAACAGCCCCAGCATGGTGAAGTACGAGTCCCAGTAGTACACCTCGCGGAAGCGCCCGCCCGGCACCACCGTCGGCTCCGGCAGCGGCAGCGCGCTGCTGTAGGGCGGCACCTGGCGGAAGCTGCGCGTGAGCACCGGCCACAGCGCGTCGATATGGCCGCGCAGATCGGTGTCCTGGGCCAGCTTCGGCACCTGCAGCGGCGGATCCTCGTCGAAGTGCGCCGCGACGAAGGCCTTCAGATCGAAACCCGGCTGACCGCGCGCGGCCAGGTACTCGGCCTCGACCCGTGCCGGCTCCCCGCGCACGGTCATGTCCACGAAGTGCTTCTGGTCCTCGAACACCCGGCCCATCTGCACCGCCTCGAACAGCTGCGGATACAGCTGGTCCGGCGTGGCCGGCGCGGCGGCCCTGGCCACGGTGGGGGCCTGCGCCACCTGCGCCGAGGGCGTGGCACAGGCGGCGAGCCCCAAGGCGATGGCGACGGTCAGCAGGCAGGCGGTGACACGGTGGCGCGGCGCCATGCGCGGCTCCTGGGTTCGAGGAAGAAGACGACGAAGATAGCCAATCGGACCGCAGCCCCGCGTGGCGGTCACGCCGCGCTGCCGCATGGCCGCGCGCCGCGGCGGTATCGTGTGCGCCATGACGCCGCTCAAGTACCTCGCCGGCTATCCCGAGCCCCTCCAGCGACAGGTCCGCGCCCTGATCGACGCCGGCAAGCTGGGCCAGGTGCTGGCCCGCCGCTACGACACCGCCCACGCCGTGCGCACCGACCGCCAGCTCTACGACTACACCCAGGCGATGAAGGAGCGCTACCTGCGCCAGAGCACGCCGCTGCACAAGGTCGTCTACGACCCCAAGCTGCAGGTGGTCAAGCACGCACTGGGCACGCACACCCAGGTCTCGCGCGTGCAGGGCGGCCGGCTCAAGGCCAGCCGCGAGATCCGCATCGCCACCGTGTTCCGCGACGCGCCGGCGCCGTTCCTGGAGATGATCGTCGCCCACGAACTGGCGCACCTGAAGGAAGCCGACCACAACAAGGCCTTCTACCAGCTGTGCACCCACATGAGCGCCGACTACCACCAGCTGGAGTTCGACCTGCGCCTGTACCTGACGCAGCTGGAGCTGGGCCAGGCCTGATCCGTGTCACTGGCGATCCGGTTGGGGCCTGGGCCGCACCTTACCCCGCCACGTCCTCGATGCCGTCGGCCAGCAGCGGGCGGTCCCGCAGTCCATGGACCTGGACGCTGCAGCCGTGGTGCTCGAAGCGCGCACGCACCTTGTCCAGCGCGGCCAGCGCGGTGACGTCCCAGAAGCGCGCGCCCTGCACGTCGATCACCACCGCCTGCCCTTCCGCCTGCCGCGGATCGAAGGCCTCGACGAACGCATCGGCCGAAGCGAAGAACACCGGCCCCTGCACGATGTAGCGATGTTCCGGCGCGCCGTCGCGGCCGCGCTGCTCGGCATGGCGCACCTGCAGCGCGCTGGAGGTCTTCCACGCGAAGAACAGCGCGCTCAGCAGCACGCCCACGCCCACGCCTATGGACAGATCGTGCGAGGCCAAGGTGGCCACCACCACCGCCACCATCACCCCGCTGGACAGGCGGGGATGGGTGGACAGCGTGCGCAGCGAGCCCCAGTCGAAGGTCGAGGCCGAGACCATCACCATGATCGCCACCAGCGCCACCACCGGCACCCGCGAGACCCAGTCCTTCAGCAGCACCATCAGCACCAGCAGGAACACGCCGGCGAACAGCGTGGAGAGCCGGCCACGCCCGCCGTAGCGCACGTTGCCCACGGTCTGGCCGATCATGCCGCAGCCGGCGATGCCGCCGAACAGGCTGGCGCCGATGTTGGCCAGGCCCAGCCCCGCGCATTCGCGGCTCTTGCTGCTGGGCGTGTCGGTAAGCTCGTCGACGACGCGCGCGGTCAGCATGGACTCGAGCAGACCGACCATGGCGATGGCCAGCGCCGGGCCGGCGATGATGCGCAGCGTGTGCAGATCCAGCGGCACGCCGATGCCATGCCAGGACGGCAGGCGGGTGGGCAGCTGGCCCAGGTCGGCCACGGTCTTCAGCGGCAGCCCCAGCCCCGCGGCCAGCACGGTCAGCGCCACGATGCAGATCAACGGCGAGGGAATCGCCTGCAGTCCCGGCAGCGACAGCCGCGGCAGGCCGTAGATGATCGCCAGGCCCAGCGCCAGCATCGCCCAGGTGGCCACGCCGGCGCCGGCCAGCTGAGGCAGCTGCGCGCTGAAGATCAGGATCGCCAGTGCGTTGACGAAGCCCGTGCGCACCGAGGAGCTGACGAAGCGCAGCATCACGCCCAGGCGCAGCAGGCCGAAGACGACCTGGATCAGCCCGGCCAGCACGCCGGCCGCCAGCAGGTAGGGCAGGCCGTGAGCGGCCACCAGCGGCGCGGCGACCAGCGCCACCGAGCCGGCCGCCGCCGAGATCATCGCCGGGCGCCCGCCGGCGAAGGCGATCACGATGGAGATCACGAACGAGGCGTACAGCCCCACCTGCGGATCGACCCCGGCGACAAAGGAGAACGCGATCACTTCGGGGATCAGCGCGAAGGTGGCGACCGCGCCGGCGAGCAGCTCGCGCAGGGGCCTGCGGCGCCATTGCGCCAGTTCAGAGGAGAGCAGCGACATGAAGAACCTGGAAACGGTCGCGCCGCGCGCGGATTCAGCGCGGTCGGACAGGGGACGGGGCGCCCCATTGTGCCAAGCGCGCATGGCCGGCGCACGATCGCGCGTCCCGCAGGCCGCACGCGGAGCGCCGGATCGCGCGCGCCTTGCGAGCTGTCCCACTGCATCGTGGCCGCGCCGGAGGCACAGGTGCCTGGTCGCCGCCCCGGCACAGCGGGTGCGGGATAATCGGCGCATGCCTGAAGACGATCCTCGCCCCGTTCCGCCCGAACCGCCGCTGCCCAGCGACTGCTGCGACAGCGGCTGCGACCCTTGCGTGTACGACCTGCACGCCGAGGAGATGACGCGCTACCGCGAACTGCTCGCCGCCTGGCGCGCGCGCCATCCCGAAGCCGACAGCTGATCGAGACCAGGCGCCTCGCTGGCTTTACCGCCGCGCGATCACCTGCGCGACGACCGCAGCGTCGCCGCGCGCGAGCGTGGCATGCCGATCAGGCCGCCTCGTCGTAACGCCAGGCCTCGGCCTCGATCGCCCGCCGCGTCGCGTCGTCGTCGACCAGCTGCGCCAGCACCTGCAGGCGCGCCAGGCGCAGCCAGCCGCCCGCCAGGGTGATGAGCTGGGTCACGCCCAGCGCCAGCCACCAGGCGCCCCAACCGGCACCGGAGGCGGCGATGCGCAGCCAGCCCAGCGCGGCGATCAGCAGCGCGCCCAGCACCAGGATCGCCAGGCTCAAGGCCCAGGTCGCCAGCGGCCGGCGCAGGTACAGCTTCAGCGCGCGCCACCAGTGCACCACCACCGAGCGGCTGTCGTCGCGCGCGGCGATGCGCGCGCGGGTCAGCTCGGTCAGCAGGTACGGCACCAGGCACAGCAGCACCGCGGCCAGCAGCGCGCCGCGCTCGGTCCAGTGGACGGTGGACTCGAGCACGGCGTCGAACCGGCGCTCGCGCGCCACGTGCACCAGCCACACGCCGGCGGCCACGAACGGCGCCAGCGGCAGCAGCGACCACAGCATCAGGCGCAGCTGGCGGCCGTACTCGCGCATGCCCTCGGCGGCCAGCGCGAACAGCCGCACGCGGCGGCCCAGCCGTACCGCCGCCACCATCACCCCGGTCAGCCACGGCCACAGCAGCGCCGTGCCCCACAGCGCGGCCAGCACGCCCCAGACCGTCCCGCGGTCCTTGGCCGCGCCGCCGACCACCTCGCCCAGCGCCAGCAGGCTTAGCGCGTGGGCGTAGCGCGGCGCGTCGATGGCGTGGCTGAGCTGCGCATCCAGCAGCGCATACAGCGGCAGCGCCGCGACCAGGGCGACCAGCGACAGGCTGGCCCACCACAGCAGCAGCGCGCGCCAGTGCAGCGCGCGGATCGCACCGCGCGCAAGCACCGAGAGCCCATGGAAATCGGTCATCGCGCGCCTCACAGGTTCACCAGCGCGGCCTGCAGCGCCTGCAGCAAGGCCAGGACATCGGCGCTCCAGCGCCGCGCCGCGGCGTGGTCGCCGTCGATGCGCCTGCCGTCGTCGAGCTTGCCCGCGTCCAGGAGGTGCCGCTGCTGCGGATCCAGCTGCGCCGAGACCGCACGCCGCGGGTCGACGAAGCTCCAGCGCTTCCACGGCAGCGCATCGTCCCAGTCGAAGCGGCGCGTGCTGCCATCGGCGAAGGTCACCACCAGCGTCTGCGGCACCGCCGCCCCGCGCCGGCGCACGCTCACCGTGGTGCGCCAGGCGAACGGCCCGGCCTCGGACGCCGCATCCGGATGCGCCTTGTGCCAGGCGGCCGTGCGCGCATCGGCCAGCGCGTCGGTCTCCTCTTCGCCACGCGTGACCGCCTTGCCGCCCTCGACCACGCGCCCGGCCAGCGGCGCGACCGGCTCGCTGGTGAAATCGGCCAGACTGTCGTCGAGCTTGTTCACCGCGTAGACCTGCTGGGCGAACGCGCGCTCGATCAGGGCGCGCCTGCCGGTGGAGACGGCCAGCGACTCGCGCAGGTCGGCGATGGAGGGATGGCGGAACTTCCAGGTGGCGTAGTAGTCCTTGAACGCCCGCTCCAGCGCCGGCCGGCCCAGTTCCGCCTCCAGGTCGCGCATCAGTGTGGCGGTGCGCGAGTACACCGAGACATAGCCGCTGGTGTCCAGCCGGTTCCAGGAACTGGCGCCGGTGGGATCGCTGGGGTCGTCCACCTGCGCGCCCAGGCGCTCGAACTCGAACGGATCGGTCACCCGCAGGTGCACACCCAGCCGGTTCAACCACGGCGGCAGCAGGTCGTAGCGGCGGTGGCCGTCGCGCAGCATGCGCTGGTCCCAGAACTCGTTGAGGCCCTCGTCCAGCATGGGCTCTTCGAACTCGTTGGAGGCCAGGATCCCGTAGAAATACCCGTGGCCGAACTCATGGATGCTGACGAAGTCCAGCGAGGCGGCGGTGGACGAGCCGGGCGGCACCTTGGCGTAGCCCTCGGCGGTGAAGAAGGTCGGGTACTCCATGCCCCCGGCCTCGTCGGCGTTGTACGGCGGGATCACCACCGTCACCGAGCGATACGGATACGGCCCCAGCGTGCGCGAGAAATACGTCAGCGCGTCCTGCGTGGCCTTGAGCGCCGGCCCGGCGCTGGCCACGTATTCGGGCGCATACAGCACCTGCACCGCGACCTTCGGGCTGCCCGGCCCGGTCCAGGTGCCGCGCAGCGGCGTGGCGAAGCGCTTGTCGGCGGTCCAGGCGAAGTCGTGCACGTCGTCCT
Source organism: Pseudoxanthomonas sp. USHLN014 (assembly GCF_037153335.1). Taxonomy (NCBI): domain Bacteria; kingdom Pseudomonadati; phylum Pseudomonadota; class Gammaproteobacteria; order Lysobacterales; family Lysobacteraceae; genus Pseudoxanthomonas; species Pseudoxanthomonas sp. USHLN014. Next base: position 142,669 of record NZ_JBBCKO010000002.1, read on the forward strand.
GCACGTAGCGGTAGCGCGTGCGCTGGTGGAAGGTCTCCGGCGCACCCTGCAGCACGCCGGTGGCGCCGACGCGATAGTCCGAGGGCACGTCCAGGGTGACGTCGTAGCTGCCGAAATCGGCATAGAACTCGCTGTCCAGATGGAACTCGTGCGCGTTCCAGCGCGGCGCGGTGGCGCCCCGTTCGCCGGGCAGCTCCAGCACCGCGATCTTGGGAAACCACTGCCCCACCAGATGGAAGCTGCCGAACCAGCCGGTGCGTGCGATCACCCGCGGCAGCTGCGCGGCGAAGTCGATGTCCAGCGTCGTGCTCTGTCCCGGCGCCACCGCCTGGGGCAGGTCCAGGCGGACCACGGTCATGTCGGTAGCCGGACCGCCATCGGGCTGGACGAAGGTCTGCCGCACCGCCGCCCCGCCCTGGCGCACGCTGGTCATGTCGATCCAGCCCCAGCCGTCCTTGCGCACCGGCACGTCGCTGCGAAAGCTCAGGCCCAGGTCGTTCTTCTCGTGGAAGAAGGTGCTGCCGGTGTTGCGGAAGGCGTTGAGATACAGATGCAGATAGACCGCACGCACCGGCACCGCGCTGCGGTTGCGCCAGGTCAGCCGCTCCTGGCCGTCGAGGGTGTGGGTGATCGCGTCCAGCCGCACCTTGATGCGGTAGTCGACCACGCGGTCGGACAGGGTTGGTTCGCGGCCGGTGCGCGGCCCGCCCCAGGCGTCGGGCGCACTGGGGGTGCTGACCGCGCCGGCGTCGGCCCCGGCCAAGGCGATGCCATCGGCGGCGACCGCGACCGGCTGCGGCGCGACGGCCGTGGGCGTCGGCATGGCCTGGGCCAGCGCCCAGGCCGCACACCCTGCCAGCGCCAGTCCGACCCCGCTGGCCCATCCGCGCTTGTGCATCCCCACGTCCCCAGCCGGCCTCAAGGCGGGCCGGTTTAATGACACGATGGTAAGGCTTGGCCCGATCCTGGCAACCCGGCGGGGGCGCGCGAGCGCGGGGGTGCGACTGGCAGCTCTTAGCCCCCTCCCTTTGGCCGGAGGCCAAGGGGAGCTCGAAGTCGCGGCTAGCGACTGAGGGGGAGGGGTGCTCTTCGCGGGGGAGCAAGAGCGCAAGCAAAGCCAAAGCCAAAGCCAAAGCCAAAGCCAAAGGCAAAGCAAAGGCAAAGCAAAGGCAGAAGCACCCCCTCCCGGCCTCCCCCCTTCGCTTCGCGAAAGGGGAGGGGCGGCGTCTGCCGAAGACTGGGAGAACGGTGAGGCTTCGCTGGGCGTCTTCGCTCAACGGCACACGACACGCGCTAAGGCTTTACGACCGCCGCCACGACCTGTGCGCGCAGCCACTGGTGGGCCGGGTCGCGGTGCACGCGTTCGTGCCACAGCATCGCCATCCGGTAGCCGGGCACGGCCAGCGGCGCGGGCACCACGCGCAGGGCCGGATGTCCGCGCACTAGCCGCTCGGGCAGCATCGCCACCAGGTCGGTGCGCACCAGCGCGGACAGCACGAACAGGAAATGCGGCACCGACAAGGCCACGTGGCGCTTCAGGCCCAGCGCCGCCAGCGCCGCGTCGGTCGGCCCGTGGAAGCCACCGCCGTCGGGCGAGACGATCACCTGATCCAGCCTGCAGAACTGCGCCAGCGTCGGCCGCCGCTTCAGGCCCGGATGGCCGGCGCGGCCGACCAGCACATAGCGCTCGTCGAACAGGATGCGCTGACGCATGCCCTCCGGCGCGCCCTCGACGGTGTGGAACGCCAGATCGATCTGCCCCGCCTCGGCCTGCTGCACGATCTGCTGGGGCACCAGCCCACGCACCGCCAGTCGCGTGCCGGGCGCGGCGCTGCGCAGGCCGGCCAGTGTCGGCAACACGATGGTCGAAGCGGCGTAGTCGCTCGCGGCCAGCTGCCAGGTCCGCGTCGCGGTGGCCGGGTCGAACGGTGCCGGCGGCGCCACCGCCTGGCCCAACGCCTCCAGCGCGGCCCGCAGCGGCTCACGCAGGGCGTCGGCGCGCGCGGTCGGGCGCATGCCGCGCGGACCGGGCAGCAGCAGCGGATCGCCAAGCAGTTCACGCAGCCGCGCCAGCTGCACGCTGACCGAAGGCTGCGACAGGTGCAGGCGATGCGCGGCGCGGGTGACGTTGTGCTCGGCCAGCAGCGCATCCAGCGTGACCAGCAGGTTGAGGTCCAGGCGCCGCAGATCGTGCATGGCTATAGCTGGCATTGGCAGGATTCATTTCCACTATAGCGGGGCCAGGCCTACGGTGAGCTTCTCGCTTGCCGTGCCCACCGCCATGAACGTGCTGATCGTCCACGCCCACCCCGAACCGACTTCCCTGACCCGGCACCTGGCCGACACCGCAACGGCCACGCTCCTGGCCCAGGGCCACACCGTGCAGCATTCGGATCTCTACGCCATGGGCTGGAAGGCGGTGTTCGACGCGGACGACTTCCCGGATCGCCTGGACGCGGCGCGCCTGTCCTTCGTCCAGGAATCGGGCCACGCCTTCGCCAACGGGCATCAGTCGCCGGATGTCGAGGCCGAGCAGCGCAAGCTGATGGCGGCCGATGCGCTGATTCTCGTCTTCCCGCTGTGGTGGTTCGGCATGCCGGCCATCATGAAGGGCTGGATCGAACGGGTCTGGGCCTTCGGCCTCGCCTACGGCTATCGCGGCGCCGGAAACGTGTATCGCTATGGCGAAGGGGGACTGGCGGGCAAGCGCGCACTGCTGGGCGTCTGCGTCGGCGGGCCGGAAGCGGACTACGGGCCGCGCGGCATCAACGGGCCGCTCGAGGAACTGCTGTTCCCGATCACGCACGGGACCCTGTTCTTCCCGGGCATGCAGGTGCTTCCCAGCTTCGCGGTCTACGACACCGGCCGGCTCGATGCGATCCGCGTGGCCGAAGCGACGGCGGCCTGGCAAACCAGAGTCGAGCGCCTGTTCGATGACGCCCCCCTTCCCTTTCGCCCGCAGAACGGCGGCGATTACCCGGACCGCCACGTGCTGGCCGATCACCTCGCGCCCGGACGCAGCGGATTGACCGTGCACCTGGACGCCGACCCGGCCTGAGCCCTCGGCGCCTGTCGGGTACGATGCCGGCCCGCTCCCGCTGTCGCGCCGTGACGTGCCCCACTCCACCGCACCGCTGCTCACCCAGACCACCGCCACGGCCTTGATCGCCGCGCGCGATGCCGGCCTGTCCGAATGGCAGGGCTCGCTCGACCTGGGCCGCTCCACCGGCACCGCGCGCCTCGGCGCGTCCGACTGGGAATGGCGCGGCATGCGCTATCCGTATCCGGGCAAGACGCGCGATCGCACGCTGTATTACTTCGACGGCGAGGACTTCGTGCCGGTGTCGCGCTTCGCCGGTGCGCTGATCAAGCTGGTGCCCACGCCGTGGGACGTGCCGACCTTCGAGATCGATGGCATCAAGATGCTGCCGACGTCCAAGGCGTCGCCGCTGGACGACGCGCGTCGCAAGGTGGCCCTGGTCGCCCCGCGCGGCAAGACGGTGCTGGATACCTGCGGCGGGCTGGGCTACTTCGCCGCGTGCTGCCTGGCCGACGGCGTGGCGCGCATCGTCTCGTTCGAGAAGAACGACAGCGTGCTGTGGCTGCGCACGCTCAACCCGTGGTCGCCCGACCCGGACTCGGCCGAAGCCGGCGGCCGCCTGCAGCTGCAGCAGGGCGATGTCTCGCGCGAGATCGCCGCGCTGCCCGATGCGGCCTTCGACGCGGCACTGCACGACCCGCCCCGCTTCGGCATCGCCGGCGAGCTGTACGCGCAGACCTTCTACGACCAGCTGGCGCGCGTGCTCAAGCGCGGCGGCCGGCTGTTCCACTACACCGGCAGCCCCAACAAGCTGACCAGCGGCCGCGACGTCCCGCGGGAAGTGGCCCGGCGCCTGGAGAAGGCCGGCTTCCAGGCGCAGCTGGCACTGGACGGTGTGTTGGCGGTTCGGCGCTAGGCCGCACACCTGCGGTCGCGCCGGCCGCGTGGCAGGGCTGGCCTGGACCGAGCGCGCTTTCGGTCTTCCTATCGCCGCACCAGCGCGCCTGTCCGCGTGGTCCCGGCGGAGGAGCCCGCAGGCAACACACCCGCCGCAGTAGCTGGCGGCAGGACCGCCGAGGCACCCGCCTGTTCATGCTCGTCTTGACAGCCTCCGGGTGTGACGCCACTGTGCAAAGCTGCAGCCAGGGGAACTGCAAGAGCCGTGCGGCGCAAGCCGATGCGGCGGGGCTACGGTGTCGCGCGGGCGCCGGGGCTGGCAAGGGGAACCGCGTGCCTCCTGGCCTGCACGGCGCGTCTGTCGAAGACGTGCCGGCAAGTCGTTCGTGGCACGCCGCCGCGGGGACGCACATCCAGGACGAGACCAAAGAGAAGGAATGCCATGAACAAGTCTCCCGCGCTATTGCTGGCGTGCCTGCTGGCCGGCCTGGCCTCGCAGGCGCAGGCCCAGACCGTGTCGCCGGCATTCGACGCCTGGCTCAAGTCGCGTCGCGCGCCGGCCCAGCCGGGCGCGGCCACGCCGCCTGCCTCGCCCGAGCAGCGTCCGCTGACCGAAAACCTGGCGAGCCAGGCCCCGGCCTATGCCAGTGCGCGCCCGGCGCCGGCGACTCCCGCGCCGCCGGTCCCGCCGACCGCACCGGTCCCGCCGACGGCCCCGCGCGCCGATGCGCCCGTGGCCGTCGCCTCCGCCCCTGCAACCTACGCGGCGGTGCCTGCGCCGGCCCCGCCGCCGGTGCAGCGCAAGCCGCGCGAGCAGCCCCGCAACGCCAGCGGCGCCTTCGTGGGCGTGCAGGCTGGCAAGGGCTGGGTGTATGAGGACGTGGACCAGACCATGTACGGCCTCACCGCTGGCTATCGCTGGCGTGCCGGTTCGGTGTCCCTGATCGGCATCGAGGCCGCGGCGGGCAAATTGCAGGAAACGAAGCGGCAGGACGATAAATACGGCGCTTCCGATTTCTACAGCCTGGGCGCCATCGCACGCTTCAACTTCGGGCGTCGGAGCCCCTGGTTCGCGCTTGCACGCCTTGGTTACTGGTACGGCAACACGACGCAGTACGACACGCGCGGCCGCTACTATCGCCCAGACGGTAGCTCGTACATCAAATACGACAGCTCGCACGAACACGTTTATGGTGCCTACGCCGGTTTCGGCATCGGCGTGGATCTCAACCGCCACACGAGCCTGAGCCTGAACTACACCGGTTACGTCTACTCCAACAGCTATAACTACGACGAGTACGACCCCAACTACGCTGACGCGCTCAATCTCGGGCTCGAGGTGCGTTTCTAAACCTCCTTACCCACCTGGCGGCAAGGACACCTCCCCGGCCGCGCGCATTGCGATCCAGCGCCGCACGTGCAGACCGCACGCGCGGCGGACGCGCTCGCCTTGACAGCCCTCCGGCGCACGGCCACTGTGCGAGCCTGCAGTCCGGGGGGGAGCCCGCCATGAAGACATCCACAGCAGCGCTGCTGGCCTGCCTGCTCGTCAGCCTTGCCGCGCCGGCCGGTGCCCAGACCGTTTCGCCCGCCTTCGACGCCTGGCTGAAGGCCCGCCGCGACGCGCACGCCCGCCTGCTGCCGACCGCGCCGGTGGCGGCGACGGCGACGGCCGGGCTTGGCGTGCCGCACGCCATGGCCGTGGCGACGGCCCCCGCCGAGCCGACCGCCGCGACCACGCTCGAGACCGCGCCGACCGTAGCCCAACCCGCGCCCCCGGCGTCCACCTGCACGGTGCTCGCGGAAGACGCGCCGCCCGTCCAACCCACGCCGGCACCGACGTCCCCGCGCGTGGTCCACGCCGGCCGCAGCGCCGCCGTATCCGTGCCGTCCTACGATCAGGCGCCGCTCATCCCAGCCGCGACGCTCATCCCAGCCGCGCCGAACGTCGCGCCGGCGCCGGCGCCACCGGCCGTCATTGCGGCCGCCGCGCCCAAGATCGTCGCCCCGCCGCCGGTCCGGCACACACGGCTCGACACCGCGCCCCGCACCGCGAGCGCGGTGCGCCTGCCGACGCGCGACTACGACATGGCCGTCGCCGGACCGCGCGTCACCATCGCCACCGGCGGCGTGGACATGGGCCAGTACCTGGCGCTGAGCGGCCACTACCTCCGCTACCAGTGACCGGCCGCTCCGCGATGTCCGGCATCGCAGGGCAGGCGGCCAGCGCCCTCCTCCAAACGCTGCGGCGAAAGCGTCCGGCGACTGCCGCAGCCACTCGCTTTGCCTTACCAGGCGCCTGACGGCGCCACGAAGCTGGTGGCCTCTCGCGACCACCTCTTGCACGGCTGAGCGCGTACCAGCCTACTTACGCGCACGCCGAACTCTCTGCACCACACCCCGCCGATCCAGCCCCACCCACGCGGCCGACCGCGCCGACGGCACGCTTGCGAACCTCGGGACCCAATACCAGACGGTCCGCCTTCTCGCCCCGCACCCGCCCCGCCGGCCCGGGCTAACATTCCGGCTCTGCAGAACAGGCCGCCGCGCGATGCCCTCGACGCTGTCCCGCGAACATTTCATCCGGCGCGCGGGCCTCGTCACGCTGGCCCTGACCTCGTTCACCGCCGGCGCCACCACGCTGGTGAACTGGCTGCGGCCGATCAAGGCGCCCATGGACGTCGTCGTGCCGCCGCTGGTCTCCCTGGCCTTCGCCGGCCTGTTCGTCGCGCTCAAGCGTAGGCCGCAGCACCTGGCCACGACCATGCGCCTGGCCGTGCTGGTCTCGCTGCTGGCGCTGTCCGCGCCTGCCTGGTTCTACACCTGGCAGGCCGCCACCCACCCGGGACTGCGGCTGATCGAGACCTATCCGCCGGTCAGCGCACTGCTGCTGGCACTGCTGGCGACGACGGTGATCTTCCTGCCGCCACGCCAGGCGATTCCCACGCTGGTGCTGTGCTGGCTGCTGGTGGCCGGGCCCGTGCTCGGCTACCTGTTCACCCATCCGCAGGAACTGCACAGCGCACGCGGCGCCGACCTGGTCATGACCTACGGGCCGTGCTTCGTGATGATCATGGTGCTGCTGCCGGTGCACCGAGGGCTGGCCGGCAGGATCCGCCACCTGGTGGACGAACGCACGCGCATGGAGGCGATGGTCAATCGCGATGCGCTGACCCAGCTCTACAACCGGCGCTTCTGCGAGCTCGTGCTGCAGGACCTGCTGGCGCGGCATGCGCCGGTGGCGCTGCTGATGTTCGACCTGGACAACTTCAAGACCATCAACGACAGCCTGGGCCACGCGGCCGGCGACGCGGTGCTGCAGGCGGTGGCGGACTGCTGCCAGGCGCGCGCCCCGCGCGATGCCTGTGCTGCACGCTGGGGCGGCGATGAGTTCGTGATCGTGCTGCCGTCCATGGACTCCGCGGCGCTGCAGGACTTCGCCGATCAGCTGTGCGCGGCGCTTGCCGCACTGACGCTGGAGACGACGCCGCGCGTCACCGCTTCGCTGGGCATGGCGCTGGCCGCCGAGCACGACACGCCCGCGACGCTGATGCAGCGCGTGGACCACGCGCAGTACCGCGCCAAGCACCAGGGCGGCAACCGCGCCGCCTGGTAGCGCGCCTTACGGGCGACAGGCAAAAAAAAGGCCGGGGTGAGAACCGGCCGAAGGAACATGGAACGTGTGCAGCCTGCCGCGCGCCGATCTCATGGAGCGAGACCGGCACGCGGCGCTGGATCAGCTGGCCTGCTTCATCGCGTGCTTGCGATCGCGCATGACGGCGTGGGTCTCCTGCACCTTGGGCAGCAGCTGGACGATCTCCTGCTTGGCGGCGACCGACAGGTCGGCGTCGTTGGCCGCTTCCTTGAACGCCTTCAGCAGGCGGTCTTCGGACTCTTCCAGCTCGGCCACATAGCCGTACTGGGTATCGCCGAAGGCGGCGCGGACCTTGCCGTACAGCTCCTGCATGCTGCCGACCAGGGTGCCGTGCTCGGCCGGCTTCTCGCCGGAGGCGGCCACGACGCTGGTCAGGCGGTTGACGATGTCGGCCTTGGTGCCGGCGATGCGGCTGAACAGGCCGGACAGCTCGGCGTCCTTCACCTTCTCGGCGGCATCGCGGTAGAAGCTCTCGCCGTCACGGGCGATCTCGATCAGGTCGTTGACGGCGTGGGCGGTGTGCTTCTCGACGGACATGGGTGTCTCCTGACATTCAAAGGGAGGGCCAGTCTGCCGACGCGCCCGAAGCGGGCCGTGAGCGCTTGTTGCGCGCGTCGTGACGCGGCGCAAACGACTGCCCCGCGCGATGAACGCCACGCAACCGCGCAGGCGTGGGCGGCGATAATGAGCGCCCCTTTCTCAGCGGTTCGCCCAGATGCGTGTGTTCCTGTTGCTGTTGGCACTGACCCTGACCTTCGCGCTCCCGGCGCAGGCCGGCGTGCGGGTCAAGGACGGCGACCTGCTGTTCGTGACCGCCGCCAGGACCGGGCTGAGCGGCGCCATCGACGACGCCACCGCCAAGCAGGGCCAGCCCAGCTACGACCACGTGGGCCTGGTCGCCCACGACGGCCGCACCCAGGTGGTGCTGCATGCCGACGAGGAAGGCTCGCGCGCGCAGCCGCTGAAGGAGTTCCTCGACCAGGCGCGGGCCAAGCAGCGGCAGGTCGTCGTCTACCGACTCAAGCGCGAGCAGCGCGCCGCGATTCCCGACGCCATCGCCAAGGCGCGCACGCTGCTGGGCAAGCCGTACAACTTCACCTACGTGCAGAACGAGGACAGCTACTACTGCTCGGACTTCATCGAACGCGCCTTCCGCGCGCACCATGTCTTCGCGCTGCAGCCGATGAACTTCAAGAACCCGCAGACCGGGCAGATTTCGCCGTACTGGGTCGACTTCTATCGCGGCAAGGGCATGCCCGTGCCGCAGGACGCGCCAGGCACCAATCCCAACGACATGTCCGCCTCGCCGGCGCTGGAGCGCATCGGCGTGCTGCTGCCCTGAACAGCTTGCCGCGGTGACAGCGCACCGTCACCTGTCGATGACCCGGCCGGTGCCAAGGTCGGCGCATCCATCCATCCTCGGGAGAAGCACATGGGACTGTTCCGCCTCGTCGCCCTCGGCACCGCCGGCGCCATCGCCTACAAGCTGTGGAAGGACCGCCAGGCGCGCGATGCCGCGGCCACCCCCGCCTACGATCGTGGCGATGTCACCCCGCCGCACGGCGATCCGCTGATCGGCGCGGCCACCGCCAGCTGGGAACCGGAACCGGCCACGCCGGCCGCGCAATCCAGCCGCGGCTTCGGCGAAAGCTAAACACCTCAAGCCCGGGGCTCGAACGGCCCCGGCATCGCGACACACCAGCGCCGAAGCGTCAGGCCCTGCTACAGCGGGCCGGCGCCTCGGCGTTTTGCTGCGTCGCCTTCAACCCGCCTGAACCGGCCTCTCCGACGCAGGCTCCACCTGGCTGGCGATCCTGCGCGCGTAGGCGCGGATCAGCTGGATCATGTCCGGGGTGACGGTGCGCGCCTCGGCGTCCAGCGCGCACACGGTGCCGAAGACGGTGTCGTCCTCCAGCAGGATCGGCACCGAGATATAGCTCTTGAAGCCATACAGCGCCGGCAGCGGGCTGCAGGCATACACCGGATGATCGGCCGCCGCGCCGAAGACGATGACCTCGCGCGACTTGAGCGCATCGCCGCAGATGGTGACTTCCAGCTCCAGCTTCTGCCCCGGCGCCATGCCGAAATCCAGCTGGTCGTAGAAGGCCAGCGCGTTCCAGTGGGTCTGGTCGACCTGGGACAGCGCGGTGAAGCGCATGCCGGTGAGGTCGTGGATGGCGCGCAGCATCTGCGGCACGCCCTCGACCTGCTCGGCCACCTGCGCATCGATCCATTCCCGCGCCTGGCCCGCCTGGGCCGGCGTGCCCCGCTCGCGCCGGATCCGCGCCGCCAGTACCTGGATGGTCAGATGATCGACGAAGCCGCGCACGGCCGAGACCACGCCGCGCACGATCTGGTTGGGCCCGACCAGGCACAGATGCCGGCCCACGCAACGCACATCCTTGAGCCCATGCCGAAGCTTGAAATCGGCCGCGTGCTTGGACAGCTGGGTCAGCCAGTCGGCACCCGGCGCGGCGTCCAGCAGCGCCACCAGCACGTCGTCGTGCGCCGCCGCGGCGGGACCAGGCACCTCGAAGCCTACGATCAGCGGCAGATGCGGCATCGGCGGGGTATGCGGCATCGGCGGCTTCTTCGGTTGGACAGGCACTAGCTTAACGGGGCGGCGCGGCAATTGCGTCGATTCCCTGGACCGACGATGCGCTCGGATCGACCGCCGGCCTGGGCCAGCACCTCCAGCCGCCGGACACCTCCCCAGCCCGCGCTTCCGAAGCCCTTAGCCGGCGCCTTCGGTGAGGCAGGCTGCACAAGCCGCCGAACGGTCGCATCCCCGCCGCTCGCAGGCGCGTAGTTTGGCAAATGAAGGCCACGTGTCCGTACCGATCGCCGCCTCCCCGTATGGCATGTTTCTTGCTGATCTCCTCGTGGTCTTGCCCGGTGAAATCCCATGGTCCAATCGCTGAAAACCGAAGAGGAACGATTGGCGCTGATCCGCAGCCTCGATCTGCTCAAGATCGTCGACCTGCCCGAGCTCAAGCGGATGACCCAGCTGGTCTGCGAGATCTTCGACATGCCCATGGCGCTGATCTCCATCGTCGGTGAGGATCACCAGTACTTCATCTCGCGTGAGGGCTTCCCGGTCAGTTCCACTGATCGCAGCGCCTCGGTCTGCGACTTCACCATCCGCGGCCGGGAGGTCCTGGAGGTCGAGGACATGACCCAGGATCCGCGTTTTGCCGACAACTGCCTGGTGGTGGACGCGCCGCACCTGCGCTTCTACGCCGGCGCCCCGCTCATCACCTCCTCCGGCTACGCCATCGGTGCACTGTGCGTGCTCGACCACAAGCCGCGCAAACTGACCGAACAGCAGCGCCACCAGCTGGAGACGCTGGCGACGCTGACCATCGACCAGATCAGCCTGCTGCGCTCGGTCGGCCGGCGCGAGCCGGTCACCGGCCTGCCCAACCGCCAGCAGTTCGCCCTGGACCTGGCCGCGCTGGCCGATATCAGGCCGTACGACCGCCACACGCTGATGATCCTGGACGTCTTCGACGTGCACGCCGCGCACCTGCTGGGGCAGGCGCGCGGCATGGCGCCGGTGGAGTCGCTGATCCGCCAGATCGGCGAGCGCCTGTCCAAGCTGCTGTCCGACATCGCCCCGCTCTACCACGTGGGCGTGTCGCGCTTCGCCTTCGTGCTCAGCGAGCTGTCCAGCGACGAGCGCGAGGCGATCCTGGAACGCGTCCGCCTGGTGGCCACGCGCTCGGTGCTGGTCGACGGCCTGGAGATGCTGCCCATGTGCCATGGCGGCATTACCGCCTTCGACGCCTCCAACGCCCAGGACGCGCTGCGCCGGGCGCTCGTGGCCATGCACCAGGCCCTGGACCAGCGCCAGCCCTGGGTGCGCTACGAACCCACGCGCGACCTGCAGCTGCGCCGCGACTACCGCCTGGCCACCGACCTGCCGGCGGCCATTGCCAACGACCAGCTGTATCTGGTGTTCCAGCCGCGCGTGGAACTGGCCACCCGCAGGATGGTCGGCGTCGAGGCCCTGCTGCGCTGGAAGCACGACGAGCTGGGCGAAGTCTCGCCCGGCGAGTTCGTCCCGGTGATCGAACGTACCGCGCTGATGCCGCAAGTGACCGACTGGGTCATAAGGCAATCCCTGTCACAGATGCGGACCTGGATCGCCCGCGGCATGAACCTGGCGCTGTCGCTGAACGTTTCGCCGGCCGACTTCCGCCGCGGCGACCTGCCCGACCGCCTGCTGACCCAGCTCAGGCGCACCGGGCTGGACCCGAGCCATCTGGAAATCGAGATTACCGAAGGCGAATGGCTCGAACGCACGCCCGAAGTCTCGCGCCAGCTCAGCGAGATCAGCCAGATGGGCGTGCGCATCGCGGTGGACGACTTCGGCGCCGGCTACAGCAACTTCGCCTACCTCACCACCCTGCCGATCAACACCATCAAGATCGACCGCAGCCTGGTGCAGGGCTTCCCCAGCGCGATCCAGAAGGGCGCGATGGTGCGCTCGATCATCGGCCTGGCTCACGACCTGGGCTTCCACACCGTGGCCGAGGGCGTGGAGACCGAGGAAGAAGCCGTGGCCCTCAAGACCCTGCGCTGCCGCGAAGCACAGGGCTTCATCTTCTCCCGCCCCCTGCTCCCCCGCGACATCGACCGCCTGCGCCAGGTCGCCTGACCGGCACGACCGAAACGCCAGCGCCACGCCCCCGTCAGCAGATCGCTCAAGGACGTGACAAAACAGCGCGCTGCCCCCTCCCTTTCGCCGAAGGCGAAGCGAAGCCCGAAGTCGCCAACTAGCGACTGAGAGGGAGGGGCTAGCCGTTGACGCTGCTGTTGCTCTGCGCCAAAAGCGAACGAGCAACAACAATAGCAACCCCCTCCCAACCTCCCCCTTGCGCTACGCGCAAAGGGGAGGGGCGCTCGGCAAAGCAAGCGCAGGCCGGTTCGCTGGAGGACCTGACGGAGCAGCGTCCCGCCCCCTCCCTTTCGCCGAAGGCGAAGGGGAGCTCGAAGTCGCGAACTAGCGACTGAGGGGGAGGGGTTAGCTGTTGCTGTTGCCTTTGCGCCGACATCGAGCAGCACCACAGCCGCAAGCCCCAAAACCCCGTGGGAGCCGCCATGGCGGCGATGAGGCTTTCCCGGTAAAGCCCCTCGCCGCCATGGCGGCTCCCACCTGTAGAGCGGAGCTTGCTCCGCTGGGGCCTTCCCCCACGAACCGAACGAAGAGCAGCGGAGCAAGCTCCGCTCTACAAAAAGGCCGCGGCTTGAACTGAGAGACAGTTGCTTCCACCAAGCTAGACAGCCTCAGCGCAGCCCGCCACCCGCCTTGATGCGCTCGCCGGTCAGCCAGCGCGCCGCGTCCGAGGCGAGGAACACCGCAACATCGGCGATGTCATCAGGCGCGCCAACACGGCCCAGCGGCGTCTGCGCCACGATCTGCGTCTGCATCGGCGAGCCAATGAAGCCCGCGGTCTGCGCGCCCTCGGTATCGACCATGCCCGGATTGATGCTGTTGACGCGGATCCCGCGCGGGCCCAGCTCGCGCGAGAGCACGCCGGTGATCGCATCCACCGCGCCCTTGGTCGCGGTATAGACCACCAGACCCGGCGGCTCCATCGCGCTGACCGTCGAACCGATATTGATGACACTGGCGCCCTGCCCCAGATGCGGCAACGCAGCCTGCGTCACCTGCAGCAGACCCAGCACGTTGATGTCGAAATGACGATGGAAGTGCGCCGGCGTGACCTCTTCCAGCGGCGCCGCCTCATACACGCCCGAATTGTTGACCACGATATCGAGCCGGCCGAAGCGCTCGACGGCCGCGGCCACCAGCGCCTTGGCCTGCTGCGCATCGGACACATCGCCCTGCACCGCCACCGCCTGGCCGCCGGCCTGCGTAATGCGCGCCACCACCGCATCGGCGCCACTGCGGCTGGACGCGTAATTGACCACCACCGACGCGCCGGCGGCGCCCAGCGCCGAGGCGATCGCCGCGCCGATGCCCTTGGAGGCCCCGGTGACCAGGGCGACTTTTCCTGCGAGCTTGCTCATCTTGATGCTTCCTGAAGAAGGGGAGAAAACGCGCGCCCTGCCAAACGCAGGCGGCGTGCGGCCAAAAGAATGGGGCGCGGGGACGGGCCGGATAAGCCGGCAATCGGGGGAAAAAGCATCCCGTCTGCGGGATAAGCGCGGCGCGCTTGCGTGATGCGATGCGCGCCATCGCGCCGGCGCGGCGCCGCATCGCGCGCCCTCCCCCAGAACGGGCACGCGGCCCTTGCGCAACGGCGGCGCAACGAAAGTCGCAACGCAGCGTTTTCCGCACGCGGCCAGCGTATCCTGCTCATCACTTGTCGCTGCCGAAGGCACACATCGCATGGAACCGGCGCGCCCCTCCAACCCGAAAGCCAACGCAGCGCCGTGCGCCAATTGCGGCACCGGCCAGCCACTGGATTTCCAGATCCGGATGGCCTTCCAGCCCATCGTCGATGCGCGCACGCGTTCCATCTACGGCTACGAGGCGCTGGTGCGCACCGCCGAGGGCGGCGGCGCCCTCGAGGTGCTGGCGCGCGTCACGCCCGAGCAGCTGTATCGCTTCGACCAGGCCTGCCGGGTCAAGGCCATCGAGACCGCCGCGCGCCTGGGCCTGCAGGGCTATCTGTCGATCAACTTCCTGCCCAATGCGGTGTATGAGCCGGCCACCTGCATCCAGCTGACGTTGCAGGCCGCGCGGCGCCACGGCTTCCCGACCGAGCGGCTGATCTTCGAGACCGCCGAGTCCGAACAGGTGCGCGACGAGGCGCACCTGACCCGCATCTTCCGCGACTACCGCGAGCGCGGCTTCCTCACCGCGATGGACGACTTCGGCGCCGGCTACGCCGGCCTGAAGCTGCTGGCCAACTTCCAGCCCGACCTGATCAAGCTGGACATGGCCCTGATCCGCGACATCGACCGCGACCCCGCGCGCCAGGCCATCGCGCGCGGCGTCGTGAGCATCGCCAACGAACTGGGCTGCCAGCCGCTGGCCGAAGGCGTGGAGACCGTGGAGGAATTCCGCTACCTGCACGGCCTGGGCATCGCCCTGTTCCAGGGCTACCTGTTCGGCCGACCCCTGCTCGAACAGCTGGGCGAGGTGGACCCGGCGCTGTGGGCCAAGTGCCTGGACGGCTGAAGCCGTCTTGTTGAATAGATATTTGAATAGATAGTCGACCGCCAAGGCTGCCGAAAAGCCTTGCACCTCAGGCCGTTACGCCCGATTCGCCTGGCCGCCAGGCGACCGTCGTGAATAGATTCGCGCACGCCCGTCAGCGAGACGCCAGCGTGGACACGCAGGACTGGCGCCCTTCCGGCGCACACCGTCGCCGAGCGCGGGCACTGAAACGCCCGCGGGCGTCCGTCAGGTCAAGCGCCACAGGACCGCTGCGGCGCAGTGCCCCGGCGCCGCCACCCTGGCCCGCCGCCGCATTCAGTGCAGCAAGACGCCTGTGGACCCGGGGTCAGCGGCCGACGCAGGGCTTGGCAGCTCCGGCAAAGGCCGCACGGCGTCAGCGCCGCAGGCGACGCCCGACACGCGATACGTGGCGCGGGGCTCGCCGACGGAGGACGGCGGCACATGCGGCTCATCGGGCAGCGGCTGGTCCTGGATCTCGCCCAGCAGCGCCAGCGCCTCGCCCGCACGATCGAAGATCGAATGCCCCAGCCGGGACAGCGTGCCCTCGGCGAAGTCGGCCATGCCTTCGGCGGACACCGCATCGGCGTAGGCCCGGATGGTGTCGATCAGCAGGTTGAGCGCATCGACCTGATCGAGCGTGACGCCGAACAGCATGCGCGGCGAGGCGTTGAAGTCGTAAGGCTTGGCTTGGGGTGTGCCGACGTTCGCAGACAGCGAGGCCTGCACAGCCTCATGCGCTATTTCATCCGGGGACGCGTGTGCCGGCGCGTACCGTGCCGGTCCTTTCGCCGCGTCGAGCACTTGGGCGAGTTGCTCGATGACCAAACACAACGAGTATCTCCATTCGCCCAAGAGCACCTCGGGTGGGCACGCCGCGGACGCGTCGGCAGTCCGCTGCTGCACCAGGCGCACCAGAAACTCCAAGTGCTCCCTCAGCTGCCGCAGCCGCTGCTGGCTCTCCTCGGGCAGCAAGTAACTCATCTCACCGTGCTCGCCGAACGCGCGCTCGTTCATCGTCGCCTCCTTATCACCATGAAGTGCCCGCCCGCAGGTAGCGGACGGGAAGTCGGGAGGTTCGAAACCGTACATAGTCGGCGGGCGTATTTCCCTTGCGGGTGTTGTATTAGCCGCCCTCCCGACGCAGGCATCGCGTCGGCTGCACCTGCAAAGATGCAGGCACAAAAAACCCACCGGTTTGACGGAGGTGGGTACCGCTATGTACGGAGTTTCGACGCTCCTTAATCGCGAGATTGCTCCTACGCGATTTACCTGTCAACAGGTTCCGTTGTGGCGAACACGGTTGTGTCCTGGCGACTCCTTCGACAGAGTAGAAGGCGCGCGCATATCTATCAGGAAGAGGCACACGTCGCATGGAAGGCTCACCGAACCTCACGCAGCAAGCGTCCGTCAGCGCGAAGCAACATCAGCCCGCTTTAGTGAAGGACTTGAGCTTTCCTTCGCTCGCCGACGCGATGGCGCGCTACACCCGGGACACGGACCCGAATCGCGCAGGCCGGCTTGAGCGTTGGAGCTTCGTCGTTGCACTGCTCGGAGCCGGGGTCGGCATGCTGCTCGGTTCGATCCTGGAAGGGCGAACCGGCTTGGCTTTCGCCGCCGCGGGCCTCGCCTTGGAGATTGGCGGTCTTCTTGTCACGCTTGTGCTGCAAATCAGACGCGAGTGGCCGAGCTTCCGCCATCCCTACGCCCAGCACGCGTCCGAGATGGAGCACGAATTCCATTACTACCAGGACATCGTCCAAGCGTTACGCGCATTCCCCCGCGAACAGCGCCTGCAGCGCGAAGCCTTCATCCGCAACCGCAGGTCGAACATGCACGAACGCCTGGGCCTGTTCACCGGCGGGATGGAGCGGCTGGGCGTCCTACCACTGCTCCTCGCCCTCTACCTGCAACTCAAAGGTTGGCACTGGGGCGACTGGACCGTGCTGGCCGACATCACCCTCATCCAGGGCTGCCTCGCCTTCCTCCTGCTGCTCGCGTACGTGATGTCCTGGCACATCATCAGACTGCGAACGCGCGTGCAGAGCTACGAACAGCTCTTATCGGAGGCGAATCGGCAGGATGCCGTCGCCCAATAGCTCTTGACCTGCGCCTTCCTGTAATCGGCGCCACGCACGTACATTGACAACGCCTCACGTTGCCCCATTTATCGCGCGCAAACTATTAAAGACTAGGGCGGCAGAAGTCAAAACTGCACTATGCCCCTGTTTTAGCAAAGCCATCGAAGGAGAGTTCGGAAGGCTTACAAGACAAGCGGCTTTGGCGACAAGCCCCTCGGCAGCTGGGGCGCCAGGAGCGGAAATGGCACTCAAGAAAGTGTATCTGAAACCCATTCTCCAGGATTGATCTATCCAATCACATCCTTAACCCGAGGGCGAATTTTACTAAACTCAATTAACACTAGATTGCTACTAAGCTCATCAATCTCCCGTAAAAATTCTCTTGGATCGAAAATCTCACGAACCGCGAAGTCCTTACCCTTTCGGTCAACGGGATATCTATAACGTTGATCCAAGGTTGAGTGGAAAACATCTAGCTCGCGTTGAAATAGATCGTCATCTTCCCTAAGAGCGAATCGGGCAGGAACAATAAGATAGAATTCATCGCCGGGATAGTATCTACGATACGATTTCAGCAGATGAACCAAGTTATGCCCTGGCAACTCCGTAAGACCCGTAGCAGCAAGTATGGAGGCTTTTAGAAATAGCTCCAACCCTTGACGAGCAAGATGTAGAACAACCCTGCTAGATGAGTATTGATTTGAGTACTCACTATTCAACATTGAAGTACAAAGATGTGAGCTGGCTTCAATGTAAGACCGGGATAGCCAGTAGCATCTATCCCATGCAGGCAAACTCGAAAACTCGCCAGAGTTCGGCAGGTATGGTGCTCGCGACATTAGCCAAACTCTCGTTCCTTAGCCGGTTCTGAAGTCAGAACAGGTTGCCGGTCATTTCATCGCGACCCTGAGGGTCAGATGCATTGAGGTCAGTGAGCTTTTCCAGATTCATTCACAACTCGGCCAGACTGTTCTGATGAACGAAATTCTTGACGATCTTCAAGGATGCGTCATTGCGTGGTCTATTGCATTTGAGGCGGAAGGAACAGGCCGGGGGAACCCGGATCAATAAGCCTTCCCGAATCGAAACCATCCTTCGTAAGCAACGGATAGCAATCAAGCTGACCTAATCCACGCAAACCATCGACGTACTTCGCCATGCTGCGGAAGTCTTCAGTCAGAATCACAGCCGCGCCGGAGCGTTTCGCTTGGGCCACAATTTTTACGTCGGTAGCGAGGCAGACTCTGTCATTGCCCGCATCTTTGGGAAACAGCAGTTCCGCAAGACGCGCCGCTTCCTGCCCATCGTCGAAATTGAAAGGCATGATGCGGAAGTTACCAAGCCCCAAGGTGCTTAACTGCTGCCGTCGTTCAAACTCCGCAACAACCAAAGTTGAGAGCAACATGGGCAGCTGAAGGCGAATCGCCTCCCTGAAGTACTGTTTCGCGACCGAATGGAATTCTCTATCCGGATCGGCATAAGCAATAAGAAAACTGGTATCAAGCATTATTGGGCGTGTTGTCACTCCTTATCCCCTCTAATCCTTCTTACCCAATCGGCGGCGTCATCCACGTCCTTCCACGCGGCACGACCGGCTTCTGTGGCTCTGTTGTACTCGTGCTCGTCAATACGAGGCTGATAGTCAGCAAAGCCCAAGAACCGTGCATTGCGCCGCTCGCCAGTTACCAAGTCTTCCTCAAGCTCAACCCGAATCATGACGGCGTGATAGACAGGGTTTAACTCATGCTCTCGAATTTGATCGCGCGTGGCATCCACCTTCAATGTGGTGCCATCGTCTAGGCGCACATGGATGTTGGCTGAAGTTAGCCCGCCCCAGTCCTCTACGGTGCCAGATAAGTAGCGCTCCACTAGCACCCAGTTGGACACCTGCTCCTTAGTGAAATAGGTGTCGGCATTGATAGCAACGACGGTCTTCTGCGCCGCGTCGGCTATCTTGAAAGTGCGATTAGGGTGTTTCATAGCCTCCAATCGCCACTTCTCAGCGATTTTGGCCCGCTTGGAATCCACGCCCTTCAGCGTCCCATTAGCCAATTGCTCTATGTCGCCCCAAATTGGCAGGTCAGCGGGGAGTTCCTCATAGCTCTCCAGCGCAAGAGAGCCTTTAGTGACTGACATTAAAAGATCGTTTGGATCGACGGTCTTGTCAGTACCACGCACGAACTCAGCTACATCCTTAACAAATTCCTTCAGCAGACCAAGCGGCACCGTCTCCGGGGTCACGTCGTGACCGTCGGCCCTGTCGGATATAGAGAACAGGAGCTTCCATTGCTTAGCCATTGGTGCAGCAGACTAGCCGATGTTGGGGGGCGACAGGGATATCCTGGCACTGTCGCGCCGTTTGCGACCCAGTCAAGCCCGCGTTGCTAGACCCTGGCACTTCGGTGCCCAGTCCGGTGTAGTTGGTGGCGGGTAGGAAGGCGCGGATCTGGTCGCTGTAGGCGCTCACTTAGTCGCTGGCGGCGACGACCGGGCCCTGGCGGACTCCCAGACACTGGGTAACGTACGGCTTGCGGTGTTCGTCTTCCGGATCCAGGCGGTTCCGGCGCTCGTCGGCGGAGACATCGCGGCGCAGCTCATTAGAGCTTGGATGGGCACCGGGGTTGACTAGTGCCTTCACACCGCCCCCTTTTCTACGTACGCACACTCGAATCCTCGCCAGCAGGAGGCTCCGCAGTGGCCCGATCAACCCGGTACGACGCGATTGACTTCACCCCGCCCAAGGGCGCCGCGCAGGCGGCGAGCCGGGGCCTCAAGCTGCGGGAGGCGCATGGCCGGGGCGGCACGGCGGTGGGGGTCGCGCGGGCGCGCGACCTGGCGGCGCAGACCACGCTGTCCCCGGCGACGGTGCGCCGCATGACCTCCTACTTCGCGCGTCACGGCGTGGACAAGCAGGGCCAGGGCTGGGCCGACCGCACGCACCCGTCCGCCGGCTATATCGCCTGGCTGCTGTGGGGTGGCGATGCGGGCAAGCGCTGGGCCGCGCGGATCGAGCAGCGCATGCGCCAGGCGGAGGCGACCTGACATGGCGACGACCAAGCAAGCCAAGAAAGCCCCCTGGAAGAAGGCCAACCCGGCCAAGAAGTCGGCCAGCAAGACGCTCTCCAGCGGCCAGAAAGCCGAGGCCAAGTCCCGGGCGAAGAAGGCTGGGCGGCCCTACCCCAACCTGGTGGACAACATGGCGGTCGCGAAGAAGACCACCAAGAAAGCCGCCAAGAAGGCGACCAAGAAGACTGCGAAGAAAGCCGCAAAGAAGACCGCCAAGAAGACAGTCAAGAAGACGGCGAAGAAGACCGCGAAGAAGGCGACCAGGAAAGCGACCAAGAAGGTCGCCAAGCGCGCAGGCGCACGCTCGACCAGCAAGACTTCCAAATAAGCCCCGGGCGCTGGCGCACAACTGAAGCGGACATCCGCGCACTACGCCCCTTAGCGCGGAGCAGGCCGCTAGCCAGGCGGCTCGCCGCCCAACAGCTTGTCCGTGATCTCGAGCATGGCCCGCAGCCGGTCCATGTGCCTGAGGTCCTGGTGATAGCCGACCCAGATGTCGCGGGTGGGCGGGGTCCCGTGCGTTTCGATGCGCTGCAGCCCCGCCGTTGCATCGCCCAGCGGGCGCGGCAGCACGGCCAGGCCACGCCCGCGCAGGCACATCTGCGCCTGCACGCTGCGGCTGGTGCTGGTGAAGACGCGCGGCGCCTCGGGGAAGCGCTCGATCAGCCAGGCCACGTCCGGGAAATGGCTCTGCGCGGTGTTCATCAGGATCAGGCCCACGGAGGCGGGGTCGGCCTGCGCCGCCGCGGCCGTCTGCGCCGTGGCGTACAGGCCGTAGTGCAGGGTCATCAGGCGGCGCTGGACGAGGTCGGGCTCGCTGAAGGGGACCAGGCGGAAGGCCACGTCGGCCTCGCGCCGGGTGAGATCCAGCAGGCGGTAGCTGGCGATGACTTCGGGCACCACGGCCGGGTGCAGCCGCCCCAGCTCCACGAAGACCGGCGCCAGCACGAAGGCGGCGAACCAGTCCGCTGACGAGATCCGCAGCAGGCCTTCGAGCCGGTCGTGGTTGCCGGCCAGGCGGCGCTCCATGGACAGCGCGGCGTTCTCCATGGCCTCGGCCAGCGCGCGCACGCGGTCGCCCGCATCGGTGAGCACCAGGCCCTCGCGGGTGCGGCGGAAGAGCGGCTGCTCGGCCTCGTCTTCCAGCGCCTTGATCCGCCGACCCACCGTGGGGTGGCTCACGCCGAGGCGGCGGGCCGCCTCACCCAGCGAGCCCGCGCGCGCGACCGCGAGCAGGATCCTGACATCGCTCCATTCCATCGCCGTCAGTCGTTCAAATCTGTACGCCGAATATGCAGGAATGGCAGTGCACAAACAATGTTGTTCGTCGCACGATGCCCGCCCCTGCATCGGCGCCCACTGTGCGCCGGTCGGTGGATGCGGCGCGGCGCCTGGTGCGCCTGCGCCGCCCGGCAGGGACGCGCGGCCTGTGTGGGCCGCGCGCCGACCCCGGCGATCCCATTGGAGTCAGAGAACATGCGCAGATTGAACGGCAAGGTCGCCCTGGTGACGGGCGCTTCGAAAGGCATCGGCGCGGGCATCGCGCGCCGGTTGGCCGCTGACGGCGCGCAGGTCGTCGTCAATTACGCCAGCGACCGGCCTGGCGCGCAGCAGGTCGTCGCCGACATCGAGGCCGCGGGTGGGCGCGCGGTGGCGGTGCAGGCCGATGTGCGCCAGCAGGCCGAGGTCGAGGCGCTGGTCAAGGCGACGCTCGACCACTTCGGTCGGCTGGATGTGCTGGTGAACAACTCGGGCGTCTATCGGTTCGCCAAAATCGAGGACAGCAGCGAAGCGCTGTATCGCCAGCAGTTCGACATCAATGTGCTCGGGCCGCTGCTGGTCACCGGTGCCGCGGTGCCGTTCCTCAGCGAGGGCGCGAGCATCATCAACATCAGCTCGTTCGTCACGCGCGTGCTGCCGGCCGAAAGCGCGATCTACAGCGGCACCAAGGGCGCGCTCGATGCGATCACCGGCGTGCTGTCGCGCGAGCTGGGCCCGCGCGGGATCCGCGTCAATGCGGTAAACCCCGGGCTGATCGAGACCGACGGCACCCACGCCGCGGGGGTCATGGGTTCCGAGTTCCATGCGTGGAATCAGGCGCAAACGCCGCTTGGTCGCATCGGCCAGGTCAAGGACGTGGCGTCGATCGTCGCGTTCCTGGCCTCCGACGAGGCGGGCTGGGTGACCGGCGAATGCCTCATCGCCTCCGGTGGCATGCGCTGAGGCGGGCCCTCGCCCTGGCGCGCAAGACGAGGCCTTTCCCATGAACTCTTCCATCACCGACGCAAACGTGGCGCGCCCCGAGGCGCGTCGCTGGATCGCCCTGGTCGTGCTGCTGACCGGGACGCTGCTGCCGCCCTTGGATTTCTTCATCGTCAATGTGGCGCTGCCGGCCATCCGCGAGGACCTACGGGCCGCGCCGGGCGTGTCGCAGCTGGTGGTGTCGGTGTACGCCACGGCCTATGCGGTCACGCTGGTGCTGGGCGGGCGGCTGGGCGACATCTGGGGGCGCAAGCGCACGTTCCTGGCGGGCATGGCCGGCTTTGGCGTGGCCTCTGCCCTGTGCGGCTTTGCGCCCTCGCCCGAGGTGCTGGTGGCGGGCAGGCTGCTGCAGGGCATCTCGGCCGCGGTGATGGCGCCGCAGTCGCTGGCCTTCATCCATGCGCTGTTCCGGGCGAGCGAGAAGAACCGCGCGCTCAGCTGGTACGGGGCCACGTTCGGGCTTGCCTCGGCCGCCGGCCAGCTGCTGGGCGGCCTGCTGGTGGCGGCCAGCCCGTGGGGCCTTGGCTGGCGGAGCGTCTTCCTGGTCAATCTGCCGGTCATCGCGGTCGCGATGCCCGCGGCGCTCGTGCTGCTGCCCGAGCGCAAGGCGGTGAACCCCGATCGCCTGGACATGGCCGGTGCGGCGCTGCTGGCGTTGGGGCTGCTGGCGCTGGTGGTGCCGCTGATCGAGGGACGCGAGCGCGGTTGGCCGGTGTGGAGCTTGGGCGTGCTGGCGCTGGCGCCGCTGCTGCTGTTCGCCTTCTGGCAGCACCAGAAGGGCCGGGAGCGCTCTGGCGCCTCGCTGCTGGTCTCGCCGGCGGCGCTCTCGTCGCGGGCGCTTCGCCGCACGCTGCTGGCGACGCTGTTCTTCTATGCGCTTGCGGCGTTCTTCCTGATTTTTGCGGTGTATCAGCAGGCGGGGCTGCATCACGGGCCGCTGGCTGCGGGCGTTGCGATTCTGCCGGTGGGGCTGGGACTGCTGCTGGGCGCGCTGAGTGGTCCACGCGTTGCGCGGCGGCTGCATGCGCGCACGGCCGCCTTCGCCATGAGTCTGGAAGCGGCAGGGCTGACGGTCGCGGCCGTGCTGGCGGCGTGCGCCGCGCCTGCGTGGCTGCCCCTTCCCCTGGCGCTGATCGGCATTGGGCAAGGGATCGCGCACCCGGCGCTGGTGCGGCTCAACGTGGACCAGGTGGAGGCGCAGTGGGCGGGGCTGGCGGCCGGCGTGGTCAGCGCGGTGCTGCAGATCAGCGCCGCGCTGTCGGTCGCTCTGGTGGGCGGCGTGTTCTTCTCGATGGTGCCTGACGGTGCGGGCGCAAACGTGGTCGCCGACGGGTTCGCCTTCGCATCGCTGCTCATCGCCGCTTCGCTGGCGATCGCCGCGGCCCTGAGCTGGCCGCGGCAGCACCGCGCTACCAAGGGCGCCCGCGTCGTGCGGGAAGGCCCGTGAGACCGTGTTCGGCCGCGCACCTGTGGGTTGAATGCGGGGCGCCCTTCCCGGGCTGCCCTGAGAAGCGTCTCCACGGGCAGGTGGAATACGCAGGCGCTTGAGGCGTCCTACCCCCGACCACGCGATTCAATCTTTCTCACGCACAAGGAACCGCCTCGATGGGCATCTCCCCGATTGGCTGGCTGCACACGCTCGGCAGCCTGCCCGCCATCCCCCTGGCCGCTTACATGCTTGCGAAGCACGGCCGCATCACGCCGGCCAGCAAGGCGGGCCGGGCCTACTTCTGGTTCATGCTGCTGGGCGTGCTGACGGTGTATCCCATTGCGCACCAGCCGGTCAGCAAGCTCGCCGCAACCGTGACCCTGGCGACCTTGCTGGTGGGCTACGGCATCGCCCTCGCCCGCCCCGCCGCGCGGTTCTGGACCTACGTGCAGACCATCGCACTCAGCCTGAGCGTGTTCCTGCTCATGGTGCCCACCGTCTCGGAAACCCTGCGACGCCTCCCGGTCAGCCACCCGCTGGCGCAGGACCCCAAAGCGCCCTTGCTGCTTGGCGTGCTCGGTGCGCTGTTGCTTGCGCTGGTGATTGGCGTTCCGCTGCAACTGCTGGCGCTGTATCGCCAGCACCGTCGGGCGCTGGCCGCGACGCCTTGATCCCTGCGTAGAACGTCATCCTGGCGCCTTGACTGGCGCAAGCACCCTGCCCCGCTCCGTCCGGCCGAAGGCGACTTTGGTGCTGCCGCTTACCACCTGGTGCTGCCAAAACGCAGGCAGGACGTGCTGTACTAGCGCGCCAGCCGCGTCAGCGACCTGCGCGGCGGACAGCCGGACGAAAAAGGGGATCGATGCAAGGAAGCGACAAGCCATCTGCAGGCTGGGGCGAACTCGTGGTCGTGATCGCGATCGCACTGGGACTGCCCATCTACTCGAGCTTCTCGGCCTTGCTGGCGCCTGCCGTCGAGCGGTCGTTCTCCGCGGCGAATCTGTGGGGCATGGTGTTCTACGAACTGGTGGTGCTGGCGCTGCTGATCCCCGTGCTGTGGTTCCGCGGATGGACGCCGCAAGCGCTGGGTCTGCAGTGGCAGGGGCGCGACATCTACCCGGCGATCGGCCTGCTGATGGCGTGCATCGTGGCCTGCTATCCGCTGAGGTGGCTGGGCGCAGGCATGGCCGAGGGGGTGAATCCTTCCCTGGAGGCGATGGTGGCCGGAAAGCTGACGCTGACCGCGGTGTTGGCGATCTCGCTGGTCAATCCGATCTTCGAAGAGGTGTTCGTCTGCGCCTATGTGATTCGGGTGCTGCAGCGACGCCACAGCCCGGCGTTCGCAGTGAACGTCAGCGTGGCGATCCGCGCCTCGTACCATCTGTATCAAGGCCCCATCGGCGCGATTTCGCTGGTCATCGTGGGGCTGATGCTCGGCTGGTGGTTCGCACGTACCGGCCGGCTCTGGCCCGCGATCATCGCGCACGGGCTGATAGACCTGCTGGCGCTGATGGCCTATGCCTGAAACCGGGGTCAGACCGCCGGAGTGCGTGCGGCGACCTATCGCCGCTTCGTGATGGACGCCATCGACCCCGACGAGACCGCCACGATCCGTCTTAACTGTTGCGCCAGCACGCGACCGGGAACGCGCGCTTCCGCACCGCCAACGAACGACAGCTCGGACGGCGCGCGGGGACCGCGGCGCGGATGGGAAGGCCGAAGGCCAAGGCTGAAACTGCACTTTAACCCCGCTTCGCCTTGTTACCGAAGCAACCGAGATAGAAGTCTCAGCACTGCGCTGAGAGCGGACGGTAATTTCTATCCCCTCCCCATGGAAGGAGTAAAGCATGAAGATCTTTTATGCATTGGGCTTGTTGGCAATTGCGTATTCAGTGCAAGCATCTGCCGCCGGACAACTCACCATCAGCCTGGATCAAGTTCCAGCTTCCCAGCGATCAGCACAGACGAACTCGAATTCCGGAGTATTGCGATTGGCTTTGGCCAATAGCGGCGACGAGACCATTCTCGTCGACCAGAAGGCGCTTCCGATCCCCTTATCGAATGGCCGCCTGATCAACGACGCACTGAGAATCGTTGATGACAGCGGGGTCGAAGCGAAATACAAGGGCATGTTTGTAAGCTTCGCTGATGAGAGTGCCAGCGAGAAAGAAATCAAGGCGGGGGACTCAATCAATTACCAGGTGGATCTGCCGTCCAACTACCATCTTGAGCCAGGCAAGCACTACACGGTCTCACTTCGATTTGGAGCGCATTACCGTCAGAAGGATGGACCTTCCGCATCAGCAAACAAGAGCCTGCACTCGTCAGAGGTCCTGGTTCGTCCCGTGGAGATCTGGATAGATCCGCGCAGTTCGTCCTCAACGCAAGGCGCCATTGATCATCCCAGGGCCACCGCGGCAGTGTGTACCGCAGCAGAGCAGAGTGCTTTCGCCAATGCAAAGTCGGTTGCGACGTCGACGGCACTCATGGGTGCTGCCGCGTTGTCCAACATGTACCACACGGTGAACGATGTCACGACGTTCCCTTATAACGCCAGGTACTGGAAGTGGTTTGGGGCACACGTGAGTCCCGTGCCTAACCCTGGCGATTCGAACGACAACTATGTCGATCAAGGCGTCATCACTGCTTGGTTCCGCATCTCTGATGACACTTCACAGGGGCCACGCCCAGCCGTGACGTTGGCTTGTGGAGATTGCCCGCAAGAGCTGATCGACCGCGGCGCAATTGCTTTTACCTACAAGCAAGAGCTTTACGTCATCCACACGTGCCCCGCTTTTTTTGATGACGGATCTGGCAATCCACAGGCCCTCTTCCCGGAAGGAAATCCCGACTATGTCTCGCTGGTGAAAACACTGCTCCACGAGGTGACGCACTTCGCCGACGAGCACTGGGACGGCACGATCGACGTGGCGATCAACGGCAACGACATCTACGATTACGGCGAGACGCAGTTTCTCTCCTCCTCGGATCGCACCAATGCAGTTCGCAACGCGAGCAACTACGGGTTCTACTTCATCAATTACGACGGCGATTGACCGGATCCAGCTGAGGCTAACCGTGTGGCACCAACGGCCGCCTCGCCTCGCACCCCTCTCCCGCGCTGACTGAGCGACGGGATCTTTCCCGGGGATTCGCCCTCCCTCCGAAACTACTCACGACGAGGCCTACGGGCTTCGCAGCGGTGCCTTGGAAGGTAGTGACCTCCGCAGGGGAAGAGATAAGAAAAGGGCGGCCAATGGCCGCCCTCTTCATACTCCGCCAATCTGACGCGGCATCACGCCCCGTCCGGATTCACCTTGTCCACATCGATCTTGTACTGCTTGATCGCGCGGGCCACGTCCTTGCCGGTCATCTTGCCGTCCTTCGCCAGCGCGGCGATGGCGGCGTGGGCGATGTAGTAGCGGTCCACTTCGAAGAAGCGGCGCAGGTTGGCGCGGGTGTCGCTGCGGCCGAAGCCGTCGGTGCCCAGCACGGTGTAGTTGGTGGTGGGCAGGAAGGCGCGGATCTGGTCGCTGTAGGCGCGCACGTAATCGGTGGCGGCGATGACCGGGCCCTGGCGGCCTTCCAGGCACTGGGTGACGTAGGGCTTGCGCTGCTCGCCTTCCGGATGCAGGCGGTTCCAGCGCTCGGCGGCGAAGCCGTCGCGGCGCAGCTCGTTGAAGCTGGGGCAGGACCAGATGTCGGCGGTCACGCCGAAGTCCTTGTCCAGCAGCTCGGCCGCGGCGATGGCCTCGCGCAGGATGGTGCCGCTGCCCAGCAGCTGCACGCGCAGCTCGCCCTTCTTGGGCTTGCCGGCGTCGGTGAGCAGGTACATGCCCTTGATGATGCCTTCCTCCGCACCCGCCGGCATTTCCGGATGGGTGTAGTTTTCGTTCATCAGGGTCAGGTAGTAGTACTCGTCCTTCTGCTCTTCCATCATCGACTTCATGCCGTGCTGGAGGATGACGGTGACTTCGTAGCCGAAGGTGGCGTCATAGCTGCGCACGTTGGGAATGGAGCCGGCGATGACCAGGCTGAAGCCGTCCTCGTGCTGCAGGCCTTCGCCGTTGAGCGTGGTGCGCCCGGCGGTGCCGCCCAGCAGGAAGCCGCGGGTGCGCATGTCGGCGGCCTGCCAGGCGATGTCGCCCACGCGCTGGAAGCCAAACATCGAGTAGTAGATGTAGAACGGCAGCATCGGCACGTTGGACACCGAGTAGCTGGTGCCGGCGGCCAGCCAGGACGAGATGGCGCCCGGCTCGCTGATGCCCTGCTGCAGCACCTGGCCGGACTGGTCCTCGCGGTAGTACATCAGCTGGTCGGCGTCGACCGGCTTGTACTTCTGGCCGAACGGGGCGTAGATGCCGATCTGGCGGAACATGCCCTCCATGCCGAAGGTGCGCGCCTCGTCGGCCACGATCGGCACGATGCGCGGGCCCAGCTCCTTGTCACGCAGGGCGATGTTGAGCGTCTGCACGAAGGCCATGGTGGTGGAGTACTTGCGCTCGCCGCTGTCCTTGAGCAGGCGCTCGTAGGTCGAAAGCGGCGGCACGGTGAAGGACTTGTCGGCCTTGCGGCGGCGTGCGGGCAGGTAGCCGCCCAGCGCGGCGCGGCGCTCCTTCATGTAGCGCACTTCCGGCGAGTCCGGGCCCGGGTTGTAGAAGGGCACCTGCTCGGCTTCGGCCAGCTGCTTGTCGCTCAGCGGGATGTTGAAGCGGTCGCGGAAGGTGCGCACCGCGTCGTCGTCGAGCTTCTTGGTCTGGTGGGTCGGGTTGAGCGACTCGCCCGCGCTGCCCATGCCATAGCCCTTGACCGTCTTGGCCAGGATCACGGTGGGCATGCCCTTGGTGTTCACGGCCGCGTGGTAGGCCGCGTAGACCTTGTGCGGGTCGTGGCCGCCGCGGTTGAGGCGCCAGATGTCGTCATCGGACAGGTTGGCGACCATGGCGGCGGTCTCCGGATACTTGCCGAAGAAGTTGGCGCGCGTGTAGGCGCCGCCGAAGGCCTTGCAGTTCTGGTACTCGCCGTCGACGGTTTCCATCATCAGCTTGCGCAGCACGCCGTCGGTGTCCCGCGCCAGGAGCGGATCCCAGTACGAGCCCCACAGCAGCTTGATCACGTTCCAGCCGCCGCCGCGGAACACGCCTTCCAGCTCCTGGATGATCTTGCCGTTGCCGCGCACCGGGCCGTCCAGGCGCTGCAGGTTGCAGTTGACCACGAAGATCAGGTTGTCCAGGCCCTCGCGGCCGGCCAGGGCGATGGCGCCCAGGGTTTCCGGCTCGTCGCTCTCGCCGTCGCCGATGAAGCACCACACCTTGCGGTCGGACTTCTCGATCAGGCCACGGTGCTCGAGGTATTTCATGAACTGCGCCTGGTAGATGGCGCTCAGCGGGCCCAGACCCATCGACACGGTCGGGGTCTGCCAGAAGTCGGGCATCAGCCAGGGGTGCGGATAGGACGAGATGCCCTTGCCTTCGCACTCCATGCGGAAGTTGTCCAGCTGGGTCTCGGTGATGCGGCCTTCCAGGAAGGCGCGGGCGTAGATGCCCGGGGCGCTGTGGCCCTGGATGTAGAGCAGGTCGCCGGGGTGGTTCTCCGACGGGGCGCGCCAGAAGTGGTTGAAGCCCACGTCATAGAGCGTGGCGGCCGAGGCGAAGGAGGCGATGTGGCCGCCCAGGTCGCCCGGCTTGCGGTTGGCGCGCACGACCATGGCCATGGCGTTCCAGCGGATGATCGAGCGGATCTTCCACTCCAGCGCGCTGTCGCCGGGGCTCTTGGCCTCCAGGTTGGGGGCGATGGTGTTGACGTACTCGGTGGTGGGCGAGAACGGCAGGTAGGCGCCGGAGCGGCGGGTCAGCTCGACCAGGTCCTCCAGCAGCTGGTGGGCGCGCAGCGGGCCTTCGGCGTCGATGACCGCCTTGAGCGACTGGATCCACTCCTGGGTCTCGGCCGGATCCGGATCGCTCTGCAGCATCTCGTTCAACCAATTCATTGCCATCTCCTCGCCTGTGCGCCGCGACGTGTTTGCGGCATCGGTGTCTGTCTGAGCCGGCGATTGTAAGCCAGGGCGCAAGGGCGCGTCGGTTCGACCTTGGAGGTAGAAGCTTGGAGACGGCGTTTCTGACGAGATTTCGTCTCAGCGGTGTCGGGAAGCTTGCAGTTGTGAGGATTTCGTATGACGAGGAAGTGTCAGATGTGGCGAGGGCGCCACAATTCGATATATCTTTTTCCGAAAATTAGATATATCTTTTTTTCGCCGCCGGAGTGGCGTGGCCTGTGGCCTCGCCCATGCCGGTGTCCAAACACCCGCGCCGTGCCCAGACCTTCGGTGCCGCGCTAGACCAGGAGGGATTGCCATGCATCCACGTTCACGCCATCACGGCCGCGTCCCCGACGAGGACGGGCTGGACCGCCACGCGCCGCGCGAGGGTCGCGGGCGGCGCGGTCGCGACGCCGCCGCCGACCGGTCCTATGCGAACGCCCCTGCCTCAGGGGCCGACGAGGCACGCCGCGAGCGCCATGAGCGCGGCGAGCGCCACGAGCGTCACGGCCGCCGTGGCGAGCGCGGCGACGGGCCGCGCAGCCCGCGCCGGCTGGCCCATGGCGACCTGCGCCTGCTGCTGCTCGGCCTGCTGGAGGCGCAGCCGCGCCACGGCTACGAGCTGATCCAGCTGATCGGCGAGATGTTCCTGGGCCAGTACGCGCCCTCTGCCGGCGCGGTCTACCCGGCGCTGGCCCAGCTGCAGGACGACGGTCTGGTGGTGAGCAGCGAGGACGGCGCGCGCCGCCTGCATGCGCTGACCGATGCCGGCCGCGCCTTCGCCCAGACCCATGCCGAGGCGCTGGACCACGCCCGCCTGCGCACCGAGCGCAGCGCGCGCTCGCTGGTGAAGGCCGGCCTGCCCGCGCCCGTGCGCGGCGGCATGAGCGGGATCAAGCGTGCCCTGCTCGCCCACCACGGTCACTGGACAGCGGAGTCGGGCGAGGCGATCGCACGGATCCTGCAGCAGGCCGCCGCGCAGATCGCGCAGGTGCCGCGTGGCGACTGACGCCTACCACGCGGCGCTGCAGTCCGCGGGCCTGCGCCTGACCGCGCCGCGCCGCGCGTTGCTGGAGCTGCTGGCCCAACAGCCGGTGGCCTGCGACGCCATGTCCCTGCACCAGCAGCTGCGCGGCCAGGGCCGCCGCGTGAGCCTGGGCACCGTGTATCGCCTGCTGCGGGTCCTGGAGGACCGGCAGCTGGCGATTGCCATCGCCAGCCCGCACGGCCGCACCTTGTGGCGCCTGTGCCAGCCCGCGCCTTCCGCGCCCCTCGATGCGGCGGCCACGAGCGTCTGGTTGCGCTCGCTCGCCGCCGAGCTGGGCTATCGCCTGGTGCCGTTGCACTGACCGCGCCGGGTTTACCTTTCTCTGGAGTGATTCACCATGTCCTTGCATGAAAGCCGCAGGATTCAACACCCGATCGTGTTCCGCCGCCTCGAAGTGACCGAGACGATCGACCTCACCCCGCACATGCGCCGCATCGTGGTCGGCGGGCGTGAGCTCGAAGGCTTCGTGAGCGCCTCGCCGGAGGACCACGTCAAGCTGTTCTTCCCCAACGCGGACGGCGAGTTCGTCACGCCCACGCCCGGCCCCAACGGCCCGGAGTTCCCGCCCGGCAAGACGCCCTCGCCGATGCGCGACTACACCCCGCGCCTGTACGACGCGCAGGCCGGCACGCTGGCGATCGATTTCGTGCTGCACGGCGACGGCCCGGCCAGCACCTGGGCCGCGCAGGCCAAGGTGGGCGATGCGCTGGCCATGGGCGGGCCGCGCGGCTCGTTCCTGGTGGCCGATGACTTCGATCACTACGTGCTGGTGGGCGATGAGACGGCGCTGCCGGCCATCGGCCGCTGGCTGAGCGAGATGCCGGCCGGCCG
Source organism: Pseudoxanthomonas sp. USHLN014 (assembly GCF_037153335.1). Taxonomy (NCBI): domain Bacteria; kingdom Pseudomonadati; phylum Pseudomonadota; class Gammaproteobacteria; order Lysobacterales; family Lysobacteraceae; genus Pseudoxanthomonas; species Pseudoxanthomonas sp. USHLN014. The sequence continues at coordinate 174,165 of NZ_JBBCKO010000002.1, forward strand.
CAAGGCCACGGTGCTGATCGAGATCCCCGAAGACGCCGACCGCCAGGATCTGCCCACCCAGGCCGAGGCCACCGTGCACTGGCTACCGCGCAATGGCGTACCCGCCCAGCGCAGCGAACGGCTGGAGCAGGCGCTGGACGATGTGTCGCCCGCCGGCGATACGTTCTGGTGGATCGCCTGCGAATCGCGCCGCGCGCGGCTGATGCGCAAGTTCCTCGAAGGCCACCGCAACGTGCCCAAGACGTGGATCAAGTCCACCGGGTACTGGAAGCATGCGGATAGTGAGGATGATGAAGATTGAGCGGGTGGGAGTGCGTGGAGTGAGTGGGGGGAGTAAGTGTGAGTGGGTGAGGTAAGGGGGCAGGAGTAAGCGTGAGCCCGGTGCGTGGCCAGGTGAATGGAGAGGAGAAGCCTGGAAGCTCGTCGTGATGCATCCGAAGTCACGCCCCTCCCCTTTGCGCGCAGCGCAAGGGGGAGGCAGGGAGGGGGTGCTGTTGCTGTTGCTGTTGCTGTTGCTGTTGCTGTTGCTGCTGTTGTTGCGCTCGGGCGCTGCCGACGAAGAGTGGGGGCAACAGCAACAGCAAAAGCCAACCCCTCCCCAGCCCTCCCCTTCGCCTGCGGCGAAAGGGAGGGGGCGGAAGCCGGCGCTGATCCAGTTCGCTCTGACGCCGCCGAAGTGCCCCTCCCCTTTGCGCGTAGCGCAAGGGGGAGGTTGGGAGGGGGTGCTCTTGCTGTTGCTGTTGCTGATGCGCTCGGCCGCTGTCGACTCGAAGCAGGAGCAACGGCAAGAGCAAAAGCCAACCCCTCCCCGGCCCTCCCCTTCGCCTGCGGCGAAAGGGAGGGGGCAAGGGTGGGGTTTCGCTGCAGTGCGGATTGCAGGTGGGGCGCGTTTGACGCAGGATCGGGTCGATTTCAATCGATCTAAATTGCCATGCGCCCATCTGCCTCGCCTTCGTCGCTCGCGCTTCGCCGTGTGCCCGCTCACGCCAGACGCCACGGTCTGCTGACGCTCGCAGTCGCGGCGGCGCTGTGGCTTCCGGTCGGCGCGTCGGCGCAGTCGGGGTTCTCCACGTCGTTCGAGGAGGGCCAGCCGGCTCCGGTCGCGACGGCAGGCAACGGGACGCAGCTGCGGATCGGCAGCGGGCCGCAGACGCCGTACACCGCCAAGGCCAATGCGGGTTACAGCGGTGTCAGGGCGCTGGGCTATAGCGGCAGCGGCGGGCGCACGGCCCTGTTCAAGGTCGATACGGTCATCGGGGCGGACACCACGCTGTCGTGGCTGGTGCTGCCGGAGATCGTCGACGGCGACACGGTGGCCTCCACCTATGTCTCGCTGGATGCGGTGCTGGACGATGGCACGCGCGTGTCCGCCACGCCGGCGCGCGATCAGCATGGCTTCGCGCTGGGGGCCAAGGCGCAGGGCGAGTCGAAGTCGCTGTATCCGCAGCAGTGGGCGCGCAAGGCGGTGCGGCTGGGCGATGTGCCGGCGCTGCGCGGCAAGCGCGTGGTGGCGATCGAGCTGGAGCTGCAGCCTGGCGCCGGCAAGACCGCGCGCGGCTGGATCGACGATGTCGCGCTGGGCGAGCTTGCGCAACCCGAGCGCAGCGCGCCCACCGACTGGGTGCTGACCACGCGCGGCACGCAGGCTAACAGCACCTTCTCGCGCGGCAACAACTTCCCGGCCACCGCGGTGCCGCATGGCTTCAATTTCTGGACGCCGGTGACCGATGCCGGCTCGCTGTCCTGGCTCTACCACTGGAACGAGAAGAACGACGCGACCAACCGGCCGCGCCTGCAAGCGCTGGCGCTGAGCCACGAGCCCAGCCCGTGGATGGGCGACCGCCAGACCTTCCAGGTCATGCCGTCGCTGGAGCGCGGCGTGCCGGAGGCCGACCGCGCCAAGCGGGCGCTGGCCTTCTCCCACGACAACGAGCTGGCGCGCCCGCAGCAGTACCGGGTGCGTTTCGACAACGGCATCGTCGCCGCGCTGGCGCCGACCGATCATGCAGCGGTGTTCGAGTTCGACTTCCCCGAAGGCAGCGATGCCAACCTGCTGTTCGACAATGTCGATGCGCGCGCCGGGCTGACGCTGGACGCCAAGACGCAGACGCTGTCGGGCTATACCGATGTGCGCAGCGGCCTGTCCACCGGCGCCACGCGCATGTTCGTGTATGCGAGTTTTGATGCGCCTTGGCAGCGCAGTGGCCGCATCGAGACCGGCCGGCCCACCGGCTACATCAAGTTCGCCCAGGGCACGCGCAAGGTGAGCATGCGCATCGCCACCTCGCTGATCTCGCTCGACCAGGCCCGGCACAACCTGGCGCTGGAAGTGGGCGAGGACGACACCATGGCCAGCGTGGCCGCGCGCGCGCAGCAGCAGTGGGACGCGCTGCTGGGCAAGCTGCAGGTGGACGGGGCCAGCGAGGATCAGCGCACCACGCTGTATTCCAACCTGTATCGCCTGCACCTGTATCCCAACTCCGCCTTCGAGAACGTCGGCAGCCAGGCGCAGCCGCAGTGGCGCTACGCCAGCCAGAACAGCTGGTCGGACAAGGCCACCGAAGGCAGCGCGGTGCGCAGCTTCGCGCCGATCCGCGACGGCAAGGTCTACGTCAACAACGGGCTGTGGGACACCTTCCGCACGGCGTGGCCGGCCTATGGCCTGCTGGATGCGCCGCATGCCGGTGCGCTGATCGACGGCTTCCTGGAGCAGTACCGCGCCGGCGGCTGGGTGGCGCGCTGGTCCTCGCCGGGCTATGCCGACCTGATGGTGGGCACCAGCTCGGACGTGGCCTTCGCCGATGCGTACGCCAAGGGCATCGCGGGCTTCGACGCCGGGCTGGCCTACGAGGCGGCGCTGAAGAACGCCACGGTGGTCTCGCCGGACCGGCATGTCGGCCGCAAGGGCATGGCGCACTCGCTGTTCCGCGGCTACGCCGACACCGAGACGCACGAGGGCATGTCCTGGACGCTGGAAGGCACGCTCAACGACTTCGGCATCGCCACCATGGCCCAGGGCCTGTCCAGGACCGCGTCTTCGGCCAAGGACAGGCAGCGCTACGACGAGGAGGCCGAGTACTTCCGCTACCGCGCGGCCGAGTACGCCAATCTGTTCGATCGTCAGGTGGGCTTCTTCCAGGGCCGCAAGCCCGACGGTGACTGGCGCGTGGACGCGAAGGACTACGATCCGCGCGTGTGGGGCAACGACTACACCGAGTCCTCCGGCTGGACCTTCGCCTTCACCGCCGCGCACGACGGCAACGGCCTGGCCGCGCTGTACGGTGGACGCGAGGCGCTGGCGCGCAAGCTCGATCAGTACTTCGCCACGCCGGAGACGGCCGACCCGAAGTTCAGCGGCTCCTACCGCGGCGTGATCCACGAGATGACCGAAGCGCGCGATGTGCGCATGGGCATGTACGCGCACAGCAACCAGACCGCGCACCACATCGCCTGGATGTACCTCTACGCCGGCCAGCCGTGGAAGACGCAGGCGCTCACCCGCGAGATGCTGTCACGGCTGTACCTGGGCAGCGAGATCGGCCAGGGCTATCCGGGCGATGAGGACAACGGCGAGATGTCGGCGTGGTACGTGCTGGCCTCGATGGGCCTGTATCCGCTGCGCATGGGTTCGCCGGACTATGTGATCGGCTCGCCGCTGTTCAAGCAGTCCACGCTGGCGCTGCCGAGCGGGCGGGAGCTGATCGTGCGCGCGGCGAACAACTCACCCGAGAACGTCTACGTGCAGTCGCTCAAGGTCAACGGCAAGCCGTGGACCCGGACCTGGATCCCGCATGCGCTACTGGCGCAGGGCGCGACGCTGGACTTCGTGATGGGCCCGACGCCGTCCAAGTGGGGCAGCGCGCCGCAGGATGCACCGCCCTCGCTGACACCGGCCGGCCAGGCGCCGACCACGCTGGCCGACGTGATCGGCCGCGACGCGCACGTGACGGTGGCGGGCAAGGACGCGCCGGCCCTGGTCGACGACGATGGCAGCACGGTGATGGCCCTGCCCGGCGCGCAGACGCAGATCGACATCGCGTTGACCCAGCCCGCGCAGCCGAGCTTCTACACGCTCACCAGCGGCGGTCGCGCCATCGAGCACGCCAGGTGGACGCTGGAAGCGCGGCGCGGCAACGGCAACTGGCAGGCGATCGACACGCGCAGCGACGAGGCCTTCCCGTGGACGCTGCAGACCCGGCCCTTCCGCATCGCCAAGCCGGGCAGTTTCGACGCGTACCGCCTGCGCCTGGAGGCGCCGGGGCGCACCGAGCTGGCCGAGATCCAGCTGCTGGCCCCGCATGTGCCGGTGTCGTTGAAGTAGCGCGAGTCAGGCGCGCGCAACGGGACACCGGGGCGCGCTAGTTCGGCATCGAGCGCGCGCGCCACGGTTGCGTGCGCTTCCGCCGGGCGCCCATCATGCGGCGATGACCGCCGATGCTGCCCAGCGCCTCGTGGCGCGCCTCAAGGCCGACCTGACCGTGGCGATGCGGAGCCGCAACGCTGCCGAGGTCGCGGTCCTGCGTCAACTGATCGCCGCGATCGATAACGCCCAGGCGGTGGCGGTGGGCGATCGCCACGCAACCTACGTGGTCCATGCCTTCGGCGACCCGTCGGTGGAAGTTCCGCGCCGGTCGCTGGACGACGCTGCGCTGAGCCGTCTGATCGAAGATGAAATCCGCACCCGGCGCGACGCCGCGGCCACCTATCGACAGCTCGGCCAGGATGCGCAGGCGCAGGCATTGGTGGAGGCGATGACGCTGCTGCGTCGCTACCTGGTGCCTGCATGCTGATCCAGGCGCCGCGCGCGTCTAACAATCCGCACCGCAAGCCCCGGCGCGTAGAGCATCCGCGCCCTACTTCGTCGAAGCGTCGGCCTTGGCCACCGCGTGCGTCGAGGCGGACGGAGCCTTCCCATCCCGCACCCGCTTGCGCTCGTCGATCTTCTCGCGGGCGGCCTGCTCGCGCGCGCCGACCACCATCTCCGTCAGCCACTTCACCAGCACCGTGGTGTAGGTGCGCTGGGCCGGCTTTTCGGAGAAGGCATGGTCGGCGCCGGCGATCACCCGCGAGGTGCGCGAACGGGCGCGGGTGAAGGCGGCCATGTAGTTCTCGATCACCTGGTGCGGGATGATCTGGTCCAGCTCGGCCTCCACGATCAGCGCATCGCCGCGGAACTCGGCGCAGGCGCGCAGCGCGCGGTTGTCCTTCCAGGCCACCTGGCGATGACGGAACGGGATCAGGTCCGGGTCCTGGTGCAGCTGGCGCTTGGGCAGCTCCCAGCCCTCGTCCTTGTACAGCGCCGGAGTGCGCAGGGCGAGCCAGCGCACCGGCCGCAGCGAGGACAGGATCGCGGCCAGGTAAGCGCCATAGCTGATGCCCACCACGGTGATCGCGTTGCCATCGACATTGGGCTGCTGCACGAACCAGTCGTAGGCGGCCAGCAGGTCGTCCAGGTTCTGCTGGCGCGTGACCCGCTCCAGCATCTGCGCATCGCCTTCGTGGCCGCGCAGGTCGAAGGTCAGGCAGACCACGCCCAGGCCGGCGGCCTCGCGCGCGCGGGCCAGGTCATGGTCCTGGCTGCCGCCCCAGCCGTGGACGAACAGCACGCCGGGCAACGCGCGCGCCGGCGCCAGCAGCGTGCCGGACAGCGCGGCGTCTTCTACTTCGAACGCGATGTGCTCAAGGGTGACATCCATCGACTGCGACCCTAGCGTATTTCAGCAGTCTCCCGAGTGAACCCACCTGCCCGTCGAAGTACACCACCGCATCGTCGGGCACCGGCTCATCGCTCCAGCTCTCGTGGGTGAGCGCGTCGAGCCAGGCGACCTGCGGCTGCGCGGCCAGCGCCTCCAGGGCGAGGACCTCGGCCGGGCTGGCCCCACCGAAGCGCCAGGACTGCTCGAGCACGCCGCAGCGCGTATGGCCCTGCATATCGCGCCCATGCACCAGGTCGTAGTTGCGACGCGAGGCGTAGAAGCCCGGATAGGCCGCGCTGATCTGCGCCTCGTAGTGCTGCACCTTGGCGATCGCCTCGTGCGCCTGCGCCGGCAGAGGCACGTGCTGCAGCTGGTCCAGGCCGCCGCGGGCCACGCGCAGCTGCGAGCCGCCGTAGACCTCATCGCCGCGCGGCGTGCGCACGGTGTGCTGGGTGCCGAAGTAGGCGATCGACTGGCCGCCCACCTCCACGCAGCCGACGCTGAAGGTGACGGCCTCTTCGAGATTCAGCTCGACCACCACGCCGGCTTCGATCTCATCGGCGTCCAGCGTGGCGCGCCAGGCCTCCAGCGCGCTCAGCGAATCGACCACGCGCTGGCCGTTGCCGCCACGCGCGTGGGCGAGCTTGCAGCGCACGCGACCCTGTTCCAGCAGGCGGGCGACGGCGCTGCGCAGGTCGGCGTCGGTGAACACCGAGTAGCCCGGCAGCACGGCCTCGCCCAGCGCGTCGCCGAGCGCATGCGCCCAGCCCTCGGGCGCACGCGTACCGCCATCGATCAGGCCATGGGTGACCAGCTTGCTGGCCACGAAGGCCTGCGGCACCACGCCGCCGAACAGATGCGCGGCGCAGCCGATGCCGCGCATCGCCGCTTCCTCGCGGGTCAGCGTTTCCATGGGGATGAAGTAGCCGGGCAAGCCCGGCAGCGCCTGGGCGCGGAACTCGCGCCCGAGCAGCCGCGCCAGGCGGCGGCCCATGCAGTCCACGCTGGCGCGTTCATGCGCGGCGCGGCGCGGATCGGTGAACAGCGGCGTGACCGCCGGCGCGTACGGACGCGGCAGCGTGATCGCGTTGGCCGGCGGGGGACGGGATTCGATGATGGCGACCATGGTCTTCCCTCGGGGGTGGGAGGAACGAAGGCACCAGGCCACACGAAGCCGCCCGGTGCGAAGGCGCCTGCGGCGCAGGCGGTGAAGCGCGGGACTGCGTGTTGCAGGTGGTGGCCGCCAAGGGCCCGATGGGATGCTGCGTGTAGCCGTGGGTGGTGCGCGAACTGGACGACGAACCCGTGCGGTGACGCGAGGACGATCTGCCTGGTCTGCTGTTGCCTGCGCAGATGCGCGATCCCCTGGCGCCGAGTATTACCGCGGCACGTAAATCCTGTGCGAAGCCGCGTGGGCGCCGATATGACAATCGCGACGGGGCTGATGCCCATCGCGACCTGGACGTGGCGGCAAGCGGCGGCGCGACGTGAGACGGGTTCCAGAAACGCCTCGCCGGGTGCGCACGACCGCGCGAAAGGCGGCACTGTGTCCGCTCAAGCCGCACCCGCACCGGAGGCCCCAGATGCGCCAGGACCAACTCGACCAGCAACTGCATGCCCTGCACGACAAGGTGGCCGACGGCGCGCCGCCCCTGGACCAGGCCTTCTTCGATGCCTGCGCGGCCGAGGCCTCGGCGATCCTGGCGCACGTGGAAGATGCGGCCCAGGCGCGCTATGCGATCGAGCGGATCGACGCGATCTTCGATGCGGTCGGCGTGGACGCGCAGCGCCTGCTGTCCACTGGCCAGCGCAGCCCGCTGCCGGTCGGTGCCGGCACGCAGGGCTGAACGCGCCGCTCAGTCGCTCTGCAGTTCGGCCACGAAGTCGTAGGCGTCGCCGCGATAGAAGGAGCGGGTGAACTCGACCACGCGCCCGTCGGCGAGGAAGGCGCGGCGCTCGACCAGCAGGCCGGGTGCGCCGGGCTCCAGCTGCAGCAGGGTGGCGGCCTCGCGCTCCAGCGCCACCGCGCGCAGGCGCTGCAGCGCGCGCCGCGGGCGATGGCCGTAGGCGTCCAGCGCTTCGTAGAGCGAGGCGCCGATGCGTTCGGGATCGGGCAGCAGGCTGTGCGGCACCAGGGTGCGCTCGGCCGCGATCGGCGCGCCGTCGACGTGGCGCAGGCGGTACAGGCGCACCACGCCGCTGCCGGGCGAGAGGTTCAGCGCCATCGCTTCCTCTGGAGTGACCCCGCCGACGCCGCGCTCGAGGAAGGTCACCTGCGGGTCCAGCCCGCGCTCGCGCAGGTCGTCGGTGAAGCTGGTCAGGCGCGAGAAGCTGCGCACGATCCGCTCGGACACGAAGGTGCCCGCGCCCTGGCGCTGGCTCAGCAGGCCCTGGTCGATCAGCCCGGACAGCGCCTTGCGCACGGTCACGCGCGAGAGCTGCAGACCAGTGGCCAGGTCGCGCTCGCTGGGCAGGCCGTGGCCCGGGCCGAGCACGCCGGTGTCGATCAGGTGCTGCAGGGCGCGGCGCAGGCGCAGATAGGCCAGGGTGCGGCTGGTCTCGGCCTGCTGCAGGCGGGCGTATTCGGTGGCGATGGCGGACAGCATGCCGCGAAAATACCAATGGGATACCAGGAGTGCAATCACGCGGCGCTCACGGGCCCGTTCATATGCAGGGCTGGGCCACGTGGTAGGGCGGTGGTATCGTCTGTGCCGATCTCCCCGCATCCTGACAAGGCTTCACCGTGAGCGCCAAGACCGTACCCGTGGACAGCTTCGACCTGGTGATCTTCGGCGGCACCGGTGACCTGGCCCTGCGCAAGCTGCTGCCCGGCCTGCTGCGCCGCTATGCCGACGGCCAGATCCCGCAGGACAGCCGCATCATCGGCGTGGCGCGCGATCCGCAGACCGGCGCCGACTACCGCACCCGCGTGGGCGAGGCGCTGGAGAAGATCGCCAGCGACGACCCGCTGCTGCGCGCGCGCATCCCGGCCTTCCTGCAGCTGCTGGACTACCGCCCGCTGGATGCGACCAAGGACGAGGGCTGGGACGAGTTCGCCGAGCTGCTCAAGCAGACCGGGGCCGAGCGCATCCGCGTGTTCTACCTGTCCACCAGCCCGAGCCTGTTCGTGGACCTGTGCACGCGCCTGCGCGATGCCGGCCTCAACGACGGCAATGCGCGCGTGGTGCTGGAGAAGCCGATCGGCAAGGATTCGGCCAGCGCCGCGGCGATCAACGACGCGGTCGGCGCGGTGTTCTCCGAGCACCAGATCTTCCGCATCGACCATTACCTGGGCAAGGAGACGGTGCAGAACCTGCTGGCGCTGCGTTTCGCCAACATCCTGTTCGAGCCGCTGTGGAACGCCAACCGCATCGACCACGTGCAGATCACCGTGGCCGAGACCGTCGGCCTTGAGAAGCGCGCCGGCTACTACGACACCTCCGGCGCGCTGCGCGACATGGTCCAGAACCATCTGCTGCAGCTGCTGTGCATGGTGGCCATGGAGCCGCCGGCCACGCTGCAGGCCAATGCGCTGCGCGATGAGAAGCTCAAGGTGCTGCGCTCGCTCAAGCCGATCACCGCCGCCGAGGTCAGCCACGTCACCGTGCGCGGCCAGTACCGCGCCGGCGCCTCGGGCGGCGCGGCCGTGCCGGGCTACCTGGACGAGCTGGGCCGCAACGACTCGCGCACCGAGACCTTCGTGGCGATCAAGGCCGAGGTGTCCAACTGGCGCTGGGCCGGCGTGCCGTTCTACCTGCGCACCGGCAAGCGCCTGCCCGAGCGCGTGTCGGAGATCGTGGTGGCCTTCCGCCCGGTGCCGCACTCGATCTTCGACGCCAGCGTCGGCCCGGCCCAGCCCAACCGGCTGGTGCTGCGCCTGCAGCCGGACGAGGGCGTCAAGCTGTGGCTGATGATCAAGGACCCGGGTCCGGGCGGGCTGCGCATGAAGTACGTGCCGCTGGACATGAGCTTCGCCGAGGCCTTCGGCGTGCATCAGCCGGAGGCCTACGAGCGCCTGCTGATGGACGTGGTGCGCGGCAACCAGTCGCTGTTCATGCGTCGCGACGAGGTCGAGGCGGCCTGGGCCTGGATCGACCCGATCCTGGACGCCTGGGAGCAGCTGCCCGAGGCGCCCAAGTCCTACACCGCCGGTTCGTGGGGCCCCAACGCCGCCGTGGCGCTGATCGAGCGCGACGGCCGCACCTGGCATGAGGACGCCGGCACGTGAGCCTGCAGATCGATGAGACCCTGACCCAGGTCCACGCCTGGCCCGACCACGATGCGCTGGCGCAGGCGCTGGCCGCGCAGGTGGCCGACGACCTGCGCGCGGCCCTGGCCGAGCGCGGCCGGGCCACCGTGGCCCTGTCCGGCGGCACCACGCCGGTGCGCTTCTTCCAGGCGCTGGCCGAGCAGCCGCTGCCGTGGAAGCAGGTCACCATCACCCTGGTCGACGAGCGCTGGGTGGACGAGTCCAACGCCCGTTCCAACGCCGCGCTGGTGCGCCAGCACCTGATGTACGGCGCGGCGGCGGTGGCGCGCTTCGTGCCGCTGTACCGCAGCTACGACGACGGCCCCGAGGCCGCCCTGCCCGAGCTGGAGGCCGAACTGGCCCAGACCCTGCCGCTGGACGTGGCCGTGCTGGGCATGGGCACCGATGGGCATACCGCCTCGTTCTTCCCCGGCGGCGATTACCTGGCCCAGGCGCTGGACCCGGCCGGCACCGCGCGCGTGCTGCCCATGCACGCCACCGCCGCCGGCGAGGCGCGTATCACCCTGACCCTGCCGGTCCTGGCCGCGGCCCGGCACCTGTACCTGCACATCGAGGGCGAGCAGAAGGCGCGCACGCTGCAGGAGGCCCTGGCCGCGCAGAACCCGCCGCCGATCGCGGTGATGCTGCGTGCCGCCAGCACGCCGGTGCAGACCTACTGGTGTCCTTGAAGCCGGGAGTGCGTGGAGAGGAGTGAGGCGCGAGCGAAAGCGGGATCGGACTTTGCTCGATCCTCGCCTTGCCACGCACTCCTCGCTCCCACCCGACGGGCCTGCTTATAATCCCCCCGCCGCCCGGCTCGCCGGTGCGGCATCCCGGTCACCCCCACGTCCGGAACATTCGCAACAACCGACGAGTGTTTTCAGCCACGCCGGCAACGGCGCTGCCAAAGGTGGACTGTGCGCAATCACGACCTGGAGTTCCTCAAGCGCTTTTCGATGGTGATCGGCATCCTGGCGGTGGTCACCGTCGGCCTGATCGTCGGCGCGTTCTTCCTGTCCAAGGTCATTCCGGCCGAAGTCTCGCCGGTGGCGGCCAAGCAGACCCAGGCGCGCATCGCGCCGGTCGGCGCGGTCTATGCCGGCGCCACCGGTGCGGCGGCCCAGGCCGCGGCCAAGGCGGCCGCCGAAGCCGCCGCCGCCGCGCAGGGCGCCTACGGCGGCACGCTGGACGGCAAGACCATCTTCGACCAGCTGTGCACCGCCTGCCATACCGCCGGCATCGGCAATGCGCCGATGCTCAACGCCGCCGGCTTCGGCGCGCGCCTGGCCAAGGGCAAGGAAACGCTCTACAAGCACGCCATCGAGGGCTTCACCGGCCCGGACGGCGGGGTGATGCCGCCCAAGGGCGGCAACCCGGGGCTGAGCGAGGCGCAGATCCACGCCACCGTGGACTGGATGCTCGAACAATCGAAGTAATCGCGCAGGCACAATGCCTGGCCGAGAACGCCGCCTTCGGGCGGCGTTTTTGCGTTCACCGCCTTGCTCGCTCGCGTCTTACGGAAATCCCACATGCCTTCGATCCGTCCGCTGCTGCTGTCTTCCGCCTTGGCGCTGTGCTGCACCTTGCCGGCCTACGCGAAAGACACGCTGCTGCCGATCGGTCAGGTCCAGGGCAGCCAGGCGCGCAGTGCGCTGGTGGGCCAGACCGTGACGGTCACCGGCACGGTGACCGCGGACCTGCGCACAGGGCTGCAGGGCTTCTTTGTGCAGGACGCCGGCGACGGCGATGCGTCGACCTCCGATGCGCTGTGGGTCGTGGCCGGCGCCGGCGCGACGCTGCCGGACATCCACACCGGTCAGCGCTGGCAGCTCACCGGTACCGTGGCCGAGACCGGCGATGGCCCGCACACCCTGACCACGCTGCAGCTGGCCGACGCCAAGGCGCTCGGCGCGGCGAGCGCCACGCCCGCGCCCATTGTGCTGACCGCCCCGCCCGCCGACTGGGCCGCGCTGGAAGGCATGCGGGTGCGCATCGACGCGCCGCTGACCTTGAACGGCACCGACACCCGCTTCGGCCAGACCATCGCCAGCTTCGGCGGGCCGTTGTGGACGCCGTCCGAACGTGAGGTGCCGGGCACGCCCGGCTATGCCGCGCTCGCGGCGGACAACGCGCATCGCCACCTGCTGCTGGACGATGGCAGCGATGCGCGCGATCCGGCGGCCCTGCCCTACCTGCCCGGTGGCGCGGTGCGCAGCGGCTCGAGCGCGACCGGCGCGAGCGGGGTGGTCGACTTCCGCCACGGCGCCTGGCGCCTGCAGGCACTGACGCCGCTGCAGGTGCAGGCGGCCGCGCGCCCGGCGGCGCCGGACGTGCCTGGCAGTGTCAGGATCGCGGTGTTCAACCTGGAGAACCTGTTCAACGGCGACGGTGCGGGCGGCGGCTTCCCGACCAAGCGCGGCGCCAAAACCGAGGCCGAATACCGCGCCCAGGTCGCCAGGCTGGTGGCCACGCTGACGCCGCTGCGCGCCGACATCGCCGCGCTGATGGAGCTGGAGAACGACGGCTACGGGCCGCAGTCCTCACTGGCGCAGTTCGTCGAGGCGCTCAACGCCGGCGGCAGCGACTGGCGCTACATCGATGCCGGCAGCGGCCCGGGCGACAACCCGATCCGGGTCGGGCTGATCTACCGCGCCTCGCGGGTCACGCCGGTGGGCAAGCCGGTCACCCTGGAAGGCGGCCCGTTCGTCGAGCACAGCCGCGTGCCGCTGGCGCAGGCCTTCCGCCGCGGCGACGGCGCGCTGTTCGTGGTCGCGGCCAACCACTTCAAGTCCAAGGGCTGCAATGAGGCCAGCGGCGCCGACGCCGATGCGCACGACGGCGCCGGCTGCTGGAATGCGACGCGCACCGAGTCGGCCAGGCGCGTAGATGCCTGGCTCAAGTCGGACCCTACCGGCACCGGCGCGACCCGCGCGTTGATCGTGGGCGATCTCAACGCCTATGCGCAGGAACAGCCGCTGCGCACGCTACGCCAGGCCGGCTGGGCCGACGCCTTCGCCGCGGCCCACGTGGCGGCGCCCTACAGCTATGTCTACGACGGCCAGCGCGGGCGGCTGGACCACGCCCTGCTCTCGCCGGCGCTGGCGCCGCTGCTGCGCGGCGCGGCCGAATGGCACGTCAACGCCGACGAGCCCGAGCCGCGCGGCGACGCGCGCGACGCCACGCCGGGCCCGTGGCGCAGCTCGGACCATGACCCGATGCTGCTGGGGTTCGATCTCTAGCGGATGAGCGCGCGGCCGACGGGGCCGCGCAGGCTCAGTGGCAGGCCTCGCACGGCGGCGCATGCGGACGGCGGCGCCAGTTCCAGACGTGGGCGCTGGCCAGCAGCAGGCTGCCGGCCACGGTCACGGGCGTCTCGACCTCGTGCGAGGGCCAGCCGACCGCGCCGGCGAGCAGCCCGATCAGGCCCAGCGCGGCCAGCGTGACCAGCGGCCAGGGCAGCGGCCGGGCCCGGTGCGCGCGCCACAGCGCGAAGCCGGCCAGCGGCGCGGCGATGGCGACGAACACGATGTGGACCCATTCGGCGTGCGCCCAGGCGCCGAACACCGGCAGCAGCGCCGCCAGCACGGGCAGCAGCAGGCAGTGGGCCAGGCACAGCATCGACAGGCCGATGGCCGAGGCATCGGCGGCCTGGGTTGAGGACAGTTTCATGGCGACTTCTCCATTTGTTACTTAGTAACAATACAGGAGGTGTCAAGCCCCGGTGTCAACACGGCCGGCGGGCGACAGGGACCGAGGCGGGCGACGCCATAGGCCAGTCCCCGGACTCGGCCGTCCCCGAGCGGTCGCCAGCTGCCTTGGCCGATCCGCCCCGCCGCGACGCGCTGGTCGTCAGGGCGTGGCGCCGGGCTGGTGGACTTCTGCGATATAGCCTCCGGGGAAACGCAGCATCGCCGCCCGCCGGCCGCCAACCGCGTATGGGCCCACCAGCACCTCGGCGCCGGCATCGCGGGCCCGGCCCAGGGTGGCGGCCAGATCCTGCACCTCGTAGCCGGTCAGCTCCCGGCCATAGGGCCACGGCAGATGGCCATCGGAGACCAGCAGCAGCACCTTGCCGTAGCCGGACTGCAGCAGCACGCGGCGCACGGTGGCGTCGGGGCGGCCGATGTCCGTCCCGCTGGCCGTGGCCTCATCCGACACGACCCGCCCGTGCGAGAACGCAAGCCATTGCCTGATGAACGCATCGGCCGCGTCGGCGGTGAGGTAGATGCGGTTCTCCGGCACGCTGGCCAGCGCGGCATAGGACGGCGGCGCGGTGTGCCAGTAGAACTGCATGTTGACCCCACCGGCCCATTGCAGCACCACGTCGCGCCCGATCGGATCGGGAAAGGTCTCCACCAGGCGCGTGGCGCCCAGCGAGACGGCGGCGGCGGTGGCCGCGTCGATGTCGGTGACCAGGTAGCCGGTGCGTTCGACGCCGAAGGGATAAGGGATCGGCGTCTTGAAGCCGAACACCGAGAGCGTGCCGACGGGCGAGCGCACCAGCTGCGAGAGCGTCTGGCTCGGCGTCGGCGTGACCTGGACGACGGCCTGCTTGCCGACCGTCCCGCCGAAGGTCGCCACGAAGCTGCGCACGAAGCGATCGAAGTCCTCCGCCTGCACATAGACGTGGGTGGAGTCGTACTGCGGGCCGACGGCATAGGAGACGTCGGCCGCAGGCGCGCCGGCTCGCGCTGGCGGCGCCCACGATGCGGTCAGGGCGATCAGGGCGAGGGCCAGCAGCGGTACGCGAGGCTTCATGGGCGTGCTCCAGCGAGAGAAACATCGGCGCATCGGCCGCGACGCGAAGTGGACTCAACGCGGTGCGGAGCGGACGCAATCGTCAACCGATGCCAAAGCTGGACGGTGACGCTGCGTCACGCATCCTCGAACGCCGCTGCAGGGGCGTCTACCCACGATCGGTGTGGTGGCTCTTCCCTCTTTCGGGGGAGGACGATCGTCGAAGAGGCGCCGCCAGCGCCGCGACGATCAACCCATGCCCCGACTGATCAGCACGATGGAGGCCAGCGCCAGCGGGATGGCGAGCAGGTTCAGCCGGCCCAGGCGCTCACCGAACACGCCCACGCCCACCGCCGTGCCGAGCAGCACCACGCCGATGTTCATCGCCGCGAACACCGTGGCCGGCGCCTGCGGCAGCGCGCGGTGCGCGGCCAGGTAGAAGCCGATGTTGGCGAAGTTGAGCGCGCCCAGCGCCAGCCCGCCGACGAAGCTGCGCCACTGCAGCCGCACGCCGCGCGCATGCCGCCACAGCTGCCAGCCCAGCATCGGCACGAAGGCCACGGCGAAGGTCGCCAGCAGCGAGGCCGAAAGCGGCGCGCCATCGGCGGCGATGCGCTTGAACAGCACATCGGTGGTCGCCCAGCCCACCAGCACCACCAGCGGCAGGCGCCACTCGGTGGACTGCGGCGTCGGCCCGCCGCGCGGGCGCGCCAGCAGGCAGGGGATGGCCACCAGCCCCAGCGCCAGGCCGAGCAGCTGCGCCGCGCCCGCACGCTGGCCGAACAGGGTGAAGGCGGCGATCAGCGACAGCAGCAGCGACAGGCGCTGGGCGATGTCAGTGCGCACCACGCCGGCGCGACGCACCGAGGCGGCCAGCACCAGGAACAGCCCGGGCAGCAGCAGGCCCAGCGGCAGCCACCAGCGCCATGGCGCGTGTTCGCCGGCCAGCGCCTGCAGCGGCGGATGCAGCAGGCCCAGCGCCAGCAGCACGCCGGCCAGGTAGTTCCAGGTCACCGCCTGCGGCACATCCAGCCGCCAACGCGGCGCCAGGCGGAACAGGACCGACACCGCCACGCTGCACAGCACCGCCAGGGCAAGCCACCACATCGATCACCGCCGTGCGCGCGTTTCAGGGCCGCGCATTATCGCAGCGCGCGCTGGCTCGGGCGGCGGGCTTGTGTGCGACGAAAAGAAAGCGGTCGGAAGCCCGCGCAAGGCGCAGCGCCTCAGCTCCACGCGCCTGGCGCTTCGTCAGGCGTCGCGCGCTTCCGTGCTTCTACTGCGGCGGGGCAGCCAGCTCCCGCGCGTCGAGAAAACCATCGTGATTGCGGTCCTGCCGGGCGAAGCGCGCGCGCAGCTGCTGCACCAGCGCCGCGCGCGTGACCGGCTTGCCGCGGCTGCCGGGCAGCTCGGCGCCTTCGAGCACGCCGTCGTGGTTGGCGTCGCGTTCGTCGAAGGCGTAGGTCATCCAGGACACGTACTCCTCGACGCTGACCCGACCGTCGTGGTCGCTGTCCATGCGCGCCAGGTAGTCGGCCGTGCCGGCCGGCTGCTGGGCGTACGTGCAGGGGACGAGGGCCAGCGCCAGCGCGGCGGCCAGATGTGCGTGCATCACGCGGCGTCGGATCATGGCGGCAGTGTCGCAGCTATGGCGCAATTCGGACGCCGCGTGCGCGCGAGGTAGGAGGGCTGGTAAAGCCGCTGGATCCCCGCCTTCGCGGGGATGACGAGCAACAACGGCGCCCTGACCCCTGGCCTCTGACCTCCGGCCCCTGCTCCCATCAATGCGCCAGCGCGTAACCCTTCAGCCGCTGCGAATAGGCCTGCAGCGAGGCGATGCCGCTTTCCTCGGCCTCCTTGCACCAGGCCTGCAGCTGGCGCAGGCGTTCGGCCGCGTCGTGCGAGCGGGCCTCCAGCAACGTGGCCAGGCGCTTGCGGTGCTCGACCAGGGCGGCCATGCGCGGACGCTGGGCGATCCAGTGCTGCAGCGCGTCGCGCGCCTCGGGCTTGAGCCAGCGCCCGTCGTCGACCAGGCCGCGGCGCAGGCGGCGCGGCAGCAGCTGGCGCAGCTTCTGTCCGGCGATGGAGGCCTCCTCGGCCAGCACCGGGCGGAACACGTTGCGCTGGTAGTCGGTCATGGCCTGGAAGCGGTGCGAGAGCAGCGCCTTGAGCGTGTCGGCGTCGGGCACGGCGATGTTGGGGCGGATGTCCAGGCGCGGCGCCACGCGCAGCACCTTGGCCAGGCGCAGCGCCTCCAGGCCCTTGATCGCGGCCCAGCCGATGTCGAACTCGAAGCGGCGCATGGCGAAGCGCGCCGAGCTGGGGAAGGCGTGATGGTTGTTGTGCAGCTCCTCACCGCCGATCCAGAACGCCCACGGCGTCAGGTTGGTCGAGGTGTCGGCCGATTCGAAATTGCGATAGCCCCACCAGTGGCCCAGGCCGTTGACCACGCCGGCGGCCCAGAACGGGATCCACGCCATCTGGATCGCCCACATCGCCACGCCCGGCAGGCCGAACAGCACCACGTAGGCCACGCCGAGCACGATCGGGCCCCAGTTGGCGCGCGGAGTGTAGAGGTGGCGCTCGAGCCAGTCCTCCGGCGCGCCGCGGCCGTACTGCTCGATGTCGCCGCGGTTCCAGCGCGCCTCGCGGTACAGCTCCACGCCTTCCCAGAACACCTTGCCGATGCCGCGCGTCTGCGGGCTGTGCGGGTCTTCCTCGGTCTCGACCTTGGCGTGGTGCTTGCGATGGATCGCCACCCACTCCTTGGTGATCATCGAGGTGGTGAGCCAGGTCCAGAACCGGAAGAAATGGTTCAGCACGGGATGGAAATCCACGCCGCGGTGGGCCTGGCTGCGGTGCAGGTACAGGGTGACCGAGAAGATGGTCAGCTGGGTACACACCAGCAGCACCAGGGCCAGCTCCCACCAGGTGAACTGGGTCAGGCCGCCGGTCAGGAAGTCGATCAGGGACGGATGCATGGGTTCCCCCTCCAGGGAGTCCAAAGCGCAGGCAACACGCCCACCGCTGGCGTCCATAATGCAGGCTGCCCCCGCAAACTTCACCCGTCGCCCGCGTATGGCGTTCAGCCCCGCCGGCGCAGCGCCCGCCTTATGTCAGCATCGTCAGATTCAACGCCCTTTTCCGAGCCCTTGATCGAACTGGACCGCGCCACCGTGGTGCGCGGCGGCACGCCCGTGCTGGAGGCGCTGGACCTGCGCATCCAGCTCGGCCAGCACGTCGCGCTGCTGGGCCCCAACGGCTGCGGCAAGTCGACCTTCATCAAGCTGATCAACCGCGAGCTGTATCCGCTGGCGCGCGAGGGCGAGGCGCCGGTGCGCGTGTTCGGCCAGAGCCGCTGGAACGTGGCCCAGCTGCGCACGCGCCTGGGCGTGGTCACCTCCGACGCCACCGCGCTGCTGCAGGACATGCCGCAGCTGGGCGTGGACGATGCGGTGGTGACCGGGTTCTTCTCCAGCTTCGTGCTGCCGATCGACCAGGACGTCACCGCGCAGATGCGCGCCCGGGCGGCCGAGGCGCTGGAACGGGTCGGCGCCCAGGCGCTGTCCGGGCGGCCGGTGGCCGAGCTGTCCACCGGCCAGATGCGCCGGGTGCTGATCGCCCGGGCGCTGGTCCATCGGCCGCAGGCACTGCTGCTGGACGAGCCCACCGCCGGCCTGGACGTGGTGGCCCAGCAGCAGTTCTGCGCGCTGATGGGCGAGCTGGCCCGGCAGGGCGTGACCCTGGTGCTGGTGACCCACCACCTGGAGGAGATCGTGCCGGAGATCGACCGCGTGGTGCTGATGCGCGAGGGCCGGATCCTGGCCGATGGCCCCCGCGCCGAGGTGCTGACCGCGCAGCGGCTGTCGCAGGCCTACGGCGCGCCGGTGCGCGTGCAGCGCGACGGCGCCGTATACCGGGCCATCGCCGGCTGAGCGGCAGGCTTGCCGCGGGCGGGTTGCAGACCCATCTTGCCTAGTCCGCCCCGCCCCTCGCGCGCCCTGCCATGCCCGAACTGCCCGAAGTCGAAACCACGCGCCGCGGCCTGGCCCCGCACCTGGAGGGCGCGGTGGTGCGCGCGGTGCTGCAGCGGCGCGACGACCTGCGCTGGCCGATCCCGCCACAGGTCCGCGCCCACCTGCCGGGTGCGCGCATCGACGCGGTGCGCCGCCGCGCCAAGTACCTGCTGCTCGACACCCAGGCCGGCAGCGCGCTGCTGCACTTAGGGATGAGCGGCAGCCTGCGCGTGCTGCCGGCGGCCACGCCGGTGAAGGCGCACGACCATGTCGATCTGGCCCTGGACGGGGGCCGGGTGCTGCGCTTCAACGACCCGCGCCGCTTCGGCAGCCTGCTGTGGCAGGAACCGGGCAGCGTGCATCCGCTGCTGCAGGGTCTGGGGCCCGAGCCGCTGTCGGAGGACTTCGACGGCGCCTACCTGTTCGCGCGCAGCCGCGGCCGCAGCGCCTCGGTGAAGACCTTCCTGATGGACCAACGCATCGTGGTCGGGGTGGGCAACATCTACGCGGCCGAGAGCCTGTTCAGCGCCGGCGTCCACCCGCTGCGCGCGGCCGGCAAGGTCTCGCGCGAGCGCTACGAGGCCCTGGCCGCGGCGATCAAGGCCATCCTGGCCTATGCCATCACCCGCGGCGGCACCACGCTGCGCGACTTCATCAGCCCCGACGGCGCGCCGGGCTACTTCGAGCAGGAGCTGTGGGTCTACGGTCGCCAGGGCCAGCCCTGCAAGCGCTGCGGCACCGCGCTGAAGGTCGAACAGATCGGCCAGCGCACCACGGTGTGGTGCCCGCGCTGCCAGCGGTAGCGGAAAAGTAACGAAAATTCTGTGCTGGTGATTCCGGTTCCACCGGCTATAGTCGGACCTCGTGGGGATCGACTTAGGATGTCGACGCATGGAAGTCGGTACCGATATCACCTTGCTGCTGGACTCGGCGCGCGGCGGCGACCGCGCCGCGCTGGACCGCGTGCTGGCCACGCTCTACCAGGAGCTGCACGGCATGGCGCGGCGCCAGCTGGCCGGCCAGCAGGGCCACACCCTGGACGCGACCGCCCTGGTGCACGAGTCCTATCTGAAGCTGCTCGGCGCCCAGGGCGCGGCGCATTTCGACGACCGCGCGCACTTCTTCGCCTACGCCGCCTCGGCGATGCGCTCGGTGGTGGTGGACTACGCCCGTAGCCGGCTGGCGCGCAAGCGCGGCGGCGACCTCAAGCGCGTGGCCGAGATCCCGGAGGACGTGGAAAGCAACCTGCTGCGCCTGGACGAGACCACCCTGGCGCTCAACACCGCGCTGGACCGGCTGGCCGATGCCGACCCGCGCCTGGCCAAGGTGGTGGAGATGCGCTACTTCGGCGGCCTGTCCGAGCTGGAGATCGCCGAGCTGATGCAGCGCTCGGAGCGCAGCGTGCGCCGCGACTGGCAGAAGGCGCGGCTGTTCCTGCTGGCGGCGATGCAGGACGAGTAGCGCGCGAGCCCAAGACCCATGGATCCCGCGCGCTGGCAGCGCCTGTCGCCCCTGCTGGACCTGCTGCTGGACATGAGTCCGGCCCAGCGCGAACAGGAGCTGTCCCGTCACCGGCAGCAGGACCCGGCGCTGGCCGACGAGCTGGCCGCGCTGCTGGCGCTGGAAGAGGACGCCGACGACAACTTCCCGCCGCCGCTGCACGAGCCGCAGCCCACCCTGCGCCCGGGCACGCGCATCGGCCCCTACGTGCTCGAGCACGTGCTGGGCGAAGGCGGCATGGGCATGGTCTGGCGCGCCAAGCGCGCCGAGGGCGGCTACCAGCGGCGGGTGGCGCTGAAACTGCTGCGCCCGGGCTTCGCCGACCACCGCCTGCGCCTGCGCTTCTCGCGCGAACGCGACATCCTGGCGCGGCTGGAGCATCCGCACATCGGCCGCCTGCTGGACGCCGGCGTCGGCGACCAGGGCCAGCCGTATCTGGCGCTGGAATACGTCGAAGGCCTGCCCATCACCGACTATTGCCGCCAGCACGGGCTGGCGCTGGAGGCGCGGCTGGCGCTGTTCCGCCAGGTCTGCCAGGCGGTGAGCCACGCGCACGCCAACCTGATCGTGCACCGCGACCTGAAGCCCTCCAACATCATGGTCACCGTCCACGGCCAGACCCGGCTGCTGGACTTCGGCATCGCCAAGCTGCTCGACACGCCCGACGGCGCGGTCGCCAGGACCGAGCTGCGCGCCTTCACCCTGCACTACGCCGCGCCCGAACAGGTCCGCGGCGAACCGGTCACCACCCGCACCGACGTCTACGCGCTGGGCGTGGTGCTGTACGAGATGCTGACCGGCCACAAGCCCTATCGGCTGCGCGGCGAGAACCCGCTGCAATGGGAGCAGGCCATCATCGCGGTGGACCCGCAGCGCCCCTCGCAGATGGTGCTGAGCGCCAGCGAGACCGGCGAGGTGGGCCTGGACGCGCACCGCCAGGCGCGGCGCCTGCGCGGCGACCTGGACCGCATCGTGCTCAAGGCGCTGGCCAAGCGCCCGGAGGATCGCTATCCCTCGGTCGAGGCGCTGTCGGCCGACCTGGGCCGGCACATGGAAGGCCTGCCGGTGCAGGCGCAGCGGCAGAGCCTGGCCTATCGCCTGGGCAAGTACGCCACCCGCCAGCGCTGGTGGCTGCTGGCCGCCTCGCTGACGATCTTCGTGCTGGTCGGCGCGGCGGCGGTCAGCCTGCGCCAGGCGCGCGAGGCCATGCGCGAGGCGCAGCGCGCGCAGGCGATGCAGAACTTCGTGATCGGCCTGTTCGACAACACCGGCGCGGCCCCGCGCGGCGATGCGCTGGACACGCGCAAGCTGCTGGAGGACGGCGTGGCGCGCGGCGAGCGCGAGCTGGCCGGCCAGCCGCTGGCGCATGCCGAGCTGCTGGCCGTGGTCGGCCGCCTGCGCCTGGGCCTGGGCGACTACGAACAGGCCCTGGCCCTGCTCAGGCGCGGCCAGGCGCTGCTGGACGCCACCCCCGACCCGCCCGCGCAGCTGCGCCTGCAGCTGGCCACCCAGCGCGGCCGCGCCCTGGCCCAGCTGGACCGCGGCGCCGAGTGCGTGGCGGTGCTGGGCCCGCTGGAACCGCTGGCCCAGTCGCGCCGGGGGGCCGAACAGGGCGTCGCCAACGAGTTCCTGTCCCAGTACGCGCGCTGCCTGCGCCAGATCGGCAGACGCGATGAGGCCCGGGCGCTGTTCGAGCAGGTGCTGGCGCGCCAGCAGCTGGCCGGGCTGCCGACCAACCAGGCCCAGAGCCTGCTCGACCTGGCGCAGACGGCGACCGACCGCGGCGACGAGCCGGCGGCCTTCGAGCTGTACCGCCAGGCGCTGGCCCAGCTGCACGGCCAGAACGACACGGCGCTGGAGATCGACGTGCTGCGCGGCTTCGGCGCGGCCCAGCGCCTGCGCGGCGAGACCGACGCGGCGCAGGCCAGCTTCAACCGCGCGCTGACCCTGGCCGAGGCCTTCTACAGCCCGCAGCACCCGACCGTGGGCAACCTGCGCGCCTATCTGATGGCGCTGGACGTGGACCGCGGACGCTACGCCCAGGCCGAGCGCCAGGCGCGCACCCTGCTGGCCAACGTGCAGCGGCGGCTGGGCCCGCAGCATCGCAACACCGGCCTGGCCTGGAACAGCCTGGGCATCATCGCCATGGAGCGCGGCGACAGCGCCCAGGCGCTGACCAACATCGAACAGGCGGTGGCCATCTGGCGCGCGCCGGGCAACGAGGGGCTGCTGCACGGCGGGCTGTTCAACATCGGCCTGGCGCAGCTGGCCGCAGGCCACCCCGAGCAGGCGCTGGGCGCGTTCCAGGCCTGCCGGCAGCTGCGCGTCGAGCGCTATGGGGCGCAGTCCGAGATCGTCGGCGAGGCCGACCGCATGATCGGTCAGGCGCTGGCCGACGCCGGCACGCCGGACCAGGCCGCGCCGTGGTTCGACAGCGCCGTGCGGCTGACCGCGGCCAAGACCGCGATGCCGCTGCGCCAGCGCAGCGCGGTGCTGGCCCAGGCCCGCAACCGGGCGCGGCTGGGCCAGACCGCGCCGGCGCAGGCGGCGCTGGCGGCCATGACCCGGCTGCCCATCGACACCAGCGAGACCCAGCGCCTGGTCTGGCGCGCCCGCGCCTACCTGGCCGAATCGCGCTGTGCGGGTGGCGCGCCGTCCTCGGCCGCCGAGCTGAAGGCCCTGCAGGACGAACTGCACGACGCCCAGCCCGAAGGCGGCACGCTGGTCCGCGAGATCGACGACATCGCCCGGGCCTGCAACGCGCGCCTGCTGGCAGGCAACCGCTAGGGCCTGTCCCGGCGGCTTACTCGGGCAGCGGCAGCGGCGCCTGCAGCGGCTGCATGGACGACTCGCCGCGGGTGATCCGCTTGTATTCCGCGCGGCTGACCGAGACGTAGGACTCGTTGCCGCCGATTTCCACCTGCGGCCCGTCCTGGACCACGCGCCCCTGGTCGTCCACGCGCACGGTCATGGTGGCCTTGGCGCCGGTGTGGCAGATGGTCTTGATCTCGCTGAGCTCGTCGGCCCAGGCCAGCAGCGCCTGGCTGCCTTCGAACAGCTCGCCGCGGAAATCGGTGCGCAGGCCGTAGCACAGCACCGGGATGCGGCGCTGGTCGACCACCTCGCTCAGCTGCCACACCTGCGCGCGGCTGAGGAACTGCGCCTCGTCCACCAGCACGCAGTGCAGCGCGCCGTGCGCGGCGATGTCGGCATCGACCACGGCCAACAGGTCGTCCTCGGCCGTGAACGCCCTGCCCTCCGCGCGCAGGCCGATGCGCGAGGCCACCACGCCCGTGCCGGCGCGATCGTCCAGCCGCGGCGTCAGGATCAGCACCCGCATCCCGCGCTCGCGGTAGTTGTGCGCCGACTGCAGCAGCGTGGTGGTCTTGCCGGCGTTCATTGCCGAGTAATAGAAGTAGAGCTTGGCCATGAGGCGAGGAACGAGGAGGAAGGGCCGAGGAACGCGCGACAGCGGTCGCGCCTCAAGGGATGAGAGAATACCCGCAGCGGGAACGCTCCTGCCCTTCCTCGTTTCTCGTAGCTCTTTGGACCCATGGATTTCCTCAACCCCCCGCAGCGCGCCGCGGTGCTGCACGTCCATGGCCCGCTGCTGGTGCTGGCCGGCGCGGGCAGCGGCAAGACGCGCGTGATCATCGAGAAGATCGCGCACCTGATCGCATCAAAGCGCATGCCGGCCAAGCGCATCGCGGCGATCACCTTCACCAACAAGTCGGCCAAGGAAATGCGCGAGCGCCTGGCCAAGCGGGTCAAGGGCGATGCCGCCGAAGGCCTGACCATCTGCACCTTCCACGCGCTGGGGCTGAAGTTCCTGCAGATCGAGCACGCCGCGGCCGGGCTGAAGCGCAACTTCTCCATCTTCGACGCCGACGATTCGGCCGCGCAGATCAAGGACCTGATGCCGGGCGCCAAGCCGGACGCGATCGAGCTGATGAAGTCGCTGGTCTCGCGCGCCAAGAACATGGGCCTCTCGCCCGAGGCCGCCGCCGAGCTGGCCAAGAGCCCGCGCGAGGTCGAGGCCGCCGCCCTGTACGCGCGCTACCAGGCGCGGCTGGCGAGCTTCAACGCGGTGGATTTCGACGACCTGATCCGGCTGCCGGTGCAGATCCTGGAAGGCAACGCCGAAATCACCGCCGGCTGGCGCGAGCGCATCGGCTACCTGCTGGTGGACGAGTGCCAGGACACCAACGACGCGCAGTACCGCCTGCTCAAGGCCATCGCCGGGCCGCGCGGCGACTTCACCTGCGTGGGCGACGACGACCAGAGCATCTACGCCTGGCGCGGCGCCAACCCGGAAAACCTGCTGCAGATGGGCCGCGACTATCCGCAGCTGGAGATCATCAAGCTGGAGCAGAACTACCGCTGCTCCAACCGTGTGCTGCGCGCGGCCAATGCGCTGATCGCGCACAACCCGCACGAGCACCTCAAGCAGCTGTGGTCCGACCAGGCCGATGGCGAGCGCATCCGCGTGTGGGAATGCCGCGACAACGACCACGAGGCGGAGAAGGTCGCCGCGGAGATCGCCTTCCTGCAGGCGGCCAAGCAGGTGCCGTGGAACGAGTTTTGCATCCTGTTCCGCGGCAACTTCCAGTCGCGCGTGATCGAGAAGGCGCTGCAGCTGCTGCGCATCCCCTACCACCTCACCGGCGGCACCGCGTTCCTGGACCGGCAGGAGGTCAAGGACGCGCTGAGCTGGCTGCGGCTGGTGGCCAATCCCGACGACGATGCGGCCTTCCTGCGCGCGGTGCAGAACCCCAAGCGCGAGGTCGGCGCGACCTCGCTGGCGCGCCTGGCCGAAATGGCCCAGCAGCGCCACCTGCCGATGGCGCGCGTGGCCGAGATCACCGGCGCGCTGCAGGCCCTGCCGCCGCGCGCGGCCAACGGCCTGGCCAGCTTCAACGACGCGCTGCGTAGCCTGCGCGAGCAGGCGCCGCGCACCTCGGCGGCCGATCTGGTGCGGCTGCTGGCCGAGCGCTCGGGCCTGCTGGCCGACCTGCGCGTGCAGTCCAAGGACGAGGCCTCGTTCCAGCGGCGCAAGGCCAACCTGGACGAGCTGGCCGACTGGTTCGGCGGCGGCCCGCGCGGCGCCAGCGCGGGCGACCTGGCCGCGCAGCTGGCGCTGCTGTCGCGCAACGACAAGGACGACGGCGGCAACCAGGTGCGGATGATGACCCTGCACGCGGCCAAGGGGCTGGAGTTCCGCTATGTGTTCATCGTCGGCTGCGAGGACGGCGTACTGCCGCACGAGACCGCGCTGGAGGAAGGCTCGCTGGAGGAGGAACGCCGGCTGATGTACGTGGGTATCACCCGCGCCAAGGAAGGCCTGTACCTGAGCCACAGCCGCACCACGCGCAAGTTTCGCGAGCTGATGCGCCTGCAGCCCAGCCGCTTCCTCGACGAATTGCCCGCGGCCGAACTGCAGCGCGACGGCGCCGATCCGGTGGCCGACGCGGCACACAAGCAGGAGCGCGCCAAGGCGGGACTGGCTGCAATCCAGGCGTTGTTTGATGATTAGTGGGTTGGGGTTGGGAGTGGCGTTGAGGTGTTGAGAAGCGCTAAGACTCGGCGCTGACAGCACAAACCATTTCGCTACTGCGAAGGTGGAAACCCGGTGTCTTCAACGTCCCCGTGGACTCCCGCTTTCGCGGGAACGCCGACGCAGTTGTTGCTGATGCTCAATCAGGAAAGTCCCTAACCCCTCCCCAACCCTCCCCTGCGCTACGCGCAAGGGAGGGGGCGCATCGCTGCGGGCTTCTTCCAATTGAGAGAGGCCCGGCCCCCGCCTTAGTCGTTGGCCGCGACTTCGAGCTCCGCTGCGCTGCGCGCAATGGAGGAACGCTGAGCTGTGAGTGCCCAGTAGCTACAGCGAGAACACGGCGATGGCTAGCCGCAGCATCCGGCCGCGAAGCCTGCTACTAACCTCCGTCCTGTCTGGCCTGCCGGCGCTTTGCCCCCTCCCTTTCGCCGAAGGCGAAGGGGAGGGCCGGGGTGGGGTGCTTTTGCTTTCCGCTTCCGAGGCTTTCGAACGACGACACCGGCGCTGCCGGCGGCTTCAAGGCTCGGCCTGCACGGGCGTCGGCGTCGGCGCGGCAGACGACACCGCGGCCGCGCTTGGCACAGCAGCAGGCGCCGACCTGGCGCGCGCGGATTCGGCCGAGCCGGCCTGCACTTCGGCCAGCACCTGCTGGATCAACGCGGCCGTAGCCGCGGCGGCGGCCGCATTAACGGCCGCCCTGGACGGTTTGGGGGGTGGCATCGGCGCGGCAGTTGCGCCACTCGCACGCGCTTCCATTGACGAGGCGGCCGAAGCAGTCGGTGCGGCAACAGGCAGCGGGGATGCAGGCTTCGGCAATGCACCGGCGTTGACTGCGGACTTTGCGGCCACGGGCGCCTTTGCTGCGGATGGCGCGGGTGCTGATGGTGATGCTGTCGATGGTGATGGTGATGCGGAGATCCGCGCCACCGGGGCTTGTGCCAGCACCGCGGAGACTCGGCTTGGGGCGGGTGTCGTTGGGCGTGCCGATGCTGGGACTGACGCTTGCGCAGCGGCGTGGCGCGGCGTGGCTTGTGAAATGGCGGTCGGCGCCATGCCCGCGACAGGCGAAGCGGCTGAAACTGGTAGCGACCACGCGGGTGCGGAAAACGAGGCGGCCGGTGCCGGCCTGGAAGCCAGTGCGAGCAACGGCGCCTGGGGTTGGCCGGAGATCGCTCTTGTCGGCGGTGCGCGGACCGGCGCGGGGGCACTCGCCGCACCGGCAGCGGCTGGCACGGACTTGGGCGCAGGCGCGGATGGCGCAGCGGTAGCGATCGCGGTGGTGGGCAGCTTGGTAGCCGCAGGTCTGGGTGTCGAAGTCGAGGTCGAAGCAGGCGTCGACGGGCGCGGCGCTATGAGCTGTGGCGGTGCCGCGCGCAGTCCCTGCACGGTCGCGACCGCAGAAGCCGGAGCCGCCACAGCGGCCGGCGTCACCACAGGGACAGTCGGCGCGGTGAGCGCCGGTGCGGGAGGCCTCGCTGGGGCGGGCCTGGCGGACGCAGCGGCCGGGGTGGGCACGACAGGCGCGGCTTCGTCCGACGCCGTCCCAGCCGCAGGCGCGGCCTTGGCCGATTCAGTTCCAGCCCCAGGCGTCACTTTGGCCAATGCCGCGCCAGCCAACGGCGCCGCTGGGATGGGCGCTGCTCCAGTCGCGGGCGTCGCCTGGACGGAGGCCGCTCCATTCGCAGGCATCGCCTGGACGGAGGCTGCTCCGCCCGCAGGCGCCGCTTCGGCGCGTACGGTTCCCGCCACCGGCGCCGCTTCGGTTCGCTCGGCCCCAGCCCCAGCCGCCGCAGCCACCGCCGGCGCCCGCAACCACGGCGAAGACGGCAACACGCAGTCCAGCGTGCGACCGTACAGCTCGGCCTCGACCCGGCCCTGGTGGACGAACAGGTTGGCACCGCTGCGCTCGTACTTGAGGCCGGCGTTGGTCGGTCGCAGGAACACCACCGCCTGCTGCTTACCGAAGCCCAGCACGGCGAAGGGCGGGTCGAAGCGGCTGTAGAACGCCGCGGTCAGCGGCGTGCCGGTGCCTTCGCAGACGAAGGCCACGCGCGTGCCGGCCACGGTCTGCGGGTCCTGCAGCGCCAGTTCGACCAGCCGCGTGCGCAGCGCCTCGTCCACGCAGGCGCTCGGGTCGGCCGCCTTCAGGCAGGTGTCGCGGTCGGCCTGCCACTGCGTCTGCCGCTTGGCCAGGTCGCCGCGGTCCACGCCGCTGCGCAGGCGGGTGGCCAGATAGGCCTCGTGCACGCGCCGGTCCAGCAGGGCCAGGTCGGGCTGGGCGCAGATCAGCCGCTGCAGCGCGCTCAGCGGCGCGTCCAGCGGCAGGGCCGGCTCGCCCTCGATCGCCGGCCTGGGGCACTGGAACGAGGCCCGCACCGTCACCGGCGGGGCCGGCGTGTCCGGCAGCGCCTCCTCGGCCGCGGCGTCGCCCGCCGCGGCGGCCGGCCGAGGGCGGTCGCAGCCGGCCAGCGCCAGCAGCAGCACGACGCCGGCGGTCAGAGGGGTGCGCATTGGATCGATTCCGAGGGCAGCGCGCGGGGCGCGTCCTGGAATGTCACGCCGAAGGCGGCGCGCTCAGGACAGCTGAGGCACCGCAGGCCCGGCCGGCTGCAGCTGCGCCAGGCGCGCCTCGAGGTCGGCCACGCGCGCCTCCAGCTCGGCGATGCGGTGCTCCAGCGCGCTGGGCGCGCCCTCCCCGGCCGCGCCGCTGGCGACGCGCGCGCTGATCGCCGCCACGTCCACCGGGCCTGCCAGCAGGTGCATCCAGCGGTCCTCGCGCTGGCCCGGGCCGCGCGGGATCTGCACCACCAGCGCCGGCGCGCGATGAGCCAGGCGCTCGAGGTGATGGCGCACGTCCTCGGCATCGGCGAACGAGGCCAGGCGCTCGGCGCGGGCCAGCAGCTCGCCCGCGGTCTGCGGGCCGCGCAGCAGCAGCAGGCCGAGCAGCGCGACCTGCTGGTTGGGCAGGCTGAAGGCCTTGCCGGTCAGGTGTTCGTAGCGTTCGGCGCGCGAGGAGAACTGCTGGCGCGCCAGGCCGAGCGCCTCCAGCGCGCGCAGCGCGTGCTGCACGGCGCCGGCCTGCAGGTTCATGACCGGATCGCGCGCGGTCTTCTGGTTGGCGGCCGAGACCGCGGCATTGACCGTCAGCGGGTAGACATCCGGCGTGGTGGCTTCCTTCTCGATCAGGCAGCCCAGCAGGCGGGCCTGGGCGGTGTCGAGCACGGGCAGGTCGGCGGCGTCGGTCACAAGGCACCTGGGAACGGTTCAAGGGGCCGGCAAGGATAGCCGCCGCGCGCGGCCGGCGCCGAAGTGAGGCTGTCACCGCCAGCCGGTAAACTTGCCGGTCTCCTTCGCGTCGATCCCTCCCACGTGACCGCAACCCGACCGCTGCTCCTGAGCCTCTGCACCGTGCTGGCCCTGGCCGCCTGCAAGCGCACCGACCCGGCCGCCGCGCCGGCCGCCTCCACGCCGGCCCCGGCCACCGCCGCGGCGACCCAGCCCGTGCCGACCACGCCCACCGCGCCGGCCGACGACAACCTCAACGCGGTGCTGTGGGTGCAGCGTTCGGTCGAGTACCAGGCCTTGTCGATCCAGACCTATCGCGCCGCCGCCGATCACCTGGACGCCGCGCTGAAGGAAAAGCACTGGGACGCGCTGGTGCCGGAGGAGCGCGGCAACGCCGCCACCGGCCTGAAGCCGGCGGTGATCCTGGACGTGGACGAGACCGTGCTGGACAACTCGCCCTACCAGGCGCGCCTGATCCGCGACAACGCCGAATACGACGAGGTCAGCTGGGACCGCTGGGTGGCCGAGAAGAAGGCCAAGGCCGTGCCGGGCGTGGTCGACTTCGCCAAGGCCGCCAACGCCAAGGGCGTAACCCTGCTGTACGTCTCCAACCGCGCCGTGCACCTCAAGGACGCCACCATCGCCAACCTCAAGGCGGTCGGCCTGCCTGTGGCCGACGACAGCGTATTCCTGGGCCTGGGCACCAATGTGCCGGGCTGCGAGCAGAACGGCACCGAGAAGAACTGCCGGCGCAAGCTGGCTGGGCAGAAGTACCGGGTGCTGATGCAGTTCGGCGACCAGCTGGGCGACTTCGTGCAGGTGGTCGCCAACACGCAGGCCGACCGCGAGAAGCTGCTAACGCAGTACCGCGACTGGTTCGGCGAGCGCTGGTGGATGCTGGCCGGCCCGACCTACGGCTCGTGGGAGCCGGCGCTGTTCAACAACGACTGGCAGCAGCCGCGCGAGGCGCGCCGCGCCGCCAAGCGCGCGCAGCTGGACGTGGCGCCATGAGCGCGCTGCAGCTGGCCCCGCGCGAGCGCCTGATCGTCGCCCTGGACGAACCCACCGGCGCCCAGGCGCTGGAGTGGGTCGATCGCCTGGGCGATGCGGTGGGCTTCTACAAGATCGGCATGGAGCTGCTGGCCTCGGGCGACTACTTCAGCGTGCTCGACGCGCTGGCCAGGCGCGACAAGAAGATCTTCGTCGACCTGAAGTTCTTCGACATCCCGGCCACGGTGGCCGGGGTGATCGCCGGGCTGTCGCGCTGGCCGGTGACCTTCGCCACGATCCACGGCTGGCACGCGCCGATGATGCAGGCCGCCGCGCAGGCGCGCCGCGGCGAGCTACGCCTGCTGGCGGTGACGGTGCTGACCTCGATGGACCGCGGCGACCTGGCCGCGATGGGCATCGACGCCGATCCGCAGGCCGTGGTGGTGCAGCGCGCGCTGGCCGCGCAGGCCGCAGGCATCGACGGGGTGATCTGCTCGGGCCTGGAGGCCGCGCCGGTGCGCGCGGCGGCCGGCGCCGGCTTCGACATCGTCTGCCCCGGCATCCGCCCGGCCGGCAGCGCGGTGGGCGACCAGAAGCGCGTGCTGGACGTGGCGCAGGCCTTCGCCGCC
Source organism: Pseudoxanthomonas sp. USHLN014 (assembly GCF_037153335.1). Classification (NCBI taxonomy): domain Bacteria; kingdom Pseudomonadati; phylum Pseudomonadota; class Gammaproteobacteria; order Lysobacterales; family Lysobacteraceae; genus Pseudoxanthomonas; species Pseudoxanthomonas sp. USHLN014. Next base: position 204,821 of record NZ_JBBCKO010000002.1, read on the forward strand.
GGCGCCGATGCCATCGTGGTCGGCCGGCCGATCCGCCAGGCCAGCGATCCGCGCGCGGCGGCCGAGGCGATCCAGCAGCAGATCCTCGCCGCGCAGCAGACCGCGTAATCGTCGCCCGGTGCGGGCGCGCCGCAGCGGCACCCTGCACCGCGATCACGCCACGTGGAATCGCGCCGCCGCGGCGGCGCGCGGCCTTCAGACCACCTGGACCTGGTTGAGATTGTTGCGGGGGTCGAGCCAGAATGACTCGTTGGCGAAGCGCGCGAAGATCTCGCGCGGCAGCACCGGCGTGCGCTCGATCGCCTGGATCTTCGGCTTGACCGCATGCAGGCCGGGCATGCCGACGCGGGCGTCGAATTCGTCGGCGCTGTAGTGCACGTGGTCGAAGTCGTGCTCGAACCACGGCTCGCCCAGGAACGCATACACCGCGCGCATCGCCGTGCCCGGATCGCGCGCCAGCGTGTCGTAGTTGAGCAGCATCAGGCGCTGGGCGGCATGCGGCCCGTAGAAGGCCTCCTTGGTGGCCTGGAAGGCGAAGCCGACCATGCCGCGCGGGTCGGTCAGCGCCTCCGCGCGCGAGTACACCGTGGTGTTGGTGTCGTAGCGGAAGACCTTGCTGACGCTCAGCGGCTGGGCGCGCACCAGGCGCTCCATGCTGTCCAGCACCCAGGCCAGCGGCCGCACGCAGGCGATGACCCGCGCGCCGGGGAACAGCGTGGCCAGCAGCCCCATGCGGCTGCACCACAGCCGGCTGGTGTCGAACACCACCTGCGGCGCCGCATTGACGCTGTAGAAGTTCTCGACCAGCCCGCGCAGCAGCGCGGCGCGCTGCGCATCGCTGACGTCGAAGGCGAAGTCGTTGCGGCTGCTGGCCTCGGCCATCACCAGGCCCATGATGTCGGCCAGCGGGCTGGTCATGCCGGCGCTGAAGCGCGGGTTCTGGTTGAGGATGGCGGCCAGCAGCGTGCTGCCCGAGCGCGGCAGGCCGGAGATGAAGTGGAAGGCGCGGGGCGATGCGGGCTGGTCGGACATGGCGGCGGTCACTGGCGGGAGCGTGGGTCGGAGCCGGACGCGTCCGGCGGCGGCGCGGTCGAGGCGCGCAGGCGCATCTGGTAGCCCACCTCGACCATGCTGGCGCCTTCGCGGCCCTGGATGTGCAGCAGCAGCTGGTCGGTGGCGCACTGGCCCATCTCGCGCACCGGCTGGTGGATGGTGGTCAGCGGCGGCCAGATCTGGGTGGCGATGTTGGTGTCGTCGAAGCCGCAGATCGACAGCTCGCGCGGCACCGACACGCCGGCCTCGGCGGCGGCCCAGATGGCGCCGGTGGCCATGTCGTCGTCGGCGGCGAAGATCGCGCTGGGCCGCTCGGCCAGCGCCAGCAGGCGACGCGCGGCGGCCACGCCGGATTCGAAGGAGAAGCGGCCCTGCACCATGTAGTCCGCGCGTTCCTCCAGGCCCGCGCGCTGCATGCCATCGCGGAAGCCGGCCAGGCGCCAGACTCCGGCGCCGTGGCGCGGGTCGCCGATGATGTGGGCGATGCGCCGGTGGCCCAGCGCCACCAGGTGATCGACCATCTCCGCGGCCGCCTCGCGCTCGCGCAGCATGACGCCGATGCAGCCCTGCGGGTCGCCCGGCGCGATCGAGGCGAACGGCAGCCCGGTGGCGCGCAGATGCGCCAGCAGCTGCGGATGGTCGGTCAGCGGCGGGGTGAGGATCAGGCCGTCGGGCCGATGGCGCGAGAGCAGGTGCTGCACGCGCTCGACCAGCTCCGGCGCGGGGTAGGCCAGCGGCTGCACCATCATGCTGTAGTCCTGCGCCTGGCAGGCCTGCAGCACGCCGGCCTGCACCTCCATGATGTAGCTGGGCGAGAGGTTGTCGTACAGCAGCATCACCGTGAACGAGCGGTTGGTGGCCAGGCTGCGCGCCGAGGCGAGCGGGTGATAGCCGAGCTCGGCGATCGCCGCCAGCACGCGCGCGCGCACTACCTCGCGCACGTTGGGCTCGTCGTTGAGCACGCGCGAGACGGTCTTCTTCGACGTGCCCGAGGCGCGGGCGACGTCGTTGATGGTGACCCGTGCCGCCGGTCCGCCCATGTTCAATGCGCAGTGGCCGGTGCGGCCTGGGGCAGGCGGGCGAGCGGGCTGTTCCAGCCTTCGATCTCGACGACCGCCGCGGCCGCGGCGCGCGGATGGCGCGCGTGCAGGACGAGCGATTCGCCCGGCCACAGGGTGACGTCGTTGTCGTCCCACAGCACCGGCACGAGCGGCTGGCCGGCGGCATCGCGCAGGGTGAGGTGCTGGAACACCGCCGGACCGGCCGCCCCGGCGGGCAGCGACAGCGTCACGGTGGTGAGCTCCTGATCGCCCTCGCGCCGGCGCACCGCCTCGACCTGGCAGGACACCTGGGGCAGCGTCGACAGGCCGCGCAGGTCGGCGTCCTGGCTGGACGGGGTGGCGTACCAGTTGGAATGCTCCCAGTCGAGCACATCGGCGCGGGTGGACAGCCAGTACACGTTGCGCCCGAGCGCGGCGCCGTCGGCGGCGGCCAGGTCCAGTTCGACGAAGTAGGTCGTGGACAGGCCGGTGGGCGGCGGCAGCGTGGCGATGCGGCGCGTGTGGTTGCCCGCGAGCGCGATGTCGTCCACCTGGCGCTGGTAACGGACCGCACCGGACAGATCGCGCACCCGGAGCGTGGCGCGCAGGCCCTCGACCTGGCGCAGCGTGTGGTTCACCAACACCACCTCGCGCGAGCCGTAGGCGTACTGGATATGCAAGGGCTCGTTGGCCTTCTTGGCGCCGAAGTAGGCGCCGGCGGGATGCAGATCATAGTCGTACAGATGCCAGTGCAAGGACGGCCAGGCGTTGTTGAGCATCCAGTAGATGACGCCGGTGGCCGGATGGTCGGCGTCCATCCTCGCATTGAACGCCTCGAACTGCGCGCGGGTGTTGTCGTAGTTGTCCAGCTGCGCCTTGGCCACGTAGTCGGCCAGCCCGCTCGGCGCGCCGTAGCGACGCGCCAGCGCCCGGTCGAACAGCGTCAGGACCGCGAACGGCGACCAGGCGGCCGAGGCGTGGTACTGGCGCTGCAGGGGCAGCTTCCACAGCGCCTCCTGCTCCTGCTCCGACAGCATGCGCTGCAGGTCCTCCATGCGCGGGATGTCCGCGCCGGCGCTGACCTCCGAATCGAAGCCGAACGCCCCACCCAGCTTGTCGGCGTACCAGTACGCCGGCGGCACCCAGTCGTAGGGCCCGGCCATCTTCATGCCGGACGGGCCGAGGCCCTCGGCGGGCTTGTCGGCGGCGGCCGAGATCACGGGCAGCGACCAGTGCGCCGCATGCAGCGCATCCAGGTACAGCCTGGCCAGCGCCGGCGGCGGCGCGTTGTCGCTGCCGATCAGGAAGCCGATCACGGACGGATGGTTGCGCAGCAGCCGCGCCTCGGTGGCCATCGAGGCCCGCGCCACGTCGAAGTCGTGCGCCTCCCAGGGTACGCCGCCGGTCTGCGCCGCCGACTCCCACATGTCGCAGCATTCCCAGCCGGCCAGGATCAGCAGGCCGTCGCGGTCGGCCAGTTCGTAGAAGCGCTGGTCCTCCAGCTTGCCCTCGGTGCGCAGCGTGTTGAGGCCGAGGTTGCGCACGTAGGCGAACTCGGTCTCCAGCCGCGCCGGGTCGTCGCGCAGGAACATGTCCGGCGCCCAGCCCGCGCCGCGGATCAGCAGCGGCTGGCCGTTGATCGAGAAGCGCCGGTAGCCTTCGGCTGTGAGATCGGACACCACACTGCGGATGCCGAAGGCGGTCGCCGCCCGATCCGAATCCGCCCCACCCACCGCCGCGCGCAGTGCCAACGCGTACAGCGGCTGCTCGCCCATGCCGGCCGGCCACCACAGGCGCGGATGCGCCAGCACCAGGCCGGGCGTGTCCTCGGGCGCGAAGGTGACCTCCTGCACCTGGCCGGGCGCCAGCGTGACGGTGCGCGCCAGAGGCACGTCGGCCACGCGCCCGCTGACAACGACTTGATGGGCGACCGTATCCAGGTTGCGCGCCTCCACCCGCACGGTCAGCGCGGCGCGGGCGTGGTCGTCGGACAGGGCGGTCTCGACCTGCGGGTCGCCCAGCGCCACCGGCCCGCTCTGCACGATGTCCACGCCGCGCCAGGGTCCCATGTTGTTGTCCGGCGGCGTGGGGTTCCAGTCCACCCAGCCGATGCTCAGGCTCTGGCGCGGATCTGCCGGATGCACGCGCAGGGCGATCACGTTGCGACCGGCGCGCACCCACGGCGTGACATCGAATTCGTTGACCGGATAGGCGCCGGCGATGGCGCTGCGGTCGGCGACCAGATGGCCGTTGACCCACAGGTCGGCCGCGGCGATCACGCCGTTGGTGCGCACCCGCGTGCGCTGCCCGGGCGTGCGCGCGCCCAGGACGAATTCGCTGCGGTACCACCACGGCGTCACCACCAGATTGCCCGAGCCGTCCGGCACCTGCACCGCGGTCAGGTTGTCGCTATGGAAGACATCGGGATACAGCCCGTTCTCCAGCAGCGCGGCCATCACCGTGGCGCGCGGGCTGGCCGCATACCAGCCCTGCGTGGAGAAATCGGTGGCCGAGATCTCCTCCCCGCGCTGCTGCGCCTTGGTGCTGTCCTGGATCTGCCAGTGGCCGATGCGGGTGACGGTGCCGGCGTCCGCCGCCACGGTCGTGGGCGCGTACGGGGTGACCGCGCCGGCCGTCGAGGCCGCGGCCAGCATCCACCACAGCAGGTGCCTGCAGGTCTGTCGCATGGATCAGTGCTCCTCCAGATAGCGTTCTTCGATGCGCAGCGGCGCGAACGGCCACGACGCCGTCTTCCTGGCCCAGATCAGGAAGGCGACGATGCCGGCCAGGATCCACGCGCTGGACAGCAGCAGCGACAGCGTCGAGGCCGACACGTAGACGAAGATCCAGCCCGCCGCCGCGACCACGCACGGCAGCGGATACAGCCATTGCCGGTAAGGACGCTTCAGCCCCGGCTGGCGCCTGCGCAGGATCACCAGCGCGGCGATCTGCGCCAGCGACTGCACCAGGATGGTCGCGGTCAGCAGCATGTTGATCACCTCGCTCAGGTCGAAGAAGGTGCCGACCGCAGTCACCGCGCCCATCACCAGCAAGGCCACGTGCGGGAACCCATGGCGGGCATGCAGGCGCCCGAACACCGCCAGGAACACCTTGTCCTGCGCCGCCTGGAACGGCACGCGCGAACCGCCGAGCAGCCCGGTGAACACCGAGGCGAAGGCCGTCACCACGATCAGCACCGTCATCACCGCGGCCGCCAGATGGCCCCAGCTGCGCTCCACCACCAGCGAGGCCACCGAGGTGGACCGCGCGATCTCCTGCCAGGGCGCGGCGCCGAGCACGCTGATGTTGAGCACCAGATAGATCAGCATCATCGCCACCACCGAGATGATGATCGAGCCGGGCATGGTGCGGCCCGGATCGCGCAGCTCATCGCCCAGGTAGGCCGTGGTGTTGTAGCCCAGGTAGTCGTAGATGCCGATCACCAGCCCCGCGCCCAGGCCCAGGAAGAAGCGCCGGCCGAAGGCATCGGGCGGAAAGCCGAACGCATGGGCCGGATCGAAGTCGGAGAATCCCGCCGCCGCCACGCCGGCCACCGCGACCAGCATGATCACCCACAGCCCGATGGTGATCGCCCGCACCGACTCGATGCGCCGGTACAGCATCCAGACCACCAGCGCCGTGGCCGCCAGCCCGATCAGATGCGCCGGCCACCAGCCCAGCCCGGGCAGGAAGTACCCCAGGTACTGCACCAGCCCGATGATGCCGGTGGACATCAGCAGCGGGATCGCCAGCAGCATCGTCCAGATGAACAGGAACGGCATCAGCTTGCCGCTGCGGTACTGGAACGCCTCACGCAGATAGACATAGGTGCCGCCCGAGCCCGGCATGGCCGCGCCGAGCTCGGCCCAGACCAGGCCGTCGGCCACCGCCAGCAGCGCACCGGCGATCCAGCCGACCACCGCCTGCGGGCCGCCCAGCGTGGCCACCATCAGCGGGATGGTGATGAACGGCCCGACGCCGCACATCTGGGTCATGTTGAGCGCGGTGCCCGAAAACAGGCCGATGGAGCGGTGGAAACCGCCGCCCTGCCCCGCCTGGGGCGCGTTGTGGTCCTGCATGCATCACCTCTTCCAGGCCTTGGGCCTTCCCGTTTCCCGCTGCCGGCCCGCGAGCCGGCAGCGCCTCAAGCCACGCGCACGGCGTGCGCTCACCACTGGCCGCGCACGCCAAAGGTGAACATCCGCTCGGAGAAGTTGGAATGCGCCGGCTGGTCGGGCCAGACCAGGTAGTACTTCTGGTATTCGTTGGTGAGGTTGGTGGCGTTGATCACCAGCTCGGCGTACTTGCTCAGCTTGTAGGACACCGAGGCGTCCAGATACTTCTGCGGCGCCTCGTAGAGCTCCATGCCGGTGATGCCGCCGATGCTGTCGCCGACCGCGCGCCGCGAGCGGTAGTTGTAGGCCAGGCGCGTCTGGAAGGCGCCGTCCTGGTACCACAGGATCAGGTTGCCGGACTTGGTCGAGTTGTCCTGGAACGGGATCTTCTTGCCGGCCAGGTCGCGCTCGCCCGAATCGCTGGGCGCATAGGTCGCATTGACCTCCACGCCGGTGTTGGCCAGCAGGCCCGGCAGGAAGGTGAAGCCCTGGCGGTAGTCGAACTCGGCGCCCTGGATGCTGTTGCCCGAGCCCTGCACCGGCTCGGTGATCACGATGCAGTGGTTGCGCACCACCCCGTCCTCGTCGGGCAGGGTGCAGTTGGTCACCGAGCCGTTCTTGATGAAGCTCTCCATGTTGATGCGGAACAGCGCCAGGCTGAGCATGCTGCTGGCGTTGATGTAGTACTCCAGCGAGGCGCCGTAGTTGCTCGACCGCCACGGCTTGAGATCGGGGTTGCCGCTGGACTGGCCGCTGGAGACGCGGAAGATCGCCCCGTCCGGCGTCTCCATCAGCGAGTAGTCCAGCTGCAGGCCGCCGCCCCAGGTGCTCAGGTCCAGCGGCATCATGTTCTTGGAGTAGGCCAGGCGCAGCTTCAGCCCCTCGGTGATGTCCAGCGAGAAGTTGGCCGCGGGCAGCACGTCGGTGTAGCTGCGATGGGTGGTCTCGGTGCCGGCGAAGACCGGCTCGTCGCCATAGGCGCCCGGCGCGCCGCCGAGGTACTGGGTGACGTTCAAGCCGGTGCGCACCACGCGCACGCCGACGTTGCCGCTGTACGGCATCTGGCCCAGGTCGCCGCCGAAGTCCAGCTGCAGATAGCTGGACAGTTCGTGCAGGCCCACGTCCCAGGTGGTGCCGGGCTCGCCCACCTTGACCGTACCCGGATACAGCGACTGCCAGTAGTCGAGCGGGTTGATCATCGAATCCGGGTTGATCGCCCAGAAGTTGAGCCCAGAGCCGAGCAGGTTGTTGTACTTCTTCCACGCCCGCGACAGCGGTGCGGCGGTCAGCGGCATCTGCAGCGCCGACAGCGAACCGGCGCGGAAGTACCCCTGGTCGTTGCCGGCGGTACACGCGCCGCTGTCCAGCACCACATCGGCGCCGACGTAGCGCACCAGGCAGCCGTTAGGATCGCTGGCGCCCATGCCCGCGTAGACCGGCGCCTCCAGCGTCCAGCCCCGGTTGCCCGCATTGCGGATGCTGTTGCGCACGCCGAACTGCAGCACCAGGCCATCGTTGAAGTGCAGCTTGCCGTCGAAGCGCAGCGCGTTGAGCGCGACCTGGCGGTCGTAGTCGCCCGAGGATTCGAGCGTCTTGAGCGACCAGCCGTACGGGTTGGCGAACTGGTCGGCCAGCCCCTGCGGCAGGCCCATCTTCAGGTAGCGGCCGCGGAAGTCGGCCAGCACCGGCACGGTGTTCTGCGGCATGCCGTTGCTGTTGAACACGCGGTTGCCGCCCAGCTGCGCCGGGTAGACCATCGTGCCCGGCGGCACCGCATCGTCGGGCACGCCGTCCATCAGATGGTTGGGCCACAGCGCGCCGTCGGAATTGGAGATGTTGACGTCGGTCTCGATGCTGGACTGCGTGGCGCTGGCGTGCAGGCCGCGCAGACTGCCGGTGAACAGCCCGCCGTTGTCGTAGTCCAGCTGCAGGTTGAAGTTGCGCGCGATCGAGTCCTTCTGCGCGATCTCCGAGAACGACTCAACATCGCCCGGCCACTTCTGATACACCTGCGTGGTGTACATCTGCGAACCGGCCCAGTCCGGATCCGGCGTGCCGTAGGCGCCGGCGACCGCGCGCCCGGTGTCGCGCGAGACATTGGGCACGTAGGTGGCGCCCTGCCAGTTGGTCGAGTTGAACTGGATGCCGGCGATGGTGTTCCACTCGTGCTGCTGGGAGTAGAAGAAGTCGCTGGTCAGGTTGAAGCCGCCGCCCAGGTCGGCCTGGAAGGACAGGTTGCCGGACTTGCGCTTGCGCCGCGTGGACTGCTGCCACAGGTTGATGTCCTGGCTGCCCATGAACACGCCGTTGGACTTGCCGTCGCCGTTGACGTCCACGGTGCCGTCGGCGTTCTGCACGATCTGCGAGGGAATCGGCGCGCCGTTCCACGGCGTCAGGAACCCGTTGTAACCACCGGCGCTGGCCGCGTTCTCGCCGTTGAGCACCACGCCGTACTGGTCCAGGCCCTCGCGCGAGTTCGAGCGCGTGGTGTCCGAATAATCGACCGACGCCAGCACGCCCCAGTGGTGGTCGTCGTTGTAGGAGATCAGCCCGTTGGCCTCCGGCCCCCAGCGCCGGCTGCTGGTGCCGCGCTCACCATTGGCCGAGTAGCTGTAGGTGAAGCCGCTGGGCAGGTCCCAGGGCCGGTAGGTGTGCAGATCGATCGCGCCGCTGATGCCCGAGGCGGTCTCGTTGGCGGTGGCCGACTTGACCACGTCCACGCCCTGGAACAGGGTCGAGGGCAGCATCGTGAAGTCCGGCTGCTGCGAGTCGATCTGGTCGGCGGTGATGAACACCTCGCCGTTGAGCATGGTGCCCACCTGCGGCAGGCCGCGCACGTCCACCGAGGTGCCCACGCCGGCGTCGCGATTGATCTGCACGCCGGTGATGCGCTGCAGGGAGTCGGTGATGGTGGTGTCCGGCAGCGCGCCGATGTTCTCGGCGGTGATGCTGTCCTGGATGTTGGCGGCATCGCGCTTGACGTCGATGGCATGGGCCTGCGACTCGCGCACGCCGGTGACGATGACCGACGTGAGGTTGGTGACGTCGGGATTCTTGCCGTCCTGGTTCTGGCTGGGTTTCGGCGTGGACGCGGCGGCGGGTGTCGTGGCCTGCGTGGCGTCGCTGCGCGTGTCCTGTTCGCCTGGCGTGGGATCGGTCGGTGCCGTAACGGCCGCGGCCGGCAGCGCGGCGAACAGGGACAGGGTGACGGCGATGGCCAGCGGATGGATGCGGTGAGCGGTGGACATGAGCATTGACCTCGTGATGGTGGCTTGGCAGGCGCCAGGAAGCCGAGGTACTGCAGGGATGGGAGGGACCGGATCGCGCAGTCCTGCGCGGGAGACGATGAAAGTCCTGGCTTGCCTCTGGCCGCGCGCGAACGGCGCGACGGCGGCGCGGCGTGCGCCGCGCGTGTCGCCGTTATCCGGAGAACAGGATCTTGGCCAGCGCCCACTGGCCCAGGCGCGGATCGCCGGTGGCGAAGATGCACAGGTCCTGGCGACCGGCATCGGGGAGGACCAGGTCGGCCTCCAGCAGCGCCAGTCCGGAGGACTGCGCCTTGTGGTCCAGCGGCAGACGCGCCAGCAGCGGTCCGTCGCAGCCGCCGGCATGCAGCTCGAATTCGCCGCCGGGGCTATGCCGGCGCCGCACCACCGCGCCCTTGGCCTCGTCGCCGAAGCGCCAGGTCACGCGCCCCGCCGCCAGCGCCACGCGGCGCGCGCCGTCCAGTGGCGCCTGCGGCCAGCGCCAGCAAGCATTGCCGATGTCCACCGAATAGACCGTCCCCGGCGGCGAGGCGCCGGCCCGCACGGTCCCGCTCAACCGCGAGGGCGGCTCGCCCGAACACGTCGCCAGCGCACTGCCCGCACGCGTGCGCAGCGCCTGCCGGTCGACCTGCTGACGGCGCACGCCGGTGAGCGGTTGGCCGTTGGCATCGAAGGTCGCCACGCGCAGCGTCGTGCCCTGGGCGAGCAGCAGCGGCGCGGTGTACAGCGGCGCCTGCGCATCGGGCGTGCTGCCGTCGATGGTGTAGCGGATGGCGCCGGCCTGGACCTGGTTGGACACGACCGCACGCACGCGTCCATCGGCCTGCGCATCGAGCGCGACGACCGGCGCGAAGGCGCTGTCCGCATCGGCGATGCCCAGCGCGCGCTCGCGCGCCAGCGTCGCCGGCAGGCGCGCCAGGAAGCCATTCCAGTCGTGGCTGCTCGCCGGCGACCAGGCCAGTTCGGCCAGCGCCGCCAGACGCGGGAACAGCGCGTGCTGGACGTGGGCGAAGCTCGGCATCTGTTCGGTCCACAGCGCACCCTGCACGCCGAGCACGCGCTGCGCCTCGGCCTGGCTGGCGCCCTCTGGAATGACCGCGGTGTCGTAGGCCTGGCGCAGGCTCACCACCGGCGGCGGGCCGGGCCATTCGTCGGCCAGCGCGGACTGCACATGATCGAAGTACAGCGACTCCTGCGGCGCGATCACGACCTGGTGGCCCTGCCGCAGCGCGGCCAGGGCCACGCGCTCGTGATCCTGGCCATGCCAGGACATCACCACCTGCGAGGCCGGCAGCGCGACGCCGGACTCCACCGCGTCGTCCCAGCCCACCGGCACGCGACCGCGCCGGCGCAGCTGATCGGCGACCCGCGCCATGAACCAGCCCTGCAACTGGTCGCTGCTGGTCAGCCCCAGCGCGCGCCGCTGCGCCTGCACCGCGGGCGAGGCGTCCCACTGCGCGTGGTCGGCCTCGTCGCCGCCGAAAGAGACGTAGCGTGAGGGGAACAGCTGCGTCGCATGCGCCAGCACGGCATCGACGAAGCGCAGCGTCCGCGCGTTGGGCGCCAGCAGCCAGGCGCTGACGCCCCAGTCGGTCCACACCGCCGGGCGGCGCCCGCTGACGCCCAGCCACGGATAGGCGGCGATGGCCGCCTGCGCATGGCCGGGCATGTCGATCTCGGGCACGACCTCGATGTAGCGCCGCGCGGCGTAGCGCACGATCTGCCGTACCTGCGCATCGCTGTAGCTGCCGCAGTAGGCACCGGCGCGGTCGGCCGGCTCGCTGCCGTCGGCGGCGGCCGGGCGGCAGGCGCCGATGCGCGTCAGTTCGGGATAACCCGGCACCTGCAGGCGCCAGCCCTGGTCGTCGGTGAGATGCCAGAGCAGCACGTCGAGCTTGGCCAGCGCCATGGCATCGATCAGGCGCTCGATCTCGGCCACGCGCTGGTAGTGCCGGGCCGAATCGAGCAGCAGCGCGCGCCAGGCAAAGCGCGGCGCATCGTCGATCGCGCCCTGCGCCACCGCCACCGCCGCACCGCGCGCGTGGCCCGGTGGGGTGAGCAACTGCCACAGCGTGTTTTCGCCGTAGAACGCGCCACGCGGCGTGCGCGCCTGGACCAGGATGCCCTGCGCCTCGATGCGCAGGCGATAGCCGGCCTCGTCCAGCGCGGCGCGCGGGTCGATGACGATGCGGATGGCTGGCGCCGCCCCGTGCGCGCCGGCCACGCGCAGGCGCGGGCCACCGGTCGCGTCGAGCAGCTGCAGCAGATGGTCGGCGAGGAAGCGCGCGTCGCCGGCGTCGGCCCCCTCCACCGCCAGCGCGGCGCCGTCGGCGACCTCGAACGTCCCGGTGCCGGCCGGCACCACCTGCGCCGGCGCCGGCAGCAGCGGCCAGGGCGTCGCGACGTGCGCGGCGGCGGCATGCCCGGCCGCGCACCCGCAGAGGGCGATGCACAGCCGCAGCAGCGCCGCGCGCAGGCCGTTCATGCGGCCTGGCCGCCGGAAGGAAAGGCGGGTAGTCCCTTGTCCAGATACCAGCGCGCCGCGCCGAGCACACCGTTGCGCCCGTGCTCGACCACCCACACCGGCACCGGCGCCAGCAGGGTGCGCGCGCTGCGGCCATGCAGGAAGCGCAGGTGGAAGGCGCTGCGCGCCAGTTCGGCCCGCATCGAGGACAGGAAGCCGCCCGCCAGATAGACCCCGCCGGTCGCCATGAACGCCAAGGCCAGGTCGCCGGCCAGGCCACCGAGCGCGGCGCAGAACATCGACACCGCCTCGGCCGCCTGCGCATCGTCCTGCGCGGCGGCGGTCACCGCCTCGGGCGCATGCAGGCGCGGCGCGACGCCATCCAGCGCGCACAGCGCCGTGTAGAGCGTCAGCAGCCCGCGCCCGGACACGATCCGTTCGACCTCGACATAACCGCCCTGCGGCGCCAGTTCGCTGAGCACCGCGCGCTCGCGCAGCGAATGCGCCGCGAACGCCATCTGCCCCGCCTCGGTGGTCAGCACCACGCCGCCGGCCGCACCCGGCAGATGGACAACCGCCCCCAGGCCGGTGCCCGGGCCGATCACCAGAACCGGCCCACCACTGGCGACGGTCGGCCCACACAGATGGCGACGCTGCTGCGCGAAGCCTTCCAGCGCGTAGCCCAGCGCCTCGAAGTCGTTGAGCACCGCCACATGCTCCAGCCCCAGCGCCAGGCGCAGCGCGCCGGTGCCGATCGGCCAGGGCAGGTTGTCGTTGACGACCTCCTCGCCGACCAGCTGACCCGCGCAGGCGAGCACGCAGTGGCGCACCGGCTGCTGGGTCTCGGTGTCGAGGAAGGCGCGCAGCAGCGCGGCCAGCGAAGGGAACTGCGCGCAGGGGTAGCTGCGGTAGGCCAGGGTCTCGAGCCGGTGGCCCTCGCCGGGCAGCGCGCGCATCAGCGCGACCCGCGCATGGGTCCCTCCAATGTCGGCGGCCAGGAACACCGAGCTCCCCCGATCCACCGACCGCATCGATGCCGTGACCACCATGCCGTGTTCCCCAACAGGCCCCGGCGGGAGATTAAGCACCACATGACACCGGTGTCAACGAGGGGTGACGCGGCTGTGACCAGGGGTGAGCGCGGCCGGCAGCGCGGCCGGGCTCATCAGGCACAGGCAAGTCGCTGGGGAGGTGTCCCCGGAGGGCTGCAACAGCACATGGGGGTGCGTGGCACGCGCCGGATCAGGCCAGCTTCGCGGACCCGGCAGCGTGTTCGGTGCGCGGAGATACGCATCTACTGCCGATCGCGTCGTGGCACCGACCTCGGGGGCACACTCTCGTGCAGATATTTCTATTTAAAAACAAATACTTAACTAAATATACTTAAAGTATTGCATTGCCTCTATTCAGCGGTTAGGCTGTGCGCCGTCCGGCCCCTGGGCTGGAGTGTTGCCACAACCGATGTCCTCCGGGCCCGACCCGGATTTTCCAGGCCCGTGCGTCGTCATTCGACCGGGCCTGTTTTTTTGTCCTTCTGCCGATCGAGAGATCGGACACCGCGCGGTCTCTGGAATAGGCAGCCGGCGAGACACCGCCTGTAGAGCGGAGCTTGCTCCGCTGGGGCTTTCCCGCGAGCCGAACGAAGAGCAGCGGAGCAAGCTCCGCTCTACAAGGAGCACGCGACGTATCGCCCGGCCGGGTCGAGGCGGGTGGCCGGCTTCGCGCGACGGCAAGGTTTTGGGCGTGCCACACCCCCCGCGTGTTGCCCGCAGACACATGCAGCGGCCAAGATGCCCCCCACCTGGAGAGAACCCCCATGCCTCGGGCCCTGCGCATTCCCGCCGCTGTCCTTGCCTGTGCCCTGGCCGTCCTGGCCGCGTGCCAGCGCTCGCCCAAACCGGTGGTCGACGACCGGCCGGACGGCCCGGCCGCCACCGTGCGTCACCTGGCCGCACAGGTGCGCCAGTACGACCTGGCCGGCTTCGCCCGCGATGCCGTGCCCGCCCAGGACTACCAGACCTTCGCCGAGGGCTGGGCCGCCGGCGCCAGCCGCTGGCCGCTGAGCGAACTGCCCCTGCCCGAACGCCTGGTGCCCATGCTGGCCGCGCTGTCGGCCAACGACGCCGAACGCCAGCTGGGCATCGACTACGACCGCAATCTGGCCGGCCAGGTCACCGACCTGCGTAACGCCGCGCAGACCCTGGGCCTGTTCATCGGCCAGTACGTGCGCAGCCAGGGCGAGTTCACCCCCGACCAGCGCGCGCACTTCAGCCAGGTCGTGCCGGCGCTGACCGCCTGGGCGCAGTCCGCCCCGCTGGCCGACGCCCCCCGCGCCCACACCGCCCTGCGCACCCTGGTGCCGGCCGCGCGCGCGACCGGCATCGATTCGGAGGCCGACCTGACCCAGGCCGGGATGGCCGGCGCGCTGGCCCGGCTGGATCCCTTCTTCGCCGCGCTCGGCGGCGTGCTGGCCGACTACGGCCTGTCGCTGGAAGACAGCCTGGCCAAGCTGGAAGTGGGCGAGGTCACCCAGGAGGGCGACCTGGCCAAGGTCGCGGTGACCTATCCGCTGGCCGGCAAGCCGATCCAGCTGACCGTGACCCTGCGCCGCCAGGATGGCCACTGGTACGTGGCCCACTACATGGACCAGGCCGCGGCCCTGCGCAAACGCCTCGAACAGCAGGCCCCCACCGCGCCCGACGCGCCGAATACGCCGGCGCCCGAGGCGCCGGCGCCCTCCGCACCGCCGACGTCCTCGCCGCCGCCGCCGGACGGCAAGGTGGCCGGAACGGTGACCGGGGCCGGCAACGGCCATTGGGCATAATGACCGCGATGCCTGACCAGAACCCCCTGCCCTTCCCCGAAGACCCGCGTCCCGAGCGCGAGGACGCACCGCCGGCGGAGGCGGCCGACGCCGCTGCGCCCGCCCCCGCGCAGCTGCCGGTGGCGGTGTCCGCCCCGATCGGCCGCAGCGGCAAGACCCCGCTGTGGGCACGCCTGCTGCACAAGGTGGTCGACCCCTGGGTCGAGCTGGACATCGAACCCGAGGCGCCGTCCACGCTGCTGGACAGCCGGCCGGTGTGCTACGTGCTGGAAGACTACGGCCTGTCCAACGCCCTGATCCTGGACCGCGCCTGCCAGGCCGCCGGCCTGCCCTCGCCGCTGCTGCCGCTGCCGGTGCCGGGCGACCCGCTGCGGCGCAAGCGCGCCTACCTGGCCCTGTCGCGGCGCATCGCCAGCTCGCTGATCCCCGAGGCCGGCAGCACCAAGACCCATTCCGATTCGCTGGCGCGCCTGCTGCAGGCGCACCGCACCAACCCGGCGCTGGACGTGCAGCTGGTGCCGGTGTCGATCTTCGTCGGCCGCGCGCCGGACAAGCAGAGCGGCTGGTTCGCGGTGCTGTTCTCGGAGAACTGGGCGCTGGTGGGCCGGTTCCGCCGCCTGCTGGCGATCCTGCTCAACGGCCGCAGCACCATCGTGCGCTTCTCCGCGCCGGTGTCGGTGCGCGATGCGGTGGCCGAGCAGCTGCCGCCCGAGCGCACGGTGCGCAAGCTCTCGCGCGTACTGCGCAAGCACTTCCACCGCATCCGCGAATCGGTGATCGGCCCGGACCTGTCCACCCGCCGCCTGCTGGTGGACCAGGTGCTGGCGGCCGAGCCGGTCAAGGAAGCCATCGCCGACCAGGCGCGCCGCGACAACTCCAAGCCCGAGGAGGCGTGGAAGAAGGCCCACGCCTACGCCTGGGAGATCGCCGCCGACTACTCCAACCCGGTGGTGCGCTCGGCCAGCTTCCTGCTCAGCCATGTGTGGAACCGCATCTACGCCGGCGTGCTGGTGCATCACCTGGACAAGTTCAAGGACGCCGCGCCCGGGCACGAGATCGTCTACGTGCCCAGCCACCGCAGCCACATGGACTACCTGCTGCTGAGCTACCTGCTGTACGAACGCGGCATCGTGCCGCCGCACATCTTCGCCGGCATCAACCTCAACCTGCCGGTGGTCGGCACGCTGCTGCGCAAGGGCGGCGCGTTCTTCGCCCGGCGCTCGTTCCGCGGCAACCCGCTGTATTCGGCGGTGTTCACCGAATACATGGCCCAGCTGGTGGCCGGCGGCTATTCGATCGAGTACTTCGTCGAGGGCGGGCGCTCGCGCACCGGCCGGCTGCTGCCGCCCAAGGGCGGGGTGATCTCGATGACCGTGCGCGCCTACCTGCGCCAGCCGCGCAAGCCGGTGCTGTTCCAGCCGGTGTACATCGGCTACGAGAAGCTGATGGAGGGCAAGAGCTACCTGGACGAGCTGTCCGGCCGGCCCAAGCAGAAGGAATCCATCTGGGGCCTGCTGTGGTCCATCCCCAAGGTGCTGCGCTCCAACTTCGGCCAGGTGGTGGTGAACTTCGGCGAGCCGATCGAGCTGACCGACATGCTGGCCCGGCACGCGCCGGAATGGGACGGCAAGCCGCTGCCCGAGGACGACAAGCCGCGCTGGCTGTCGGACACCGTCGATGCGCTGGCCACCACCATCAACACCCGCGTCAACGCCGCCGCCGACGTCAATCCGATCAACCTGCTGGCGCTGGCGCTGCTGTCCACGCCCAAGCACGCCATGGCCGAGGCCGACCTGATCGCGCAGATCGAGCTGAGCAAGACCCTGCTGGCGCGCCTGCCGTATTCGGACCGCGTCACCGTCACCCCGCACAGCCCCGAGCGGATCATCGCCCACGGCCTGGACATTAACGTGCTGCGCCGCATCTCCCATCCGCTGGGCGATGTGCTGGACGTGGTCGACGAAGACACCGCGGTGCTGCTGAGCTACTACCGCAACAACGTGCTGCACCTGTTCACCGCCGCGTCGTGGATCGCCTGCTGCTTCCAGAATAACCGGCGCATGGCGCGGTCGCGGCTGATCGCGCTGGGCCAGCAGCTGTATCCGTTCCTGCAGGCCGAGCTGTTCCTGCCGTGGACGGCCGAGGAGTTCGCCTCGCGCATCGAGCACACCATCGACGTGTTCATCGAGGCGCACCTGCTCGAGCAGATCAACGACGACGATGGCGGGGTCCTGCAGCGCAATGCCGGGCAGACCGACGAGGTGTTCCGCCTGCGCGCGATCGGCCACTCGCTGCAGCAGGCCTTCGAGCGCTATTACATCGCCATCTCGGTGCTGGTGAAGAACGGCCCCGGCACGCTGGGCGCGGCCGAGCTGGAGAGCCTGTGCCAGCAGGCCGCCCAGCGCCTGAGCCTGCTCTACGCCCCGGCCGCGCCGGAGTTCTTCGACAGGACGCTGTTCCGCGGCTTCATCCAGAAGCTGCGCGAGCTCAAGCTGGTGTGGCCGGACGAGCACAGCAAGCTGCTGTTCGACGCGCGCCTGGATGCGTGGGCGCGCGACGCCAAGGTGATCCTGGGCCGCGAGCTGCGCCACACCATCGAACGCGTCAGCCCCGAGGCCGCGCGTCCCGAACCGACACCGGCGCCCTCCGAATAAGGCCAGCCGCATGATGCCCCAGCCCGCCGCAAGCTCCGAGATCGCCGACGACCGCGGGCCGGCCTGGCTGGAGGTGCCACGCCTGGCCGGGCGCCTGCTGGTACAACACTGGCCGGCGCTGCTGTTCTGGTTCTTCGCCATGCGCGTGTGCTACGACGCGCTGATGCAGCTGGCGGTGCGGCTGGGCGGCTATAGCGCGCTGCTGTCCTTCGCCGCGCTGTCGCTGCTGATCGTCACCCAACTGGCCGGCACGATCATGATGTTCCAGTCGCTGCGGCCCTCGCTGCCGATGCTGGCCGGCGGCGCGACCACGCCGCAGCTGGACCCGGCGCGCGCGCACTGGAGCGGCGCGCTGGCGGTGGCGCTGCTGCCGTTCTTCGCCTACTACGCCGGCTGGGGCCTGCTGGAGAACCTGCGCCGCGACTTCCGCACCGGCTATGTGGTCAGCGTGTGGGACAAGGAAGACCTGGCCAACGTCCTGCATCTGAAGGGCATCTGGATCGCGCTGGCCATCGCCTGGCTGCTGCGCTGGGCGGCCAAGCGCCGCGCCGCCGCCGGCGAGGGCTGGGGCTGGAAACTGCTGGTGACCGTGTGCGAGGCGTACTGGGTGTTCGTCGGCGTGGCGGCCATCGGCAAGCTGCACGGGCTGGCCATGGACTGGTGGCACGAACGGGCGGTCTATGTGGCGGCCACGCGCTGGTGGGAGAGCCCGGCCTCGCTGTTCGCGCTGCTGCCGCCGGCCCGGCGCGTGCTGGACCCGGTGTGGGACGTGGCGACCACGGCCGCCGGGGCGGTGGTGCTGCCGCTGATCTGGCTGGCGATCACCGCGCTGATCTACGGCATCGACCTGAAGAAGGCCCAGCGCCTGGACCAGGCCGACACCCGGCTGGAACAGCTGGTGCAGCGCTACCGCGGGCTGCACTTCGGCCTGCGCATGCTGGTGGACAAGGTCAGCGAGGGCTGGACCAGCAAGGGCGTGCCGGTGGTCAACAGCCTGCGCCTGGTGCTGCGCGCGGGCCTGCCGGCGCTGCTGACCCTGTGCGTGGGCTGGCAGCTGCTGGCCTGGGTCGACTCCTGGGCCTGGCACTGGATGCGGCAGCTGATCGGGCCGCAGTCGCCGGACGTGCAGCAGGTGCAGGGCCAGCTGTACGCGGTGTTCCTGACCACGCCGCTGTCGTTCCGCACCTCGCTGCTGACCGACGTGCTGCGCACCGTGCTGCTGGCGGCCACCTTCGACCGCGCCATCGCACGGCTGCCGGCCGCGCGCTAGAGCGGCACGTCCAGGTAACGACCGGAGACACCGGCCCGCGGACTCAGCTCGATCCGCGCATGCAGGCCGTGCACCTCCTGCCCACGGGGCAGCACGAAGGCGTGCTGGAACAGCAGCGGCTGGCCGGGCGCGATGGTCACCCGGTTGCCGTTCGCGTCCAGGCCGCTCCCGCAGCCGGTCGGCAGGCGTGGGCCGGCCAGCCGCGGCAGGGCGTTCGGGCCGGCTTCCCAGCGCCGCCCGGCCGCATCGGTGACCGCGCCACGGCAGGTCTCGAACAGCGTCACATCCGCGCCGGGCGCGCGCACGACTTCGTAGCGCAGCAGCAGGACCACCGCATCCTGGCGCAGCCAGCCGCGCAGGCGGCGATCGCCCGGTTCCACCACCTCGGCCGCCAGCAGCCGCCAGCGCGCCCCGCCGAAGCTCGCCCATTGGCCGGGCGCCGCGCGCACCGGGATGTCCGGATGCAGGGTGAGCGCCTCCTGGCGCGCCTGCCGGTAGGGCAGCCACAGCGCCAAGGCGCCCAGCACCAGCGCGCCGGCCAGCCAGCCGGCGTTGCGCCGCCACCATCCGGTCGTGACCGTTGTCTTCATTGGCGCAGATCCAGGACGGGCTTGGCCTCTTCGAGCATGCTCCGCGCGCGCGCCGCGTCCAGGCCGAGGTCGACATCGACCAGGCTGTCGCCGCCGACGGGCAGGCTGGTGCCCCAGAACAGCTGCAGGTGCGCGCCCTGCAGCTGATCCGGCGGCAGTTCGAAGAACCAGGCGCCGACCTCCTGCAGGCCCGGGGCCAGCTCGCGACCGGAGAGGTTGAACGCCGGCAGACGCGGGCGCTCGGCGCCGGAGGCGACGTAGACCCGACCGCTGCGGGTGCGCAGCTGGGCGTTGAGCATGCCCTGGGTCTGGGTGGCCTCGACCTTGGCCAGGACCGACAGCCAGATGCCCGGCGTGCGCAGGGTCAGCGCCTCATCGCCCGGATAGGGGCCGTTGAGCAGGTAGGCATGGACGACCTTGAGCGCGCCGACCTCGACCCGGAAGTTGCGCCCCACCGCATCGCTCGCCGGCGCCGGCTGCAGCAGCGGCGCATCGCGCTGCTCGTAGCTGGACTGGTGCTTGCGCAGGACCACGATCGCCACCAGCGCCAGCGCGATCCACAGCAGCGGGCGCCAGCGCAGGCGCGGCAGCGACCACGGCCCGGCGTTCATGGCGCCACCACCCGATCGCGCAGGTCGCGCAAGGGCAGCTGCATCAACGCCTTCGGCGCGCCCTGCATCCAGCCGCCCTGATCGTTGAGATAGGCCTTGGCCACGTAGTCGCGGGCGAACAGGCCGAACAGCGGCTGCGCGGGCACGGTCGCGCCGGCCGGCAGCGGCCACACCAGCTCCACCCGCTGGGGCAGGCGCGGCTGCAGGGCGGTCAGGATGCTGTGGTCGTCGGCGCGCTTGAGCAGCTCCGGGCGGGTGGGCTCGCCGCGCGCATCGACCAGCACCACGTCCTCGCGCAGGAAACCGTAGCCGTTGAAGCTGCGCTCGGTGAGGTTCTCGACGTCGGCCTCCAGCACCAGGTACAGGGCCTGGGGATCGGCCGGATCGACCCGGCCGCCCGGCGGGTAGTGCGCCAGCCAGGCCTGGCGCGGGGTCACCGCCATCGCCCCGCTGCGCAGCGTCTTGTCCGGGCCGCTACGCGGCAGCGGATGCGCCTTGCCCGAGGCGTCGCGGAAGCCCCCGAGGACGAAGGTGAGCACCAGGGCCAGCAAGGCCACCGCGGCGGCGGCCTGCCACCAGGGATTGCGTGCCTTGTCGATGAGTTCCTGCTTTCCAACCACATCCAGCGCTCCGTCGGCGCCGGCACCTTAGCACCGCGCCCGCGCGGCGGCGACGCTCAGGCCAGCACGGGGAAGGTCTGCTCCAGCCAGGCGCGCGCGGACAGGCCCAGCTGCGGGTGCTGGACCAGATCCACCAGCGGCGAGCCGCAGGTGATGAAGGTGCTGGCGTCCTCGCACACCAGCGCCATGCGCAGCACGCCGGTATCGCCGGGCAGGATCGCCGGCGGCAGGTATTCGCGGAAGCCGTAGAAGGCGAACAGCGCATGCAGCGCCGGCTCGCAGGCGATCAGGCCGAAGCGCACGTCCGAATCGCGCACCAGCCGATAGCTCTCGCGCAGCAGCGCATCGATGACCTGGCGGGTGCGGAACTCGGTCAGCACCTGCAGGCGCGAGCCGACCACGATGTGCTCCGGCGCCCAGATGCCGCTGAAGCGGTCCAGCTGCAGCAACGTACCCAGCTCGCGCCGCAGCTGCGGGGTATCGGTCGCATGCACGCGCACCGCCGCCACCATGGCCTCGCCGGCGAATACCGCCACGACGGTGGCGCTGGCCTCCAGCGCGTCGTCGGGTTCGGGCTCACGGCCCTGTTCGGCCGCCAGGCGCCGGCGCATCGCCCGCAGCGGCGCCCCGGCCTGGCCGGGCCCGAGCCGCACCACGCGCAGCCCGGCCCCGGTCGGGGGGAGGGCGATGGCGATGGCGGAGGCGGCGGAGCCGATCGGAGACATGGGCGGACAAACAACATCAAACGCCCGGACGAGGCAGGGCCGTAACCCACTGTGAAGCAAGCATCGGGCCAATTCCCGCCAAAACCCGGTGAGCACACGCAACTGCGCGCCGATGCGGGGTTTTCCCGCCGGCCTGGGTGGAACGCGCGGGACCGCACCAGTGACGGTGGCGGTCACAAGCCGCCGCTGCGGCTCAGGCCGGTTCGTCGGGGATCAGCGCGCTTTCCAGCCGGGTGATGCAGTCCTTGAGCCACAGCTTGCGCTTCTTCAGGCGCTTGATGGTCAGCTCGTCGGCGTGCAGCTCGGCGATGCTGCGGCTGATCTGATCGTCCAGATCGCGGTGCTCCCGCCGCAGCGCGGCAAGCCGGATGACCGTATCGCTGGTGAGCTCCTGGTGCACGGCCCAAGCATACGCGGAAGACCGCAACGGGCGGTGCGCACGGGCCCGCCCGGCACCGCCCGGCGCGCGCCGGCCCGGGCAGGGACGGCGGCGGCCGGCTAGAATGCCCGACCCCCATGTCCACGCCCCTGCCCCTGCAGCTGATCGACAGCGCGCCGCCGGCCACGCCGGCCAGCGCCGATGCACGCGCGCGCCGCGAGCAGACCAAGCTGGCCAAGCGCCTGCGCCGCCAGGTCGGCCAGGCCATCGCCGACTACGCGATGATCGAGGCCGGCGACAAGGTGATGGTGTGCCTGTCCGGCGGCAAGGACAGCTACACCCTGCTGGACATCCTGCTGCAGCTGCAGCGCAAGGCGCCGGTGCCCTTCGAGCTGGTCGCGGTCAACCTGGACCAGAAGCAGCCGGGCTTCCCGGAGCACGTGCTTCCGGCCTATCTGAAAGACCTGGGTGTCCCCTTCCACATCATCGAGCAGGACACCTACTCGGTGGTCACGCGCGTGGTGCCCGAGGGCAAGACCCTGTGCTCGCTGTGCTCGCGCATGCGCCGCGGCGCGCTCTACGCCTACGCGGCCGAGCACGGCTTCACCAAGATCGCCCTGGGCCACCACCGCGACGACATGGTGGCCACGTTCTTCATGAACCTGTTCCACCACGCCAAGCTCTCCGGCATGCCGCCCAAGCTGCTGTCCGACGATGGCCGCCACGTGGTGATCCGCCCGCTGGCCTATGTGCGCGAGGCCGACATCGTCGACTACGCGCAACGCAGGGCGTTCCCGATCATTCCCTGCAACCTGTGCGGCAGCCAGGAGAACCTGCAGCGCCGCCAGGTCGGCAACATGCTCAAGGCCTGGGAGAAGGAACACCCCGGCCGGATCGAGCAGATCGCCCGCGCGATGGGCGACATCCGGCCCTCGCAGTTGGCCGATGCCAAGCTGTTCGACTTCGCCGCCCTTGGCCATGCCGAGGGCGCCTTGCAGCCCGATGCCCACGCCTGGCTGCGCGGCGAGACGCCCGGGCTGGACTGATGGCGGTGCGTGGGCTGAACAACGCATCGCGGCCGCTGGTCGCGCTGTCGGCGTTGGCCGTGCTGGCCGGCTGCGCGCGCGCCGGCGCCGATGCGCCCGTGGCCGCGCCCGAGACCTCCACGCCGACCCCGACCCTGGCCGCGCCGGCGGCGAGCGCCCGCCAGGCGGCCCAGCGCCAGGCCAAGATCGAGCAGGCCCTGGCCGGCCAGCAGTATCTGGACGATCCGGCCGGCCAGTGGGCGATCAGCGCCACGGCCAGCTCGACCTATGCCACCGCCCTGGCCGGCCACGACGGGCGCTGGACGCCCGAGGCGGCCACCGGCGCGCCCGACGCCGAAAGCGTGCGCTACCCCGAGAAGGGCTGGGCGCCCGAACAGGCGACCGGCAAGCGCCGCGCGCCGGAATGGCTGGAACTGCGCTACGACACCGCCGTGTCGGCCAGCGCGGTGCGCGTGCGCCAGGTCGGCCTGCCCGGCCGCCTGCGCCGGATCGAACTGATCGATCAGACCGGCGCGCGCCACGTGGTCTGGAACGGCCCGGACCGCAGCCCGCGCGACGCCCAGCAGATCACCTGGTTCCAGGCGCGCTTCGCGCCCACGCCCTACCAGACCCGCGCGGTGCGCCTGACCGTGACGCCCGGCGCGCCGACCGGTTCGATCGACGCGGTGCAGCTGGTCGGCACCCATCCCTGAAGGATCTTTTCGGCACTGCCGCCGCACCGACGTGTCAAGGCTGTCGGCGCGGTCCGCAGCGGTGATAATCCCCGATCCCTTTCGCCGCGCTGTCCGCCGCTTCCAGCGCGCCGCGCGCCCCATCCGGTCCCCTGCATGTTCTTTCGCAATCTCACCCTGTTCCGCTTCCCCACCTCGCTGGATTTCTCCGAACTCGACGCCCAGGTCGCCCAGGCCCCGCTCAAGCCGGTCGGCCCGCTGGAGATGAACTCGCGCGGCTTCATCAATCCCTTCGGGCGCTCGGAGGACGTCGCCACCCATCGCGCCGACGACGCGATCTGGGTCAGCGTCGGCGGCGAGGACAAGCTGCTGCCCGGCGCGGTGGTCAACGACCTGCTGGCGCGCAAGCTGGACGAGATCGAGGCCAAGGAGGGGCGCCGCCCCGGCGGCAAGACCCGCAAGCGGCTCAAGGACGACCTGCTGCACGAGCTGCTGCCGCGCGCCTTCGTCAAACCCTCGCGCACCGATGCGCTGATCGACGCGCGCTCGGGCTTCATCGCCGTGGACGCGTCCTCGCGCAAGAGCGCCGAGAACGTGGTGTCCGAGCTGCGCGGGGTGATGGGCAGCTTCCCGGCCATGCCGATCAACGCCGAGATCGCGCCGCGCGCGATCCTCACCGGCTGGATCGCCGGCGAGCCCCTCCCCGAAGGCCTGAGCCTGGGCGAGGAATGCGAGATGAAGGACCCCATCGACGGCGGCGCGGTGGTGAAGTGCCAGAAGCAGGAGCTGCGCAGCGAGGAAGTCGACAAGCACCTGGAGGCCGGCAAGCAGGTCACCAAGCTGGCGCTCAACCTCGACGACCACGTGTCCTTCGTCCTGGGCGAGGACCTGATCATCCGCAAGCTCAAGTTCCTCGATGGCGCGGTCGATCAGCTGGACGACAACATCGACGACCTGCGCGCCGAGCTGGACGCGCGCTTCGCGCTGATGAGCGCCGAGGTGCGGCGCCTGTTCTTCATCCTGGAAGGCGCGCTGAAGTTCAGCAAGGTGGAGTAGCGCCGCTGCGCGCGGGCGGTCCAATACCCATCACGCGCGTCCGTACAATGCCCCCATGCTGCTGCGCCGGCTCATCGCCAAACCCACCCGCACCGTCGAGCGGGACACCGTCCTGTACCCGGCGGCCGACGGCGGCGCCCCGCTGCAGATCCAGCGCGTGCGCGATCCGCGCGCCCGCCGCATCCGCCTCAGCGTGGACGAACGCGGCGCGCGCCTGACCCTGCCGCTGCGCGCCAGCCTCATCGCCGGCGATCGCTTCCTCGACCTGCATCGCGAGTGGCTCTACGAGCAGCTGGCCCGCAGCGTGCAGGCCTGCGAGGTGCAGCCGCTGCAGCCGGGCCAGAGCACGCACCTGCCGCTGCGCGGCGCGCTGATCCCGCTGCACTGGCAGCCCGGCCGCTACGCGCGCCTGGAACTGCGCGAGGACGGCCTGCACGTGCAATGGCCGGCGCGCGGCTCGCAGGCCACCCTGGCGCGCGCGCTGCGCGAGTTCTACGAGGCCCAGGCGCGCAGCGACGTGGCGCGCTGGATGCCGCGCCACCTGCCCGGCCTGCCGCGCGCGCCGACGCGGCTGCGGCTGAAGATCATGTCCTCGCAGTGGGGCTCGCTGAGCCCGGACGGCACGATGGCGCTGGACCTGTCGCTGGTGCTGGCCCGGCCGAGCGCGTTCGAGTACGTGCTGGTCCACGAGCTGTGCCACCTGGCCCAGGCCAACCACTCGCCGGCGTTCTGGGACGAGGTCGAACGCCGCTTCCCCGACTGGCGCGCCGAACGCGCCTACTTCCATCAGGAAGGCCGCGCCCTCAAGGCGCAGCTGCGCGCCTTGCTGCAGCCCTGAAGCAACAGGCACCCGTGGGTGGAGCCGGCTGTGGCTGGGTGGAAGCAACTGTCTCCTCGAATCTCGCAGCGGTCTGCCTGTAGAGCGGAGCTTGTGGCAATTCCCTCTTGGGGACTTCGCTGAGGCCTTCCCCACGAACCGAACGAAGAGCAGCGGAGCAAGCTCCGCTCTACAGGTGGGAGGCAATCGCAGGCCGGGCGCGGCCTCGGCCGACCGCAAGAACGATCAAACCGGCCCCGAGCCGCCTCGCTAAGCTGCCCGCACTCGCAGGGGACGGGGACCGATGGTCGCGGCGGAAAAAGCACTCTGGTACATCGAAAGCCACTACACCGAAGCGCTCTCGCTGGAAACCATCGCCTCGGTCGCCGGCGTGTCGCCCTTCCACCTGGCGCGACTGTTCCAGGCGATGACCGGCTGCTCGGTGGTGCGCTACCTGCGCGCGCGGCGACTCAGCGAGGCCGCGCGCCAGCTCGCCGAAGGCGCGCCGGATATCCTGGCCATCGCGCTGGCGTCGGGCTATGGCTCGCACGAGGCCTTCACCCGGGCTTTCAGCGAGCAGTTCGGCCTGACGCCGGCCGCGCTGCGCGCACGCGGCACGCTCGAAGGCCTCGACCTGGTCGAGCCCTGGCGCACGCCGGAAGGCCCCGCCGAGCTGCCCGAGACCCCACGCGTCGTCCACGCCCCGGCCTGGCGCATCGTCGGCATCGCCCGGCGCTACGTCGGAGGCACCACGCAGGGCATCCCCTCGCAGTGGCAGGCGCTGTATACCCATCCGTTTGCCCAGCCGCCGTCGGGCACCGCCTTCGGCGTGTTCTGCAACGGCGCGTCCGACGGCAGCTTCGACTATCTGGCCGGGTTCGAACGCCGCGATGCGCGTGATCCGGCCGCCGGGCTCACACGCCTGACGCTGCCCGCGCGCCGCTACGCGGTCGCGCTGCACCGTGGGCACATCTCGTCGATCCGGCGGACCTGGCGCGTGTTCGTCGGCGACTGGCTCCCGCGCTCCGGCCTGCCCGTGGCCGAGGCTCCGGATTTCGAGAAGTACAGCGACGACTTCGACACCCGCACCGGCATCGGCGATGTCGAGCTGTGGATACCCCTGACCGACTGATTCCCAGGACACCCCGATGACCCTGCTTCGTTTGACCTCCCTGATCGTGCTGACGGCGGGCCTGGCCCTCGGCGCGCGCGCCACGGCCGGCACCGCAGGCGAGGCCCATCGCCTGGCCCACGTGCCCAGCGCGGCCCTGCGCAATGCCGACCACCGCGATGACGTCCGGGTCACCGTGTGGTATCCGGCGGGGCCCGACGCGGCGGAAACACCGGTGCAGATCGGACCGCCGGGCGCGCCGCTGTTCGAATCCGGGCGCGCGGCCAGTGACGCGCCTGTGGCGCCGGGACGCTTTCCCGTCGTCCTGTTCTCGCATGGCAATGGCGGCTCGGCACGCATGATGGCGTGGTTCGGCACGGCGTTGGCGCGCGCCGGCTATGTCGTGATCGCGGTGGATCATCCCGGCAACAACGGCGTGGATGCGATGACGGTGGCCGGCAGCACCCTGGTCTGGGAGCGCGCCGATGACCTGCGCGCCGCGCTGGCGCTGGTGCGGCAGGATCCCGTGCTCGGCCCGCACCTGGACACGCGCCACATGGGCGTGGCCGGCTTCTCGCTGGGCGGCTTCACCGCCCTGCTCGCCCTGGGCGCGCGCGCCGACCTGGGCCGGCTCATCGCGCGCTGCCATGCCGATCCGCAGGAGGCCGCCTGCCTGCCGCAGGCCGAAGCGCCCGAGCTGAC
Source organism: Pseudoxanthomonas sp. USHLN014 (assembly GCF_037153335.1). Taxonomy (NCBI): domain Bacteria; kingdom Pseudomonadati; phylum Pseudomonadota; class Gammaproteobacteria; order Lysobacterales; family Lysobacteraceae; genus Pseudoxanthomonas; species Pseudoxanthomonas sp. USHLN014. The sequence goes on from NZ_JBBCKO010000002.1 coordinate 231,835, forward strand.
CCTGGCCGCGCGGGAGGCGGCGCTGAAGCGCGCGCCCCTAGCCGCGGAAGCGGCGCGCTCGGGCGATGACCACGCGATCCGCGGCCTCCAGGCCGCCTTCCTGATGGCACCGGGCGCCGCGCTGCTGCTGGCGCCGGACAGCCTGACCTCGCTGGATCGCCCCGTGACGATCGTGGGCGGCGAGGCCGATACCGTCGCACCGCTCGCCAGCGATGGCCGCTGGCTGGCGGAGCAGCTGCCGCAGGCCACGCTGACTACGCTTCCGCGGGTGGGGCACTACGACTTCCTCGGGCGCTGCACGCGTGCGGGCGTGGCGCGCATTGCCCTGTGCCAGCACCTGGCCGCACCGCAGGAGGCCACGCATGCCAGCGCGATCCGGCAGGCCATCGCCTTCTTCGATGCCCGTTTGAAAGTCGAGCGCCCTTAGTCGCGCCGAGGGTCAGGTGGCGCCTGCCGGGGCCTGGCCGAGGAGTCTGCGTGTGGCTGGGTGGGAGCAACTGTCTCCTCAAATCTCGCGACGGTCCGCCTGTAGAGCGGAGCTTGTGGCAATCCCCTCTTGGGGACTCCGCTGGGGCCTTTCCCACAAACTGAGCGAAGAGCAGCGGAGCAAGCTCCGCTCTACAGGCGGGAGCCGCCCTTGTGGCCTGTTGGGCCGATGCGGCGATGAAGCTTTACCGGGAGAGCCTCATCGCCGCCATGGCGGCTCCCACGGGGGTTAGTCGTTGCTGCCGAGGGCGTTGTCGATCAGGGCGGCCACGGCGGCGGGGTCGTCCATGTGCACGTGGTGGTGGCCGGGCAGCACGAAGGTCTGGCCGTGGCGCAGGCGCGCGGCGCGCTGGCTGCGGATCGGCTCGGGGAAGTAGGGCTGGGCGGGCGTGGCCAGGATCACCCGAGTCGGGCAGTCGATCGATTCGACGATGGCATCGACCTGGGCATGCGTGGCGCGATACAGCGAGGGCAGCATCAGGCGCGGATCGCTGCTCCAGACCCAGCCGGCGTCGACCGCGCGCACCCCGCGCTCGACCAGCAGGGTCGCGCTGGCCTGGCTCAATCCGTTGGCCTGTATGCGCGCGCGCACCGGCGCGTCCAGCGATGCGAACACGCGCAGCGGCCGTCGCGCGGGCTGGCGCGCCCGCTCGATGGCATCGCGCAGGCGGCTGCCGGCCTCGGCCGCATCCTCGGCCAGTCCGCCCAGCGCCTCGATGCAGACCAGCGCGCGCACGCGCCGCGGACAGGCCGCGGCGATCAGGCTGGAGATCCCCGCCCCCATCGAATGCCCGAGCAGCGCAAAGCGCGCCCAGCCCAGCGCATCGGCCGCGTCGAGCACGGCGTTGATCGCCACGAACGGCGAATACTCCACGCCCGGCGGCAGGTGCGGACTGTGGCCATGGCCGGGCAGGTCCAGCGCCAGCACGTCCAGCGGCTGCGGCAGATGCGCGAACAACGGCAGCCAGCTGGCCGCGTTGTCCAGCCAGCCGTGCAGGGCGATGACCTTGGGCCCGTGCGAATCGCCGCCGCGCAGCGCGGCCAGCGCGCCGACCTGGGTCGGCACCGTGACCGGGCGCAGGCTCATGCCCGCATCGGCCCGAACTGACGCTCCAGCATCGCCACCAGCGCGCGCGCATGGGCGGGCGCGTCGTTGAGGCAGGGGATGTAGCGCAGCGTGCCGCCGGCATGGGCGAAACCCTCGGCGAACTGCATGCCCACTTCCTCCAGCGTCTCCAGGCAGTCCACGGCGAAGCCCGGGCAGACCACGTCGACCTGGGTCACTCCGCGCGCGGCCAGGGCGGCCAGTTCGGTATCGGTGGCCGGTTCCAGCCAGCGTTCGCGGCCGAAGCGCGACTGGTAGGTCAGCGTCCACTCCCCCTCGCCCAGGCCCAGCGCCTGGGCGATCAGCGCGGCGCTGCGCTCGCAGCGCTGCGGATAGGGATCGCCGTTGTTGGCCACGCGCTGGGGCAGGCCGTGGAAGGAGAACAGCAGATGCGCGCCGGCGCCGTGGCGCGCGCGCCAGTGCGCGATCGACTCGGCCACCGCGGCGATCCAGTCCGGATCGTCCGAATAGTCCTCGACCCACTGCAGCCGTGCGTCCGGCGCGGCCGGATTCACCGCGCGCGCCACGTCCTGCATCGAGGCGGTGGTGGTGGTCGAGTACTGCGGATACAGCGGCAGCATCCGCACCAGCCCGCCCTCCTCCCGGGCCTGCTGCAGCAGCGCGCGCAGCGAGGGCTCGCCGTAGCGCATGGCCGGCACGACGCGCCAGTGCGGCAGCAGGGCCTGCACCTGCGCGGCCAGGCCGGTGGTATACACCGCCAGCGGCGAGCCGCCTTCCAGCCAGACCTTGGCGTACTTCTCGGCCGACTTGGGTCCGCGCAGCGGCAGGATCACCCCGCGCAGCAGCGGCTGCCACAGCAGGCGCGGAATCGCGACCACGCGCGGGTCGCTGAGGAACTCGGCCAGATAGCGGCGCACCGCCGGCGCGGTCGGCGCGGTCGGCGTACCCAGATTGGCCAGCACCAGGGTGCCGGCGATGGCGGAGGACGAGGAGGAAGCGGCCTGGCCCATGGCCGTGGCGAGGGGGGCGTCGGACATGGGCGGCATGATGACAGATGCCGCGCGGGCTCATGGCCGATTCACTCGCCGCTCACTAGGCTCGCGGCGTTGCATGGCGGCCGATGGCATCGTCGGCGCGCGCTGCGTTGTCCTGCCACTTCCCCCCGGAGCCTCCCGCATGCCCCTGTCCCGTTTCGCGCCGCGCCGCCTCGCCCGCCTGGGCGTGCTGCTGCTGGCCAGCCTCGCCGCCACGCAGGCCTTCGCCGGCACCGAACAGGACGACCGCGCCGTCAACGCCACGCGCGTGCTGACCGACATCCAGCGCATCCCCGAGGAGTCCATCCCCGACAAGCTGCTGGACGAGGGCAAGGCGATCATCGTCATCCCCGATTCGCTCAAGGTCGGCCTGCTGTTCGGCGGACGCAGCGGCCACGGCCTGATGTCGGTGAAGAATCCCGACGGCACCTGGTCGCAGCCGGTGTTCGTCAAGCTCACCGGCGGCAGCGTCGGCTTCCAGGCCGGCGTGCAGTCCTCGGACATCGTGCTGGTGTTCCGCAACGACCGCTCGCTCAACAACATCGTCAACGGCAAGGTGACCCTGGGCGCCGACGCCGGCGTGGCCGCCGGCCCGGTCGGGCGCAACGCCTCGGCCGCCACCGACGGCCAGCTCAAGGCCGAGATCTGGTCCTGGTCGCGCGCCCGCGGCCTGTTCGCCGGCATCGCGCTGGACGGGGCCGTGCTGTCCATCGACGACGACGCCAACGTGGCCGCCTACGGGCCGGGCGCCACGCCGCGCGCGATCTTCGAGGGGCGCACCGCTCACCCCTCCGCGCAGGTGGTGGGCTTCCGCGACGAGCTGGAGGAAGCCACCGCCGCCGCCCGCGCCGCCCGTGGCGGCGACGCGCGCCCGGTGGTGACCACCGGCACGCCCAGCGCGCCGCCGGCCGCGCCGGCCTATCCCGAGGCGCAGACCGCGCCGATCGGCGCGGGCCAGCCGGCCCAACCGCAGCCCGCGCAGCCGCAGCCGGCCCCGCAGCAGGGCTTCCAGCCGGTGGGCGAAGGTGAAATCCGCACCGAACAGCTGAACTGAACGCACAAGAACGGCACGCGACAGCGCGCTTGCGGTCGCCGCGGTCAGCGCAAGCGCGCGCGGCGTAGGCTATCCTGACTGTCCACTTCTACCCGGCGGGTCCGACATGGGCGGTTTGAGCATCTGGCACTGGATCATCGTGTTGGCCATCGTGCTGCTGGTGTTCGGCACCAAGCGGCTGACCAGCGGCGCCAAGGACCTGGGCAGCGCGGTGAAGGAATTCAAGAAGGGCATGCGCGACGACGAGGACAAGCCGGTCGCGCGCCTGTCCGACGAGGCGCGTGGCGCCGACGAGGCCGCCGCCAAGGAGCGCGAGCGCGAACGCAGCGGCGACGCCCGCTGATCGCAGGCGTGGTCGTGCTGGCCCCCTGCCCGCGCCGGCCCGGCGGACGCTGAGGGCCGCGTCATGTTCGAGATCGGCTTTCCCGAACTCATCGTCATCGCCGTGGTCGCCTTGGTGGTGCTCGGTCCCGAGCGCCTGCCCAAGGCGGCCCGCTTCGCCGGGCTGTGGGTGCGCCGGGCGCGCAACCAGTGGGACTCGGTCAAGCAGGAACTGGAGCGCGAGCTGGCCGCCGAGGAACTCAAGCGCAATCTGCACGAGGCCCAGGAGGCCCTTCGCCGCACCGAGGAACAGGCCCGCCGCGGCGGCGCCCAGGCGCAGCAGCAGTTCGACGAGTTGCGCACCGCGGTGAAGGACACCGGCACCGAGCACGGCGCCGCGGCGAACGCCGACACCGCTGCCGACGTGGCCGCCGCCTCCGCGCCGCATGCGCCCGTGGAATCCACCGCCGCCGAGTCGACCGCCGCCGAACCCGCCGCATCCGAGCCAGGCCATGAACGCCCCCGTGCCTGACCGTTCCGAGCACGAGGCCGAAAGCAGCCTGATGGAGCACCTGCTCGAGCTGCGCACGCGGCTGATCCGGGGCCTGGCCGGCGTGGCGCTGGTGCTGGTGATCGCCATGCCCTTCGCCAAGCGCATCTTCGAGCACCTGGCGCGCCCCCTGCTCTCGCAGCTGCCGGTCGATCAGGCCGCCAAGATGATCGCCGCCGACCCGACCTCGGGCTTCTTCGCGCCGATCAAGCTGGCCTTCTACCTGGCCCTGTTCGTGTCCTCGCCGTGGCTGATCTACCAGGCCTGGTGCTTCGTGGCGCCGGGCCTGTACCGGCACGAGAAGCGCCTGGCGGTGCCGCTGCTGGTGTCCTCGATCGCGCTGTTCTTCGCCGGCTGCGCCTTCGCCTACTTCGCCGTGCTGCCGGCGGTGTTCCATGCGCTGACGCTGTTCACCCCCGACGTGGTCACCCTGGCGCCGGACCCGGCCAAGTACCTGGACTTCGTGGTGGTGATCTTCCTGGCCTTCGGCCTGAGCTTCGAGCTGCCGGTGGCGATGGTGATCGTGGTGGCCGTGGGGCTGGTCACGCCGCAGCAGCTCAAGGAATCGCGCGGCTACGCCATCGTCGGCGTCTTCATCATCGCGGCGATCATCACCCCGCCCGACGTGGTCTCCCAGCTGATGCTGGCCCTGCCGATGTGCCTGCTCTACGAGCTCGGCATCCTCGCCTGCCGCTGGGTCCTCCCGCGCAAGGCCGCGCAAGCTTGAAGCTCGCACCCTGCGGGGCTCTAGCTCTTTGTGGGTAGAGCGGAGCTTGCTTCGCTGCGCTTCGTTCGGTTTGTGGGGAAGGCTCCAGCGGAGCAAGCTCCGCTCTACAGGAGACGGTTGCTCCTACATGGGTCGCACCCGGCCGATGACCCCGCTGAGAATGGATCAGGACTTCTTGCGCGCCGAAGCCGCTTAGCTCAACGCCTGCGGCAGCGGGCCGGCGGGCGGTGGCCGCGCCTAGCGAGGCAGGAGGCCGAGCGCCCGAATCAGGGCAGGATGCCCTGATTGAGGGACAAGCGGCCACCGCCCGCCGGACCGCTGCCCTTCCGAAGCCAAGAGCTCACGCGCCGCAATTCCCCAACAGGGGAGAACCCCGACCGGAGGAACGTCAGGCCGCGAAGGTCGAAGGCGGCGGCAGCGGCTCGGTCGGCGCGACGGCGCCAGGCTGGCCCAGCAGTTGGCTCCAGGCGCTGGTCACGCACCCGGCCAGCAGCGGCAGCATCACCCCCATCAGCAGCACATTGGTCAGCAGGATGCCCAGCAGCTGCCCGGCGACCATGGCCACGGCCAGGCCCAGCAGCTGCACCACGATCAGCAGCGGCACCAGCACGATCACCAGCAGCAGGTAGAACACCACCACCGCCGGCAGATTGTGCAGACAGGCGCGCAGGCTGTTGAACATCGCCTCCATGCCACGGCGCTGGCCGAACAGCACGTCCGGCACCGCCACGAACACCAGCAGGCTGGCCACCAGCCCGCCGGCGATCAGCAGCAGCAGCCACAGCAGCAGGCGCCCGGCCGGCAGCTGCGCCACCATGGCCGGATCGGGCTCGCCGCCGCTGGCGGCCTGCTGCTCGAGATGGCCGATGACCTCCTGCAGCTTCTGCACGCCCTCGGTGCCCAGCAGCGCCATCAGCAGCAGGCCGGCGGCGATGGCCAGCAGCACCTGCGGCAGCAGCGTGGCCACCAGGCTGGAGATGCGGCCGGAGCGGAACCCGCCGAACAGATCGCCCGGCACCACCGGCTGCGCGCCGGCCACCTTGCGCGCCGCGCCGACCATGCCGGCGAACAGCACCGGCGAGGCCAGCCCCAGCAGCAGCTGCAGGAACAGCCCCGGCACCGTGGCCAGCGCCATGACCTGGGCCACCAGCAGCGACAGCAGCGCCCACAGCGCGCCCAGCGCCCCCAGCTGCAGCGGCGCGCGTTTGAGCGCGGCCAGCCCGTCCAGCAGCCATTGCGCGCCGGCGCTCGCGGGCACCTTGTTGATCATCGACATCGAGACAGTTCCGAATGAACGCAGGGGGGAGGACAGGAAAGGCCCGGCGCGCCTGGCCGGGGTCAGCGGGCGCGGGCCTGGCGCGCGTGGCGCACGAACCGCCGCAACAGTGTGCGCGCCTGCGGCGCGGCCGTCACCTCGCGGTGGATGCGCACCGGGCACTGGCCGGTGCTGCGCAGGTGCTCGGCGCGGGCGACCACGTAGCCGCGCATGTGGTGGGTGGCGAACTCGGGGTGGAACTGCACGCCCCAGGCGCGCTCGCCCCAGCGGAAGGCCTGGCAGCCGTCGCGCTGCGAACGCGCCAGCACCGTGGCCCCTTCCGGCGCGCGCAGCACCGTCTGCACATGGCTGGTGTGGGCCATGAAGCCCTCGGGCAGGTGCGCGAACAGCGGGTCCTGCGCGGCCGGCGGATGCAGGTCGATGCGCACCGTGCCCGATTCGCGCCCGGCCGGGTTGTAGGCCACCTCGCCGCCCAGCGCGTGGGCCAGCAGCTGGTGGCCGTAGCAGATGCCCAGCAGCGGCTGGCCCTCGTGCGCGGCCTGGCGCAGCCAGCCGGCCGCGCGCTCGCTCCAGTCGGCGCGGTCGGTGACCATGGCCGAGGAGCCGGAGACGATGATCCCGGCGAAGTCGCCATGCGCGGGCAGCGCGTCGCCGCGCTCGACATTGGCCACCACCGCCTCGTCGGCCTCCAGGCCGGCGGCGACGCGGATCCAGTGGGAGAACCCGCCGTGGCGCTTGAGACTGCGCAGCGGCTGGCCGGTTTCGACGATCAGGAAGGGCGGGTTCATTCCCGGGGGGGCAGGACGGAGACGACTTCCTCGATTGTCGTCAGACCGCGCGCCACCATGTCAAGGCCTGCATCGCGCAGCGTGCGCATGCCCTGGATGCGCGCGGCGCGGGTGAAGGCGGCCAGGTCCATGTCGGCGCGGATCATCGCCCGCAGCTGCGGGGTCAGCGGCATCAGCTCATACAGGCCCACGCGGCCCATGTAGCCGGTGCGGCGGCATTCCAGGCAGCCGACCGGGGCGTTGGGCGCGGCGTCCTCGGGCACCTGGCGGCCGGTCTCCAGCAGCGCGTCCCAGGCGTGGGCCGGCAGTGTGGTGGGCTGGCGGCAGTGCGGGCACAGGGTGCGCACCAGGCGCTGGGCCAGCACGCCGCTCAGGGTCGAGGCGACCAGGTAGTGCGCCACGCCCAGGTCCAGCAGGCGGGTGATGGCCGAGGGCGCGTCGTTGGTATGCAGGGTGGACAGCACCAGGTGGCCGGTCAGCGAGGCCTGCACCGCCATCTGCGCGGTCTCCAGGTCGCGGATCTCGCCAATCATGATGATGTCCGGGTCCTGGCGCAGCAGGGTGCGCACGCCGGAGGCGAAGTCCAGGTCGATGTTGTTCTGGACCTGCATCTGGTTGAACTCGGGCGAGATCATCTCGATGGGGTCTTCGACCGTGCACACGTTGACGTCGGCGGTGGCCAGCTTGCGCAGCGTCGAGTACAGCGTGGTGGTCTTGCCCGAGCCGGTCGGGCCGGTCACCAGCACGATGCCGTGCGGCGCCTCGACCAGCGCGTTCCAGCCGGCGGCCTCGGTCGGGCTGAAGCCCAGCTCGGCGATCGGCTTGAACGCGGTGTCCGGGTCGAAGATGCGCATCACGCACTTCTCGCCGAAGGCGGTGGGCATGGTCGACAGGCGCATCTCCACCTCGCGCCCGCCGGGCGAGCGGGTCTTGATGCGGCCGTCCTGCGGGCGGCGGCGTTCGGCCAGGTCCATGCGGCCGAGCACCTTGATGCGCGAGACCACCGCGGTCATCACCGGCGGCGGCAGCTCGAACACCTTGTGCAGCACCCCGTCGATGCGGAAGCGGATGCGGCCCAGCTCGCGGCGCGGCTCCAGATGGATGTCCGAGGCGCGCTGCTCGTAGGCGTACTGCAGCATCCAGTCGACGATCTGCACCACGTGGTGATCGTCGGCGCCGACCTCGCCGCTCTGGCCCAGGTCGACCAGCTGCTCGAAGCTGGGCATGGATGTGTTCTGCTCGCGATCGCGCTGGTCCTTGGCGCCGCGCACCGAGCGCGTCACGCCGAAGAACTCCATCGTGTAGCGGTGCAGGTCCAGCGGATTGACCAGCGCCAGTTCGATGTGGCGGCGGGTCAGGTGGGTCAGGTCGGGCTTCCAGCTCAGGTCCAGCGGCTCGCTGGTGGCCATCAGCACGCGGTCGTGTTCGACCGCCAGCGGCAGGATGCGGTGGCGGCGGGCGTAGGCCTGGCTGACCACGGCGGTGACGCTGGCCACGTCCACCCGGGTCGGGTCGATGCGCAGGTAGCGCACCTCCACGCGGCGGGCCAGCCATTCGGTCAGGCGCTCCAGGCTCAGCTCGCCCCCGGCGGCCGCGGCCAGCTTGAGGTTGGCCAGCAGCACCAGCGGGTGCACCTCGCTGGCGCTGCGCGCGCCGGCGGCGGACATCTGGATGCGGCCGCGGTCGGCCTCGGCGACCAGGCCGTCGGCCAGCACCGCGCGGGCGACCTGGGCGAAGTCCAGCCGGCCCGACCCGAGCACCGTGGACTCCGGCGAGAAATCGGCCCTGCGCTGGGTCTGTTCCATTGCGGCATCGGCCCCCTGGCCATGTCCATGCGGCCAGAAGCGGTCGCATCACGCCCGTATACTAGCCCACCCCTTTTTCCGCCCTTCGCCGCATGACTGTCACGACGGCCACACCCATCACCTTCCAGGGCCTGATCCAGACCCTCAACCAGTTCTGGGCGGCGCAAGGCTGCGTGCTGATCCAGCCGCTGGACCTGGAAGTCGGCGCGGGCACCTTCCACCCGGCCACCTTCCTGCGCGCGCTCGGCCCCGAGCCGTGGAACGCGGCCTACGTGCAGCCCTCGCGCCGCCCCACCGACGGCCGCTACGGCGAGAACCCCAACCGCCTGCAGCGCTACTACCAGTACCAGGTGGCGATGAAGCCCAACCCGGACAACCTGCAGCAGCTGTATCTGGATTCGCTCAAGGCGCTGGGCATCGACCCGCTGGTGCACGACCTGCGCTTCGTCGAGGACAACTGGGAATCGCCCACGCTCGGCGCCTGGGGCCTGGGCTGGGAAGTGTGGTTGAACGGCATGGAAGTCACCCAGTTCACCTACTTCCAGCAGGCCGGCGGCCTGGAATGCAGGCCGGTGCTGGGCGAGATCACCTACGGGCTCGAGCGCCTGTGCATGTACCTGCAGGACTGCGACAACGTCTACGACCTGGTGTGGACCTACGGCCCGGACGGCACGCCGGTGACCTATGGCGATGTCTACCACCAGAACGAGGTCGAGCAGAGCGCGTACAACTTCGAGCATGCCGACGTGGCCGAGCTGTTCCACCGCTTCGACGCCTGCGAGCGCGAGGCGGTCAAGCTGGTCGAGGCCGGCCTGCCGCTGCCCGCCTACGAGCAGGTGACCAAGGCCAGCCACAGCTTCAACCTGCTCGACGCGCGCCGCGCCATCAGCGTGACCGAGCGCCAGCGCTACATCCTGCGCGTGCGCGCCCTGGCCCAGGCCGTGGCCAAGGCGTACTACGCGCAGCGCGAGAAGCTCGGCTTCCCGGGGCTCAAGCGCGCCGCGCACGAGGCCGCGGCATGATCCTGATCGGCATGTTCGACTCGCCGTTCGTGCGCCGCGTGGCGGTGAGCATGGACGTGCTGGGCATGCCGTTCGAGCATCGCGACTGGTCGGTGGGCCGCGACTTCGACCGCATCCGCGCCTACAGCCCGCTCGGGCGCGTGCCGGTGCTGGTGCTGGACGACGGCGAAGCGCTGACCGAATCGGCGGTGATCCTGGACTACCTCGACGAGGTCGCCGGGCCGCAGCGCGCCCTGCTGCCCGCGCACGGCGCGGCACGACGCCAGGCCCAGCGCCTGATGGGCTTTGCCACCGGCGCGGTCGAGAAGGCGCTGCACCAGGTGATGGAGCGCGTGTTCCGCCCCGCGGACAAGCGCCACGCGCCGTGGGTCGAGCGCTGCAACGCGCAGATGCGCGGCGCCCTGGCGGTGCTGGAGCAGGCCTGCGTCGAGGCCGGCGAGCGCGAGTGGCTCATCGGCGACGCGATGAGCCAGGCCGACATCACCCTGGCCTGCTGCACGACCTATGCGCGCGACGCGGTCCCGCACGATCTGGCCGACACGCCGGCGCTGGCCGCACGCGTGGCGCGCTACGAAGCGCTGCCGGTGTTCGCCAACCGCTACGTCCCGTTCTTCGCGCCGACCACCTGACGGCGCACGACGATCTTCCCGATGCATCTCGCTCGCCCAGCCGAGCGGACCCTTCTCCAAGGCTTGACCACATGAGCGAACAACTTCCCCTCCTGATCGAACTGGGCACCGAGGAGCTGCCGGTCAAGGCGCTGCCGGGGCTGGCCGATGCGCTGTTCGAGGGCATCAAGGCCGGGCTGGAAAAGCGCGGCGTGGCGGTGGACGCGCGCGAGGCGCGGCCGCTGTTCACCCCGCGTCGGCTGGCGGTGCTGCTGCCCGGCGTGGCGGTGGAGCAGCCCGAGCAGGCCAGCGAGGTGTTCGGCCCGTATGTGAACATCGCCCTGGATGCGGACGGCCAGCCGACCAAGGCGCTGAGCGGTTTCGCGGCCAAGGCCGGCGTGGACTGGACCCAGCTCGAGCGCACCACCGATGCCAAGGGCGAGCGCTTCGTGCTGCGCGCCACGCGCGCCGGCGCGCGCACCGCCGACCTGCTGCCCGAGGTGATCGCCGAGGCCGTGGCCGCCATGCCGATCCCCAAGCCGATGCGCTGGGGCGACCACGACTACGCCTTCGCCCGGCCGGTGCAGTGGCTGGTGGCGCTGCTGGGCGAGCAGGTCATCGACACCACGCTGATGGGCGTGGCCGCCGGCCGCGAGAGCCGCGGGCATCGCTTCGAGCACGACGCGCCGGTGTCGATCGCCGCGCCGGGCGACTATGTGGCCGCGCTGGAGGCCGCGCGCGTGCTGGTCGACCCGCAGCAGCGCCGCGCCCGCATCATCGAACAGGTCCAGGCCGCCGCGCGCAGCGTCGATGGCGACGCGCGCGTCACCGACGACAACCTGGAACAGGTCGTGTGCCTGACCGAGTGGCCGAACGCGGTCGCCTGCAGTTTCGAAGCCGCCTTCCTGGCCGTGCCGCAGGAAGCGCTGATCGAGACGATGGAGATCAACCAGAAGTTCTTCCCGGTGCTGCGCGACGGCGTGCTGACCGAGCACTTCATCGGCATCGCCAACATCGCCTCGCGCGATCCGGCGCAGGTGCGCGCCGGCTACGAGCGGGTGATCCGCCCGCGCTTCGCCGATGCCAAGTTCTTCTTCGACGAGGACCTCAAGCAGGGCCTGGTAGCGATGGGCGCCGGACTTGCGACCGTCACCTACCAGGCCAAGCTGGGCACGGTGGCCGACAAGGTCGCGCGCGTGGCCGCGCTGGCGCAGGCCATCGCCCCGCAGGTCGGCGCCGACGCGGCGCTGGCCCGGCGCGCGGCCGAGCTGTCCAAGAACGATCTGCAGTCGCGCATGGTCGGCGAGTTCCCCGAGCTGCAGGGCATCGCCGGGCGCCATTACGCGCTGGCGGCCGGCGAACCTCAGGAGGTCGCGCTGGCCATCGACGAGGGCTACCAGCCGCGCTTCGCGGGCGACGACATCGCGCTCTCGCCGCTGGGCAAGGTGCTGGCCATCGCCGAGCGCCTGGACACGCTGGCCGGCGGCTTCGCCGCGGGCCTCAAGCCGACCGGCAACAAGGATCCCTTCGCGCTGCGCCGCAATGCGCTGGGGCTGGCGCGGACGATCATCGAGAGTGGGTTTGATCTGGATCTGAAGTCGTTAATTGCACGCGCACACGGAGCCGTGAGTACCGATGTCGCCTCGACTATCGCGGAGAAGAGAACTCAAGCCGCGCTTTCCGCTTCCTCTGCGGGAGCCAAGGTAAGTGAATCCCAGGAGGGATCGTCTGAGTTATCAAGGAAGGACATCCTTGAGCTCTACGACTTCATCCTCGATCGCCTGAAGGGCTACTACGCCGACAAGGGCGTGCCGACCACGCAGTTCAACGCGGTGGCCGAGCTCAAGCCGGCCTCGCTGTACGACTTCGATCGCCGCATCGAGGCCATCGGCACCTTCGCCGCGCTGCCCGAGGCCGCCGCGCTGGCTGCGGCCAACAAGCGCATCGGCAACATCCTCAAGAAGGCCCAGGCCGAGGGCGTGCAGATCCCCGATCACCTGGATCGCGGCCTGATCGAACACCCGGCCGAGGCCGCGCTGGCCGAGGCCGTGCAGGCCGCGATCGGCGACACCGACACCGCCCTGCATCAGCACGACTACGTCGCGGTGCTGGCGCGCTTGGCGCTGCTGCGCGAGCAGGTGGACAGCTTCTTCGACATGGTGATGGTCAACGCCGAGAACCCGGCCGTGCGCGGCAATCGCCTGGCCCTGCTGCATCGGCTGCATGCGCGCTTCGGCAAGGTGGCCGATATTGCGCAGCTTTCGGCCTGAGGACGGCCCGGGAGGCCCGCTGGTCCCGCGCAGTCGGACACAGCGGGCTTGGGCTTTTCCAGGCGAAAGGCGCTGGGTTCCCGCGTTCGCGGGAACGACGGTGGGGCGTCTTGCGGCGCCTTCGGGACGCAACGCCATCATGGCGCCTTAACCCGGCGCAGGACGGCGGTTGGGTATGCTTTCCCCATGCGCGTCCTTTCCTCGCTTGCCCTCGCCGCCGCGTTGTCTCTGTCTCCGGCGCTGGCGTGGGCGGCGGCCATCGTCGACCAGGTCCAGATCAAGGGCCTGAACGAGGACGATGAGACCCAGGCCGCGATGGCCGAGAACATCCGCGTGGCCCTGACGCTGAACGACGCGCTGGGCAAGCGCCTGGGCGAGGCGCGGCTGGAGTATCTGTTGGAGCAGACCAAGGACGAGGCCGCCCACGCGCTGGAGCCCTTCGGCTACTACGGGCCGACCATCACCGTCACCACGACCCGCCTGGATGCCAGCCAGGCCGCGCGCGTGGAGCGGCAGAAGAAGACCGGCGGCAAGGACAAGGACGACGACGAGGATGACGACGACGATCGCGACACCGCGCCGCAGCCCAGCGCGCAGGTTCAGCGCGACGCCAGCGACGCCGACGGCAAGGTGACCACCTCGGTGGCCCCGGCCGACGTCAATCCCGATGCCAGCGAGGGCACCACCGCGCAGCAGGCCACCGGCGAGGCCGCGCCGAGCGCCGCCAACGCGCCGCGCGTGCGCGCGCCGGCCGATCACCTCACGGTGGTGGTCACCGTGGACCCGGGCGAACCGGTGCGCGTGCGCGATGCCGATATCCGCATCGAGGGCGAAGGCGGCAGCGACCGCTACCTGGCGCAGGACCTGAAGGACTTCGCGCCGCGCCCGGGTCAGGTGTTCGACCACCAGACCTACGAGGCCAGCAAGCTCAAGATCGTGCGCCGCCTGGCCGAGCGCGGCTATCTGGATGCGGACTTCCAGGACCGCCGGGTCGAGATCACCCGCGCCCAGCATGCCGCCGACATCGACCTGTCCTGGGTCAGCGGCATCCGCTACGACATGGGCCCGACGATCTTCCATCAGGATTACTTCCGGCCCGGCCTGCTCGACCAGCTGGTCTACTGGGACGAGGGCAGCTACTACCACCAGGGCAAGCTGGACCGGCTGCGCCAGTCGCTGGTGGCGCTGGACTACTTCAGCAACATCGACATCCAGCCCGATCCCGATCACGCGGTGGACGGCCGCGTGCCGATCGACGTCAACCTCAAGCTGGCCAAGCGCAACATCTACACCGCCGGCCTGAGCTACGGCACCGAGTACGGCGCCGGTGTGCTGGCGGGCATCGAGCGCCGCTACGTCAACTCGCGCGGGCACAAGTTCAAGGCGCTGCTGGACTACGCGCAGAACCGCAAGTCGCTCACCGGCACCTACCGCATCCCGGCGTTCAAGTGGCTCGATGGCTGGTATGCGGCCACCGCGCAGCTGTACGACGAGCAGACCGACTACATCGACACCCGCCGCATCGAGCTGATCGGCAGCCGCAGCGGCCAGCTCAACGAGAACTGGACGCTCACCGCCTCGATCCACGCCTTGCGCGAGCGCTGGAAGCTGGAGCTGGAGGACGAGAACGGCGACGGCGCCGAGGCGGCCGCGCCGTATCGCTACGCGACCTACGTCTATCCGCAGCTGGAGGCGCAGTACGTCAACGTGGACGATCGCCTGTTCCCGCGCAGCGGCATCGTCGCGCGCTCGACCCTGCGCGGCGGCCTGGAAGGCGCCGGCTCGGACACCAACTTCGCCCAGCTGCAGGTCGGCGCGAGCTGGTTCAAGGGCATCGGCGCCAACGACCGATTCATCCTGCGCGGCGAGATCGGCCAGACCAGCGCCGGCTCGCCCGACGCGCTGCCGCCGAGCCTGCGTTTCTACGCCGGCGGCGACAACAGCATCCGCGGCTACCAGTACCGCGAGGTCGGTCCGCGGGTGCGCACCGAGGGCGGCGAGTACTCGGTCGGCGGCAAGAAGCTGATCACCGCCAGCGCCGAATACGAGCACTACTACAAGGGCGGCCCCTTCGGCGGCGCAATCTTCGTCGACACCGGCAGCGCCTACAACGACTCGCCCGATCTCAAGACCGGCGTCGGCGTCGGCGTGCGCTACCGCTCGCCGATCGGCCCGGTGCGGGTGGACATCGCCCACGGCCTGAACGATCCCGACTCGGTCGTGCAGCTGTACTTGAGCATCGGAACCAGCTTGTGAGCCGCACGCCGCAGGACCTCACCCCCGAGGAGCGCGAGGCGCGCATCGCCGAACTGCGCGCCCGGCGCAAGGCGCGCATGCGCACGCTGGCCATCCGCAGCGCGATCGGCGTGGCCACGCTGGTGGTACTCGCGCTGGTCGGGCTGTACTGGCTGCTGCAGACCGTGGCCGGCCGCGACGTGCTGCTGGCGCAGGTGATCGCGCGCCTGCCGGCCGGCAGTTCGCTGACCTACGCCAGTGCCGAAGGCCCGGTCGCCGGGCCGCTGACGCTGCGCGACGTGCACTTCCACATGGACGGCATCGACTTCACCGCCAAGCGTGTGCTGCTGGATCCGGACCTGCGCCCGCTGCTGGGCAAGCGCCTGCGCCTGGACCGGCTGGAAGTGGAGGACGCCACGCTGGAGGTCGCGCCCAGCCCGGACAAGCCGTTCGAACTGCCGCGCTGGCCCGAGGTCATGCCGCAGATCGAGCTGCCGCTGAACCTGCAGGCCGACACGCTGCAGGTCGACCGCTTGCGTTACACCTCAGGCGGCGAGCCGGTGATCTACCTCGGCAGCATCCGCGGCGGCGTGGACCTGGGCGATGGCTATGCCGAGGCCAGCGCGGTGAAGATCACCAGCGACCGCGGCAACTTCTCCATCGACGGCCACTACCGGCCGGGCGACGACTACGACACCGACCTGACCGTCTCCGCCGGCTTCCCCGCACCGCGCGGCAAGACGCCGGCGCGGCTGGGGCTGGTCGCCCGCGGCGACGTCAAGCACATGCAGGTGGCGGTGGGCGGCAACGCGCCGGCGCCGGTGCGCGTGCATCTGGACGTGCGCGGCGCGACCAAGCCGGACTGGGCCATGCGCGCGGTCAGCAAGCAGCTGGACCTGTCGCTGCTGGGCGTGGGCGCGGCCGATGCGCCGCCGCTGGCCTTCGACCTGCAGGCCAGCGGCACCGACGGCGGCGCGGCCATCAGCGGCCACGCCCAGCAGGGCGAGAACGCGGTGGTGATCGAGCCCTCGCACGTGCGCATCGACGACACCACGCTGACCGTGCAGCCGCTGGCGGTTCAGCTGCTCGACGGCCGCGTCACCCTCAACGGCCATGCCGACTTCACCCAGACCGAGGACCCGAGCTTCAAGTTCGCGGTCAACGCGCGCGGCCTGAAGTGGGGCGAAGGCGATGCGCGCATCCAGGCCGATGCGGACCTGGGCGTGGCCGGGCGCAAGGCGGACTGGGCGGCGATCGGCACCGCCGATCTGGCGCGTGGACAGGACAAGGCGAAGGTCGACTTCGACGGTCGCGGTGACCTGGAGAAGGTGCTGCTCAAGACGCTCAAGGCGACCACCCCGGCCGGCGGGCTGCAGGTGACCGGCCAGGTCGGCTGGGCGCCGCAGCTGTCCTGGGACGTGGCGGCGACGCTGCAGAACTTCGACCCGGGCTACTTCGCCGCCGGCTGGAAGGGCGCGGTCACCGGCCAGCTGTCCAGCAAGGGCGCGCAGCGCGATCCGGCCGCGGGCAAGGGCACCGGCTTCGATGCGACGCTGGACATCCCGCAGCTGGGCGGCCGCCTGCGCGACCGCAAGCTGGCCGGCAGCGGCAACTTCGTCCTGCAGGGCGACAGCGGCCAGGGCAAGCTGGATCTGGGCCTGGGCGCCAGCCGCGTGCAGGCGCAGGGCAAGGTGGCCGACACGCTGGATATCGATGCGACCTTGAATCCGCTGGAGCTGGCCGACCTGCTGCCCGGCGCCACCGGCGTGCTGGCCGGCACGCTGAAGCTCTCCGGCCCGCGCGCCGCGCCGACCATCGAGGCCGACCTCACCGGCAACGCGCTCAAGTTCGACACCTATACCGCTCAGACCCTGAGCCTGAAGGGCCGGCTGCCGTGGAAGAGCGGCGATGGCCAGCTGGCCCTGACCGGCACCGGCGTGCAGGCCGGGCTGGCGCTGGACCGCCTGGACGTGCAGGCGCGCGGCGCGGTGCAGGACCTGCAGCTGCACGCGCAGGCCGACAGCCAGATGGCCTCGCTCACCCTCGCCGGCAACGCGCGTCAGGCGCAGGACGGCGCCTGGTCCGGCACGCTGGAGACGCTGCGCATCGTGCCGTCCAAGGGCGATGCCTGGGCGCTGACCCAGGCCGCGCGCTTCAGCCAGAAGGGCCAGGCCTTCACCCTGTCCGACAGCTGCCTGGCAGGCGGCGACGGCGGCAGCCTGTGCGTGTCGGCCGACTGGCCGCGCAACGGCGTGCGCGCGCACTCCGACCGCCTGCCGCTGACCCTGGTGCAGCCCTGGCTGCCGCAGCAGGACGGCCGCCAGCTCAGCCTGCGCGGCGACCTGACGCTGGAGGCCAACCTCAAGCCGCAGGCCAACGCCTGGCAGGGCCAGGTGCACATCGCCTCGATGGACGGCGGCCTGAAGATGGGCAAGAACAGCCGCGGCGAACTGGTCCACTACGATCACTTCAGCATCGATGTGGACATGACCCCGCAGAAGATCCACGGCCGCCTCGGTACGGGCTTCGCGGGCAACGGCTTCGTCGATGCGACCTTCGATACCGGCTGGGACAGCTACGCCCCGCTGACCGGCAACATCTATCTCTACAACGACCGCCTGTTCTGGCTGGAGCTGTTCTCGCCGGACCTGGTGCGTCCGCAGGGCAAGCTCAAGGGCCACATCGGCCTGGCCGGCACGCGCGGCGCGCCGCTGCTCAGCGGCGAGGCCGACCTGAGCGACTTCACCGGCGACCTGCCGGCGCTGGGCATCACCCTGGTGCAGGGCAATGCGCAGCTGGCCGCGCTGTCCGACGGTACCGCGCAGATCAAGGGCAGCGTGAAGTCGCAGTCGGCCACCGGCGGCGGCGGCACCGGCGGCGCGCTGTCCATCGACGGCTCGCTGGGCTGGCAGGGCGGCGACGAGCCGCTGCTGTTCCACGTGCGCGGCGACAACTTCCTGGCCTCGGACACCACCCAGCTGCGCGCGGTGATCGACCCGGACATGACCATCGCCCTGCAGGGCAAGGTGCTGGGCGTCGGCGGACAGGTCACGGTGCCCTCGGCCAACCTCAACCTGGAGAAGCTCAGCGAAGGCGTGTCCACCTCCGAGGACGTGGTGGTGCTGGACCCGGCCGATCCGGAGGAAGGCGGCAGCTCGCTGCTCAAGCTGGACCTGGCGGTGAACCTGGGCGACCAGGTGCGGATGAAGGGCTTCGGCCTGGAAGGCTCGCTGCAGGGCCAGATGAGCGTGCACTCGCGCGCCGGCCGCGCCATGTCGGCCACCGGCCAGCTCAACGTCGATGGCCGCTACACCGCCTATGGGCAGAAGCTGACCATCACCCGCGGCGAGCTGAGCTGGAGCAACGACGACGTCTCCGACCCCAACATCAACATCCGCGCCGAACGCGAAGTGGTCAGCGCCGGGGTGACGGCCGGCATCGACGTCACCGGCCGCGCCAGCGCGCCGCGCGCCAGCGTCTGGTCCAACCCGGAGACCTCCGAATCCGACGCGCTGGCCTACCTGGTGCTGGGTCGCCCGCTGAGCACCGCCAGCAGCCAGGAAAGCGCGCAGGTCAGCGCCGCGTCCTCGGCGCTGTCGGCCGGCGCCGGCCTGCTGGCCTCGCAGCTGGGCGCCAAGATCGGCCTGGACGACGCCGGCGTGCTGGAGTCGCGCACGATGGGCGCCTCGGTGTTCGGCATCGGCAAGTACCTCTCGCCCAAGCTCTACGTCAGCTACGGCGTGGCCATGGTCGGCGGCGGCTCGGTGGTCACCCTCAAATACCTGCTGCGCAAGGGCTTCAACGCCGAGATCGAATCGTCCACCGTGGAAACGCGCGCGTCGATCAATTGGCGCAAGGAGAAGTAGTCCTCATCGCCAGCAGCGCGAAGGCGCTGCGCAGCCAGCTCAACATCTTCAAAGGTCAAGGAATCAGGCCATGAACCGGGAAGACTGTATCGCTGTTGGATCGCGCCTGTTCGCGATCTTCCTGTTGATCACGTTGCTGCGGTCGTTCCTGCCGAGCATGGCGGCGCTGCGCGCGCAGCACGACACCACGGCGATGGTCTGGAGCCTGTCGGTGCTGGCCCTTGGCCTGCTGATCTGCGCCGCGCTCTGGCGCTTCCCGCTGACCATCGCGCGCAAGCTGCTGCCGGTGATGAAGGAGCCGCGCGCCGATCACGCCATGGGCGCCTCGACCACGTTGTCGGTAGGCCTGACCCTGCTCGGATTCTGGACGCTGCTGACGGCCCTGCCCGACGCCAGCTACTGGGTCACGATCTACCTGCTGACGCGACACGAAGCCTCCGGATATTTCGCCTGGGGCCCCGAGCAGTTGGGCGGCGTGGTCTCGACCTTGCTGCAGCTGGTCCTGGCGGTCTGGATGATCTTCGGAAGCACGGGCCTGCAGCGCCTCGTCACCCGTGTGCGATACGGCCGCGACGCCGACTCCGCCTGACCGCACTCGGCTCCGCGGACAACGATCTCGCGGTCTTTTGCAGCGCACCGGCTTTCGCATGACACGACGTCCATGACCGAACCGTCATGCGCTTCCCATTTGCCGCGTGCGCGGGCGGCCGCTACTGTCGCCGCCACGTTTCGCATCGCATTCGGATCCACATGACCCGCACCCTGCCCCTGGCCGCCTCGCTGGCGCTGCTGCTGTCCTCCACCGCCCGTGCCGACGAAGGCATGTGGCTGCCCACGCAGCTGCCGTCGCTGGCCGAGCCGCTGCGTGAGGCGGGTTTCCGCGGCGATCCGGCCGCGCTGGCCGATGTCACGCAGGCGCCGCTGAGCGCGGTGGTGAAGGTCGGCGGCGGCACCGGCTCGTTCGTCTCCGGCGACGGGCTGCTGGTCACCAACCACCACGTGGCCTATGGCGTGATCCAGTACAACATCAAGGCCGGCGCCAACCTCATCGACGATGGCTTCGTCGCGCAGGCGCGCGGCGAGGAACTGCCGGCCAATCCGGATTTCCGCGTGCTGGTCACCACCGCCTTCGACAAGGTCACCGACCAGGTGCTGGCCGATGCGAAGGGCAAGACCGGCCGCGCCTACTACGACGCCGTGGACGCGGCCAGCAAGCGCCTGGTGGCCGCGTGCGAGGCCGCCGGCAACGTGCGCTGCAGCGTGGCCACGATGGACTACGGCGCGGACTTCTATCGCGTGACCCAGCTGGAGCTGCGCGACATCCGCCTGGTCTATGCGCCACCGCGCGCCATCGGCAACTACGGCGATGAGATCGACAACTTCATGTGGCCGCGCCACGCCGGCGATTTCACCTTCCTGCGCGCCTATGTCGGCAAGGACGGCAAGCCGGCCGACTACAGCGCCGACAACGTGCCTTATCAGCCGCCGGCATTCCTCAAGATGGCCGTCGAGGGGCCGAAGGAAGGCGACTTCGCCATGCTGGCCGGCTATCCCGGCATCACCTATCGCAACCGCACCGCGGCCGAGTTCGAGGCGCAGGTCGGCCATGTGCTGCCGGCGCGGGTGGCGGTGTTCGATGCGCTGATCGCGCAGATCGAAGCGGCCGGCAAGGCAAATGCGGAGGCGCGCACGCGCTATGCCTCGCAGCTGCAGTCGCTGAAGAACAACCGCAAGCGCGCCGCCGGTGAGCTGGAAGGCCTGCAGCGCAGCGATGCCGCGCGCCTGCGCGCCACCGACGAGGCCGGCATGCTCGCGGCCACGCGCGGCGCGCAGAAGCAGCAGATCGATCAGCTGCAGCAGCTGCTGGCCCAGGGCCAGGCGCTGGGCGATCGCGACCTGCTGCTGGGCCTGGTCGCCGGGCAGACGCAGCTGCTGCGTTCGGCGCTGACCCTGGAGCGCCTGCGCCTCGAATCGGCCAAGCCCGACGCGCAGCGCGAGACCGGCTACCAGCAGCGCGACCAGGCGCTGATCGAAGGCCAGCTCAAGCAGGTCCAGCGCCGCTACGACGCGGCCACCGAGAAGGCGCTGCTGACCGTGCTGCTGGGCCGCTACCAGCAGCTGCCGGAGGCGCAGCGCGTGCCGGCCTTCGATGCCGCCTTCGGCCGCACCCCGGCCGAACTGGCCAAGGCGCTGGACGCGCTGTACGGCGCGACCACGCTGGGGACCGAAAGCGAGCGCCTGTCGCGCTTCGCCGCCGCGCGCCAGGGCCAGCCGCTGGCCGACGATGCGCTGATCGCGCTGGCCGCCAAGCTGGTGCCCGCGCAGCTGGAACTGGAGAACGCCCGCAAGACGCGCGAGGGCGATCTGCTGCGCCTGCGCCCGGCCTATATGCAAGCGCTGGCCGCCTGGCGCGCCAAGCAGGGCCGCGCCAGCTATCCCGATGCGAACAGCACGCTGCGCGTGAGCTTCGGCCGGGTGACGCCGCTGGCGCCGCGCGATGCGGTGGCCTATGCGCCGCTCACCACGGTGGCCGGCATCGTGGAGAAGAACACCGGCACGGTGCCGTTCGACGCGCCCAGGCCGCTGCTGGAGGCGATCGCCAAGGGCGATTTCGGCAGCACCGCCGACCCGGTGCTGAAGACCCAGACCGTGGACTTCTTGACCAACCTGGATACCACCGGCGGCAACTCCGGCTCGCCCGTGCTCAACGCCAAGGGCGAGCTGATGGGCCTGAACTTCGACAGCAACTGGGAAGCGGTCAGTGCCAGCTGGTGGTACGACCCGCGCTACAAGCGCGCCATCCACGTCGATGCGCGCTACATCCGCTGGCTGCTGGCCAAGGTCTATCCGGCCCCCGCCCTGCTGCGCGAGATGGGCGTGCCGGCGCAGTAAGCCTTGCTTCTGCCCCCTCCCCTTCGCCGTAGGCGAAGGGGAGCTTGAGGTCGCGAACTAGCGACGGATGGGAAGGGGTGCCTTGCTCTTCGCTTTGAGATCTGCGCGACCTGACCAAACCCCCTCCCAGCCTCCCCCTTCTGCGCAAGGGGAGGGGCAGCACGCTGCACCCTGCTTGGCCTTCTGGCCCAGTAAGCCCACAAACCCAAGACGCTGCACCGCTTCTGCCCCCTCCCTTTCGTCGTAGACGAAGGGAGCTCGAAGTCGCGATCTAGCGACTGAGGGGGAGGGGTGCTTTTGCTCTTTGCTTTGAGATCTGCTCGACCCAGGATCGCCTCGCAGTTGTCGGTGGTCTCAAGGTGCAGAATCCTGCTTTCCCCAATCCCCACAGGGAGCATGCCGCAGTGACCCAGACCGCCAACGTGATCGCCGTGGATCACACGGGCTTTGCCGTTTCCTCATTGGACGAGTCCATCCGCTTCTGGACGCAAGCGCTCGGCTTCACGCTGCAGCGGCAGTCGGAGATGGGAGGCGAGTTCCTCCATCAGGTCACAGGGGTGGACGATCCGAACGTGCGGACCGCAATCGTCGAGGCGCCGGACGGGTTCGTGGTTGAACTGCTGCAGTACTCCGGAGGCCGCGAGCATGGAGCCGTACCGGAGAGCGCAGGTGCGATCGGCGCCGCCCACCTGGCGCTGGCCGTGAAGGACATCCACGCCGCCATCGCGCGCGTCGAGGCCGCGGGTTGGAAAGCGAAAGGCAGCCCGCAGCCGATTCCGGGCGGGCCACGCAAGGGGACGTTGGTTGCCTATGTCGCGGGCCCCGATCGCATCACGATCGAGTTCATGCAACCGCCAGCGGAATGATCGGGCGCGTGAGAGGGGTAGCCGCGCCTGCAGTCCAAGTGATTAGCCAGCATTTCGTTTGATGATGTCGCCGCGCTGCGGAGCGACCCAGCGAAAACTCCGATTGCCGAGCCAGCGACTGAGAAGACGGCAGCTCTTCAGTTGAAATCGCCTCGGCTGAGACAACCCCCTCCCGGCCTCCCCCTGCTGCGCAAGGGGAGGGGCGGAGCGTGAGCTAGGTGACCTTCTTGAAGACCGTGATGCCTAGGACGAACAGGATCACGGCGATGATGATGAAGGCCCAGAACAGGAACTTGGCGATGGCGAACGCGCCGCCGGCGATGCCGCCGAAGCCGAGTACGCCGGCCACCATACCGATGATGGCGAAAATCAGTGCCCACTTGAGCATGGGATGTCTCCTTGCACGGTCAGATGACGGCACCCTAGCCAGCGCGCGGTGCGCATCGGGTGAGGACACGCAAACGCGATGCTCACATTCCGCGTAGCACGGCCAGCGACGACCGCGCGGCGCGTTGCTCAGGTATCCCATAGCCCGCGCGGGCCGGCGCACGCTGACGACCCGCCAACCTCGCAATCCCGGAAATCCCTGCGGTCCTCGTAGCCTCCTGACCTCTGACCTCTGACCTCTGACCTCTGACCTCTGACCTCTGGCCTCTGGCCTCTGGCCTCTGGCCTCTGGCACGAGTCTCCCGCGCAATCCCGCTCCAAGCCAACGAACCGCCCGCCAACGCACCACGCGCCGCCGCTGCTCTCAGCGCATCAACGGCGCGTGCTGCTGCACATCCTGATCGCGCGACTGCACCTGCGGCGGTGGCGCCTGCGGGCTCTGCAGGGCCTGTGCGCTCTGCTCCAGTGGCTGGCGGCTGGCCTGGGCGCTTTCGACATGGCTGCGCAGGGCGTCGGGCGAGCCCGGCTGGCCCTGGACGGAGAACAGCCGGCCATCCCGGCCTTCGTGCACGCTGTCGATCCGGTGCAGGCCGTCCTGCTGCGCCTGTGCCGCCATCGCCGCGGCGGTCTGGCGGAAGGCCATCCCGTCCAGGGCGGCACCGGTCTGCGTGCGTCCCAGGCCTTGCGCGGCATCATCGTAGAGGCGGTTGCCGGATAGCCCGTCAGGCGCCGCGGCCGGCACGCCGAGCCGTGGCTTGGCGCTGGTATCGACATACGTCGCGCTGGTGGAGACCTGGCCCTTGGACACGCCCAGCGCCTTGAGGTCGACCTCGATTTGCGGCGCGCCCTTGCCCGGGTGGTAGTGCGCCTCGGCCTGGCCGGCGTAGTCGAGCAGTTGGGAGACGTTCTGCTGCGGGTAGCCGCGCGCTTCGTAGAAGTAGGTGTTGACCGCGGCCAGGTTCTCCTTGGTCTGCGCCATCTTCAGCCCGTCCAGCGTGATGCCCGGACGCGGCGTGTAGGTCGGGTTGGCCGGCGTGCCGCCCTTCTGGATGTACGGATCCATATCGTTGGGCGAAGTGTTGTAGACATCGCGCAGCGTCGCCTTGGGGTTGTCCTTCAGCACCTGGGCGACCACGACGTTGTAACCGGTCAGTTCGGCATGCGTCTCCAGGCTGCGCGAAGTCTCGTTGAACTGCTTGATCACCGCGGTGTAGTCGTGGACCTTGCCGCCGCTGCCGGCCAGCGCATTGACGCCTTTCTCCAGGCTGGCGTCCGAGGTCATGATCTGCGCGCGATCGGCGGCGTGCTTGACCTCGTGGCCCAGGGTGAAGCGCACCGAGTTGAGCATCTCCGGGTCGGTGCGCGCGATGTGCAGCTGGCTGGGGGAAATCTGGATGGTGCGCGAATCGCCCATGTAGACGCCCAGTGCGCCGTTGACGTTGAGCGCCTCGATCCTGTCCAGCTGCTTCTTCTCGATCGCGTCGAGCACATTGGCCTTCAGGCCCGGCGTGCTGTCCAGCACGGCCTTGAGGTCTTCCCCCGGATGCACGCTGCCGCTGGCATTGGCCTTGTCGAAGGCATCCAGCATCGACTGCAGCTGCTGTTCGGGGGTGGGCGAGGGCTTGCCTGCGACGTGCTTGTCGTTCATGTCCTGGTCCTCGCCAACGCTACTGGTAGACGCCGATCACCATGGACGCCACGCAGTCCGGCGCGGGCGAGGCGCCGCGCGCGGGGCGGACATGCAGGTTCACGCTCACGCCCTGGCGGGTGAAGTACCAGGCTTCGTTGCCGCGGTGGCCGGCCGGCAGGTGCTGGCCGGAGAAGCCGGCGGCCGCCAGCGCGCTGCGGTAGCCCTCGACGCTGGCGCAGGGTGCGGCCGCATCGTCGGGTTCGAAGGAGAGCAGCAGGCTGTCGACCTGGCCGGAGGCGTTCTTGTGCGAGGACACCAAGCTGTAGCGGCCCTGGCCTTCGACCGGGCCGGCGATGCCATAGATCGTCGGATCTTCGGCATTGACCTCCACCTCCACGCCCGTCAGGCGCTGCAGCTGCGCCGGTGCGAGATCCTCGCGGCTGTGGATGCCGTCGATCAGGCGCAGGACGCGCTGGTTGAGATCGTCCAGGCTCAGGGGCGTGGCGGTGGTGGCATTCATCATCGGATCCTTCGAAAGGATGGAAGCGGCGGCGGGGGCGGCGTCCGGACGCGTCGGTGTCGCGCAGCCTGTGGTCGCAAGGCCGCTAACGGCCAGCCAGATCAGGCGCAGGGAAACGACGGCGGCAGATGGGGTCGGACGGTGCATGGAGATCGGTCTCGCTGCGAGAGAGAGGCCACCCCCGGATGGCCCGGTTCACCTTCTAGCAGCGCCCCGGAAAGCGGTCAAACCCGTCAGCTGCGACGTCTGTCCCAGCTTCAGTGTCTTCACCGGAAGAACTGGCTCGGCGTCTGCCCGAAGCGGCGCTTGAACATGGTCGCGAACGCGCTGGGGCTGTCGTAGCCCAGCGACAGCGCCACATCGATCACCTTCTCGCCCACCGCCAGGCGTTCCAGCGCGCGCAGCAGCCGCGCCTGCTGGCGCCACTGGCCGAAGGTCATGCCCAGCTCGCGCTGGCACAGGCGCTGGATCGTCTTGACGTCCACGCCCAAGCGCCCGGCCCAGTCCTGCAGGGTGGAGGCATCGTCGGGCGCCTGTTCCAGCTGGCGGCCGATCGCGCGCAGCCGCGCGTCGCGTGGCTCGGGCAGATGCAGGGGCAGCACCGGCAGGGTCTGCAGTTCGTCCAGGATCAGGCGCATGAGCCGGCCATCGCGCGAGTCGGCTGCGCACGGGGAGGCGACCTCGGCCGCGGCATGGATCAGCGCGGCCAGCAGCGGCGTCACCGAGACGGTCGAAGGCGCCTTCGGCGCGGCCGGCAGCGCGCCGGGCAGGATGTACAGGCTGCGCATGCGCACCAGGCCGATGCAGTGCACCTGATGCCCGACGCCGGCCGGCATCCACAGCGCACGCGTGCTCGGCACCACCCAGCGGCCATCGCCGGCGCGCACCGCCAGCACGCCGCCTTCGGCATAGACCAGCTGGTGCCGGTCGGGATGGTGGTGCAGCGGAATCAGGGTGTCGGCGGGGTAATCGCGGGCCAGGCAGGTCACCGGCACGTCGGCGGCCGCCCCGACGCGGCGGGGTTCGCCCAGGCCGTCGATGTCCTTTTCGCGGGAGGTCATGACCAGATCGCGCAAGAAAGGCGTTGGCGGCGACTTTACCATGCGCCCCCTGCCCGTCCCGGACCGTGCCGCCGTCATGTCGACCACCACCGCGCCCCTGCCCGCCCAGCCCGCCACGTCAGCGCCCGCGCGCAGCCCGGTCGCGGTGGGCGTGCTCGCCGCGCTGACCGGCTCGCACCTGGTCAACGACATGATGCAGTCGCTGATCCTGGCGCTGTATCCGATCCTCAAAGGCCAGTTCCAGCTTAGCTTCGCCCAGGTCGGCCTGATCACCCTGACCTATCAGCTCACCGCCTCGCTGTTCCAGCCGCTGATCGGCCTGCGCACCGACCGCAAGCCGGCGCCCTACTCGCTGCCGATGGGCATGGGTTCCACGCTGTGCGGCCTGTTGCTGTTGGCCTATGCGCCCAACTTCGTCATGGTGCTGTGCGCGGCGATGCTGGTGGGCATCGGCTCGGCGGTGTTCCATCCCGAGTCCTCGCGCATCGCGCGGCTGGCCTCGGGCGGGCGGCATGGGCTGTCGCAGTCGGTGTTCCAGGTCGGCGGCAATACCGGCACGGCCATCGGCCCGCTGATCGCCGCGGCGGTGATCGTGCCCAACGGGCGCACCAGCGTGGCCTGGTTCGCCGGTGCGGCGCTGATCGGCATGGGCCTGCTGACCTATGTCGGGCGCTGGTACGGCCTGCAGCTGGCGCGCAGCGCGGCCAGGCCCAAGGCGGCGGCGCCGGCCGGCATCGCGCCGCTGCCGCGACGCACGGTGGCCTGGGTGATCGGCGTGCTGCTGGTGCTGATCTTCAGCAAGTACTTCTACATCGCCGGCATCAGCAGCTACTACACCTTCTTCCTGATCCAGAAGTTCCACCTGTCCGTGCCCAGCGCGCAGCTGCATCTGTTCGGCTTCCTGCTGGCCTCGGCGGCCGGCACGCTGATCGGCGGGCCGGTGGGCGACCGCATCGGCCGCAAGCCGGTGATCTGGGCCTCGATCCTGGGCGTGGCGCCGTTCGCGCTGCTGCTGCCCTACGCCAGCCTGGGCTGGACCACGGTGCTGACGGTGATCATCGGCTTCGTGCTGTCCTCGGCGTTCTCGGCGATCCTGGTCTATGCGCAGGAGCTGATGCCGACCCGCATCGGCACGGTGTCCGGGCTGTTCTTCGGTTTCGCCTTCGGCATGGGCGGGCTGGGCGCGGCGGTGCTGGGCGTGCTGGCCGACCACACCAGCATCTTCTGGGTCTACCAGGTGATCTCGTTCCTGCCGCTGCTGGGCATCGTGGCCGCCTTCCTGCCCAACCGCCGGCACGCCTGAGCCGGCGTGCGGCCCGGCCCGGGCGGCAGCACCTACCGCGCGCCGAGGCCGCGGATCAGCAGGACCAGGATCACCGCGACGACGACCAGCAGCACCGGCACCCACCGCCGGACGCCCGACCGTCGGGGTCGCGGATTCGCATCACCCGGTAATCCCGCCGCCTCCGGCGATCGACGCGTCGTGGCCTCGGCTGGGCGAGCGGACGAGGACTGCGCGAGGGTCAGCTGGGTCAGCCGCGCCATGTAGCGGTCGGCGAAGGCGATCTGCTCGGCCTCGGGCAACCGCTGGACGACGGCCTCCAGCGCGCGACCGGCCTGGCGCAGCATCCGATCCTGCGGGCCTGCGAATTCGCGCGCGTGCTGTTCTGCCAACTGCTCTGGATCGGGGATCATGGTGACGTCCTGTCATGGGTGGTATTTCCGAGTCGGCCGGCGATCCACGGCCCTTAGTTCTTCTAGCAGCGGCTCGGCATCGCGTCAAACCGCAATTTGGACATGCGCGATGAAAGTCAACCGCTTGGACTGACGCACGCAGGACGCCACAATCGCCGGCCCTGTAGTCCCGGTTGAACCACGCAATGGCAGCACTCTCCGCGGCGCTCGCGCGCCAGATCGCCCAGACCATCGCCGACGAGATCGGCGCGCAGGCCGCGCAGGCGCAGGCCGCCATCGCCCTGCTGGACGAAGGCGCCACGGTCCCGTTCATCGCGCGCTACCGCAAGGAAGTCACCGGCGGCCTGGACGACACCCAGCTGCGCACGCTGGAAACGCGCCTGGTCTACCTGCGCGAGCTGGAAGACCGCCGCGCCGCGATCCTGGCCAGCATCGACGAGCAGGGCAAGCTGACCGACGAGCTGCGCAACGAGCTGCTCGCCGCCGACAGCAAGTCGCGCCTGGAAGATCTCTACCTGCCCTACAAGCCCAAGCGCCGCACCCGCGCGCAGATCGCGCGCGAGGCCGGCCTGGAGCCGCTGGCCGACGGCCTGCTGGCCGACCCCACGCGCGTACCGGAGACCTTCGCCGCCGGCTTCGTCGATGCCGACAAGGGCGTGGCCGACGCCAAGGCCGCGCTGGAAGGCGCGCGCGCCATCCTGATGGAGCGCTGGGGCGAGGACGCCGCGCTGCTGGGCGAATTGCGCACCTGGCTGCAGGACAACGGCGTGATCCGCGCCCGCGTGGTGGAAGGCAAGGAAGACGCCGGCGCCAAGTACCGCGACTACTTCGACCACAGCGAGGCGCTGGCCAAGATCCCCTCGCATCGCCTGCTGGCCCTGTTCCGCGCGCGCCGCGAGGAGTTCATCCAGCTCGACCTGGAGCCCGGCGCCGACGTCGAGGCCGGCAACGCCTATGCCGAAGGCCGCATCGCGCGCGCGGCCGGCATCGACCACCGCGGCCGCCCGGCCGACGCCTGGCTGGCGCAGGCCTGCCGCCTGACCTGGCGCGCCAAGCTGCACCTGCACCTGATGCTGGACCTGTTCAACCAGGCGCGCGAGAAGGCCGAAGGCGAGGCCATCGAGGTGTTCGGCGACAACCTCAAGGACCTGCTGCTGGCCGCCCCGGCGGGGCCCAAGACCGTGCTCGGCCTGGACCCGGGCATCCGCACCGGCTGCAAGGTCGCCGTGGTCGATGCCACCGGCAAGCTGGTGACCACCGACACCATCTACCCGCACGAACCCAAGCGCCAGTGGGAGCAGTCGCTGCAGACGCTCAAGCGCCTGTGCCAGCAGCACGACGTGGCGCTGATCGCCATCGGCAACGGCACCGCCAGCCGCGAGACCGACAAGCTGGCCGGCGAAGTCATCAAGGCCTGCAACAATCCCAAGCTGCAGAAGATCGTGGTCAGCGAGGCCGGCGCGTCGGTGTATTCGGCTTCGGAAACCGCGGCCAAGGAATTCCCCAACCTGGACGTGTCGCTGCGCGGCGCGGTGTCCATCGCCCGTCGCCTGCAGGACCCGCTGGCCGAGCTGGTGAAGATCGAACCCAAGGCCATCGGCGTGGGCCAGTACCAGCACGACGTGGACCAGTTCCGCCTGGCGCGCGCCCTGGACGCGAAGGTGGAGGACTGCGTCAACGCGGTCGGCGTGGACGTCAACACCGCCTCGGCCGCGCTGCTCACGCGCGTGTCGGGCCTGTCCTCGACCGTGGCCGAGAACATCGTGGTCTACCGCGACCAGCATGGCCCCTACCCGACCCGCAAGGCGCTGCTGAAGGTGCCGCGCCTGGGCGAGAAGACCTTCGAGCAGTGCGCCGGCTTCCTGCGCATCAACGACGGCGAGCAGCCGCTGGACGCCTCCGCGGTGCACCCGGAGGCCTATCCGGTGGTCGAGCGCATCCTGGCCCAGGCCGACGGCAAGACCATCAAGCAGATCATCGGCGACACCGCCTTCCTGCGCGGGCTCAAGGCCGAGCGCCTGACCGATGAGACCTTCGGCGTGCCCACCGTGCGCGACATCCTCAAGGAACTGGAGAAGCCCGGCCGCGACCCGCGCCCGGAGTTCAAGGCCGCGCGCTTCGCCGAGGGCGTGGAGGACATCAAGGACCTGCGCGAAGGCATGATCCTGGAAGGCGTGGTGAGCAACGTGGCCGCCTTCGGCGCGTTCGTGGACATCGGCGTGCACCAGGACGGCCTGGTCCACATCTCCGCACTGTCCGACACCTACGTCAAGGATCCGCGCGAAGTGGTCAAGGCCGGCGACATCGTCAAGGTCAAGGTGCTCGAGGTGGACGTGGCGCGCAAGCGCATCGCCCTGACCCGCCGCCTGGACGACGTCCCCGGCGCCCCCACCAGCGGCCCGCGCGAGGACCGCAATGCGCGGGGTAACGAGCGCGGCGGCCAGCGCCACGGCAGCGGCAACGCACGCCCGCCCAAGCCGACCGCCCCACCTGCGGACAATGCGCTGGCGGCGGCGTTTGCGCGGGCGCGGGGGAAGTGATTGCGCGCGTGCGGCCCAAATACGGGTGATCCGCACGCACTCGCCCAACCCAGGTCCGTCATCCCCGCGCAAGCGGGGATCCAGGGACTTTCGCGCGGACGCTGACGGCACCATCGTCGATGGGCGAGCCAGCATCCGCGGCTTGTCGCAGCCTGCGCGACCAGCACGCGTAGACTCCGAACCAGCCTGGCCAACAGAGGCGGTGCGCAGGTGTGTACCGGTTGGGGGCGTGTCGCCATGGAAGATCTGTCACCGTCGGACTTGAAGACGATCCTGCATTCCAAGCGGGCCAATCTTTACTACCTCCAGCATTGCCGCGTCCTGGTCAACGGCGGCCGGGTCGAATACGTCACCGACGCAGGCAAGCGATCGCTGTACTGGAACATCCCGATCGCCAACACCACCACGATCCTGCTTGGCACCGGCACCTCGGTCACGCAGGCGGCGATGCGCGAACTGGCCAAGGCCGGCGTGCTGGTCGGCTTCTGCGGAGGTGGTGGCACGCCGCTGTTCACCGCCAACGAGATGGACGTCGAGGTGGCCTGGTTCTGCCCGCAGAGCGAGTACCGGCCGACCGAGTACCTGCAGGCCTGGGTACGGTTCTGGTTCGACGACGACTTGCGCCTGACGGCGGCCAAGGCCTTCCAGCAGGCGCGCGCGCGACGCATTGGCGAACAGTGGCGGCATCGCGCGCCGCGCGAGGCCGGGTTCGCGCCGGACACCGCTCGGCTCGACGCGCTGCTCGCGCGCACGGCCGGGCAGATCAAGCTCGCGCAGGACGGCACCGCGCTGTTGACCGAGGAAGCGCGCCTGACCAAGGCGCTGTTCAAGCTGGCGGTGGACACGGTCGGCTATGGCGAATTCACCCGCGCCAAGCGCGGCACGGGCAGCGATCCGGCCAACCGCTTCCTCGACCACGGCAACTATCTGGCCTACGGCCTGGGCGCCACCGCCGCCTGGGTGCTGGGGCTGCCGCACGGGCTGGCGGTGCTGCATGGCAAGACCCGGCGCGGCGGACTGGTGTTCGACGTGGCCGACCTGGTCAAGGATGCCAGCATCCTGCCGCAGGCCTTCATCTCGGCCATGCGCGGCGATGACGAGCAGACCTTTCGCCGCGGCTGCATCGAGGCGCTGACCCGCAGCGAGTCGCTGGACTTCATGATCGACACGCTCAAGGCAGTCGCGCTGGACATCGCCGCGCAGGTCAAGGCATGAACATCCTGCTGGTGTCCGAGTGCGACAAGCGCGCCCTGACCGAAACCCGGCGCATACTCGACCAGTTCGCCGAACGTCGCGGCGAACGCACCTGGCAGACGCCGATCACCCAGGCCGGATTGGACGCGCTGCGCCGGCTGCTGCGCAGGACCGCACGCAAGAACACCGCCGTGGCCTGCCATTGGATCCGCGGCCTGGACCACAGCGAACTGCTGTGGATCGTCGGCGATGCGCGCCGTTTCAACGCCGAGGGCGCGGTGCCCACCAACACCACCGTGCGCAACGTGCTGCGAGGCGAGGACGAGAACGACTGGCACAGCGCCGAGGACATCCGCCTGCTCGCCCAGCTTGGCGCCCTGCTGCACGACCTGGGCAAGGCCAGCCTCGCCTTCCAGCGACGCCTGCGCGGTCAGCTGCAGGAAAAAAATCTATATCGCCACGAGTGGGTCTCGCTGCGGCTGTTCCAGGCCTTCGTCGGCGACGACGACGATGCGGGCTGGCTGGCGCGGCTGGCAGCGGCGGAGTACGACCAGACCTCATGGACCGCGCCGGGCCGCTACCTGCGGGACGGCGTCGATCCCGGCATCGAACGTCACCCGTTCCGGTCTATGCAGGCGCGCGCGCCACTGGCGGCCGCCGTGGCCTGGTTGATCGTCACCCACCATCGCCTGCCGGTGATCCCCGCGCGGAACGAGGACGGCACCCAGGCCCGGCTGGGGCGGCGTGCCTCGGAGTTCAGGCACGCCTGGCTCACCACGCCGTTGGCGGAGGTCGCCCACGACTGGAACGAGGTGCGGCCCGCAGCCGGCGCCGATGCGAAGCCGTACTGGGAACTGGCCGGTGAGCTGCCCGTCATCGCCGCGGGATGGCGCACGCAGGCGGCGCGACTGGCGCGCCGGCTCGCAGCTCTGCGCGGGCGACGCGACGGCGACTGGCTCGGCAATGCCTACGTCATGCATCTGGCGCGGCTGTGCCTGATGCTGGCCGACCACTATTACTCCAGCCTGAGCCTGGACAAGGCGGGCCAGCCGGTCGCCGCACGCCAAGGCTTCGTACGGAGCGGGCAAACGCTCTTCGCCAACACCGCAAAGAACCTCCGCGGCGAACGCATCGCCAACCAGTCGCTGTTGGAACACCTGCTCGGCGTCGCCCACAGCGCCGGCCTGATCGCCCATGCCCTGCCAGGCTTTGAACGCCACCTGCCACGGCTGGCCCAGCATCGAGGCCTGCGCAAGCGCAGTGCCGATTCGCGCTTCTCCTGGCAGGACAAGGCCTTCGATGCCGCGGCCAGTCTGCGCGGGCAGGCCGTCGAACACGGTGCCTTCGTGGTCAACATGGCCTCCACTGGTTGCGGCAAGACCCTGGCCAACGCGCGCATCCTGTATGCCCTGGCGGATCCGCAGCTGGGCCTGCGCGCCAGCTACGCGCTCGGCCTGCGCACGCTTACCCTGCAGACCGGCCGCAGTTACCGCCACGACCTGCACCTGGGCGACGACGAGCTGGCGGTGCTGGTCGGCGGATCGACCAGCCGCGCGCTGTTCGAATTCCACGAGCGTCAGGCCGAAGCCGGTGGCTCGGCTTCGGTGCAGTCGCTGCTGGAGGAAGACAGCCGCGTGCTCTACGACGGCAACGTGGCCGACCACCCGCTGCTGTCGCGCGCCCTGGCCGATGCCGACATCCGCAAGCTGCTTTCCGCGCCGATGCTGGTCTGCACGGTGGACCACCTGGCGCCCGCCACCGAGGCCCTGCGCGCCGGGCGCCAGATCGCGCCGATGCTGCGGCTGATGAGCGCCGACCTGGTGCTGGACGAACTGGACGACTACGACCTCGACGATCTGCCGGCGCTGACGCGGCTGGTGCACTGGGCCGGCATGCTCGGCACGCGGGTGGTGCTGTCGTCGGCGACGCTGCCGCCGGCGCTGGTGGAGGGCATGTTCATGGCTTACCGGGCCGGACGCCGCCTCCATCGCCGCAATCGCGGTGCCGACGGCGGCCGCGATGAAACGCTGGTCGAGGTGCCATGCCTGTGGACAGACGAGTTCGGCGTCCATGTGCAGACCTGTCGCGACGATGCGGCGTTCGCTGCGGGCCACAGGTCGTTCGTCGACAAGCGCGTCCGCAAGCTGGAACAAGCCGAACCACTGCGTCTGGCCGAAGTGATTCCGCTCCCTGTCGTCGCGCAGCAACGCGAACGCACCCGCATCGACTTCGCCACCCATCTGCATCGGGCCTGTCTGCGCCTGCATGCCGATCACGCCAGCCTCGACCCCGTCAGCGGCAAGCGGGTCAGCTTCGGCATCGTGCGCATGGCCAACATCGACCCGCTGATCGATGTCGCCCGTGCCCTGCACACGCAAGGCGCGCCGGAAGGCACGCAGATTCATCTGTGCGCCTACCATGCGCGCTTTCCGCTGGTGCAGCGCTCGGCGATCGAGCACCTGCTCGATGCCGCGTTCAATCGCCGCGACAAGGACGCCATCTGGCGGATGCCCGCGGTGCGTTTCGCGCTCGACGCGCATCCGGCGAACGATCACCTGTTCGTGGTGCTGGCCTCGCCGGTGTGCGAAGTGGGCCGCGACTGGGATGCGGACTGGGCTGTAGCCGAACCCTCTTCGATGCGATCACTGATCCAGCTTGCCGGCCGCGTACAACGGCACCGCCGGCTCGCGCCCCGCACGACGAATGTCCTGGTATTCGACACCAATCTGAAAGCACTAGAGTCGCCAGGCGGCGGAACGCCCGCCTTCTGCCTGCCCGGATTCGAAAAGCGCACCGCGGACGATCGCTTCCTGCTGGCCTCGCACCGTCTGGCCGACGTGCTGCGCGCGCAGGACTTCCGGCGCGTGGATGCCATCGCGCGGATCCGCCCCCGGGCCGAGGCCGAATGGAGGCCGCGCCACGACCTGGTCGATCTGGAGCAGGCCCGCATCGCCGCCAGCATGCGGCCCTACCTCGCGCCTGCGCCTGCGGGTTCGTCGCGCCGTGCGCCCCCGCCCTCGCCGGAGGCGGAACCCGACCACGCGCCCCTGGCATGGCGATATCCGCAGGCGGCGCTGATCGGCGTGCTGCCGCAGCAGCAGCCCTTCCGCAACGACCGCGAGCCCAAGGCCACGCTGGTATTCCTGCCCGGCGAGGAAGAGGACGAATGGATTCCGTATCGCGTCGAGGAGGCGCTGGAGCGCAGCGGCCAGTCGCCCTATGTTCCGGCGTGCGAGCTGCTGCACGAGATCGCGTTGTACTCGGCCCCCGGAATTGGCGCCTGGGGCCGCTTCGGGCTGGCCGACCTGCTGATCGAACAGGCCGAGGCATTGGACAAGCCTTTGGCCGCCATCGCGCCGGCGTACACCATGCTGCAGCTGCCGCGCAGCGACCAAGGCTGGCGGTGGCATCCCTGGCTGGGCTTCAGCCGCAGCCGCTGAGGCGATTCAATGCCAGCCGGTCAGTGCGAAAAGTCTGCGCCTTCAATCACACGCGGCGTGAGCGTCCGACAATGGCGCTGCCACTCAGGCGACACAATCGTATCGAGAAGGATCGGTCCGTGGGTCCGTTACGATAGAGATCTGTCGCGCGCGTGCGCACTCGCGTGCCGGCAACTCGAGTTCGATGCCGCCTAGTGGCTCGACTCGACCACGAATCACTGCATACAACGCGGCCCCAGAGTCATCCCAGGCGGGCGTCTCCGGCACGGCAACTTCCGCACGTGGGCGTAAGCGCGACTTCAAATCATTTCCGAGCTTGCGGATCGTCGTAATGAAAATGGAAACCTTACCGAAGTAGCTGCAATGCTTGCATTCTAAGCATTTCTAACGGAGGTTTCTCTTCGCTATCTCGTGTTGTGAGACAGCGACGCGCTAGTTATTCGACCAAGGAATGGAGCAATGAGGGGAGAGGAATGCCTGAACTAACCGGAAGAGCCGAAGCATTTTATGAGGCCATCGCCGCCTTCATCGAGACCCGCCGCGCGGCCAAGCTGAAGGGACAGGAGGACGCAGCCGGGGCCGCGTCCAAGTACGACTACGCCACCTGGCTCGCCGATGCCGCGCGCCGGGTGGGGCAGATCCAGGCGGTCACCCACGTGCTCAAGGCCACCCATCCGGACGCGCGCGGCAGCAGCCTGCACGTTGCGCCGGGCGGCCTGCCGGCGCACGCCGAGATCGGCAGCCATGTGCTGGGCAAGGACTATGCCGAGGACGTGGTCGGAAACGCCGCGGCGCTGGACGTGTTCAAGTTCCTCAAGATCGAAGTCGAAGGCCAGCGCCTGCTGGACTGGATGCAGGCCGGCGACGCCGATCTGCTGGCCGCCCTGTCCGACGACGCCGCGCAGGCGGCGGGCTGGATGCAGGCCTTCGCCTCGCTGCTGCGCGAGGACCAGCGGCCGGCCTCGCACCCGATGGCCAAACAGGTCTACTGGCTGGTCGGCGATGATCCGCTGGACGACGGCGGCTATCATCTGCTGCAGCCGATGTTCTCCAGCATGCTGGTACATGCGGTGCATACCGAGATCCAGGACGCGCGCTTCGGCGAGGCCAACACGGCCGCGCGCCAGGCCTTCCGCGCCGGCGCGCCCTCAGAGACCGTCTATCGCGACTATCGCGGCCTGGTCGTGCGCAAGCTGGGCGGCACCAAGCCGCAAAACATTTCCCAGCTCAACAGTGAACGGGGCGGCGTGAACTACCTGCTGTCGTCCTTGCCACCACCCGCATGGGCGTCGCGCAGCACCAATCTGTTCAAGCGCGATTCCGCCTTCGATGAGCTGCTCCGGTTCGGCGGGGTGCGCGAGCTGGTATACGCACTGGCCGACTTCCTCAAGACCAATCCCGATCCTGTGGCGGACACCCAAGCGCAGCGCGACACCCTGGCCCAGGCGATCGCCGACGAACTGGGCATGTTCGGCGCAACGATCCGCGGCGGCTACGCGCCGGGCTGGTCGCGCGAGGCGGAATGCAAGCTGCCCGACTGCGAACAGCTATGGCTCGACCCGGGACGGTACGACCTGGACATCCGCCAGGATCCGCAGCATCCGGAGTGGACCACGCAGGACGAAGCCTTCCGTCGCAACTACGACTGGGGCGACTGGCCCGACGAGCTGGCGACCCGCTTCGGACTGTGGCTCAACGGCCAGCTACGCAAGCGCGGCGGCGACGCCTTGGCCGGGCTTAACGAGCCGGAGATGCGCCATTGGGCCAGGCAGGCGGTCCTCGATGTCGCCTGGCCGGTGCCCATGCAGCGCCGCGCCAACCGGGGTGCGGCATGAGCGCCCTGCCCCGCTTCACCCATCTGCTGGTGCTGCCGCACGTGCGTGTGCAGAACGCCAATGCCATCTCCAGCTCGCTGACCCACGGTTTTCCCTCCATGACGGCCTTCCTGGGCCTGATGTGGGCACTGGAGCGCAAGGCACGCCAGGCAGGGCTGGCGCTGGAGTTCAACGCCGTCGGCGTGGTCAGCCACGGCTGGCAGGAACAGGTGACCGAGGGCGGCTTCGTCAAATCCTTCCGCCTGACCCGCAACCCGGTGGACAAGGACGGCAGCACCGCCGCCATCGTCGAGGAGGGCCGCATCCACCTCGACCTGAGCCTGGTCCTGGCGGTCCATGCCGAGCACTGGGACGCGCAGACGCAGGCGCACGATGTCTCGCGCATCGCCGATCTGCTGGCCGGCATGCGTGTGGCCGGCGGCAGCGTGCTGGCGCCCGCTCATGCCATTGCGTGGCGCCAGCGCCCCTGGCTGGCCGACCTTACCGGCAGCGAGGAGGATCGGCGCAAGTCGTTCCGCGAGGTCTGCCTGCGGCTGCTGCCCGGCTCGGCACTGGTCGCACGCGACGACCTGCTCGCCGCGCGCCTGTCCCAGCTGCGCGCGTCGGCGCCCGAGACCACGCACCTGGAGGCATGGCTGTCGTTCTCACGCCTCCACTGGCGTCACGACCCACAGGCGGACCACAACAAGGGCCGCTGGGTCAGTGACCGCAGGAAGGGCAGCGGCTGGATCGTGCCGATCCCGGTGGGCTACGGCGCGCTCGGCCCGGTGCACGCTGCGGGCAGCGTGGCCCACGCCCGCGATGCCGCCACGCCGTTCCGCTTCGTCGAAAGCCTGTACTCCCTGGGCGAGTGGATCGGCACCCACCGCCTGCAGGCCCCGCACCACCTGCTCTGGTACGCCGACAGCCGCCCCGACGACGGCCTGTATCGCTGCCGCAACGACTACCGCCCTGCCGGCTCCACGGCCGATCCGCTCTCCGCTTGACGCCCATCACGACAAGGAATTCCATCATGGCAACCGAAGCCCTCAAGACCGCCTCCGTCCTCGCCTTCGAGCGCAAGCTCGACCCGTCCGATGCCCTGCTCTTCGCCGGCCCCTGGGACCAGCGCAACGACGACGCCGACTGGCAGCCGGTCCTGGTTCGCGAGAAATCCGTGCGCGGCACCATCTCCAACCGCCTCAAGACCAGCGGCCAGGATCCGGCCAAGCTGGACGCGGCCATCCAGAGCCCCAACCTGCAGACCGTGGACGTGGCCGCGCTGCCCGCCGATGCCGACACGCTGAAGGTGCAGTTCACCCTGCGCATCCTCAGCGGCGTTGGCGACCCGTCCGCCTGCAACGACGCCGGCTACCGCCGCAAGCTGCTGGACACCGTGGCCGGCTACGTCCGCGAACACGGCCTGGGCGAGCTGGCGCGGCGCTACGCCGCCAACCTCGCCAACGGGCGTTTCCTCTGGCGCAATCGCATCGGCGCCGAGCAGGCCGAGGTCCACGTGGCCCATCTGCAGGACGGACTTCCGGTCGCCGAGTGGCGCTTCGATGCGCTGGCCCATGCCATGCCGACGCTGGCGCCGCCGCCGGCGCAGGCCGCATCCGTGAGCGCGCTGGCCGCGGTGATCGAAGCCGGCCTTGCCGGTACAGCCCACGCGCTGTTGCGCGTCACCGCCTTCGTCCGCCTGGGTCATGGCCAGGAGGTGTTTCCTTCGCAGGAGCTGATCCTCGACCGCGGGCGCGGCGACAAGAGCAAGACCTTGTACAAAATCGGAGACGACAAGGACGCCGCAGCCGCCATCCACTCGCAGAAGATCGGCAATGCGCTGCGCACCATCGATACCTGGTATCCGAGCGCCGATGAGAACGGCGCCATCGCCGTGGAACCGTATGGCTCGGTCACGACCCAGGGCAAGGCGTACCGACAGCCCAAGGAGAAACAGGACTTCTACACCTTGCTGGATGCCTGGGTGCTCAAGGACAAGGCGCCGCCGGTCGAGCAGCAGCACTTCGTGATCGCCACGCTGGTGCGCGGCGGCGTCTTCGGCGAGGCGGGTTGAGGCCATG
Organism: Pseudoxanthomonas sp. USHLN014; assembly: GCF_037153335.1. Taxonomy (NCBI): domain Bacteria; kingdom Pseudomonadati; phylum Pseudomonadota; class Gammaproteobacteria; order Lysobacterales; family Lysobacteraceae; genus Pseudoxanthomonas; species Pseudoxanthomonas sp. USHLN014. Next base: position 271,063 of record NZ_JBBCKO010000002.1, read on the forward strand.
ACCACCCACTTCATCGACCTGCGCGTGCTGCCCGACCCGGAGACCGGGCCGGCGCAGCTGCTGGGCGCGCTGTACGACCGCCTGCATCTGGCCCTGGTCCGGCACCGCCGCGACGACATCGGCGTCAGCTTTCCCCACTACAGCCTCAACCCACGCGCGCTAGGACCGGTCCTGCGCCTGCATGGGGCCGCCGAGGCCCTGCGCGAACTGATGGACACCGCCTGGCTGGGTGGCGTGCGTGACCACGTCCGCATCGGCGAACTGGCACCCGTCCCTCCGCACGCCGAGCATCGCACCCTGCAGCGACGGCAGTTCAAGACCAGCGTGGACCGTCTGCGACGTCGCCGCATGCAGCGCAAGGGCGAGACCGCCGAGCAGGCGGCCCATGCAATTCCCGAAAGTGTCCAACGGCAACCCGACCTGCCCTATGTGCATCTGCGCAGCAGCAGTACCGCCCAGCCGTTCTGCCTGTTCCTCGCCCGCGGGCCGCTGCGCGAGCAGCCATCGCCAGGCCCCTTCAACAGCCACGGCCTGAGCAGCATCGCGACCGTGCCCTGGTTCTGACCCTTTTCTCCGCGGCAGGCGGAGGCTCTTTGAAAATCAATCACTTGGCCACGACTCCTGGAAAGGGGGCGTGGCCTTTTTGTGCGGCTATTCTTTGGGAATTCAGGGGTTTAGGAAAAGAAGTATCTAGTTCGCTGCCGCGTAGGCAGCTCAGAAATGATCGAGGCAGCTCGCAGCGGCACCGCGGACGTTCGCTGCCGCGTAGGCAGCTCAGAAACGTTCAACCAGATGATCCTGGACGTGGAAGCCGTTCGCTGCCGCGTAGGCAGCTCAGAAATCAAGTGGGTGGATGCGACCGAAGTCTCGACCGTTCGCTGCCGCGTAGGCAGCTCAGAAATGCCCTGGAAGGGCTTCGGAAGGAGCCGTGGTGTTCGCTGCCGCGTAGGCAGCTCAGAAATGACCATGGCCGACCGCATGGAGGAAAGCCGCGTTCGCTGCCGCGTAGGCAGCTCAGAAAGGCACGCCTGACGCGCGCGCGGCGATCACCTGGTTCGCTGCCGCGTAGGCAGCTCAGAAAATGCAGCTCGTCGCGACTTGGATGCCGCCCTCGTTCGCTGCCGCGTAGGCAGCTCAGAAAGTCCGCAGCAGTGAAATAGTGCTCGCTGTCGAGTTCGCTGCCGCGTAGGCAGCTCAGAAATGGCACCCGTCGCGTCCACTGGCCCGGCCGAGGTTCGCTGCCGCGTAGGCAGCTCAGAAAACGAGGCCTGGGAGCACACCGCCCGAGAAGCCGTTCGCTGCCGCGTAGGCAGCTCAGAAACTTCGCCTCACTTGCAGTGCGCCCGGACTGAAGTTCGCTGCCGCGTAGGCAGCTCAGAAAAACATCCCCGACGGCTATCGCCGCGATCGCAAGTTCGCTGCCGCGTAGGCAGCTCAGAAAGCACCTTCGAGCGGATCTACAACCGGTTGCCCGTTCGCTGCCGCGTAGGCAGCTCAGAAAAGCATTGTCGCCAGCTCTTCCCGCAGCAGTTCGTTCGCTGCCGCGTAGGCAGCTCAGAAAATCAGCGCGGCGTGCATCTCCTCGATGCGTTCGTTCGCTGCCGCGTAGGCAGCTCAGAAACGCATCCTGCGCATCGCCCAGCACCGGTTCAACGTTCGCTGCCGCGTAGGCAGCTCAGAAATGCCAGGCCCGGATCCCGGCGATCGCCGCTTGGTTCGCTGCCGCGTAGGCAGCTCAGAAATTCCAAGGTGATCGACGTGTGATCGTAGTTCGGTTCGCTGCCGCGTAGGCAGCTCAGAAACGAGAGAAGGCCCATGTCCGTGAATGAAGTGTGTTCGCTGCCGCGTAGGCAGCTCAGAAATTGCCGGGTTCATCCGGGAGGGCTGGCACGTCGTTCGCTGCCGCGTAGGCAGCTCAGAAAAAGAAGGGCCAGTTCAGCGCGGCAATCGCTGCGTTCGCTGCCGCGTAGGCAGCTCAGAAACTCGTAGGCGCGGCCGCTGGCGTATTCGGTCGGTTCGCTGCCGCGTAGGCAGCTCAGAAAAAGTTCGGGTGAGCACATGGGCCAGGCTTCGAGTTCGCTGCCGCGTAGGCAGCTCAGAAATGCATCAAGTCCCAGGACGAGCCGTTGCCCTTGGTTCGCTGCCGCGTAGGCAGCTCAGAAATGACCTGGCCGGGCAGTTCGGCATCCCCTTCGAGTTCGCTGCCGCGTAGGCAGCTCAGAAATGGTGGCGCCACCGGCGCAGCGTGACCACGCTGTTCGCTGCCGCGTAGGCAGCTCAGAAAAGGACGCGTGAGAACCTGAACTACTCCGCCGAGTTCGCTGCCGCGTAGGCAGCTCAGAAAGTCCAGCATCAGCGCGTCCTCGCACTTGCTGTGTTCGCTGCCGCGTAGGCAGCTCAGAAAATGCATCTGTGCCTGGCTTTCGCCGCCATTGGCGTTCGCTGCCGCGTAGGCAGCTCAGAAATTTGACAGAAAGACGGGAAGTTGCGTCGCGCCGTTCGCTGCCGCGTAGGCAGCTCAGAAAAACACCTGCCGCGCCCGCCTGTCGGGGATGGTGTTCGCTGCCGCGTAGGCAGCTCAGAAAAGCCAGGGCCTCGTACACCGCGCGCTCGTCTGGTTCGCTGCCGCGTAGGCAGCTCAGAAAACCAAGAAACTGCGCGAAGCCGAGGAAGATCTGTTCGCTGCCGCGTAGGCAGCTCAGAAAGGGCGGAAAGGTCAGCGCGATAGTGCTGCGCAGTTCGCTGCCGCGTAGGCAGCTCAGAAAGCCAGATGTTGTATCGCCTCGACGGTGACCTCGTTCGCTGCCGCGTAGGCAGCTCAGAAACGCAAGATGGTCGCGGAAAAGGCCAAGGTGTCCGTTCGCTGCCGCGTAGGCAGCTCAGAAAATGCAGGGGCCTGACGCGCAGTTCCGGTTCGGGTTCGCTGCCGCGTAGGCAGCTCAGAAAAACGGCAACTGGCGCACCTATGAAGCGAACGGGTTCGCTGCCGCGTAGGCAGCTCAGAAAAAACTCGGCATAGGCGCGATTGTTGTCACCATGTTCGCTGCCGCGTAGGCAGCTCAGAAAATGAAGACTTCGTGCCCGTCATCGTGACGGTGGTTCGCTGCCGCGTAGGCAGCTCAGAAAATCGCGATCCTTGCGCCGCGAGGTGGTGGCGAGTTCGCTGCCGCGTAGGCAGCTCAGAAATAGAAGGGGATGTCGTCGTCGGCGAAGTCGTCGTTCGCTGCCGCGTAGGCAGCTCAGAAAATGTCCAGCGCGAAGGACGCATCGTCCTCGCCGTTCGCTGCCGCGTAGGCAGCTCAGAAAAACCTGTACCCCAATCGGGACGGGTACAAGTAGTTCGCTGCCGCGTAGGCAGCTCAGAAATGATCGAGCTGCAGGCCCATTCGATCTCCAGTGTTCGCTGCCGCGTAGGCAGCTCAGAAAGTGGTTCCGGTGGTGCTGGCGCCGAACTGGCGGTTCGCTGCCGCGTAGGCAGCTCAGAAATGACCTACCGCGCATCCTGGCGCCCGGGCGAGGTTCGCTGCCGCGTAGGCAGCTCAGAAAATAAGCAGCACTGGCAGCGAGAACCCGAAGTTGTTCGCTGCCGCGTAGGCAGCTCAGAAACCAGAGCTGGACTTCTACCCGATCGGCAAAGCGTTCGCCGCCGCGTAGGCAGCTCAGAAACGGCAGGAAGATCGGCGGGGCGTGGTATGTCGGTTCGCTGCCGCGTAGGCAGCTCAGAAATCCAGCCGGTCCAGCGTGATCGACTTGCCTAGGTTCGCTGCCGCGTAGGCAGCTCAGAAATAGGTGCGCGATCAGCGCATCAGCATCGGCGTGTTCGCTGCCGCGTAGGCAGCTCAGAAAACGATCAATCGTGGTCTTGCCTGCTCAATGACGTTCGCTGCCGCGTAGGCAGCTCAGAAATTGCCCTCGTGTTCCAGCCACTCGCCGTTAGCGTTCGCTGCCGCGTAGGCAGCTCAGAAAATCTGGGGCGGCTCTCCGAGGACGGCCAGCAGGTTCGCTGCCGCGTAGGCAGCTCAGAAATGACGCCGGAGGGCGACGACGGCGCGGTGAGGGTTCGCTGCCGCGTAGGCAGCTCAGAAATCCCTGATCCAGCCGCCTGTGCGGGTGGACATGTTCGCTGCCGCGTAGGCAGCTCAGAAATGGCCCGCGTCCTGTTCGTCGAGGACGAAACCGTTCGCTGCCGCGTAGGCAGCTCAGAAATCCTGTCGCTTGCGCTGAATGCGCGCCTCTTCCTTCGCTGCCGCGTAGGCAGCTCAGAAATGGAAAAAAACTGATAGCGGCGGTCGAGGCGCGTTCGCTGCCGCGTAGGCACCTCAGAAAACCGCGGAAGCCCTGCTCGAACTTCTGACGCATTTCGCTGCCGCGTAGGCAGCTCAGAAAACACAAAGGGCGGCTGCTCTCTTGCGGAGGCTGTTCGCTGCCGCGTAGGCAGCTCAGAAAGTCCAAGGGCATGAATTTGCCGCAGTACTGGCAGTTCGCTGCCGCGTAGGCAGCTCAGAAAGCTCAATCAATCATTTCGGGCAATCGCCCACAGTTCGCTGCCGCGTAGGCAGCTCAGAAACCACCGCAGAGAGCGCCATGCAACGTGCTGAGGTTCGCTGCCGCGTAGGCAGCTCAGAAAATGTCCGGCTGATCGGCGAGGTGGGCGGAGGGGTTCGCTGCCGCGTAGGCAGCTCAGAAAATGACAGGGCAGCAACCGAGTCTGGCCCGCGGGTTCGCTGCCGCGTAGGCAGCTCAGAAATCTGAAGCGGCCGATAAGCCTAGGGAACGTTCGTTCGCTGCCGCGTAGGCAGCTCAGAAAACCGAACACAGCGCCGGTGTCGATGTAGCGAAGTTCGCTGCCGCGTAGGCAGCTCAGAAAACCGATGCCAGCCGAGAGCTTCGCCCAGTCCTGTTCGCTGCCGCGTAGGCAGCTCAGAAAATCCGCAAGGGCTGGCTGATCGACGGGACGTGGTTCGCTGCCGCGTAGGCAGCTCAGAAATGAGCGCATGGCCGTGGCCGACACGCGCGAGGGTTCGCTGCCGCGTAGGCAGCTCAGAAAAGTTCGCCGATGCGCTCCGGAAAGAGGCTGCATGTTCGCTGCCGCGTAGGCAGCTCAGAAAGCGCAACGGACAGTCCACCGCTACATCCCCAGGTTCGCTGCCGCGTAGGCAGCTCAGAAAGTTCCCCACCTCCCCGGCCTGGGCGGCGATGGGTTCGCTGCCGCGTAGGCAGCTCAGAAATTCAACGACCTGCGGGCCAAGGCCGGCAGCGAGTTCGCTGCCGCGTAGGCAGCTCAGAAACACCGACCAGGTCATCAGCGGCTGGGCCGCATGTTCGCTGCCGCGTAGGCAGCTCAGAAAGGCCACCGGGCGCTCGGCGGTCTTGATCGCACGTTCGCTGCCGCGTAGGCAGCTCAGAAAATGTGCCGTCCGGCGCTGATAGCACACCCGCCGTTCGCTGCCGCGTAGGCAGCTCAGAAAAACAGCGCGCATCCCTTCCGCCGCATTCCAGGGTTCGCTGCCGCGTAGGCAGCTCAGAAATTCGACCATGGCGGCACCAGGCCCCAGACCATGTTCGCTGCCGCGTAGGCAGCTCAGAAACGCCCGATGGCCTTGGCGCGCTGGCGATCACTGTTCGCTGCCGCGTAGGCAGCTCAGAAATCCATGTAGTTGTCGCGGTGGAGGTTCACTCAGTTCGCTGCCGCGTAGGCAGCTCAGAAAAAACCCATGGAAATGGAGCCCGCCGTGACCGTGTTCGCTGCCGCGTAGGCAGCTCAGAAAGAGAAGGAGGCCGGCCACGCCGACCACACCGGGTTCGCTGCCGCGTAGGCAGCTCAGAAATTGAGGAAACTCCCGTGCAGATCACTGCCGCAGTTCGCTGCCGCGTAGGCAGCTCAGAAACTGGTGGCGAACGCCGCGCCTCGCTCGGAGAGGTTCGCTGCCGCGTAGGCAGCTCAGAAACGAGATCCAGAAGGGTAACGAGGATTTGGTGCGTTCGCTGCCGCGTAGGCAGCTCAGAAAAGCCGGCGGCGCCTGTGCCGGCACCTATACCCGTTCGCTGCCGCGTAGGCAGCTCAGAAAACCGGAGGCGGCAACGATCTGTCCTACCCGACGTTCGCTGCCGCGTAGGCAGCTCAGAAATCGCACACCTCGCGCAGCCTGGGCTCGCTGTAGTTCGCTGCCGCGTAGGCAGCTCAGAAAACGGTGAACGCCTGCGGCCGCTTCTCGCCGATGTTCGCTGCCGCGTAGGCAGCTCAGAAATATCTCGACGACTGCAGGGAGGCGGGGGTGAAGTTCGCTGCCGCGTAGGCAGCTCAGAAAACAGCGACAGGTGCGGTCATGGCTGGGCTCCGGTTCGCTGCCACGTAGGCAGCTCAGAAAGTGGATCAAGGGCGCGCCCGCGGTCTGCGACAGTTCGTTGCCGCGTAAGCAGCTCAGAAAGCGTCGCATAGCTGTCTCTGGCCGCCGTGTTGGTTCGCTGCCGCGTAGGCAGCTCAGAAAGACGCGCTCGGTGCGCGCATGGCGCCAGGCGAGTTCGCTGCCGCGTAGGCAGCTCATAAAATGTGGAGCGGCCCAGCGTGGCCGACTTCCGAGTTCGCTGCCGCGTAGGCAGCTCAGAAAAACTTCGCCGGCCGGGTGAGGGAGGTCCTGACGTTCGCTGCCGCGTAGGCAGCTCAGGAAATCAACCAGACCGACAGCACGGCGGCCCAAGAGAAGGTCCGTTACCCCAGCCCTCTCACCCCGCCGGCTCGGCAATGATCACCTCAACCCCCATCCGCTGCAGCCCCTCGCGCGTGGCGGCGTCGATGCCGGCGTCGGTGATGATGGTCTGCACCTGCTCCAGCTTGGCGATGCGGTGCAGGCTGACCTTGCCGAACTTGGAGGCGTCGGTCAGCACGACCACGCGGCGGGCATGTTCGACCATGCGCTGGTTGAGGCGGGCCTCGGAGGCGTCGTGGGTGGTCAGGCCGAACTGCAGGTCCAGGCCGTCCACGCCGAGGAACAGGGTGTCGAAGCTGTAGGCGTTGAGGCTCAGCTCGGCCTGGTTGCCCTGCAGCGACAGCGACTGCTTGCGCAGCTGGCCGCCGGAGAGCAGCACGTTGACGCCGGGCGCGGTGGCCAGCTCCCAGGCGATGTTCAGGCCGTTGGTCATCACCGACACGTCGCGATGGCCGTGCAGGTGGCGCGCCAGGGTCATGGTGGTCGAGCCGGAGTCGATGATGATGTTGTCGCCGGGCCTGACCAGCTGCGCGGCGCGCAGGCCGATGGAATCCTTCAGCGGCAGGTTGAGCGTGTCCTTCTCATGGATGTCGCGCTCCTGCGGCGGCGTGCGCACCAGGCTGGCGCCGCCGTGCGTGCGCGTGGCCAGCCCCTGGGCCTGGAAGTGATTGAGGTCGGCGCGGATGGTCACCGCCGAGACGCCGAAGCGCTCGACCAGCGCGCCCACCTGCACGCCGCCCTGCTCGATCAGGGCCTGCAGGATCTGCTGGCGGCGGGAGCGGGTGTTGCGCGTGGCCATCGCGGGGTGCCGGGAGGGTTCGGCAGCTTAGCCGGACGCGTCGCCGGGGCGACGACCGGGAAGCGAGGACTGCGACGAGGACATGGCGTGCTCCTGGGGACTCGAGGACAGGCCCGGCTGGCAGGCCAGCAGGGCCGCGCCGCGCGCGCCGCCGGCATCGCCGAAGCGCGGCGGCACGATCGGCGGCACCTGCGCGCCGGCGAACAGGTGCGCGGCCACCGCACCGGGCAGCTGCGCATACAGCGGTGCGTACTGCGACAGCCCGCCGCCCAGCACGATCACGTGCGGGTCCAGGGCCAGCACCAGCGCGGCCAGGCTGTGGCCGAGCAGATCGCGATGGATCTCCAGCGCCTGGCGGGCACGCGCATCACCCGCCTCGGCCAGCGCGATCACCGCGGCCGCGTCGGGCGCGGTACCGCCCAGGTGGCGTTCCAGCGCGGCCAGGCCGCTGCCGGAGACATAGCGCTCCACGCAGCCCTGCAGGCCGCAGCCACAGGGCAGCAGCGGCAGGCCATGGCGCTGCAGCAGGTGGCCGGGCACGCTCCAGTGGCCCCATTCTCCGGCCAGGCCGTTGAAGCCGGTAATCAGCCGCCGGTCCACGCAGTAGCCGCCGCCCGCGCCGGTGCCGAGGATGGCGCCGAACATGCTCGGATAGCCCTGCGCGGCGCCGCCGTGGGCCTCGGACAGGGCGAAGCACTGCAGGTCGTTGCCGAAGGCCAGTGGCCGCGCCAGCCGCGCGCGCAGGTCGGCGGCGACGGTCTGTCCGGTCAGCGCCGGCACGTTGGCGCTGAGCTGGCGGCCGCTGCCGCGCTCGCGCACGCCCGGCAGGGCGATGCCGATGGCGCTGGTCGCCTGGCCCAGCGCGGCGTCGGCCTGCTCCACCAGCGCGGCGACCGCGGCGAGGAAGCCGGCGTAGTCGCCCTGCGGCGTGGCCACGCGCTGGCGCCAACGCACCTGCGCGGCCGCATCGCAGGCCACCAGTTCGATCTTGGTGCCGCCGATGTCGATGCCGTAGCAGGCGGGCGATGCGTCAGCCATGGTGGATGGTGACGCCCTGCACGACGCGGTTGACGGTGCCGTCGGGGAAGGGATTGTCCGGGGTCAGCCCCAGCGCCGCCGAGCGCCGCAGCGCGTAGAGCTGGGCCAGGCCCAGCCACACCGGCGCCAGCCACGCATCGTCCAGCGCCGGCGTGGTCGCCGGCACGGTCAGGGTGAAGTCGTCGTCGGCCCCGATGTCGGCGTGCGGACCGATCGCCAGCACCCGGCCGGCCACGCCGTCGCGGCGCAGTTCGGCCAGCAGGTCCTGCTCGTAGCGGCGCGCCAGCGGCTGCACGCTGCGCAGCACGATCACCAGGGTGCGCGCATCCAGCGTGGACTTGGGGCCGTGGCGGAAGCCCAGCGGCGTGTTGGCCAGCGCCAGCACGCGCCCGGCGGAGAGTTCGAGCACCTTCAGCGCGGCCTCGCGCGCCAGCGCCTCCAGCGGCCCGCTGGCCAGATAGATCACCCGCTCGAACGGGCGCGCGGCCAGCGCCGCCACCGGCGCGTCCCACTGCGCCAGGCCCTGGCGCGCCAGCGCGGCCACCTGGTGCAGGCGCGCGCCGCGCGTGTCCACATCGCCGCGGTCGAACACCGCCAGCGCCGCCAGCAGCATGCAGGTCAGGCTGCTGGTCATGGCGAAGGCCTGATCGCAGCTGGCCGGTGGCATCAGCAGGGTGAAGGTGTCGGCCCGCCCGGCGCCGCGCCGCGCCAGTTCGCCCTGGGCGTTGCAGGTGATGTCGAGGAAGCGCGCCTGGTCCACGCTGGCGCGCACCAGTTCGACCGCCGCCACGCTCTCCGGGCTGGACCCGCTGCGGCCGAAGGACACCAGCAGGGTCGGCCGGTCGCGCTGCAGGTACAGCGCCGGATGGGTCAGCAGGTTGGTGGTGTGCAGGGCCCGCACTTCGGCCGGCCACTGCGCGTTGATCGTGTCGGCCACCATCTCGGCGATGAAGCCCGAGCTGCCGGCGCCGGTGAACAGCACGCGCTGCCGCGGGTCGGTCAGCGCATCGCCCAGGAAGGCCTGCAGCTGCGGCCAGGTCTGGGCGAGGGTCCGGGCCAGCGCCTCCCACAGCGCCGGCTGCTGGGCGATTTCGGCCGCCGTGTGCGCGCCTCCCAGGCGCTGCCAGGCGGGGGCATCGGAAAGCGGAATCAGGTCCATGCAAGCATCCAGTTGGGCCGGCGCAACATCCCGTCTTCCTTTCGAAATGTCAAATAACGAAAGAAAATGAAAAGGTTCGCCATCGCATGCACCACGCTGTGGGCAGGCCGTCGCTGCTCCAGCGCATCGATCGAGCCAGCGGCGGGCGGCTCAACGCGGGGAGGCACCAGCGAAGCGAAACAATCCCGCCGGCCAATCTTTCTTTTCAGCACGCGATTAGTTGCTTTTGCCTTTCATTTCGTTGACACCTTTCGAAATACTGCCGTACAGTCGGCGGCGAACTGCAATTCGCACGTCGGTCGAACCGGCAAACGGAGCCTTCCAGGTGCAAGTCCGAGCCCCGCGATCGCCGCTGCGTACCACCCTCCTGTCAGCGCTGCTGCTGGCCTCCGGTGCGGCCGGGGCCATGTCGATCGGCAACGTGCGGTCGGTCAGCGCGCAGGGCGAGCACGCCTGGCTGCTGCGCACCGACAACGGCGGGGTGATGCGCATCGAGGTGGTCGCCGCCGACATCGTGCGCGTGCAGGCCGGGCGCGACGGCAGGCTCACCGGCGCCGGCGACAAGGCGACGCCGATCGTGCTGCCGCAGCCGGCCACCGGCGCGCAGGCGCGCCTGGAGGAAGACGCCCAGGAGCTGCGCGTGCGCACCGACGCGCTGGTGCTGCACGTGCAGCGCGCGCCCGTGCGCCTGCGCCTGGAGCGGCTGGACCAGGGCCGGGCGGTGGCGCTGTGGCAGGAGCTGCAGCCGCTCGACCTGGACCAGGACCGCAGCGTGCAGGTGCTGTCCTCGCAGCCGGACGAAGGCTTCTACGGCGGCGGCCAGCAGAACGGGCGCTACCAGTTCAAGGGCCGCGAGCTGGAGATCTCCTATTCCGGCGGCTGGGAGGACGGCGACCGGCCCAGCCCTGCACCGATGCTGCTCAGCGACCGCGGCTGGGGCATGTTGCGCAACACCTGGCGCGACGGCGACTACGACCTGCGCCAGCCCGACCAGGCCACGCTGCTGCATCGCGAGGACCGCTTCGACGCCTATTACTTCGTCGGCGCCGGCCTGCCGCAGCTGGTGGAGCGCTACACCCGGCTCACCGGCCGGCCCACCCTGCTGGCGCGCTGGGCGCTGTCCTACGGCGATGCCGATTGCTACAACGATGGCGACAACGCCAAGAAGCCCGGCACCGTGCCCGACGGCTGGCACGACGGCCCCACCGGCACCACGCCCGACGTGATCGACACGGTGGCGCGCCAGTACCGCGCGCACGACATGCCCGGCGGCTGGATCCTGCCCAACGACGGCTACGGCTGCGGCTACACCCAGCTGCCGCAGGTCGTGCAGGGGCTGGCCAAGTACGGCTTCAAGACCGGGCTGTGGACCGAGAACGGCGTGGACAAGATCGCCTGGGAGGTCGGCACCGCCGGCAGCCGGGTGCAGAAGCTGGACGTGGCCTGGACCGGCAAGGGCTATCAGTTCGCCATGGATGCCAACCGCGCGGCCTACGACGGCATCCTGGACAACTCCGATTCGCGCCCGTTCCTGTGGACGGTGATGGGCTGGGCCGGCATCCAGCGCTATGCGGTGGCCTGGACGGGCGACCAGAGCGGCAGCTGGGACTACATCGCCTGGCATGTCCCCACGCTGATCGGCTCGGGGCTGTCGGGGCTGGCCTACGCCACCGGCGATGTGGACGGGATCTTCGGCGGCAGCGCCGAGACCTATACCCGCGACCTGCAGTGGAAGGCGTTCACGCCGGTGCTGATGGGCATGTCCGGCTGGTCGGCCAACGACCGCAAGCACCCGTGGTGGTTCGACGAACCCTATCGCAGCATCAACCGCGCCGCGCTCAAGCTGAAGATGCGCCTGACGCCGTACATGTACGGGCTGGTGCACGAGGCGGCGCAGACCGGCGCGCCGCCGGTGCGCGGGCTGATGTGGGACTTCCCCGGCGACCCGCATGCGCACGATGAGACCTACAAGCACCAGTTCCTGCTCGGCCGCGACCTGCTGATCGCGCCGGTCTACCGCAGCCAGGCCGCCAGCCGCGGCTGGCGCCGCGACATCCACCTGCCGGCCGGCACCTGGATCGACTACTGGGACGGCCGCCGCGTGCGGGCCGGCGCGCAGGGGCGGCAGCTGGACCGCCAGGTCGATCTGGCCACGCTGCCGGTGTTCGTACGCGCCGGGGCGATCGTGCCGATGTATCCGGAGATGCTGTTCGACGGGCAGAAGCCGCTGGACGAGGTGACCTTCGACCTGTATCCGCAGGGCGACTCGCAGTACACGCTGTACGAGGACGACGGCAGCACGCGCCGCTACCAGCAGGGCGAATCGAGCACGCAGGACGTCGTCGTGCACGCTCCGGAGCAGGGCGCCGGCCCGGTGCGGGTGGAGCTCGGCGCGGTGCAGGGCCAGTACCAGGGCCAGCTGGCGCAGCGCCGCTACGCCTTGCGCGTGTCCAGCCGGCAGGCGCCGCGCGCCGTGCGGCTGGACGGCCGCGCGCTGCCGCAAGTGGCCGATGCCGCCGCGCTGGAACGCGCGACCGAAGGCTGGTCCTTCGACGCCGCCGAGCGCCGCGGCACGCTGCACGTACGCACCGCGGCGGTGGACATCCGCACGGCGCTGGCCCTGGAACTGGACTTCCCCGTCGCGCCCGCGCCGGCCGACGATGCCTACCCGGCCGCGCCGGAGCTGGGCCGCGCGCTGCCCGCCGACAGCCTGCTGGTCGTCAACCGACCAGCCGAGGAGCCCGGGCAGCCGCTGGAGAACGCCTTCGACGACGACCCCGGCACCTGGTTCCGCACCGTGCGCAACCAGGCCGTGCGCACCGGCGCGCACGAATGGGTGGTCGGCTTCGGCGAGCGCAAGCTGATCGACGGCATCGAACTGGCCCCGCGCAACGACGCCAACTGGAAGCACGGCCAGGTGCGCGACTACGAGGTCTACCTGGCCGACAGCAACGGCGAGTGGGGCGCGCCGGTCGCGCGCGGCACGCTCAAGCTGGCGCAGGGCACCCAGCGCATCGACTTCCCCGCCCACGCCGGGCGCCTGCTGCGCTTCCGCGTGCTCAGCGTGCAGAACCCGGAGGGCGATGGCGCCTCGGCCACCGATCCGATGGTGCTGGCCGCCCAAGGTGGCGGCGGCGCGCGCGCCATCGATGCGCTGCAGCCGCGCGATGTCGGGCCGATCACGCTGTCCACCTTCCATATCCTCGAACACGTCGAGCCCGAGCGCCCCGCCCAGCAGCGCTTCCTGTCCGAGCTGCCGCTACCGGCGGCGCTGGCCAGCCGGGTCATGCCGGACCGCGCGCTGCGCGGCGGCGAGCTGCGCATGAACGGCCTGCTGTTCCGCCGCGGGCTGGGCGTGGGCCCCGACAGCCGCATCGACCTGGCGCTCAAGGGCCAGTGGCGCCTGCTGCGCGCCGACCTGGGCATCGACGATGCCTGTCGTCAGGCCGGTGGGCTGCAGTTCCAGGTGTTCGGCGACGGCCGCCTGCTCTACGACAGCGGGCTGGTCCAGGCGCCGGGCGTGGTCAAGCCCGAGCTGGACATCCGCGGCCTGTCGACCCTGAGCCTGCGCACCACCGGTGCGACCGGCGCCTCCCCGTCCCAGGTCTGCGCCGACTGGGCCAATGCCGTGCTGATCGGCCAGGAGGGCGACACCGCCAGCGTCCTGCGCCCATGACCCCCGCGTAACACCGCTCTGCCCCGCCCTTCCAGCCGCGACCGCAAGGCCGCGGCCCTGGGATCGCTTTGTCCGGCGCACCGCCACCCAAGCGCCGTTATCTGCCAGGAGAGACCCTCGATGTTGCCCGCACGCCCGTTCCGCCCCCGCTCCCGTTCCCCGCTGTCGCTGGCCCTGGCCAGCGTGCTGCTGGCCCTCGCCCTGCCCGCCGCCGCCCAGGACACCACCGACCAGGACGCCGAGCAGGCCAAGGACCAGCAGGCCACCGACCTGGCCCGCATCCAGGTCACCGGCTCCAACATCAAGCGCACCGATGTGGAAACCGCCTCGCCGGTGCAGGTCATCAGCAAGCAGGAAATCGAGAACATGGGCGCGCGCACGCTGCTGCAGGTGCTCGACAACCTGCCGGCGGCGCGGCCGGCGCAGCAGGACTTCCGCTCGCTGTTCTCAGGCTCCGACGGCGCCTCGCAGGCCAACCTGCGCGGCCTGGGCGCGCAGGGCACGCTGGTGCTGCTCAACGGCCGCCGCCTGTCCTATTACGGCGCGCCGGCCGGCTTCCAGACCCAGTTCGTCAACATCGATGCGATTCCCGCCGCGGCGATCGAACGCATGGAAGTGCTCACCGACGGTGCCTCGGCCGTGTACGGCACCGACGCGATCGCCGGCGTGATCAACGTGATCACCAAGCGCGACTACCAGGGCGCCGAGATCAACCTGACCACCGACCGCTCCTCGCGCATCGACTCCTACGGCGAGCACCAGGCCAGCATCACCGGCGGCTTCGGCGACCTGGACCGCGACCGCTACAACGTCTACGGCTCGGTCAACTACTACAAGCGCGACGCGATCCCGCTGAGCGATGTCTACGACAAGCGCCCAGCGCAGTATTACGTCAACAATCCCAATTACCTCAAGAACCTGCGCCTGGGCACCGGCAGCAAGCCCGGCGAGTTCAATCCGGGCAGCTACTTCGCCTTCGACCCGGTCACCGGCGCACGCGTGCAGGAGGCCGCGCCGGGCTGCAACAACGTGCTCACCACCGAGGCGGCCGGCCCGCGCTGCATCTGGCAGACCTGGATGAACAACGAGATCGACGGCGGCGCGCAGTCCGAGCGCACCACGGTCTACCTCAACAGCCACTTCCTGGTCGGCGACACCACCGAGGCCTTCGCCGAGGGCACCTACACCGACATCGACCTGCGCGCCAATGGCGGCACGCCGCGCGCGTTCAACACCACCACCGGCAATCCGACCAGCTGGTTCTCGCGCAATACCGGCACCACGGTCAACCAGTTCCTGTATCCGTATCTGGGACCGAACAACGAGTACAACCACGCCAGCCCGGCGCTGAAGGCGATGATGGGCGGCGTGGTCGGCCTGCAGTACCTGCTGCAGGACGCCGGCGATGACTACTTCGGCCAGCGCAATACCGACAAGAGCTATCGCGTGGTCACCGGCCTGCGCGGCCAGCTGGGGCAATGGAACTGGGAGACGGCCTTCGCCACCGCCGGCAGCCACTCGGTCACCTACCAGACCGTCAACGTCAACCTGAAGGGCTTCGAGAAGGCCTTCGGCCCGTTCACCGTCGACCCGGGCACCGGGCGGGTGATCATCTCCGACCATCCGGCGTACAAGTTCGGTGAGATCAGTGAGGCCAACGCGGCGCTGATCCGTGAGGCGTTCCCGACCTTCGACATCCAGTCCTGGACGCGCCTGCATACCCTGGACGGCAAGATCGAAGGGCCGATCGCGCAGCTGCCGGCCGGCGAGATGCGCGCGGCGTTCGGCTTCAACGCCACCCGCGAGACCTTCTACACGCCGGGCAATCCGGACGCGGCCAATGGCCTGATCACCCAGCAGGGCGGCTCGTGGTTCGACGGGGCGCGCAATACCTATGCCCTGTTCGCCGAGACCGTGGCCCCGCTGACCGAGAAGCTGGAATTGGACGCGGCGTTGCGCGCGGACAAGTACCCCAACTTCGACACCAACCTGGCGCCGAAGATCGGCCTGAAGTACCAGGCGCTGCCCGAGCTGATGCTGCGCGGCACCTACTCCGAGGGCTTCCGCGCCCCCAGCCTGGCCGAGGCCGGCGCCGGCGGCGTGTTCGCCCAGCTCGGCGGCTACCGCGACGAGACCCGCTGCGCCGAGACCAACGCGATCGCCAACCTGCTGCTGCAGTCGCGGCGCGCCGGCGATGTGGACCTGGGCAATGCGCTGCTCAACAGCGACTGCAGCCGCACCGTGGCGCGCATGACCCAGCCCAACAAGAACCTGCAGCCGGAGAAGGCCAAGATCGCCACGCTGGGCTTCGTGTTCGAGCCCGTGCGCTGGCTGTCGGTGTCGGCCGACTACTGGTTCGTCTATCGCCGCAACGAGATCGTGGCGCCGGACTACAGCAAGCAGACCGACATCCTGTCGATGACCCGCTCGCCGATCACCGACGCCGACCGCGCCAACCTGGCGCAGCTGGCGGCCATGTGCGCCGACCCCAGCGCCGGCGTGGCCTGCCCCGGCACGCTGCCCGGCTACAGCGTGGGCAACGTGTCCGCCGTGGTGGGCCAGTACAAGAACCAGGGCAAGACGCTGATCGACGGCTTCGACATCGATGCGCGCAGCCAGTTCTCGCTCGGGGCCTGGGGCAAGTTGAACCTGGGCCTGGCCGCCACCATCGCGCGCCGCAGCGAGAGCTACATCGACGAGGAGTACCGCTGGTACTACGGCAACACCGTGGGCTACTACAACAACCCGCGCCTGCGCGCCACGCTCAACGCCGACTGGACCTACCAGGCGTTCACCACCAGCCTGTTCTTCAACTACACCGACGGCACCAAGTGGGGCTGGGACCGCATCGACGCGCAGGACAACAATGCGCAGACCTGCACCGCCGGCTACCTGCCGCTGGAGAAGAGCAAGTGCGACGGCGCGCCGTCGTGGTGGACGGCCAACCTCAGCGTGGCCTGGCGCCCGGACGCGCACTGGAACGTGGGCCTGACGCTGAAGAACCTGTTCGACCGCAAGCCCTTCTACGACCCCAACAGCTTCCTGGGCGACTCCAGCGACTACGCCAGCATCTACGGCCGGGTGGTCAGCCTGCAGGCGGGGTACAAGTTCTGACCGGCGTGTGCCCCTCCCCTTGCTAAGCAGGGGGAGGTGGGGAGGGGGTTGGCTCCGCGCGCGTGGTGGTGGAGCCCCCCTCCCCTCCCCTCCTCTCCTTCGCCTACGGCGAAAGGCAGGGGCGGAAGCCGAGCAACACGTGGCACCGTTTCAACGCGCCGGCGCGCCTTGCCGGCTCATCGCATTCCAATGAAGAGGACACCGCATCCATGAACCGCAGAGACTTCATCGCCGCAGGCGGCCTGCTGGCGGCCACCAGCCTGTTGTCGGCCACCCCCGCCTGGGCGCGCGGCCGGCGGCTGCGCATGGGCGTGATCGGCACGGGCATGCGCGGCCAGGTGCATCTGACCGAGCTGCTGCGCCGCGACGATGTGGACGTGGTGGCGCTGTGCGACATCGAGCCGATCATGCTCGGACAGGCCCAGGCGATGGTCGCCAAGGCCGGCAAGCCGGCGCCGAAGCTGTATGGCGCCGACGGCGACGTGAACGCGTGGAAGCGCCTGCTCGAGACGCGCGGGCTGGACGGCGTGATCATCGCCACGCCGTGGGAATGGCACGCGCCGATGGCCATCGGCGCGATGCAGGCCAAGGTGGCGGTGGGCTGCGAGGTGGTCGCCGGCATCACCCTGCAGGACCACTGGGACGTGCTGGAGACCCAGCTGCGCACCGGCACGCCGTACATGCTGCTGGAGAACGTGTGCTATCGCCGCGATGTGATGGCGGCGCTGCAGATGGTGCGCGCCGGGCTGTTCGGCGAGTTGATCCACCTGCAGGGCGGCTACCAGCACGACCTGCGCGGGGTGAAGTTCAACGACGGCAATCCCGCCCACCCCTACGACAGCGGCGTGGAGTTCGGGCCGAAGGGCTGGTCGGAGGCGCGCTGGCGCACCGAGCATTCGGTCGAGCGCAATGGCGATCTCTACCCCAGCCACGGCATCGGCCCGTGCGCGATGTACACCGGCATCAATCGCGGCAACCGCTTCACCCGCATCAATGCCTTCGCCACCAAGGCGCGCGGCCTGCACGACTACACGGTGGAGAAGAGCGGCGGCACCACGCATCCCAGCACCAAGGTCACCTTCAAGCTGGGCGATGTGGTCACCACGACCCTGGCCTGCGCCAACGGCGAGACCATCCTGCTGCAGCACGACACCTCGCTGCCGCGCCCGTACTCGCTGGGCTTCCGCGTGCAGGGCACCAAGGGACTGTGGATGGACCTCAACCACGGCGTCCATATCGAAGGACGCAGCCCGCCGCACGAGTGGGAGGACTTCAAGGCCTACCAGGACCAGTACGAGCATCCGCTGTGGAAGCAGTACGCCGGCGATGCCGCCGGCGCGGGCCATGGCGGCATGGACTGGTTCGTCATGCACGCCTTCGTCGAGGCGCTCAAGGCCCAGGCGCCGATGCCGATCGACATCTTCGATGCGGTGACCTGGAGCGCGATCACCCCGCTGTCCGAGCAGTCCATCGCGCAGGGCTTCCAGACGCTGGACTTCCCGGACTTCACCCGCGGCCAGTGGCAGCAGCGCAAGCCGATCTTCGCCTTCGACGCGCGCTACTAGCCCGCACGACGCTTCACCTCCCGGCGCCGCCCGGCTCTGCCTGGCGGCGTTTTTTTGCTGTTCGTCGCGATGCCGGAGAGACGAATCAGTCGAGGGGCATTGGATTGAGGCGCGTGAGCGGACTTTGCCCAGCCTCTATCCGGCACGCCCTCTTTGTAGAGCGGAGCTTGCTCCACTGCGTTTCGGCCGGGTCATGGGGAAAGCCCCAGCGGAGCGAGCGCCGTTGACTCTTGATCGGACAGCCTCTTGCCCTGTGGGGTCAGCTGTCTCTTCCGACCACGTCACGCCCTCCTTGTAGAGCGGAGCTTGCTCCGCTGCGTTTCGGCCGGGCATGGGGAAGGCCCCAGCGGAGCGAGCTCCGCTCTACACGTGGGAGCGCCCTTGTGGCCTTATTCGGCCAATGGCGGACCCAACAACGCGGGCCCTCCAACGCAACGCGCGCGGCAGCGGGCCGGCGGGGGGGGGGGCCGCCCCCCGCCGGCCGGCCCCCCGCCCCCCCCACCCCGGGCGGGTGCCCCTTTTGGGGGGAACCGCCCCCCCCGCCCGCGGGCCCGCTGCCCCTCCGAAGCCAAGCGGGCGCGCCACAAGCCCTCAATCGGGGAAAATTCCCGGTGCGCGAGGCCCGGCCATTGGACCAAGGTAGTAGCCCAACAGTCCGATATTCGCACCATCAAGCGAATATCGAACTTGAATGCTGCACTGCGATAAAACTAGCGTGTGCACCTGTCCTCGCGGGTGCCGGATCGACGGCGGCCGTTGCCGCGGCATCACGCGCGCCCCGCCCTTGCGGCATGCTGCGCGGCCCGCGCAGACACCCCTGTACCGCCGGAGATCCAGATGCGCCCCGTCCTCCTTGTCGCCAGCGGCCTGCTGGCCTGCCTGCCGCTGCTGGCCTCCGGCCATCAGGCCGAGCCCGATCCGGCCCCGCGCCAGGTGCTGAAGGTGGACCGCTACGACGATGACGAGGCCCCGGGCTCGCTGCGCTGGGCCATCACCACCGCCAACGCCGCTCCCGGCACCTACCGGATCGAGATCGCCGCGGTCGGCGCCGCGCCCTATGTGATCAAGCCGCGCGCGCCGCTGCCGGAGATCAAGGGCCCGGTCGCCATCGTCGGCCTGCCCTTCGCGCAGTCCGGCCAGTACGTGGCCATCGACGGCGCCGCCTACGTCACCGGCACCGGCACCCAGGCCTGCCCGGGCGCGGTGCCGGGCCAGTACGGCACCAACGTGCGCACCACGACCCTGCCGGGCCTGGTCCTACGCGACACGCAAGGCGTCGAGCTGGCCGGGCTGGAAGTGCGCAACTTCTGCATCGGCGTGCTGATCAACCGCAGCCACGACAACTGGCTGCACGACAACCGCATCGTCGCCAACAAGGGCGGCGCCGGGGTGATGCTGACCGGCGACGACGGCAACGGCCAGTCCACGCCCACGACCACCGTGCACAACCGCGTGGTGCGCAACGAATTCATCGACAACGGCGATGGCCTGGAGCTGACCCGCGGCGCGGCCTGGAACCTGGTGGCCGACAACCTGTTCCGCTCCACCGACGCCAATCCCGAGCCCTCCCAGGGCATCGAGATCCTGTGGGGCAACGACAACCTGGTGCTGCGCAACCGCTTCGAGGACTACTCCGACGGCCTGCAGATCAACTGGGGCAACCGCAACACCATCGCCGCCAACACCTTCACCGGCAATTCCATCGGCGTCAGCCTGACCGGCCGCGACAACGTGGTCGACGGCAACACCATCACCGGCAACGGCATCGGCGTGGCGCTGCGCCCGCAGCCGGTGTCACGGCCCAACCGGATCACCGGCAACGCGATCTTCGGCAACGGGCTGAAGATCGAGCGCTGCCAGGCCGGCGGCGCCTGCGTGCCGGGCCAGGTGCGCGGGGCGATCGTGTTCGGCGTGCCGGGGCTGGAACATGCCGACTTCGTCGGCTCGCGCGGCGGCGGCGTGGAGAGCGACCCCGCCAAGCTGGCCAAGATCTGCAGCGCGCGCGTCACCGACCACTGCCAGCCCGCGCCCAACGACGGCCTGGCCGCGCCGGTGGTCGAACAGGCCCGCCGCAGCGGCGCCACCCTGCAGATCCAGGGCCAGCTGCGCGGCACGGCCAACACCGTCCAGCGCGTGGAAGTCTTCGGCAACCCGCGCGCCAGCGACACCGAGGCGGCCCGCTACCTGGGCGATGCCCTGGTGACCACCGACGCCCAGGGCCAGGCGCGCTTCTCCTTCGCCGTGCCGGCCACGGCCGATGTCGCGGGCGTCACGGCGACCGTGACCGCCGTAGACGGGGCCACTTCGCCCCTGTCCGCGCCGCGCGCCGTGGCGCGCTGAAGTCCCTGCCCGACCGCCGCACCCGTAATTCCTTCGCATTCACAGGTAATCCCCCCATGTCGTACGTCTCCCGCCCCTTCCCCCGCGCCCTGACGCCGCTGGCGCTCGCCCTGCTGGCCACGCCGCTGCTGGCCCAGGCGCAGGACCGCTTCGATGCGACCACCATGACCGGCGGCTGGAACGGCGAGCGCGCCGCGCTGGTGGACAAGGGCATCAGCCTGCGCGGCGACTACGTCGGCGAGGCGATGGGCGTGGTCGATGGCGGCCTGGCCACCGGCGCGCGCTACGCGCAGCAGGTGCGCGTGGGCTTCGACCTGGACATGGGCAAGCTGGCCGGCTGGGACGGCGGCACCTTCCGCTTCACCCTCAACGACCGCCGCGGCCGCAGCACCTCGGCCGACCTGGTGGGCAACCGCTTCCCGATCCAGGAAGCCTACGGCGGCCAGTACACGCGCCTGTCCGAGCTCAGCTACGACCAGACCTTCAACGCCGGCCGCTCGTACTTCAAGCTCGGCTTCTACGCGATGGGCAACCAGTTCGGCCTGCTCAGCGCCGGCACCAGCTTCGTCAACGCCGCCTTCTGCGCCCACCCGCTGGCCATGAGCGGCAACAGCGGCTGGTACAACTACCCGACCGCGCGCTGGGGCGGTGAGTTCGCCGAGCAGCTGACATCCTCGGTGAACCTGCGCGCCGGCTGGTTCCAGGTCAATCCCAACCTGGGCGGCAACATCGAGCGCAACGCGTTCCGGCCCTTCGTCGAGGGCACCACCGGCTCGCTGTTCCCGGTCGAGCTGACCTGGAAGCCGGGCGCCGGCACGCTGTATCCGGGCGTGTACAAGTTCGGCGGCTATTACGACTCCTCGCGCGTGCCCAAGAAGGGCCTGGACACCAGCAGCGTCACCGGCCGCGACGGCGCCTACGTGCTGGCCGAGCAGAAGCTCTACACGCCGGGCAGCGACGCGAGCATCGGCCTGAACGCCTTCGCCGAGTACATGGTCTCCGACAGCGACACCGCCCAGCTCAAGCGCTGGTACGCCATCGGCGGGGTGTGGCAGGGCGTGGGCGCGCGCAGCAAGGACCGCATCGCGCTGGGCTACGTCGGCTCGGACATCAACCACCGTCTGCTCGATGCGCGCCGCGCCGCGCTGACCACCGCCGGCGTGCCGGCCGATTCGCCGCTGTTCGCGCTCACCGGCGCCGAGGAGCTGTACGAGCTGTCCTACAGCTTCCAGGTCAATCCGTGGCTGATGCTGCGCCCGGATGTGCAGTACATCACCAACCCCGGCACCTTCTCCTACGCCCAGACCGACAACGCCTTGGCCGTCGGCCTGCAGGCCAAGATCACCTTCTGAAAGACGCCGCACCGCACGCCATCGCTCCCGGGAGGGACTTGAGATGAAGCTCCGCCGTACTACCCTAGCCGCCCGCATGCTGCTGGCCCTCGCCCTGATGGCCGGCGCCGCTACCGCCGCCAATGCCGCCGACATGACCAACGCGTCCACCCCGCCCGCCGTCCGCACCATCGCCGTCAAGGGCGTGCAGATCGGCCAGGGCGCGCCGAAGACCATCGTGCCGATCACCGGCAAGACCGCGGCCGAGCAGCTGGCCCAGGCCCAGCGCATCGGCGCCAATGCCGATACCGACGTGGTCGAGTGGCGCATCGACTACCTGGACATCGCCAGCGACGCCAAGGCGCTGGTCAAGCTGGCCCCGCAGATCGCCGCGGCCGCGGGCGGCAAGCCGGTGATCCTGACCTTCCGCACCAAGGCCGAGGGCGGCGCCACCGCGATCGCCGATGCCGACTACGGCAAGCTCTACGCGGCGCTGATCAAGGCCCATGCCGCCGACCTGTACGACGTGGAGATGTTCCGCGACCGCGCGGTGGTCCAGGCCATCGTCGCCGCCGCGCACGCGGCGGGCGCCTACGTGGTGATGTCCAACCACGACTTCCACGCCACGCCGGACACGGCCGAGATCGTCGCCCGGCTGCGCCAGCAGCAGGCCCTCGGCGCGGACGTGCTGAAGATCGCGGTGATGCCGCAGAACCCCGGCGATGTCCTCAAGCTGCTCGATGCCACCTGGCAGCTGCGCCAGAGCAGCGACCGGCCGCTGCTGACCATGTCGATGGGCCCGGTGGGCGTGGTCTCGCGCCTGTCCGGCGAGACCTTCGGCCAGGCCATGACCTTCGGCATGATCGGCACGGCCTCGGCGCCGGGCCAGATCGAGGTCGGCGCGCTGCGCGGGATCCTGACCACGCTGGACAACGCCACCAAGAAGCCGCAGTAACGCTGCCCACGGCGCCCGTGACCGCCGCATGCGGCGGCGATGCGCGTCCGTGTGCGAGCAAGGTCGTCCTCGACGCGAGCGCTGTGCTATCGGCGCCGCGTCGGCCAGTCCGATTGAAGGAGTCGCCATGGCCCACGCCACAGCCCCCAACGCCCCGCTCACGCTGCAGTCGATGAGCCCGTTCCAGTGGCTGGCCATCGCCATCTGCGTGCTGCTCAACATGCTCGATGGCTTCGATGTGATGGTGATGGCCTTCGCCGCGCCGCACGTGTCGGCCGACTGGGGCCTGAGCGGCAAGGAGCTCGGGCTGATGCTCAGCGCAGGCCTGGTCGGCATGGCCGCCGGCTCGCTGGTGCTGGCGCCGCTGGCCGACCGCTACGGCCGGCGCGCGATGATCCTGTGGTGCCTGGTGATCCTGACCGTGGGCATGGCGCTGTCCGGCCTGGCGCGCAATGCCTGGCAGCTGGCCGGGCTGCGCGTGTTCACCGGCCTGGGCATCGGCGGCATGCTCGCCGGCGTGGGCGTGATCACCGCCGAATACGCCAGCCCCAAGTGGCGCAGCACCGCGGTGGCGCTGCAGGCCACCGGCTATCCCATCGGCGCCACGCTGGGCGGGCTGATCGCCACGGTGCTGCTGGAGCGCTGGGGCTGGCACGCGGCGTTCTTCTTCGGCGCGCTGGCCTCGCTGCTGTGCATCCCGGTGGTGCTGGCGCTGCTGCCCGAGTCCCTGGACTTCCTGCTCAGCCGGCGCCCGCCCGACGCGCTGGCCCGGCTCAACGCACTGCTGGCGCGCATGCGCGCCCCCAGGCTGGACGCGCTGCCGCCGGTGCCGCCGGCGCCGGAGAAGGCCGGCTACGCGGCGCTGTTCACGCCGCGCCTGCGCCGCAACAGCGTGCTGATCGCGCTGGGCTTCTTCATGCACATGTTCGCCTTCTACTTCGTGCTGAGCTGGACGCCCAAGCTGCTGGTGCAGGCCGGGCTGTCGGCCGAGCAGGGCGTCACCGGCGGGGTGCTGCTGAACCTGGGCGGCATCATCGGCGGGGCCTTGTTCGGCTGGCTGGCGGCGCGCTTCGCCCTGCCGCGACTGACCGCCGTCAGCTTCCTGACCGCCGCGCTGGGCATGGTGGTGTTCGCCTCGCTGGGCACGCAGCTGCAGCTGGCCTTCCCGGTGGCCTTCGTGATCGGCGCGGCGCTGTTCGGCTCGATGGCCGGCCTGTACGCGGTGGCGCCGATCGTGTTCGAGCCGACCGTGCGCACCACCGGCCTGGGCTGGGCGATCGGCATCGGCCGCGTCGGCGCGATCCTCTCGCCGATGACCGTCGGCGTGCTGGTCGACGCCGGCTGGCAGCCGGCCAACCTGTACTACGTGCTGGCCCTGCCGCTGCTGGTGGCCATCGCCGCGGTGCTGACGATGCGCCTGCAGCCGGCGCGCTGAGGGCGGGCGCGGAGGCGCGAAAGCCGGCCGCGCCCGAGGCATTCGACTTTGGTCCAGTTTGTGCGAATAACGAACTTAAAACCGATATTCGGATTGACGCGATTTTTCGCGCGGTCCACCTTGACGGCCCGCGCGGCTTGCGCGCGCGGACTGTCCAAGCGAGAGGATGCGACTTCGATGTCCCTGATTGCCCAAGCGCGCGCGGCCGGCGGCGGCGCGGTGATGCCATGATCGACAAGACCCTGCCCTCGTGCGCGGCGGCGGTGGCCGACATCCGCGACGGCGCCACGGTGATGATCGGCGGCTTCGGCACGGCCGGCATGCCCGATGCGCTGATCGAGGCGCTGATCGAACACGGCGCGCGCGAGCTGACCATCGTCAACAACAACGCCGGCAACGGCGAGACCGGCCTGGCGGCGCTGATCAAGCACAAGCGCGTGCGCAGGATCGTGTGCTCGTTCCCGCGGCAGAGCGACTCGCAGCATTTCGATGCGGCCTACCGCAATGGCGAGATCGAGCTGGAGCTGGTGCCGCAGGGCAACCTGGCCGCGCGCATCCACGCCGCCGGCAACGGACTGGGCGCCATCTTCACCCCGACCGGCTACGGCACCGAACTGGCCGCCGGCAAGGAAACCCGCGAGATCGACGGCAGGCACTACGTGCTCGAGTACCCGATCCATGCCGACGTCGCGCTGATCAAGGCGCACCGCGGCGATCGCTGGGGCAACCTGGTGTACCGCAAGACCGCGCGCAACTTCGGCCCGCTGATGGCCATGGCGGCCAAGTGCACCATCGCCCAGGTCCATGAGGTGGTCGAACTCGGCGGGCTCGATCCCGAGGCCGTCGTCACCCCCGGCATCTTCGTCCAGCGCGTGGTCGCGGTCGGCCACGCGGAGGCCCGCGCATGAGCGGCTATCAGCGCATGACCCGCGAACAGATGGCCGCGCGCGTGGCGCGCGACATCCCCGAGGGCGCCTACGTGAACCTGGGCATCGGCCTGCCCACCCAGGTGGCCAACTACCTGCCGGCGGACAAGGAGATCTTCCTGCAGAGCGAGAACGGCCTGCTCGGCATGGGACCGGCGCCCGCGCCGGGCCAGGAGGATCCGGACCTGATCAACGCCGGCAAGCAGCCGGTGACGCTGCTGACCGGCGGCTGCTATTTCCACCACGCCGATTCGTTCGCGATGATGCGCGGCGGCCATCTGGACATCTGCGTGCTGGGCGCCTTCCAGGTCTCCCAGCATGGCGATCTGGCCAACTGGAGCACCGGCGCGCCCGATGCCATCCCCGCCGTCGGCGGCGCGATGGACCTGGCCATCGGCGCCAAGCAGACCTACGTGATGATGGATCTGTTGACCAAGACGGGTGAGAGCAAGCTGGTCGCCGAATGCAGCTATCCGCTGACCGGCCTGCGCTGCGTCAGCCGGGTCTACAGCGACCTGGGCGTATTCGATCTCGGCCCCGACGGAGCGCGCGTGGTCGAACTGGTCGATGGCCTGTCCATCGAGGAACTGCAGCGCCTGACCGGCCTGACCCTGGCGCACTGAACGGAGCAAGCGCATGAGTGAAGTTTTCATCGTCGATGGCATCCGCACGCCCGTGGGCCGCTATGGCGGCATCCTGAGCGGCGTGCGCGCCGACGACCTGGGCGCGGTGCCGCTGGCGGCGCTGCTGGCGCGCCACCCCGACCTCGATCCGGCCGCGATCGAGGACGTCTACCTGGGCTGCGCCAACCAGGCCGGCGAGGACAACCGCAACGTGGCGCGCATGAGCCTGCTGCTAGCCGGCCTGCCGGTCAGCGTGCCGGGCAGCACGGTCAACCGCCTGTGCGGTTCGGGCCTGGATGCCATCGGCACCGTCGCCCGCGGCATCCGCGCCGGCGAGCTGGGCCTGGCCATCGCCGGCGGCGTGGAGTCGATGTCGCGCGCGCCATGGGTGATGGGCAAGGCCGAGAGCGCCTTCGCCCGCAACCAGCAGATCGAAGACACCACCATGGGCTGGCGCTTCATCAACCCGAAGATGAAGCAGCTTTATGGCGTGGACCTGATGGGCGAGACCGCCGAGAACGTGGCCGCGCGCTACGGCATCTCGCGCGAGGACCAGGACGCCTTCGCCCTGCGCAGCCAGCAGCGCACCGCCGCCGCGCAGGCCGCCGGCTTCTTCGAGGGCGAGATCACGCCGGTCACCGTCCCCGGCAAGAAGCGCGGCGAGACCATCGAGGTCAGCGTGGACGAGCATCCGCGCGCCGACACCACGCTCGAGGGCCTGGCCAGGCTCAAGCCGATCTTCCGCCAGCCCGGCACGGTCACCGCCGGCAACGCCTCGGGCATCAACGACGGCGCCGCCGCGCTGCTGCTGGCCAGCGCCGAGCAGGTGCAGGCGCTGGGCCTGACCCCGCGCGCACGCGTGCTGGGCTTCGCCAGCGCCGGCGTGGAGCCGGCCTACATGGGCATGGGCCCGGTGCCGGCCACGCGCAGGCTGATGGCGCGCCTGCGCCTGTCCATCGGCGACTTCGATGCGATCGAACTCAACGAGGCCTTCGCCGCCCAGGGCCTGGCCTGCCTGCGCGAACTCGGCGTCGCCGACGATGCCGCCCACGTCAACGCCAACGGCGGGGCGATCGCCCTGGGCCATCCGCTGGGCATGAGCGGCGCGCGCATCACCCTGACCCTGCTGCGCCAGCTCGAGGCCAGCGGCGGCCGCTGCGGACTTGCGACCATGTGCATCGGCGTGGGCCAGGGCGTGGCGCTGGCGATCGAGCGGGTTTGAGTGGCCCGAGGATCGTTCTGCCTCGTAGAGCGGAGCTTGTGGCAATCCCCTTTTGGGGACTCCGCTGAGGCCTTCCCCGAGCATCGCCCCGTCCTGTAGAGCGGAGCTTGCTCCGCTGAGGCCTTCCCAACGAGCTGAACACCTGCGCGTCTTTGGCGTGAAGCAAAATCAACAACAGCAACAACAACAACAACAGCAACAGCAGCGGAGCAAGCTCCGCTCTACATGAAGCAACAGCGGCGCCTCGGTGTCGCCCAGCCAACGGAGCCCGCGATGCGCGATTCCCCCCTTTCCGGTTACCGCAAGCCATACCCCGGC
This sequence comes from Pseudoxanthomonas sp. USHLN014, assembly GCF_037153335.1. Taxonomy (NCBI): domain Bacteria; kingdom Pseudomonadati; phylum Pseudomonadota; class Gammaproteobacteria; order Lysobacterales; family Lysobacteraceae; genus Pseudoxanthomonas; species Pseudoxanthomonas sp. USHLN014. Next base: position 298,271 of record NZ_JBBCKO010000002.1, read on the forward strand.
TCGCAACCGCCCTACATCCACCCGCCCTACGCCTCCACGGTGCTGCGCGGCGTGGGCAGCGACCCCATCGCCATTCCGGTGACGCTCTCGGAGGTCACCGGCCCCACGCTGGACCGCCTCACCCTGGGCGAGCATGCGGCCGACCTGACCGCGGGCTTTGCGGGCGAACCGCTGGGCGAGCGCATCATCGTCTCCGGCCGCGTGCTGGACGAGAACGGCAAGCCGGTGCGCAACACCGTGGTCGAGGTCTGGCAGTGCAATGCCGCCGGCCGCTACCTGCATGCAGGCGACCAGCACGACGCGCCGCTGGACCCCAACTTCAAGGGCACCGGCCAGGTGCTGACCGACGCGCACGGCCACTACCGCTTCAAGACGGTCAAGCCCGGCGCCTACCCGTGGCGCAACCACTACAACGCCTGGCGCCCGGCGCATATCCATTTCTCGCTGCATGGCGCGGGCATCGGCCAGCGCCTGGTCACGCAGATGTACTTCCCGGGCGATCCGCTGCTGGCCTTCGACCCGATCTACAACTGCGTGCCCGACCCGCAGGCCAAGGCGCGCATGGTCTCGGCCTTCGACTGGGAGACCACGCAGAACGAGTACGCGCTGGGCTATCGCTTCGACATCGTGCTGCGCGGCCGCAAGCAGACCGTCTGGGAGTAACGCATGAGCCTTCAATCGACCCCGTGGCAGACCGTCGGCCCCTACTACCGTCTGGGTCTGGAGCCGCTGTACCACACGCAGATCGCCCCGCCCGAGGCCAAGGGCGAACGCGTCACCATCACCGGCACGGTCTACGACGGCCTGGGCACGCCGGTCAGCGATGCGGTGCTGGAACTGTGGCAGGCCGATGCCGACGGCATCTACGACCACGCCGAGGACCCGCGCCGCGACGCGCACGACCCGACGTTCCACGGCTGGGGCCGCGTGCCGACCGACGCGCAGGGGCGCTTCTCCTTCAGCACCATCAAGCCGGGCCGCGTGCCGGGCCTGAAGGGTGTCGCGCAGGCGCCGCACCTGGTGGCGCTGGTGTTCATGCGCGGGCTGCTCAAGGCGGCGCCGACGCGCATCTACTTCTCCGACGAGGCCAGCAATGGCGAGGACGGCATCCTGGCGCTGGTGCCGGAAGCGCGCCGCGAGACGCTGATCGCGCGGCAGATGGCGCCGGGGCAGTACGCGTGGGATGTGAAGATGCAGGGCGAACGCGAGACGGTGTTCTTCAGCTACTGAGGGCGGCTTTTCGCTCTTTGCATTAGCGGTTGCTGTTGCTGTTGCTGTTGCTGTTGCTGTTGCTGTTGCGGTTGCTGTTGCTTTGCTTCACCTGTCTGAGCCGTAAAGCGAGCCGAGCATCGCAGGAAGACGGGGCCGAAGAGTCGCCCTGTTTGAGCGAAGCGAGTTTGGGCGACGTGCCCCGTCTTCCGAGAAGCGCAGGGGACCGCCGCGTAGCGGCGGCTCGCGTCCCGGCGAGAAGCGGTTTTGCTTCCTTTTGACAAGACAAAAGGAAGTCGCGCCGCAGGCGCGAAAGCTTTGCACTTGGCGCGCCGCAGGCGCGTTGCTCTTGTCCAATCAGCGCTGCGCCAGTTCTTAGCCAAACTTGAATTTAATTTGCAAGCAAAACTTGAGGGCCATGCGGGCGCTTTTCAAAAGCAAAGCTTTCGCACGGCTTCGCCGCGCGAGCTACTTTTGTCTTGTCAAAAGTAGCCAAAACCGCTTCTCGCCGGGACGCACGCCGACGCTGCGCGTCGGTCCCCTGCGCTCCTCGCGAAGCAGGGCACGGCGCCCAAACTCGCTTCGCTCAAACAGGGCGCCTCTTCGGCCCTGCTTCGCTGCGGTGCTCGGCGTGCTTTACGGCTCAGACAAAAAGCGAAGTGCAACAGCAACAGCAACAGCAACAACTAAAGCAACGGCAACGGCAACGGCAACGGCAACGGCAACGGCAACGGCAACGGCAACGGCAACGGCAACGGCAACATGCAGCTTGACGTCATCCTTCCTGCCATCGGCCCACCATAATCCCACCAAGCCTCACACCGAAGACCCGCATCGATGACTTCCCGCCTGCTCGCCCCTCTGTTCGGCGATCCCGACATCGACGCCCTGTTCGATGACCGCGCACGGCTGCAGGGCATGCTCGACTTCGAGGCCGCGCTCGCTCGGGCCGAGGCGCGCTGCGGCGTGATTCCCGACAGCGCCGTCGGCCCGATCGCCAAGGCCTGCCGGGCCGAAGCCTTCGATCTGGACGCCCTCGGCGCGGCCACCGCGCTGGCCGGCAACCCCGCCATCCCGCTGGTCAAGGCGCTCACCGCCAAGGTGAAGGCACATGACGAAGACGCCGCGCGCTGGGTGCACTGGGGCGCCACCAGCCAGGACGTGATCGACACCGGCACCGTGCTGCAGCTGCGTCAGGCGCTCGACACCCTGACGCCGAAGCTCGAACGGCTGTGCGCCATCCTGCGCACGCTGGCGCAGGCCGAGCGCGACACGGGCCTGCCCGGCCGCACCCTGCTGCAGCAGGCCGTGCCGGTCACCTTCGGGTTGAAGGCCGCCGGTTGGCTCGATGCGCTGCAACGCGCGCAACGACGCCTGCGGGCGCTGCGCGCCGACGCGCTGGCGCTGCAGTTCGGCGGCGCCGCCGGCACGCTGGCCTCGCTCGAGGACCGCGGCCTGGACGTAGCCGAGGCGCTCGCCCGGGAGCTGGAACTGCCGCTGCCCGCGCTGCCCTGGCACACCGTGCGCGACCGCATCGTCGAGGTCGGCACCGCCTTCGCGCTGCTGGCCGGCGCGCTGGGCAAGATCGCCACCGATATCGTGCTGCTGATGCAGTCCGAGGTGGGCGAAGCCTTCGAACCCAGCGGCGCCGGCAAGGGCGGCTCCTCGGCGATGCCGCACAAGCGCAACCCGGTCGGCTGCGTGGCGGCCATCGCCGCCGCCACGCGCGTGCCGGCGCTGGTGTCCACGCTGTTCGCTGCCATGAGCCAGCCGCACGAGCGCGCGCCCGGCCAGTGGCATGCCGAATGGGAAACGCTGCCCGAACTCATCCGCCTCACCGCCGGCAGCCTGGCGCAGATGACCGTGGTGCTAGACGGCCTGCAGCTGGACCGCGCACGCATGGCCGCGCATCTGGACAGCTTCGGCGGCCTGCTTTACGCCGAGGCGGTGTCGGTCGCGCTGGCCGCCACGCTCGGCAAGTCCGCCGCGCACGCGCTGGTCGAAGCCGCCGCCAAGCGCGCGGTCCGCGAGCAGCGCCACCTGCGCGAGGTGCTGGCCGAAGACACGCAAGTCAGTGGCGTGCTCGATGCCGCGCGCCTCGACGCGCTGTTCGCCGCCGACAGCTGGCGCGGCATGAGCGACACCTGGATCGACCGCGTGCTCGCGGCCGATTGATCCCTTTCCCGCGACGGAGCCAACCATGGCATTTCTCGACCTGCCCACCCATCGCCTGCACTACCGCATCGACGGCGCCGAGGGCGCGCCCTGGCTGACCTTCTGCAACTCGCTGGGCACCGACCTGTCGATGTGGGACCCGCAGGTGGCCGAACTGGCACGCGACTTCCGCATCCTGCGCTACGACCGCCGCGGCCACGGCCAGTCCACCGCGCCCGCCGGGCGCTACACGATCGACCAACTCGGCGGCGACGTGGTCGCGCTCTGGGACGCGCTGGGGATCGAACGCACGCATTTCTGCGGGCTGTCCATCGGCGGGCTCACCGGGCAATGGCTGGGCCTCAACGCCGCCGACCGGCTGGCACGGCTGGCGGTGTGCGCCACGGCCGGCAAGATCGGCACGGCCGAGAGCTGGGAGGCGCGCATCGCGCAGGTGCGCGAGCATGGCCTCAAGGCACTGGCCGAGGGCACGGTGATGCGCTGGTTCACCGAGCACTACACCGACACTCACGAGGAACAGGTGCGCGCGGTGCTGGACACCTTCCTGGCGACCTCGCCCGAGGGCTATGTCGGCTGCTGCAACGCGGTTGGCCAGGCCGACTTCCGCCACGACCTGGCCGGCATCGCCGTGCCGCTGCTGGCCATCGCCGGCGACGACGACCCGGTGTGCCCGCCGGCCGACCTGCAGTTCATCGCCCAGCACGTGGCCGACGGCCGCTTCGCCCAGGTGCCGGGCCGCCACATCTGCAATCTCGAATCGCCGGCCGCCTTCACCGCCGCGCTGCGCGACTTCCTCACCGCCTGAAGCCTTCGAAGGACCCCCACGATGGACGAACAAGCCCGTTACGAAGCCGGCCTGGCCGTGCGCAAGGCCGTGCTGGGCGAGGCGCACGTGCAGCGCTCGCTGGACGCGCGCACCGACTTCACCCACGAGTTCCAGCACTTCATCACCCGCGCCGCCTGGGGCGAGGTGTGGACACGCGACGGCCTGCCGCGGCACACCCGCTCGCTGCTGACCATCGCGATGATGGTCGCACTGGGCCACGACGAGGAATTCAAGCTGCACATCCGCGCCGCCCGCAACAACGGCGTCAGCGCGGACGAAATCAAGGAAGTGCTGCTGCAGACCGCGATCTACTGCGGCGTGCCGGCGGCGAACCACGCCTTCGCCCTGGCCAAGCCGATTCTGGAGGAGCAGGCGGCCGAGTCGGCTGAGTGAGGTTTTGGTCGGTGTGGTTGCCGGGAGGTCGTGGAAGGGATGTCCACGCCGTTTCCAAGGCCGACGCGCGCTTCGTGCATTGCCTTTGGGTGTTTGAACCGGCGTCCTCGGCGTGATCGATCTGATTCGGGTAGATCAAAAGCGAAGCAAGAGCGAGAAGCGCAAAGTCCCTGGATTCCCGCTTTCGCGGGAATGACGATCTGAAAGGACTGCTTCGGCCCCGGCTCCCCGCCTCCGCCCCACCTCCCGCTGTTGCTGTTGCTGTTGCTGTTGCTCACAGCCTCTGCTTTTGCAGTCGCTTTCCCTGTCTGAGCCGTAAAGCGAGCCGAGCATCGCAGGAAGTCAGGGCCGAAGAGTCGCCCTGTTTGAGCGAAGCGAGTTTGGGCGACGTGCCCTGACTTCCGAGAAGCGCAGGGGACCGCCGCGTAGCGGCGGCTCGCGTCCCGGCGAGAAGCGGTTTTGGCTACTTTTGCCGCGACAAAAGTAGCTCGCGCCCGCAGGCGCGAAAGCTTTGCCCTTGGCGCGCTGCAAGCGCGATGCCTTTCGCCTTTGATACCGACACCCAAGCGCCGGCTTTAAACCCAAGCCAGCGCAGGCGCTCAACTCAACTCAACACCGCCCCCAACCGCGCCGCCGCCTGCCGCAACGGCGGCAACAGCTGCGCATGCATCGTCTGCAGACTGACCCTTCCCGCCTGGGTCCCGATGTTGAGCGCCGCGATGACCGCCCCGGCCCGGTTGCGCACCGGCACGGCGATCGAGCGCAGGCCGATCTCCAGCTCCTGGTCGGTCAGCGAGAGCTCCTCGCGCCGCACCTTGGCCAGCACCTCGAGCAGCTCGGTCGGATGGGTGATGGTGCGCTCGGTCCGCGGGCGCAGCGGATTGCGCTCCAGATAACCTTCCAGCGTGTCCGGCGGCAGCGAGGCCAGCAGGATGCGGCCCATCGAGGTGCAGTACGCCGGCAGGCGGCTGCCCGAGCGCAGGCCGATGGACATGATGCGCACCGTCTCGGCGCGCGCCACGTACAGCACGTCGTCGCCGTCGAGCACGCCCAGCGAGCAGGACTCGTGCACGGCATCGCGCAGCGCGTCCAGCACCGGCTGGGCGGCCACCGCCAGCGGCGCGGAGGCCACGTAGGCGCCGCCGATGCCCAGCACGCGCGGCAGCAGCACGTAGCCGCGGCCGTGCTCGCCCACGTAGCCCAGCTTGGCCAGCGTGTACAGCGCGCGCCGCACCGCCGCGCGCGGGATGCCGGTCTCGGCGCTGATCTGCGACATGGTGACCTCGCGCCCGTGCTGGGCGAACACGCTCAGCACCGCCATGCCGCGCGCCAGCGAGGTCATGAAGTCCGGGTCGCCCTGGGCCGCCTCGATCTGCCGCATGATCTCGCGCGCCAGGCCGCGCTCGGCGATCGCCGAAGCCGGAGCGGGCTTGCGGCGAGCGCGGGGCTTGGAAGAGTCGGTCATCGGCGGGCGGTTCTGCGGGCGGGCGGAGCGCCATGGTAGCGGCGCGCGCGGCGGGCGCCCAAACGAGAAGCGGCGGACCGGTGAAGGTCCGCCGCTCGTCGCTGCCTTAGCGCCGGCGTGGCCGACGTGCGAAACGCGGCTTACTTGGCGTCCGGCAGGGTGTAGGCGATCACGTAGTCGCCGCGGTCCGGCGACTGGCGCGCGCCGCCGGCGGTGACCACGATGTACTGCTTGCCGTTGACCGCATAGGTCATCGGGCCGCCCTGGCTGCCGACCGGCAGACGCGCCTTCCACAGTTCCTTGCCGGTGCCGCTGTCGAAGGCGCGCAGGTAGTAGTCCTGCGTGCCGGCGATGAACACCAGGCCGCCCTGCGTGGCCAGCGTGCCGCCCAGGGTCGGCATGCCGATCGGCATGGGCATGTGCATCTTGATGCCCAGCGGACCGGTGTCCTCGACCGTGCCCACCGGCACCTGCCAGGCGATCTGGCGGGTCTTGAGGTCGATCGCGCTCAGCGTGCCGAACGGCGGGGCCTGGCAGGGGATGCCCAGCGCGGACAGGAAGCGGTTCTTGTTGACCGCGTACGGGGTGCCCTTGAGCGGCACCGCGCCCATGCCGGTGTTGACCGCCTCGCCGCCGCTGGAGGCGGCCGCCTTGTCGGCCTTCTGCGGGATCATCTGCACCCACAGGCCCAGGCGCATGTCGTTGGCGAAGGCGTAGCCATGCACCGGGTCGAACGACAACCCACCCCAGTTCATGCCGCCCAGCGAGCCGGGGAAGCTCAGCGACACGTCGGTGCCCGGCGCGGTGTACAGGCCCTCGTAGCGCATCTGCTTGAAGGCGATGCGGCACAGCATCTGATCCAGCAGGGTGGCGCCCCACATGTCCGACTCGGCCAGATGCTTGGTGCCGATCTGCGGCATGCCCACCGACAGCGGCTGGGTCAGCGAATAGGGCTCGCCGGGGATGTCGGCGGCCTTGACCGGGACTTCCTTGACTTCGGTCAGCGGCTTGCCGGTGGCGCGGTCGAGCACGTACAGCTGGCCAGCCTTGGTGCCGATCATCACCGCCGGGGTGGTGCCGTTGCCGGTGGGGAAGTCGATCAGGCTCGGCTGCATCGGCAGGTCGAAGTCCCACAGATCGTTGTGCACGGTCTGGTAGACCCACTTCACCTGGCCGGTGCTGGCATCCAGCGCGGTGATCGACGCGCCGAAGCGATGGTCCAGCGCGGTGCGCTCGGCGCCATACAGGTCGGTGGAGGGGCTGCCCATCGGCAGGAACACGGTGTTCATCGCCGCGTCGTAGGACATCGGCGCCCAGACGTTGGGCGTGCTGCGCGCGTAGGTCTGGCCTTCGGCCGGCGGCGCCTTGTCGTCCGGATTGCCCGGGTCGAAGGCCCAGCGCTGGGCGCCGGTGATCACGTCGAAGCCGCGGACCACGCCGCCAGGCATGTTGGCCTGCACGTTGTCGGCCACGCGCCCGCCGACCACCACGGTGGTGCCGGCCAGGGTCGGGGCGGAGGTGAGCTGATAGAACGGATCGGGCGCGGCGCCCAGCCCGGCCTTCAGGTCGACCTGGCCATCGGTGCCGAAGCCCTGGCAGAACGCGCCGGTATCGGCATCCAGGGCGATCAGGCGGCCGTCGATGGTGTTGGTCAGCAGGCGGCGCTCACAGTTGGCGCCGGCCGGCAGGCTGACCGGGGTCACCGCCGTGGAGCCGGCCGCGGTGGGCTGCACCAGCGGCTTGCTGGCATCGAAATAGGCCAGGCCGCGGCAGCGCTGCCAGACCGAGGACTGGGCGTTGATCTCGCGCTTCCACAGCTGCTTGCCGCTGGCCGCGTCCAGCGCGATCACGTTGTTGTGCGGCGTGCACAGGAACACCTTCTGGCCGATCTGCAGCGGCGTGTTCTGGTCCTCGGCGCCGTTGCCGTTGCTCTCGGCGATGTCGCCGGTGCGATAGGTCCAGGCGACCTTCAGGTCCTTGATGTTGTCGCGGTTGATCTGGTCCAGCGCGGCGAAGCGGCTACCGCCGTCGGTATTGCCGTAGGCCACCCAGTCGGTCTGCGCATGCGCCGGGTCCACCGGCACCAGCGCCGGGCCGGGGCCCTTGGCGGCCACCGTCGGATGCGGCACGAACATGCCGGCCAGGCCGCCGGCGCAGGCCAGTGCCAGCACCGCCGCCAGCGCGTAGGCGCCGCGGCCGCCGGGCAGGCCGCGGGCGCGGCGCAGCGTCGGGTAGGCCAGCGCCACCAGCAGCGCCAGCACCGCCGGCATCATCAGCCGCGAGGCCAGCGGCCAGAATTCCAGGCCGGCGTCCCACAGCGCCCAGACGACGCTGAGCACGAAGGCCACGGCGTACAGCCAGGCACCGGCCGGGCGGCGCAGCACCAGCAGCACCGCCGAGACCAGGCTGGCCGCGCCCATCAGCAGGAAGTAGAGGCTGCCGCCGAGGGTGGCGAGCCTGATGCCGCCGGCCAGCAGCGCCAGGCCGATCAGCGCCAGCAGCAGGCCGACGCTCCACAGCAGGATCCGGCCACCGGCCGGCACGTTCGTTTGGGTTTGCACGTTCTGATTCCTCTGCAACGTGATGGCGGCATCCGCCGTCGAAGGACGGCCGCAGCGAGGGCGGGCGCCGGGGCGCAGGATGGCATGCCGCGGCCCAGGCGGGCGTCGGCGGGTTGGGCGATTATCGCATTAGCGTTCGGTAATAGCACAGACGTGCGAACACCGATGGATGTGACGGACTGTGCCGGCTCCGACGTTTTTCCGACCTTGGTGAAGGGCGTACAACGCGCCGACGCGGGGATGTCGCGATGCAACACATCTGCGGAGTAGCGTTGCGCGCTTCTCACCGGCTGCAATCCCATGTCCGACCTTCCGCTGGCGCCTCGTCGTCTTGTTCACTGTGCCCTGTTGCTGGCCGTTACCGCGGCCGGGGGCTGCTCCGCCAACAAGCCGACCACCGAGACGCCGCCGCGAGTCGGGGTGATGACCCTGGGCGCACGCATGCTGCCGGTCGAGCGCACCCTGCCCGGCCGGACGGTGGCCTACGAGACCGCCGATGTGCGCCCGCAGGTCGGCGGGCTGCTGCGCCAGCGCCTGTTCGAGGAGGGCCAGGAGGTCAAGGCCGGGCAGCCGCTGTATCTGATCGACCCGGCGCCGTACCAGGCCGCCTACGACGTCGCCCGCGGCAATCTGGTCCAGGCCGAGGCGGCGCTGGCCAGCGCGCGGCCCAAGGCCGAGCGCACCCGCACCCTGACCGCCATGGACGCGGCCAGCAAGCAGGACGCCGACGATGCGCTGTCCACCCTGCGCCAGGACGAGGCGGCGGTGGTCGCGGCCAAGGCCAATGCGCAGGCGGCCAAGATCAACCTGGACTACACCCGCATCACCGCGCCGATCTCCGGCCGCATCGGCACCTCCGCCTACACCGTCGGCGCGCTGCTCACCGCCGACCAGGACACCGCGCTGACCACCATCCAGCGGCTGGATCCGATCTACCTGGACGTCACCCAGTCCAGCACGCAGATGCTGGCCCTGCGCCGTCAGCTCGATGCCGGGCAGATCCATGCCATCGACGGCAAGGCCCAGGTGCAGGTGCGGCTGGAGGACGGCAGCCCCTATGCGCACGCCGGCACGCTGGAGTTCGTCGGCACCCAGGTCAACGCCGGCACCGGCAACGTCACCCTGCGCGCGGTCGTGCCCAACCCCGAGCACCTGCTGCTGCCCGGCATGTACCTGCGCGCGGTGCTGCCGATGGCCACCGACCCGGGCGCGGTGCTGGTGCCGCAGCAGGCGGTGACCCGCGACAGCAAGGGCGAGCCGCTGGTGAAGCTGCTCGATGCGCACAATCAGGTGGTGGAGCGCCGCATCCGCACCGGCGAGGTGGTCGGCCACGACTGGGTGGTGGAGTCGGGCCTGAAGCCGGGCGATCGGCTGATCGTGATCAACGCCAGCCGCGCCGAGCCGGGCAAGCCGGCGCAGCCCTACCCGGTCAGCGCCGCGCAGCTGGACGCCACGCCGGCGCTGCCGACCGACGACGCCCAGGCCGAGTAAGGGACCCCTCGCATGTCGCGCTTCTTCGTCAACCACCCGACGGTGGCCTGGGTCATGGCCATCGTCATCGTGCTCATCGGCATGCTCGCCATCCATGCGCTGCCGGTCGAACGCTATCCGCAGATGGCGCCGCCGACCATCACCGTGCGCGCCAGCTACACCGGCGCCTCGGCGCAGACGGTGGAGAACACCGTCACCCAGCTGATCGAGCAGTCGCAGCAGAGCCTGGACCATCTGCTGTACATGACCTCCACCAGCGCCTCGGACGGCAGCGCCCAGGTCAACCTGGTGTTCGAGACCGGCACCAACGCCGACACCGCCCAGGTGCAGGTGCAGAACCAGCTGCAGTCGGTGATGTCGGTGCTGCCGCAGGCCGTGCAGCAGAACGGCCTGGTCATCACCAAGTCCAGCGGCTCGCTGTTCGAGGTGGTGGCGTTCACCTCCGACGACGGCAGCATGGACAACTTCGATGTCGCCAACTACATGGAGTCGAACATCGATGACCAGATCAGCCGCGTCAGCGGCGTGGGCAACATCCAGCCGCTGGGCTCGGAATACGCCATGCGCATCTGGCTGGATCCGGAGAAGCTGCGCAAGTACGCGCTGATGCCCTCCGATGTGGAGAACGCGCTGCAGTCGCAGAACACCGACGTGTCGGCCGGCGAGATCGGCGGCCAGCCGGCGCTGCGCGGCCAGCGCCTGGACGCGACCGTGACCACCCGCAGCCGCCTGCAGACCCCGGCGCAGTTCGGCGCGATCGTGCTCAAGAGCGACGCCAGCGGCGCCGCGGTGCGCCTGTCGGACGTGGCCACCATCGGCCTGGGTCCGGAGACCTACGACAGCATCACCCGCTTCAACGGCAAGCCCTCGGCCTCGCTGGGCATCGAGCTCAACTCCGACGCCAATGCGGTGGAGACCTCCGAGGCGATCGAGAAACGCCTGCAGGAGCTCAAGCAGTACTGGCCGCACGGCTACAACTACCACATCGCCTTCAGCACCACGCCCTTCGTCACCACCTCGATCAAGGAGGTGGTGATCACCCTGATCGAGGCGGTGCTGCTGGTGGTGGCGGTGATGTACCTGTTCCTGCAGAACTGGCGCGCCACGCTGATCCCGACCATCGCCGTGCCGGTGGTGCTGATGGGCACCTTCGGCGTGCTGGCCGCGTTCGGCTATTCGATCAACACCCTGACCATGTTCGCCATGGTGCTGGCGATCGGCCTGCTGGTGGACGATGCCATCGTGGTGGTGGAGAACGTCGAGCGCGTCATGAGCCAGGAAGGCCTGCCGCCCAAGGAGGCCACGCTGCGCTCGATGCAGCAGATCGGCGGCGCGCTGGTCGGCATCGTGCTGGTGCTGACCGCGGTGTTCGTGCCGATGGCGTTCTTCAACGGCGTCACCGGCGTGATCTACCGGCAGTTCTCGATCACCATCGCCGCCTCGATGATCCTGTCGGTGCTGGTGGCCATGACCCTGACCCCGGCGCTGTGCGTGACCATCCTCAAGCCGCTGCACCAGGGCGAGGAGGCGATCGGCTCGCACGGGCGCTTGGGCCGGTTCTTCCTCTGGTTCAACACGCGCTTCCGCCGGCTCACCGAGCGCTACCGCGGGCTGGTCGAGCGCGTGCTGGGCCGACGCGCGCTGGGCCTGATCGCCTATGCGCTGCTGATCGCGGTCACCGGCCTGCTGCTGTGGCGCCTGCCCGGCGCGTTCCTGCCCGACGAGGACGAGGGCATGCTCAACGTGCTGGTCAAGCTGCCGGCCGGCTCCACCCTGGAGCAGACCCTGGCGGTGACCGACCGCCTGACCCAGGCCGCGCTGAAGGATGCCGGCGTGCGCTCGGTGCTGTCCTCGGCCGGCTTCAGCGTGACCGGCGCCGGCCAGAACGTCGGCATGGCCTTCATCCGCCTGAAGGACTGGGACGACCGCGACGACGACGCGGCGACCATCGCCGATCATCTGAACAAGGCGCTGGCCGACGTGCCGGATGCGGAGCTGTTCGTGACCTCGCCGCCGGCGATCACCGGCCTGGGCGACGCCTCGGGCTTCACCTTCGAACTGATGGACTACGAAGGCGCCGGCCACGCCGCCCTGGTTGCCGCGCGCGACAAGCTGCTGCGCCTGGCCCAGCACGATCCCAAGCTGATGAACGTGCGCTACGCCAGCCTGGAGGACGCGCCGGTGTACGCGGTCAAGATCGACGACGCCAAGGCGCAGGCGCTGGGCCTGGATCCGGGCGACATCAACGCCACGCTCAACAGCGCGCTCGGCGGCGACTTCGTCAACAACTTCATCTACAAGGGCCGCATCAAGAAGGTCTTCGTCCAGGGCGATGCGCAGGCGCGCATGACGCCGCGGGACCTGGACCGCTGGACGGTGCGCAACAGCGGCGGCGACATGGTGCCGATGTCCTCCTTCACCCAGTCGCACTGGACCAGCGCGCCGGCCGCGCTGGAGCGCTACAACGGCGTGTCGGCGATGGAGCTGACCGGCCAGGCGGTGCCCGGGGTCAGCTCGGGCGCGGCGATGGACGAGATGGCCGAACTGAGCAAGCAGCTGCCGCACGGCTTCGGCTACGCCTGGTCGGACATGGCCTACCAGGAGAAGCTGTCGGCCAACCAGGCGCCGGCGCTGTACGGCATCTCGCTGCTGTTCGTGTTCCTGTGCCTGGTGGCGCTGTACGAGAGCTGGTCGATCCCGTTCGCGGTGATGCTGGCGGTGCCCGTGGGCGTGTTCGGCGCGGTGGCGCTGATGAGCCTGCGCGGGCTGGAGAACGATGTGTACTTCCAGGTCGGCCTGCTGACCACCGTCGGCCTGTCGGCCAAGAACGGCATCCTGATCGTCGAGTTCGCGCGCGAGCTCGAGCACAAGGGCGAGAGCCTGCTGGCCGCCACCCTGCACGCGGTGCAGATGCGCCTGCGGCCGATCCTGATGACCTCGCTGGCCTTCCTGCTCGGCGTGCTGCCGCTGGTGTTCAGCAAGGGCGCCGGCTCGGCCGCGCGGCACTCGCTGGGCACCGGCGTCACCGGCGGCACGCTGGCCTCGATCACGCTGGGCCTGTTCTTCGTGCCGCTGTTCTACGTGAGCGTGCGGCGGCTGTTCCCGGATCGCACGGCGGCCAGCACGGAGGTGCAGGCATGAGCACGCCCGTCCGCATCGGCGTGGCCGCGGCCACGCTGCTGGCCCTGGCCGGCTGCACCCTGGCGCCGACCTACCAGCGCCCGGCCGCGCCGGTGCCGGCCGACCTGGCCGCGGCCGACGCCGCGCCCGCCGCCGGCATCGCCGTCGACACGCTGGCCCTGCCGGACTGGCAGCAGGTGTTCCTGGATCCGCGCCTGCGCCAGACCATCGCGCTGGCGCTGCAGAACAACCGCGACCTGCGCGTGGCGATGCTGTCCATCGACAAGGCCCGCGCGCAGTACCGCCTCCAGCGCGCCGCGCAGCTGCCGTCGTTCGACGCCAACGCCAGCATGAGCCGCGGCCGCACCAGCGCCGCCAGCAACGACGACGGCGTGTCCGAGGTCAGCACCAGCGACGCGCTCCAGGTCGGCCTGAGCAGCTGGCAGCTGGACCTGTTCGGCCAGCTGCGCAGCCTGAGCCAGGAGGCCCAGCAGACCTGGCTGTCCAGCGCGGAGAATCAGCGCAGCGTGCGCCTGAGCCTGATCGCCCAGGTCGCCGCGGCCTGGCTGACCGTGGCCGCCGACCAGGCGCAGCTGACGCTGGCCCAGCAGACCCTGGACAGCCAGGCGCAGACCCTGCAGCTGACCGAGCGCCAGCACAGCGTCGGCAGCGTGTCGGGATTGGACCTGGCCCAGCAGCAGACCAGCGTCGAATCGGCGCGGGTCGCCGTGGCCAGCGCCGCCACCCAGCTGGCGCAGGCGCACGACGCGCTGCAGCTGCTGGTCGGGGCGCCGCTCGATGCCACCCTGCTGCCGACCGAGCAGGCGCTGCAGGACAGCGTCGCCCTGGCGCCGCTGCCGGCGCACCTGTCTTCGGCGGTGCTGCTGCAGCGCCCGGACGTGCTCGCCGCCGAGCACAGCCTGCAGGCGGCCAATGCCGACATCGGTGCCGCGCGCGCGGCGTTCTTCCCCTCGCTGAGCCTGACCGCGTCCACCGGCCGCAGCAGCGATGCGCTGTCCACGCTGTTCTCGGCCGGCAGCCGCACCTGGTCGTTCGTGCCCAGCATCACCGCGCCGATCTTCCATGCCGGCGCGCTGAAGGCCTCGCTGGATGCCTCCAAGCTCGGCAAGGACATCGCCGTGGCGCAGTACGAGAAGGCGATCCAGTCGGCCTTCGCCGAAGTGGCCGACGCCCTGGCCACGCGCGACCACCTGCAGGCGCAGCTGACCGCGCAGCAGGCCTTGGTGGACGCCAGCCAGCGCAGCTACACCCTGGCCGACGCGCGCTACCGTGCCGGCCTGGACGGCCACCTGGCGGTGCTGGATGCGCAGCGCTCGCTGTACGCCGCGCAGCAGGCGCTGATCACCCTGCGCCAGCAGGACGCCAGCAACCGGGTCACGCTGTACCAGGTGCTGGGCGGCGGCGCCGACGCCCAGGCCACCGCCGCGCGCTGAGCCGCCGCGGCGCGGGCATGCGCCCGTCATCGCCCGCGCATGAGCCCATGCGCGATCGCCATCTGCGCCGGCACCGCACGGCCGACGCGTGGCCGATAATCGCGGTCCATCGCCTGTGGGGAGATCGTCGATGTCGCGCCGCCTTGCCGCCCTGCTGATCCTGGGCCTGTTCGCCTCGTCCCTGGCCCCGGCGCGCACGCCGGCGCAGGGCGCGGCGCCGCCCACCGCGCACCTGACCGTGCCCGCCGACGACGGCCTGCCCCTGGCGGTCTGGGCGCGCGTGCCGGCGCATCCGCGCGGCACGATCCTGCTGGTGCACGGGCGCACCTGGAGTTCGCGCCCCAACTTCGACCTGCAGGTTCCAGGCGAGCCGGCCGATGCGCGCTCGGTGCTCGCGGCGCTGGCCAAGGCGGGCTACGCGGCGTATGCGCTGGACCTGCGCGGCTATGGTGCCACCCCGCGCGACGCCTCCGGCTGGGATACCCCGGAGCGCGCGACCAGCGATGTGATCGGCACGCTGCGCTGGCTCGCTCAGCGCCATCCCCAGCTGCCGGCGCCTGCCCTGCTGGGCTATTCGAACGGTTCGCTGGTGGCGCTGCTGGTCGCGCAGCAGCAGCCGGCCGCGCTGTCGACGCTGGTGC
The DNA here is from genome assembly GCF_037153335.1 of Pseudoxanthomonas sp. USHLN014. Lineage (NCBI taxonomy): Bacteria > Pseudomonadati > Pseudomonadota > Gammaproteobacteria > Lysobacterales > Lysobacteraceae > Pseudoxanthomonas > Pseudoxanthomonas sp. USHLN014. Next base: position 313,606 of record NZ_JBBCKO010000002.1, read on the forward strand.
TGTACGGCTTCCCGGTCGATGTCGACGCGCCGCCCTCGCCGCCCGCCGACACGCCGGCCCAGCCGCCGCGCCAGCCCACCACCGCCGAAGCGGCGGCCTCGGACTTCATCACCGCCGGCGCGTTCCCGCCGGCGGTGCGCGAGGCCTACGTCGCCCAGGCGCTGGCCGCCGACCCGGTGCGCAGCGACTGGCGCGCGACCGAGCAGTTCCGCTTCACCCCCGAACAGGTGCGCCTGCCCGTGCTGCTGCTGCGCGGCACCCACGACCCGCTGGCCACCCAGGACGAGAGCGGCCACCTGTACCGGCGCCTGGGCAGCGGCGACAAGACCTGGGTGACCCTGCCGGACGCGGACCACGTCGCCCACGTCGAGGACGGCCACGCCGGCTGGGTGCGCGCAGTGACCGATTTCCTCAGCCGTCCGCGCGTGCCGGCGAAGTCCGCACCGTGAAGCGCACGACGCCCGGGATCGCCGGGCGTCGGATCGGTCACGCGTTGAAGTGAGGGCTTGGCGCCTCAGGCGACGCGGCTAGCGCCGCGCCGCGCGCGCTCCAGGTGCACCAGCAGCAGCGAGATCGCCGCCGGGGTCATGCCGGGGATGCGCTGGGCCTGGCCCACGGTCTGCGGGCGCACGCGTTCGAGCTTGCCCTGCACCTCGGCCGAGAGCCCGCGCACGCCGGCGTAGTCGAACGCCTCCGGAATCGGCGTGCCCTCGTTGCGCTGCTGGCGCTCGATCTCCACGCGCTGGCGATCCAGGTAGCCGGCGTACTTCACCGCGATCTCGACCTGCTCGGCCACCTGCGCATCGTCCACGCCCGGGCCGATGCCTTCGACCCGCATTAGCCGGGCGTAGTCCAGCTCGGGGCGCTTGATCAGGTCCAGCGCGCTGCTCTCGCGGCTGACCGCCACGCCGAGTGCGGCCTCCAGCTGCCGGCCCAGTGCGTTGGCCGGGGTGGCCCACAGCGCGCGCAGGCGCTGGGTCTCGCGCTCGACCGCCTCGCGCTTGGCCTCGAAGCGCGACCAGCGCGCGTCGTCGACCAGGCCCAGCGCGCGGCCGATCGGCGTCAGGCGCGCATCGGCGTTGTCCTCGCGCAGCTGCAGGCGGTATTCGGCGCGGCTGGTGAACATGCGGTACGGCTCGGAGGTGCCGTGGGTGATCAGGTCGTCCACCAGCACGCCCAGATAGGCCTGATCGCGGCGCGGCGACCAGGCGTCCCGGCCCTGCACCGCGCGCGCGGCGTTGAGCCCGGCCAGCAGGCCCTGCGCGGCGGCTTCCTCGTAGCCGGTGGTGCCGTTGATCTGGCCGGCGAAGAACAGCCCGGCCACCAGCTTGGTCTCCAGCGAGGCCTTCAGCCCGCGCGGGTCGAAGAAGTCGTACTCGATCGCATAGCCCGGCCGGGTGATGTGCGCCTGCTCGAAGCCGACGATGCTGCGCACCAGTTCCAGCTGCACGTCGAAGGGCAACGAGGTGGAGATGCCGTTGGGGTAGATCTCGGCCACGTCCAGGCCTTCGGGCTCGACGAAGATCTGGTGGCTGGACTTCTCGGCGAAGCGCACCACCTTGTCCTCGATCGAGGGGCAGTAGCGCGGGCCGATGCCCTCGATCTGGCCGCTGTACAGCGGCGAGCGGTGCAGCGCGTCGCGGATGATCTGATGCGTGCGCTCGGTGGTGTGGGTGACCCAGCAGGCGACTTGGCGCGGGTGCTCGCGCACATCGCCCAGGAAGCTCATCACCGGCAGCGGGTCGTCGCCGGGCTGCGGCGCCATGGCCGCGTAGTCCAGCGTGCGCCCGTCGATGCGCGGCGGCGTGCCGGTCTTGAGCCGGTCGATGGCGAAGGGCCGTTCGCGCAGGCGCGCGGCCAGGGTCGTGGCCGGCGCATCGCCCATGCGCCCGGCGGCGTACTGGGTCGGCCCGATATGGATCTTGCCGGCCAGGAAGGTGCCGGCGGTCAGCACCACGGCCGGCGCCTCGAAGCGCAGCCCGGTCTGGGTCAGCACCCCGCGCACGGCGTCGCCTTCGATCAGCAGGTCGTCCACCGCGGCCTGGAACACGGTCAGGCCCGGCTGCGACTCGACCATGCGCCGGATCGCGCTGCGGTACAGCGCGCGGTCGGCCTGGCAGCGGGTGGCGCGCACGGCCGGGCCCTTGGAGGCATTGAGCGTGCGCCACTGGATGCCGGCCAGGTCGGCGGCGCGGGCCATGGCCCCGCCCAGGGCGTCGATCTCCTTGACCAGGTGACCCTTGCCGATGCCGCCGATGGCCGGGTTGCAGCTCATCGCCCCGACCGTCTCGATGTTGTGGGTCAGCAGCAGGGTGCGGGCACCGGCGCGCGCGGCCGCCAGCGCGGCCTCGGTGCCGGCATGGCCGCCGCCGACCACGATGACCTCGTAGCGGTGGAAGGACGCATTCATGACGCGGATTTTCTCATGCGAAGGGCGGTCGCGGGCCCGGCAACGGGGCCGGCGCGAAAAAGTTGGCACGGCTTCTGCGTAATCCCATCGGCACCCATCGTGGCAAGCGACTTCGGGCGCCTAAGGCTGGTATTGGAACAGGGGCCAGCCGCTAGCGCACGTTGGGGACGCCGGGGTCGGCAGTCGGGGGACTGCCGGCCCCTCTTTTTTTGTGGCCACGGCGGCGGTCGAACAGCGGCGCGCCCTGGCCGGGAATCCAGCGGATCCCTAGAAAACACAACGCCCGGCATGGCCGGGCGTTGTGCTGTTTAGGCGCCGACGACCGGCAAGGGCCGGAACAGGGGGGATCCAGATTTCCCCACCGGGCGTCGGCATGGAAGCCGTTGTTAGCTCGTGTTACGTCAGAAAACGACGCAACCGGTCAACGTGGCGCTAGCTTGCGGGCGCGACCGGCTCGGACGCAAGCACTCATTCATCGTTGCCGATCGGGCGATGACGGAAGTGAGACGCCCGTGGCATTGCCTATTCCTCGTTGCGCGAACGCGGGGTCAGCCGCGGCGGCAGGGCCGGGCGGCTGGGCGTGGACCGCATCGGCCGCTCGACGCCTTCGGCGCGCGGCGGCATGGCCGGGCGCGACATGCCCGCCGGGTTGGACGGATTGGACGGCCGCTGCGGGCGCAGGCGGTCGGGCAGCTGCGGACGCCCGTTGTCGCCGGTCATCGGCGGGCGCGGCCAGCCGCCCGGGGGCGGGCGATGGTCGCCATCGCCGGGCCGGCCGTCGTGCGGCGGGCGCGGCACCGGGCGGATCACGTAGTAGGGACGGTTGTAGTAGTACGGCGCGTAGCCATACCCGTAACCGCCGCCGTAGCCGTAATAGCCATAGCCCGGGGCGCCGCCGTAGTAGCCGCCCCAGTAGCCGTCGGGATAGGTGTAGCGGTAGGTCGGGCTGCCCCGGTAATAGCCACCCGGGCCACTGCCGCCGGCGTAGTCGTAGGTGGCGCAACCGCCCAGCGCAGTGAGGGCGATGGCGGCGATCAGCAGGCGTTTCATGGTGGACCCCCCGGTCTGCACCGTTCTCAAGGTCGCCAGATTGGGCCTAACGCATTGAACCCGTGATTAATTCTGTCAGGCGCGTGACTTGCTGCAGTGCGGCGGCAAAAGCGCATCGGGTACGCTTAAGGCCATGTCCGACCTGCCCCATTTCGACGACGTTCTCGACGCCGCCGCCCGCATTGCGCCGCATGCGCGCCTCACCCCGACGCTGACCTCCTCCACCCTCGACGCCATGAGCGGCGCCCGGCTGTTCTTCAAGGCCGAGCACCTGCAGCGCACCGGCGCCTTCAAGTTCCGCGGCGCCTGCAATGCGGTCTGGGCGCTGGACGATGCGCAGGCCGCGCGCGGGGTGGTCACCCATTCCTCGGGCAACCACGGCGGCGCCCTGGCGCTGGCCGCGGCCACGCGCGGCATCCCCTGCCATGTGGTGGTGCCCGAGAACGCCGTCGAGACCAAGCTGGCCGCGATCCGCCGCAACGGCGCGGTGCTGCATCTGTGCGCGCCGACCATCGCCGCGCGCGAGGCGGGCGCCGCCCGGATCCAGGCCGAGACCGGCGCGCACCTGGTCCATCCCTACACCAACCCATTCGTAATCGCCGGCCAGGGCACCGCGACCCTGGAACTGCTGGAGCAGGCCGGCCCGCTCGATGCGCTGGTCACGCCGGTCGGCGGCGGCGGGCTGGCCTCCGGTTCGGCGCTGGCCCTGCACGCGCGCCATCCCGAGGCGCAGCTGTGGCTGGCCGAGCCGGAAGGCGCCGCCGACACCGCGCGCTCGCTGGCGGCCGGGACGCTGCAGCTGGACTTCGTCCCCGACACGGTCTGCGACGGCCTGCGCGGCACGCTGGGCGCGCCCAATTTCGACCTGCTGCGTCAGCACCGGGCCCGCGTGGTCACCGTGTCCGACGCCGACACCATCGCCGCCATGCGCCTGCTGTGGCAGGTGACCAAGCAGATCGTCGAGCCCTCCTCGGCCATCGTCCTGGCCGTGGTGCTGGCCAACCGCGAGGCCTTCGCCGGCAAGCGGGTGGGCCTGGTGCTGTCCGGCGGCAATGTCGACCTGGACGCGCTGCCCTGGTCCAGGGTGTGAGCCGCACGCGTCGCCGCTGGGGCCTGTGGGGCTGGGCGTGGCGCCTGGTCTGCGTGCTGCTGCTGTGGCTGGTCGGGGTCTCGGCCTACATCATCGGCGTGGGCTGGCGCGACCAGGCCGCGCCGGCCGACGCGATCATCGTGCTGGGCGCGGCGGCCTACGACGCGCGGCCTTCGCCCGTGTTCGAGGAACGCCTGCGCCATGGCATCGACCTCTACCAGCGCGGCCTGGCCGGGCATCTGATCTTCACCGGCGGCTTCGGCGGGGCCGGGGCGCGCTTCGCCGAATCGCAGGTCGGGCGGCGCTATGCGCTCAAGGCCGGCGTGCCCGAGCAGGCGATCCTGATCGAGACCACCTCGCGCACCACGCGCCAGAACCTGCAGCAGGCCGCGCGCCTGATGCAGGCGCACCAGCTGCACACCGCGATCATCGTCTCCGACCCGCTGCACATGGCCCGGGCGATGCGGCTGGCGCGCCAGGAAGGCATCAGCGCGCTCGCCTCGGCCACGCCGACCAGCCGCTTCCGCAGCGTCCGGGCCAGCTGGAAGTTCTTCCTGCAGGAGCTGTACTTCTTCCACCGCGACCTGGTGCTCGAAGCGGTCTAGGCCGGCCCCTTCAAGCCCCGCCATCCCCCGGGCGTTATCATTCCGCCTCACCCCACAGAAGCGACTGGCTTACATGAAGATCGACGGTACCCGGCGCCAGGACCGCGCCACCGAGTTGGTGCTGGCCTATTACGCGGCCTTCAACCGCAGCGATCGCGCGGCGATGCTGGCCCTGCTCACCGACGATGTGGCCCACGACCTCAACCAGGGCGCGCGCGAGATCGGGCGCGAGGCGTTCACCGCCTTCCTGCAGCGCATGGATGCCAGTTACAGCGAGCAGCTGCGCGACATCGTGGTGATGGTCTCGCCCGACGGCCGGCGCGCGGCGGCCGAGTATGTCGTGCACGGCACCTACCACCACAGCGATGCCGGGCTGCCCGAGGCCTCCGGCCAGACCTATGTGCTGCCGGGCGGGGCCTTCTTCGAGATCGAGGACGAGCGCATCGCGCGGGTCAGCAACTACTACAACCTGCAGGACTGGATCGCCCAGGTCGGCGGCTGAGGCCGCATCGGGATCGCACGCTCCACGCGTCCCGGGCGCCAGCGGCGTGCCGGGCGCCCTTCATCGTTGCTGCGGCGTGCCATGGCGATCGACGCGGGCGTGCGATGCTGGCGTCCCCCCGCGTCCCTGTCCGTTCAACGGAGCCTGCAATGATCAAGGTCAGCGTGATGTATCCCTACGTGGCCGGCGCGCGGTTCGATCACGCCTACTACGCCAACACCCACATGCCGCTGCTCAAGGCGCGCATGGGCGATGCCTGTCTGTTCTACACGGTCGACAAGGGACTGTCGGGCGGACTGCCCGGCAGCGATCCGGCCTTCGTGGCCATGTGCCACATCTATAGCGACTCGGTGGACAGCTTCACCGCGGGCTTCGGGCCGCATGCGCAGGAGATCCTGGGCGACATCCCCAATTACACCGACCTGGAGCCGGTCATGCAGATCAGCGAGGTCGTGATCAGTCAGCCCTGAGCGGGCGCCCGTCGCCGCGGCTCATTCGCCGCGACGGCGGATGGGGATGCGCGAGACCGGCACGGCGGCCACATCGCGGCCGCTTTCGCGGATCGGCGCGCCGGCCTGCGGCGCCCAGGCGTGGGCGTAGATGACCTCCCAACTGCTGGGCAGCACGCCCTGCGGCGTGCGCATCGCCTCGTAGGCGCGCGCGGCGGCGGCCAGTCGCGCCTTGCCGGTCAGCGTCGCGCGGCGCTGGGCCAGCGCATTGGTCGCGCCCAGCGCGCGCAGTTCGCGCATCAGCGCCGGCAGATCGGGATAGGTCAGGGTGAACAGATCGCGGTCCAGCACCGGATCGCGGAAGCCGGCCATCATCAGCGCATCGCCGAACTGGGCGATCTGCGGGAACGGGCTTACGTGCGGCGCCGGATCGCCGGCGAAGGCCTCGCGCAGCTCGATCAGCGTCTGCGGACCGAAGGTGGAGCACAGCAGCAGCCCGCCGGGCTTGAGCACGCGGCGAAAACCCGCGAACGCGGCCGGCAGGTCGTCGACCCACTGCAGGCACAGGTTGGCGAACAGCACATCGACGCTGCCCTCGGCCAGCGGCAGCGCGCGCGCATCGGCGCACACCCGCGCGAACGGCTTCCACCAGCCGGCCTGCTTCTTCGCCTCGCGCAGCATCGGCAGCGAGAAATCCAGCGCCACCACCTGCGCCTTGGGCCAGCGCTTGCGCAGCCTGGCCGCGGCGCTGCCCGGGCCGCTGCCCAGGTCCAGCACGACCTGCGGCACGCGCTGGTCCAGGTAGTCGAGCGATTCGAACAGGCGCTGCTCGACCTCGCGGTGGAGCACGGCGGCATCGGCATAGGTGCCGGCGGCGCGCGCCAGGGCGCGGCGCTGATGGCGGACATCGAACAGGGGCATGGGCCTATTGTCCGCCAGCGCACCGTCCCGCGTCAGGCGCGGCCCTGGCACGCTCCAGTTCACCGTCCGCGCAAGGCGCCGTCCAGGAACGGCACCAGCGCCGCCTCCACCGCGTCCAGGTGCGCCAGGAACGGCGCATGGCCGCCGCCGGCGATCTCCACGAAGCCGGCCTGCGGTGCCAACCCGGCGGCGGCGGCCATGCCGCGCGGCTGCACCAGCCGGTCGCGCGCGCCGGCGATCCACAGCGAGGGCATGCCCAGGCCCGGCAGCAGGTGGCGCAGGTCGCTGCGTTCGAGCAGCGCCAGGCCGGCCTGCAGCGCAGCCGGCGCCGGTTCGCCGCGGGCGAAGAGCATGGCGCGCAAGCTGCGCAGCGTGGCCTGCCCGTGCGCGCTGCCCAGCGTGTCCAGGGCGATGAAGCGCTCCAGCGTGCCGCGATAGTCCTGCGTCAGGTCGCGGCCGAACTGGGCGAACACCGCCGGCGGCACCGCGTGCGGCCAGTCCGGCGCGGCGGTGAAGCGCGGCACCGAGGACAGCATCGCCAGCGCGCGCACCTGGCCCGAGCTGGCCGCGGCCTTGAGCGCGAACAGGCCACCCAGCGACCAGCCCAGCCACGCCGCCGGCGGCGTGGCGGCGCAGATCGCCGCGACCGTGGCCGCCAGGGCCAGCGGCACCGTGCTGTCGCGGCTCAGGCCGTGGCCCGGCAGGTCGACCACGTGCAGCTCGAAGCGGTCGGCCAGGCGTTCGACCAGCGGCGCGAATACGCCGCCATGCAGTGCCCAGCCGTGCACCAGCACCAGGGGCGCGCCGTGGCCGTGGGTTTCGATGTGCAGGGTCATGAGGGTCGCGGTGTGGGCTGCAAGCGATCTGCCACGCGCGCGGACGCCGAACGGGCATCGACCCCGCGCGGCACGGAGACAGGCGCCGCGCTCACGCCACGCCGGCTGCCTCTTGCAGCTGCGGCGCGCGGGTGCGGGCCAATGCCTCGACCAGGCCGTCGATGTCCTCGGGCGTGTGCAGCGCGGTCAGCGTGACGCGCAGGCGGGCGGTGCCCTCGGGCACGGTCGGCGGGCGGATCGGCTTGACCCAGTAGCCGGCCGCTTCCAGCGCCGCCGACCAGGCCACCGCCTGCGCGTCGGCGCCGCACAGCACCGGCTGGATCGGCGTGTCCGAACGCAGCAGGTCCAGCCCGGCCGCCGCGGCCTTGGTGCGGAAGCGATCGATCAGGCCGGCCAGCCGCTCGCGCCGCCAGTCGTCGCGGCGCGCGTGGCGGATCGCCTCGCTGCTGGCGCGGGCCAGCGCCGGCGGCAGCGCGGTGCTGTGGCTGTAGGGCCGCGCGGTCTCGGCCAGGTGCTGGATCAGCGCGGCATCGCCGACCACCAGCGCGCCGTAGCCGCCCAGCGCCTTGTCCAGGTTGATCAGCTGCAGCGGGACGTCCTCCTCGGTCAGGCGCGCCTCGGCGACGCTGCCGCGACCGGCCGGGCCGCGCACGCCCACGCCGTGCCCATCGGCGACGTAGAACAGCGCCTTCTGCACCCGCGCCACCAGGGCCAGCGCGCGCAGCGGCGCCACGTCGCCGTCCATGCCGAACACGCCATCGGTGGCCAGCAGCGCCGCGCCATCGGGCACGTTGCGCAGCTGGCGGATCGCGCCTTCGGCGTCGCCATGCGGATAGCGGCGCAGCCGGCAGCCGGCCAGGCGCGAGGCGTCCATCAGGCTGGCGTGGTTGAGCCGGTCCTGCACGCAGACATCGCCCTCCTCGCCCAGCAGCGCCTGCTGCACGGCCAGGTTGGCCAGGAATCCATTGCCGAAAAGCAGCGCCGCCGGCGCCTCCAGCCAGTCGGCGACGTCGCGTTCCAGCGCCGCGTGCGCGGCGTGATAGCCGCTGGCCAGTGGCGAGGCCCCGGCGCCGGCGCCCTCGCGCGCGGCCGCCTCGGCCAGCGCGTTGGTCACCTGGAACTGCTGCGCCAGGCCCAGATAGTCGTTGCCGCAGCATTCGACCAGCCAGCGGCCGTCGACCTCGACCCGCACGCCGTCGCGGCGTGCGACGGCGCGGCGCACCCGCACGCGGTCCTGGGCCACGCGCAGCTTGCGCAGCGCGACGATGCGGTCGTGCAGATCGGGGCGGGCCATGCTGCGTCCTGTGCGTCTGGCGTGGGTCGGCCGGCTAGCGTAATCCAGCCGATGGCGACCCGGATGACCGGCCACGCCGCCTAAACGCGCCGCGTATCCGCCAGCGCCGGCCCGGCCACGGCACCCGCCGGCCCGACAGGCGCTAAAGTCGCCGTATGCATCGGCAAGGACTGCCCTGGACGATCCGCATGGAGGCTTCCCCCACACAGTGGTTGCAACGCCTGGGACGCGCGCTGCTGGCGCCGCGCTGCCTGGTCTGCGACGCGCGCGGCGAGAGCGGGCTGGACCTGTGCGCGGACTGCGCCGCTGCCCTGCCGTGGAATACCACCGCCTGCCCCCGCTGCGCGCTGCCGATGCTGCACGCCCAGACCTGCGGACACTGCCTGCGCCATCCGCCGCCGATGACCCTCACCGTCGCCACGCTGGTCTATGGCCCGCCGCTGGACCGGCTGGTGCCGCGCCTGAAGTTCCACGGCGACCTGGCGGCCGGCCGGCTGCTCGCCGCGCTGATGGCCCAGGCCATGTCCGGCGCACCACGGCCGCAGGCCCTGGTGCCGGTGCCGCTGCACGACCGGCGCCTGCGCCGCCGCGGCTACGACCAGGCGCTGGAACTGGCGCGCGCCGTGGGCCGCCGCCTCGACCTGCCGGTCCTGGACACCGCGCTGCTGCGCAGCCGCGACACCGCCCCCCAGTCCGAACAGGACGCCCAAGCCCGCCGCCGCAATCTGCGCGGCGCCTTCAGCGTGCGACCAGGCGCCGCCCTGCCCGCGCACGTGGCCCTGATCGACGACGTGATGACCACCGGCGCCACCCTGCACGCCGCGACGCGCGCCCTGCTGCGCGCCGGTGTCGCGCGGGTGGATGGTTGGGTCTGCGCGCGGGTGGAGTGAGTCGGCTGCTCACTGGGCCTGCCTTGGATGCTGGAGCAACGGCGAGAGGTTTATGCTGCTGGGCAGACCGCCGTGGCAGCGCGCCCGCGTGTCATCCTGCCCTCGCCCGCTTGTCAGGAGAATGCCGATGTCCTTCGCCGCCGTTTCGGTTTCGCGCAGTTGGTGGGTGTTCCTGCTGTTCGGTCTGGTCGCCGTGCTGTTCGGCGTGTCCACGCTGATCTGGCCGGGCGGCACCGTGCTGGCGCTGGTGCTGGTCTTCGGCGCGTTCTCGCTGGCCGATGGCATCGTCAGCCTGATCAGTGCCTTCAGTCGCGAACACGTGCTGCCGCGCTGGCTGCTGGCGCTCTATGCGCTGATCTCCATCGCCTTCGGCGTGCTGGCCATCGCCCAGCCGGCGCAGATGGCCGCCGCACTGCTGTGGCTGCTGGCGGTGTGGCTGGTGATCGCCGGGGTGGCGCGCATCGTGTTCGCCGTGCAGGTGCGCAAGCACATCCGCGGCGAGTGGCTGCTGGTGCTCAGCGGGGTGCTGTCGATCCTGCTGGGCGTGCTGTTCTTCGTCTACCCGGCGGCCGGGCTGCTGACCATGGCGCTGTGGTTCGGCATCGGCGCAATCGTTTACGGCGCGCTGCAGCTGGTGGTCGCCTTCCGCCTGCGCGGGCATCGCCTGGCGGCCTGAGCCCGTCCGCTCAACCGGCCGGCATCACCGGCGGGACGTAGGGCAGGGTCAGCCCGAGCAGCCACAGCAGGCCGATCACCAGCGGGATGTGCACCAGCAACTGGATGAAGGTGAAGCCGACGATGTCGCGCGCCTTCAGCCCCAGCACGCCCAGCAGCGGCAGCATCCAGAACGGGTTGATCAGGTTGGGCAGGGCCTCGGCGGCGTTGTAGACCTGCACCGCCCAGCCCAGGTGCGCGTGCAGTTCGTTGGCTGCCTGCATCACATACGGCGCCTCGATCAGCCACTTGCCGCCGCCGGAAGGGACGAAGAAGCCCAGGATGGCCGAATACACGCCCATCACCGCCGGGAAGGTGTCCTGCGTGGCCACGTGCACGAACAGCTGCGAGAGATGGTGCGCCAGGGTGTCGCCATCGGCGCCCTTGGCCCCGGTGAGGATCATCGCGATGCCGCCATACAGCGGGAACTGGATCAGCACGCCGGTGGTGCTGGGCACGGCCTTGGCCACCGCGTTGAGGAAGCTGCGCGGACGCCAGTGCAGCAGCAGGCCCAGGGAGAGGAACAGGAAGTTGTAGGTGTTCAGGCTGGCGATCGCGGTGACCACCGGCTTGGAGACGAATTCGCCGGCCAGCCAGCCGAAGGCCAGCAGCGACAGCAGCACGGTCAGCAGCGGGCTGTATTCGAGCCATTCGCCCGGACGCGTGCGCGGCGGCAGCGCCTTGTCCGGCTCGCTCTGCGCCGCCTCGGGGAAGTCGGCCGCGGTACGCGCGGCCCGGCCCTGCGGCGCGGTGACCCAGCAGATCAGCAGCGAGACCCCGATCAGCACCGCGGTCAGCACGATCGACTGCCACAGGAAGATCGTCTCGGTGAAGGGCAGCACGCCGGTGATCTCCAGCAGGCCGGGCGGCATCGAGGCCGGATTGGCCTGCAGCTGCGCGGCCGAGGAGCTCAGGCCCATCGCCCACACCGCGCCCAGTCCGAGGTAGGCCGCGGCACCGGCGGCGCGGTAATCCATCTTCAGCTCGCTGCGCCTGGCCAGCGCGCGCACCAGCAGGCCGCCGAATACCAGCGAGAAGCCCCAGCTCAGCAGCGAGGCCAGCATGCTCACCAGGCCCACGTACACGATCGCCCCGCGGCCGCTGCGCGGCACCCGGGCCAGCTGGTCGATGAAGCGCGCCACGATCGGCGCGGTCGCCACCGCGTAGCCGCCGATGACCACGAAGGCCATCTGCATGGTGAAGGGAATCAGGCTCCAGAAGCCGCCACCGAAGGCCTCGGCCGTGGCCTTGGGCGTGGCGCCGGCGAGCATCGCGGCGATGGCCACCAGGATCACGCCCAGCACCGCGAACACGTAGGCGTCGGGGAACCACTTCTCGGCCCAGGCCGCGCTGCGCAGCGCCGCGCGGGCCATCACGCCCTGCCGGGCCTCGCCTTCGTTCGCCGCCATGAGCCTGCCCTCGTCATCCGATCCCCGGCCCGCATTGTCCAAGCCCCGGCCCGGCGCGGTCTGCTGGACGATGGTCTAGGCAAGGCCGCGCCGGCCGCCCGGCCGCGGCGCGTCAGGCCTTGAGCGCCAGCGACACCGCGATCCCGGCGAACACCGCCGCGCCGACCCAGTTGTTGTGCAGGAAGGCGCGGAAGCACGGCCCGCGCTCGCGGTGCCGGCACAGCCAGAACTCGTAGGCCACCAGCGCCACGGCCACGCCCAGGCCCAGCCAGTACGGCCAGCCCAGCGCCGCCTGCCGCCCGACCAGCGCCAGCGCCACGAACACCAGCGCATAGAGCAACCCCTGGATCGCCAGGTCCAGATCGCCGAACAGGATGGCGGTGGACTTGGACCCGGCGCGCAGGTCGTCCTCGCGGTCGACCATGGCATACCAGGTGTCGTAGGCGGTGGCCCACAGGATGTTGGCCGCGTACAGCAGCCAGCCCAGCGCCGGCACCGTGCCCTGCACCGCGGCGAAGGCCATCGGGATGCCGAAGCCGAACGCCAGCCCCAGATAAACCTGCGGCAGGTAGGTGTAGCGCTTGAGATAGGGGTAGCTGGCGGCCAGGAAGGCGGCTACCACGCTCAGGCCAATGGTCAGCCGGTTCATGGTCAGCACCAGGCCGAATGCCACCAGCATCAGCACCGCAAATACCCACAGCGCCTCGCGGCCGCTGACCCGCCCGGCGGCCAGCGGCCGCTCGCGGGTGCGCTCGACCTGCGGGTCCAGCCAGCGGTCGGCGTAGTCGTTGATCACGCACCCGGCCGAGCGCGTCAGCCAGACCCCGGCGGTGAACACCAGCAGCGTCCACCAGGGCGGCAACCCGCCCGCGGCCAGCCACAGCGCCCACCAGGTCGGCCACAGCAGCAGCAGCGCCCCGATCGGCCGGTCGCCACGGACCAGCTTCCAGTATTCCGCCAGCCGCCCGGGCCGCGGCGCCGGCGGCGCGTCGAATCGTTCGTAAGCCATCGCAAAAGGGTAGCAGGCCCGCGCAAGCCACCGCGGCAGCGTGCGCTCGCCCAAAGTCGTCGCCTGCCTCGCTTCGTCGTCCTCCCGGGGGAGCCATTGACTCCTCCGATCACGTCGCGCCCTCCTTTGTAGAGCGGAGCTTGTGGCAATCCCCTTTTGGGGACTCCGCTGCTCTTCGCCCGGTCCGCGGGAAAGCCCCAGCGGAGCAAGCTCCGCTCTACAGGGGGAGCAGCCCTTCGGCCCATGGCGGCGAGAGGCCTTCCCCACGCCGCCCCGCACCGCATTGCCGCTTCCGGCCACAACTGGCGTTAGTCCCCCGCAGGACGCTGCGCAGCCCCCCAAGCCCCTCCCTTCCCCTCCACACCCCAGGAAAACTCGATCGCATGCACGTTCTGGTCTGTGGAGGAGCCGGCTACATCGGTGCGCACGCCGCGCTGGCGCTGGCGCGGGCGGGCCATGAGGTCACCGTCCTGGACAACCTCAGCACCGGCCACCGCGCGGCGGTGCGCTGGGGGCGGCTGGTCGAGGCCGACCTGCTGCAGCCGCGGACGCTGGACGCGGCCTTCGAGCGCCCGGTCGATGCGGTGATGCATTTCTGCGCGCACTCGCTGGTGGACGCGTCGGTGCGCGATCCGTACGCGTACTACGAGAACAACGTGGTCGGCACGCTCAACCTGCTGCAGGCGATGCGCCGGCACGGGGTGGAGCGGCTGGTGTTCTCCTCGAGCGCGGCGATCTTCGGCCATCCGCAGGGCGCACGGATCGACGAGGCCCATCCCTGCGCCCCGATCAGCCCCTACGGCGCCAGCAAGCTGATGGTCGAGCGCATGCTGGCCGACGCCGCGCGCGCCTACGAGCTGCGCTCGGTGTGCCTGCGCTACTTCAACGCGGCCGGCGCCGCGGCCGAGGAAGGCATCGGCGAATCGCATGCCCGCGAGACGCATCTGATCCCCAACACCTTGCGCGCGGCGCTGGGCCGCGGCCCAGCGCTGCAGATCTTCGGCGACGACTACGACACGGCCGACGGCACCTGCGTGCGCGACTACGTCCATGTGCTGGATCTGGCCGACGCGCACCTGCGCGCGCTGACGCTGATGGAGCAGACGCCCGGCGCGCATGCGTTCAACCTGGGCAACGGCCAGGGTTTCAGCGTGCTGCAGGTGCTGCAGGCCGCGCGCGCGATCAGCGGGCGCCAGATCGACTACACGCTCGCGCCCCGCCGCGCGGGCGATCCGGCGACGCTGGTGGCTTCCGGGGACAGGGCGCGCACCGCGCTCGGCTGGCAGCCGCAGCACGCCACGCTGGACGCCATGATCGGCAGCGCCTGGCGCTGGCATCGCGCGCAGGCGTACTGAGATCCGCCGCGAGCGGCCTGCACAGCGCCCGGGGCGCGTTGCGCGGGTGCGGCGGTCCCGCCCGGCTGCATCGGACGCACGCGGCGACGCGCCATTGGCTGGCGCGGCTGGCGGCAAGTTCGCGTCGGCCGATGTTTTCAGGGATAATGCGCGCCGCCGTCGGCCCGCCGCGGCGTGTTGTTGCACCATGCGCCTGTAGCTCAGCCGGATAGAGTAGTGGCTTCCGAAGCCATTGGTCGGGGGTTCGAATCCCTCCAGGCGCGCCAGCACTCGTTCCGGGCAAGTCCGGAAAAGTTCAAGACCCTCGAGAAATCGGGGGTTTTTCTTACCTGATGCCTGCCCACACGCGCTGATCCATTCGAATCAGAGCTCGCCGAGCGCAGATGGGCGCCTCGATGAGGCGGCCTCCGCCTAAAGATCGCCCCCGCAGGCAGCCAGCTCTGGCGATGGAAGTCGCGCTTGGGGAGCCCATGATGAACGACGGGCGCCGGGCCTCTACCCGATCAGCTTGCGCAACCAGCCGCCCTCACGGCGGTGCGGGCTCGAGCGCGGCTGCGCTTCACGCCCCGGCCACCCTGCCGCGACCGTCTGACATAAATGCCGAAACAAGGGAGGCACGGTGGCTGTGCGCCACCGTGCCGCTCGAGCGGACCCTTCCTGGTTGCTCAGAACTTGTAGGCCACACGCATTCCATAGGTACGCGGTGGCTGGAAATCACTGAACACCAGGCCGGTCGCCGAGTAGTCGCTGTTCTTGATCGTGTTGTTCTCCAGATTGTCCACATAGGCTGCCACCGTCCAGCGGTAGCTCGGATCGGTGTAGGTCAGCGACAGGTTGGTCTTGGAGTACGCATCAATCCGGTACCAGGAATCGTTGAACGCCTGGGTGTAGCTCTTGGACTGCCAGTACGCCTCAAGCTTGGGAGTGAGCAGCGCGCCGCTGGCCAGCGGGACGTCATGCGAATAGCTCAGCTTCATCGACCAGTCCGGCGCATTGGGCAACTGGTTCCCCGCCAGGCTGGCGATGGTCTCCAGCGTGCGCGAGTTGCGGGCGTTGTCGAACTCGGTGAAGCGGGCGTGCTGCCAGGTCAGAAAGCCACTGACGTGGTCGTTGGTCGTCGGCACCCAGTCTCCTTCCAGCTCGATGCCGTAGATCCTGGATGCGCCCGCATTGGTCGTGACCAACCGGCTGCTGGAATCGATCACCAGATACTGGAACACCTGCATGTCCTGGTAGTCGCTGTAGAACGCTGCCGCACGCAGGTTCAGCGAGTTGTCCAGCAGCTTGGACTTCAAACCCAGCTCGTAGCTGGTGACCGTTTCGGGATCGTAGGACTTGGAGAATCCCGCCGGTGCGCTGGGCTGCACACCGCCCTGCTTGTAGCCGGTGGTGACCGAGCCATAGCCCATGGTGTCCGCCGACAGGTCGTATTCGACGCCTCCCTTCCAGGTGACCTTGGAGGTCGAGGTCGACGCGCCCGGCGTGGGCGACACGGCACCGCACGCGCCTGTGTTGGCCTGAGCCGACATGGCCTGGTTCAAGGTGACGCCGGGATTGGAGGCCAAGCCGCAGTACAGCGACTCGGTCGTGGCCTGGGACTGATAGTCGCGGCTGTAGCGCGCGCCGGCGGTGATGCGCAACGCGTCTGTCAGGCTCAGCGTGGCCTGGTCGAAAATGCCCGAGGACCGCTTGACGATGCCGTCGTCGGCGAAACCGCGGTAGTACAGATCGATGTTGCGGTAGATGCCGGCCGACCCCTTGTTGGCGATGTCGTTGACGAAGTAGTTCAGGCCGAAGACGTTGGTCAGCTTGTCCGAGTCGAACGCCAGGTTGATCTCATGCGACTGGGATTCGGACGAGTAGCTGGAGTACTGCTCGTAGGTGGGGATATTGTCGGCCTCGCCGGTGGTGGCCCACTTGTAGGCCGCATCCAGGTTCTGATAGCCGGCCAGGTAGGACAGCGTCCAGGCATCCGACAGGCTGTAATCCATGCGCGAACGAAAGGCGTTGGATTTGATGTAGTTATAGGGCTCCTCCGTCCCGTAGTTGGGCTGATCGTAAACACCCACGCCGTTGGTCGGCTTGACGTTCGCATCGGTGGAAATGCTGGCGCCCGGCTTGCCCTTGGAAACGAAGCTCTCCACCGACATACGCCACTTGAAGTCAGCCGTCGGCGTCCAGAGCGCGGTCAGGCGGCCGCCGATGTCATCCACCGCACCGTAGTTGCGGCCGGTGCTGCCATGGGTATCGAAGTAGCCATCGCTGCGATGCGTGGTGGCCGAGGCGCGCAGCGCGAAGGTATCGCTGACCGGGAGATTGACCGTCGCGTGGGTGAGGACGTCGTTGAAGCTGCCGTATGACACATCGGCCGCTCCGCCGAACTCGTGCGTCGGCTCGGCGGTGATGATGTTGATGTTGCCGCCCGTGGCGTTGCGGCCGTACAGCGTGCCCTGCGGACCACG
Organism: Pseudoxanthomonas sp. USHLN014; assembly: GCF_037153335.1. Lineage (NCBI taxonomy): Bacteria > Pseudomonadati > Pseudomonadota > Gammaproteobacteria > Lysobacterales > Lysobacteraceae > Pseudoxanthomonas > Pseudoxanthomonas sp. USHLN014. Next base: position 330,602 of record NZ_JBBCKO010000002.1, read on the forward strand.
TGCGATCTCCACGCGATCCAGGTCATACATCACGTTGGAGAAGCCCACCGGCAGGTCGACATAGATCCCATCGACATAGGTGGAGACCGCCGGGTTGCCATCCGGCGTGTAGGTCGCGTTGGAGATGCCACGCACGGCCACGCCGACATAGCTGTCCACGCCGATGGTGTGGATCTGCACGCCGGGGGCGATGGTGGCCAGGTCCTTGACGCCGGTGACGCCCGCATTGCGCAAGCCATCGGCATCCAGCGCGGTCAATGCGATTGCGGTCTTGTTGACGGTCTGCACGCGCTTCTGCGTGGTGACCTTGACGTCCTTGAGCTGTGTCGGCGCGGCCTTCTTGTCGGCGTCTGCGCTGTCCTGCTCGGGCGTGGCAGCCTGTGCGGCCGCCATCATCTGCACGGAAATCGCCAGGGCCAGCAATGAATGTTTGATGCCCAACGTCTTGGTTGCCGGGAAACGGGTCATGGAAAGGCGGCCTATGTGGGGTTGGCGATAGGAAGGGGCGGAAGTTCGATCGGGCGTCATGCCGGCGGCGCTGGCGCGTTGGCGCCTCGCGCCGCGTGACTCAACACTATTCAAACCGCGTGAATAAAAATGGCCGCTTCCTGTTGGACTGAAAAAAATCTGCGATCGGTTTCGCACCCCGGCTTTCGCGGTATCCGTGCATGCAACGCGCGCCTTTCGATGAAGCCGCTTCCGACCAACCGAGGGTGACCGTCAAACCGCCTTGCGAAGCGAAAAATGCTGCTCCGGATCGCAACTGGACAGCACCTGCGGCTCCAGCTGTCGCGCAATCACGACCAGGAAGGGCGCCTGGTCCCGCACTTCGCGAGCCAGCGGCTGCAGCGGCGAAATCAGCCCGCCGACCGACTGAGCGCACACCAGTCCTGGCGCGCCTTCCAGCTCCACCAGCCCCTTGATGCGCAGCAGCTGCGCGCCACAGGCGCCGGCGAGATTTTCCATCCATTCGATGAGGTAGCCGGCGTTGGTGCGCCGGGGGGCGACAATGGCCACGACGACATCGTGTCCAGACGCGCGCGCGGTCAGCTGCGGCGCATCGAAACGTAGGATCGGCACATGCGGCGCCTCGATCGCGGCAGCCAGATCGTCGTCATCGACCAGCACCGCGAACGGATTGATGCGAGAGATGGCGGCCGTGCAACGCTGCTGTTCCACCGCGCTCGCCAGGTCGCCGCGCGAGCGCAGGATGAAATCCGCGCACGCCAGTTGATCGATCGCTTCGGGCTGCGCCTGCAGATCGAGGTCGGTACGTGCATCGATGACGCAGACCACGCGCAGAGCATTGGAGAATCCAGGATAGAACGCCGCCAGCTCGCGCAGCAGCTGGCTTGTCCGCGCCAGGCCGCTGGCTTCGATCACCACCCGCTGCAACGTGCGCCCCGTTCGCCGCAGGTGCGCATCGGCCAGTTGCGCAATGACCGGTCCCGGGCTGTTACCGGAGCTGCAGCACAGGCAGCCGTTCGCCAGCAGCTGCATCTGCACGGCGTTGTCGGCCTGCCCGATCAGGATCGAATCCAGTCCGATCTGCCCGACCTCGTTGACGATCAGCGCGGTGTCTCCGGTCTGGGCGCGCTCCAGCCAGCGCACGATGCGGGTGGTCTTGCCTGCGCCGAGAAACCCGGTGACCAGCACGATGTCCATCAGGCCGGCGCCGCGTTCTGCGCCACCATCTGGCGCACATCCGCCAGCAGCTGCGCGGTGTCGAACACGATGCCGTCCTTGATGGTGTACTGCAGCGCGCGCTGCCAGCCTGTTTGGCCCGTGCGCTCATCCAGGCGCAGCGCGCCGGTGCCATAAAGCAGCTTGAAGTCCGACAGCGGATTCTGTTCGTGGATCAGCAGATCGGCACGGTAGCCGGTCTCCACGCGACCGATCTCGTCCTCCAGCCCCATCAGCGAAGCGCCGACGCTGGTGGCCGCGCGCAGTACTTCCAATGGATGGAAGCCGGCCTCCTGCAGCAGTTCGAGCTCGCGCACGAATCCGAATCCATAGATCTGGAAGATGAAGCCCGAGTCGCTGCCCACGCACACGCGGCCGCCGCGATTCTTGAACTCGTTGATGAAGGCCATCCAGAGCTGGTAGTTCTGCTTCCACTCCACCTCGTTGGCGGTGGACCAGCGATACCAGTACGCGCCATGGCCGGTGGCCGAGGGCTGAAAGAACTTCCACAAGTTCTTCCACGTGTAGTCGGCGTGCCAGTCGGCTTGCCGCGCACGCATCAGGTCGCGGTTGGCGTCGTAGATGCCGAAGGTCGGTACGAAGCTGAACCCCAGCTCCAAGAACTCGTCCATCACCGCGTTCCACTTGGCGCTCCCCGGCCTGGCCGACTGCATGAAGGTGCGGCCGGCGGTGGCGAAGCGGTGATACTCGTTGGCGTAGTTGTAGTCGGACGGGTAGTCCTGAATGGTGCGATCTTCGAACAGCGCCTCGGGCAATCCGTAGTAGTGCTCCGCGCTGGTCAGTCCCATGCGGGCACTGGTCATCGCGGTCAGGCTGGTCACCGCCTGCTGCGCGTGATGGCATCCCGAGCGCAGACCGACTTCGGCACAGGCTTCCAGCGCAGCGCGCATGATCGCCGGCGATGCGCCGAAGAACTTCACGCCGTCAGCGCCGCGGTCCTTCAGCCGATAGACCCAGTCCTTGGCCTGGGCCGGCGTGAAGATGGTCTTGAGCATGTCGTTCACGGCGGGGAAGTACGCGTGCACCTGCATGCGCGGCGCGGCGATCGCGTTGCTCGCCGATCGTCGCTTCTGTTCCAGCGACCAACCCAGGCCGTTGATGCTGCCCATCTCACGCACCGTCGTCACGCCGTGGGCGAGCCACAGTTTGTAGATGTAGTCGGCCGGTGCCGACTCACCCACTTCCGCATGCGCCGGCCAGCCGATGTGCGCATGGCAGTCGACGAAACCCGGCGTGACGAATTTGCCGAAACAGTCGATCTCGTGATCCCCTCCCGGCAAACGCCCAATGGGCGAGAGGTCTTCGCGTCGAGACAACGGGCTACCGACGCCGGCCATCTGCACGATGCGACCGTGCTCGATCGCAATGTCCACCGGACCCCATGGCGGGGCGCCGGTGCCGTCGAGCACCGTCGCCGCGCGGAGCACCAGGCGCTTGAAGGGACCCTCCCCGCGGTCGCGCGGCGTTCCGCCCTGCACCGGCGGAAGCCCACGCTGGTTCAACAGCCGCGGATATTCCTCCCCGGCCGGGATCACTGCTTCACTCATGAGGTCTCTTGATCTTGCGAGTAGGGGCGACGCGGACTCACGGATCCCAGCGGCTGATCCGCTTCCAGGCGAACGGGGCGGCAAAGTCCAGTCGTTCGCGGTGATAGCCCGAGACCGGATGCGGCCCACCCTGCTGCGAGAACACCATCGTGGTCTCGCCCTGGGCATAAGCAGGCCACGGGGTTTGCGCCGTTCCGGGTTCCCCGGTCTTGGCGAAGTTGGTCCAGTAAGTCATCACCTGCTGTGAGAACGCCTTGTCCTGCGCATCGAGCGGGAAGGACCTGTCCGGCCCCGCCGACATGCGCGCCGCACCGAACACGAAGGCCAGCTCGCCCCCATGTGGCACGCCCGGCAGCTCGCCGACAGCCGCGGCAGGCAGGTGGTCGAAGGCATAGGTATAGGTCGGCACGCCATCGCGCGCGGCGACCTGGGCGTACATGCGATCCGAATACGCCATGTCGATATCGGACAGGAACGCGGTGCCCAGCTGCTGCTCGCTTCCCTCGGGCGCGGCCTGTCGATAGACCGCGCGGATGTTGTCGGCGTCATTGGGATATCCCGCCAGCGGATGGCTCAGATCGATGCCGTAGTACGGCATGTAGCTCGAGTCGAAGCTGTTGCTGCCCAGGATCCAAGGCTTATGCAGTGTTTTGCCATTCAACACCACCAGGTAGGGATCCTGCTGTACGAGCACGCCGTCCAGCACCGGATAAGTCCCCTTGAAGAAGGCAGGCTGCAGGAACGCGCTGGCTGGCAGCTTGCGCAGTGCCGCCAGCGCTTTGGCATCACGACCCTTGATGCCCAGCGTCTGTGCAAGTGTCTGGCCACGCGTTTCCGCGCTGCCCTGTCCGGCCAAGGGCTCGCTCAGGATGAAGCCTGGGCAGGAATGCGTGATCGCCTTGGAGAACAATCCTTGCGCGGCCGGCGAGGTCATCCAGATACTCACGTAGCAGCCGCCCGCCGACTCGCCGAAGAGGGTCACGTTGCCCGGATCACCCCCGAATGCCGCGATGTTCTCCCGGACCCAACGCATGGCCGCCAGCTGGTCCATCAGCCCGTAGTTTCCCAGCAGGGGGCCATCGGCCTTGGCCGCACTGAGCGCCGGATGCGCGAAATAGCCAAGGCGACCAAGACGGTAGTTGATGGTCACCACCACGACGCCATGACGGGCCAACGCACTGCCGTCGAAGGCCGGATCAGATCCTGATCCCACCACGCTGCCACCGCCGTGGATCCACAGCATCACCGGCAGCTTGCCCTGGTTCGCTTCGACGCCATCGCGCACGGGGCGCCAGAGGTTGAGGTTCAGACAGTCCTCGCTGGGCTCCACGGCCCACTGCCCTGGCTTGGCCGGCTGGATGCACGGCGCACCGTAATGGCTGGCATCGCGGACGCCCTGCCAATGCGCCGCGGGCTGGGGAGCACGCCAGCGCAATGCCCCGGTCGGCGGCGCCGCGTAAGGAATCCCCTTGAAGCTCTCCACACCTTCGACCGATACGCCCTGCACACGACCGGAAAGGGTCTCGGCCACGGGGTGCGACTGCGCCCGGGCGGCGGTCGGGGCCAGCGCCGCCAGCAGCAGGACGAGCGCGGGGATGTTGAGCAGGCTGGGCATGGCGCAAGGTCGGTCAGGCAGCGCGCGGGCAAGACGCGGGAGGGTTCGCCCGTCCCCCCGCGGCGTGAGACCGCGGCGAAAGACGACTTCTATCTTGGCGATTTTCCCCGCGCCGTCTGGCGCAAACCGGCGCAGAAATAGAACTAATCTGCCAATTGCCCCCGGAACTGGCGGCGGTACGACAGCGGCGCCTGCCCGACTTCTGCGCGGAAGGTGCGGGTGAAGTGGCTGGCGTCCTTGAAGCCGGTCGCCAGCGCCACCTGCAGGATCGACTTGTCGGTGCGGCCGAGCTGGGCCTTGGCCTCGCAGATCCGCTCGGAGATCACGTAGCGATGCGGCGAGACGCCGACGCTGCTGCGAAAGGCATGCGCGAAATGCGATTCGCTGACCTTGGCGATCCTGGCCAGCTCGGCCACGCGCAGCGGCAGGTCCAGGTTGCCGCGGATATGGCTGATGACCTGCTTCAGCGACGCGCTGCTGAGGATCGCGCTGGAGGCCGCGCTTTCGGTCTGGGTGGCATACCGCTCCAGCAGGTGGGCGACCATCGCGTGCACCAGCCCATCGACAAACGGAATGGCGAAGCGGCGCGAGCTGTTGGTCGCGTTCAGCAGCATGTTGCCTAACTGGGCGATGGTCGGATCACGGGTGTACATCGGCGCGCGCTCGCGCAGCTGGCGATGGACGAACTCGGCATCCTCGCCGGCGATACGGTCGACCGCGCTGGCCGGGATGCTGAGATGCAGATAATCGAAGGCGCCTTCGCTGATCCACTGCGGCGAGGCGCTGGGCGGCGTCAGGCGCATGGTGTTGGCGCTGATGGGGCCGGACCACACCACGGCGTTGTCCGCCCAGGCCCGGGCGGACATCGGCTGCAGGATGATCGAGAGCGTATAGGCCTGGTCCGGATGGCGGATCACCCCTGAGGGACCCGCGTCGGTCCGGCGCCACCGCATCACTGCCACGCCGGAGGAAGGCAGGTTGGGCACATACAGAGCCGGCTCCATGGCGTGGTCCTGTCGCAAGGCATCCACGAGGTGATCCGAATTCATGCTGCGCGCACTCCCCCTCGGCTGGAACCCCCGTCCTTGGATGGCCTAGCGTGTCGTTGCTGTCAGCATGAGCTTTGCCCGAATGTAAAGGCCGCGTCAATAGAGGGATTCGAGCGTCCTGCCCCTGGTCTGGACTCCGTACAGGCCGATCGCCAGCGCGCCGACCGCCAGCACCGCCGTGGACAGGCCGAACACCACCGCGAACCCGCCCAGCGGATAGACGAACCCCACCACGATCGGCGAGATCGCTGCGCCTACCCGGGAAACGGCGATGGCCAGGCCCTGCCCGGTGGCGCGGATGCGGGTCGGAAACACTTCGGGCGTGTAGGCATACAGGCCGGCGTAGGCACCATTCATGAAAAGAGAGAGGCATGCTGCCGCAGCGATGATCTTCCACTCCACGCTGCCGACCGCCATGACCAGCGCCATGCACGCGGCCAGGCCCAGGTAGGTCGAGACCACCGAGCGCCGACCGAAGCGGTCATTGAAATAAGCCGCGCTGAAGTACCCCGGCACCTGGGCCGCATAGATCAGCAGCGAGAAAGCGAAGCTGCGCTTGAGGTCCTGGCCGGAGGCCACCAGCAGGCTCGGCAGCCAGGTGAAGTAGGCGTAGTAAGTGAATCCGATCGAGAACCACACGGTGAGGACCACCAGGGTGCTGCGCACGTACGCGCGCGAGAACAGGTCGCCATAGCCCCCGCTGCGCGCGGCTGTGCTGGGTTCGACCGGCACGTCGACCGCGGCCGGCAAGGTCGGATGCTGCAGGCGGACCTCGGCTTCGATCGCATCGACGATCGCCGCCGCCTCGGCATCGCGGCCCTTGCTGACGAGCCAGCGCGGCGATTCGGGCAGGCGCCGGCGCCACCACAGGAGCAACAGGATCGGCGTGCTGGTGATCACCAGGATCCAGCGCCAGCCTTCGCTGCCCATCAGCGGGATGAACTGGGCCAGCAGGGCCGCGGCGATATAGCCGAACGAGAAGAAGCCTGTGAGCGCACCGGTGAAACGCCCGCGGAACCGCGCGCCGGCGAACTCGGCCAGGAACGGCGCGATCACCACGCTTTCGGCCGAAGTCCCGAGACCCGCCACGATCCGGAACACCAGGAACACCTGCCAGTCCTGCGCGAAGGCACTGGCGACGGTGGCCAGGCAGTAGATCGCAAGCGCCCACATCATCACCGCGCGCCGACCGAGCGTATCGGCCAGTCGCCCGGCCACCATCGCGCCGAACAGGCCTCCGATCGCGGTCGAAGCGCCGATCAGGCCGAGCTGCTCGCTGGACAGACCCCACAGGGTCTTCAGCTGCGGCATCAGGAAGGCAAGGATCGCCACGTCCATCGCGTCGAACAGATAGCCCGAGCCGCCGATCAGCAGCAGACGCAGGTGGAACCGCGAGAACGGCAGGCGTTCCAGCCGGGCGGCGATCGTGGACATCTGCCTTCGATGGGCGGTGGAAAAACTCACCTTACGACAACGAAATCCGCCCATCCGGCCTGCTGCCGCTGGAAATTGGTCGTTTCCTGCGAATGTGCGGGCCGGACCGATCATCGAGCGGACTGCGCGATGAGCGAGTCGGCACTCGCAGGCGAACGACGCCGAACGACACTGCCTGCTGCGATGGTCGGCCGGCGCTCGTTCGTCAGCTCGCGACTTGCTGGCGACACCGTCCGCTCGCGTCCCCGCGAAGGGCCGGCGGCAACACCCGCTGCGCCCATCGTTGAAGGAATGACGCGCACAGGCCAATGGATCGGGGCCGCACAGACCCGCCTCGTCAAGATCAACACGGCAGTGGCACACCGAGCGCGGCGGCGGCCACGTGTCCGCGCTCCCGCGTCCGATCGGACACGCGACGCTGTCCGATCGGACACCTTGCATCCAGAACACGCCGCACCACGGGCGCCGACGGTTGGCACGTGGCCTGCGTAAGAGACTTCCAGCCGGGCGATCTCGCGCGCCGCAATGGAGGATCGAAGTGATGCCGAGCCATGCACTTGCAGGGGCGCTGACGTTGCTGTCGCTGGTTTCCAGCCAACCACGGCTCGATGCTTCGACGCGCTACGAGCTCAGCGCCGAGACCGACGACGGCCGGATCACCGCGCTCGATGTGACCATCCGGCTGCAGGCCGACCCCTCTGGGCGGACCGTGATCGACTGGGCCGAGCAATGGGCGGGCGAGGAGCACTTGGGCCAGTGGGCGCGCGATATTTCAGTCGAAGGTGCGCGGCGCACCGCGGTGGCGCCACACGGGGGACGCATCGTGGACTCGGCCCCTGGCGCGCCGCTGGTGATGCGCTATCGGATCTTGTCGGCCCATCAGGCCGCTCCCGCTGTCTCGAACAGCAGGCAGCCGGATCCGATCGTGCGTCCCGACTGGTTCTACGCGGTCGGGTTCTCGCTCTATGCCCAGCCCGCCGGACGCGAGGACCGGCCGGCGACGTTCACCTGGCGCGGTCCGCACGGCATCGGCTTCGCTTCGGACGCGCAGCACCTGCAAGGATTGATGCACCAACCGCGCACGGGCAAGGACATTCGGGAAAGCGTGGCCATCGGCGGCCGCGACCTGCGGGTCTCGACCATGCGGGTGGGCGGTGAGCCGCTGCGCGTGGCCTCCATCGGCCGTTTCGGTTTCGATATGGCGGCCTTCGCCCGCCTTGCGGGGAAGGTCATTGCGTCCGAGCGCACGTTTTGGGGCGACGACCAGGCAGGCCCCTTCCTGATCACGGCCATCCCCCTGGCTTCGGAGCCGAAGCAGACGGGATTCAGCGGGACGGGCTTGGGCGATGCCTTTGCCACCTGGATCGGACAGGACACGCCGCTGCCGGATCTGGCCTGGTTCCTTGCGCACGAATACTTCCATAGCTGGAATCCCAGACAGCTGGGGCATACCGAAGACGCGACCGAGGCCCGGACGTACTGGATCAGCGAGGGGTTCACCGACTTCTTCGCGCGCAGGCTGATGCTGCGGGCGGGGCTGCTTTCGCCGGAGCGGTTCGTCGAGGAGTGGAACGAGGTCCTCGCCCACTACGCTCGCTCGCCGTATCGCACCTCGCCCAATGCCGTCGTCGCCGATCGCTTCTGGAAGGACGAACGCGCCCGCATGATGCCGTACCAGCGCGGCGCGCTGCTGGCCGCGGTCTGGGATCGCCGCTTGCGTCAGCGCTCCGGCGGGCGCACGAGCCTCGACGATGTACTTCATGACCAACGCAGACGCGCGCAGGCCGATCCCGCGCTTGCGCTGCAGGACGCGCTGGTCGCCGCGGCGGCCCACGCCGGGCTGGACCTGCGGCCGGAGATCTCCAGGTACGTCGACCACGCAGCGCCCGTGCTTCTGTCGGAAGACGCGTTCGGCGAATGCGCCTGGGTGGTCTCCGTCGACACGCCGGTGTTCGACAGGGGCTGGGACACCGAGGCGACGACGCGGCAGGGCGACGTCGTCACCGGGCTCGACCCCGCCTCCACGGCCTATGCCGCAGGACTGCGGAACGGGATGAAGTTGCTCTCGCAGTCCGGCGGAAACCCGGCCGATCCACAGGTCGAGATCACGCTCGTGGCCCAGGACGCGTCCGGCCAGCATCGTCTGCGTTTCAGGCCCCTCGGGCGGGAGACGGTGAGGCTCCAGCGCATCGAGTTGAACGCCGCGCGCTTCTCCGCCAGGCCGGAGGCGTGTCGCCAGGCCCTCGCCGGCTAGAGGCTGGTCGCGCGACGGGGAACACGGCGCCGCGCGGACCGCGCAGCGTCAGACCCTTTCCACCGCGATCGCCAGCCCCTGGCCGACACCGACGCACATCGTGGCCAGGCCCAGCCCGCCGCCGCCGACATGCAACTGGTGCATGGCGGTCTGCACCAGGCGGGTGCCGCTCATGCCCAGCGGATGGCCCAGGGCGATGGCGCCGCCGTTCGGGTTCACGCGGGCGTCGTCGTCGGCCAGGCCGAGCGCGCGGGTCACCGCCAGCGCCTGGGCGGCGAAGGCTTCGTTGAGCTCGATCACGTCGAAGGCCCGCAGCGGGCGCTGCAACCGCGCCAGCAGCTTGCGCACCGCCGGCACCGGGCCGAGGCCCATCACGCGCGGCGCGACGCCGCCACTGGCCATCCCCAGCACGCGTGCGCGCGGCGTCAGGCCGTGGCGCTGCACGGCGGCGGCCGAGGCCACGATCATCGCCGCGGCACCGTCGTTGATGCCCGATGCATTGCCGGCCGTGACCGTGCCACCCGGATTCACCGGCTTGAGGGCGGCCAGGGTCGCCGCATCGGTCTGCGGGCGCGGATGCTCATCGGTATCGACCACCGTCTCGCCTTTGCGCCCGGGGATGCGCACCGGGACGATCTCCTCGGCGAAGTAGCCCGCAGCCTGCGCCCGCGCGGCGCGCTGCTGGCTGCGCAGGGCCAGGGCATCCTGGTCCTCGCGCGACACGCTCGCGTCGGCCGCCACGTTGTCGCCGGTCTGCGGCATGGTGTCCACGCCGTACAGCGCCTTGAGCTGCGGATTGACGAAGCGCCAGCCCATGGTGGTGTCTTCCAGCTTCTGATCGCGGCCGAACGCGCTGCCCGCCTTGCCCATCACGAACGGCGCGCGCGACATCGACTCGACACCCGCGGCGATCGCCAGCTCCATCTCACCCAAGGCGATGGCCCGGTACGCCGCGCCCACCGCCTCCATGCCGGACGCGCACAGGCGGTTGAGCGTGACGCCCGGCGCCTCCTGGGGCAGGCCGGCCAGCAGCAGCGCCATGCGCGCGACGTTGCGATTGTCCTCGCCCGCCTGGTTGGCGCAGCCCATGAAGACCTCGTCCAGGCCCGACCAGTCCACGCCGGGATTGCGCTGCATCAGCGCGCGCAGCGGAAGCGCGGCCAGATCGTCGGTACGCACCGGCGCCAGGCCACCGCCATAGCGGCCGATGGGCGTGCGCACGGCATCGCAGAGAAAAACGTCCTGCATGGGAACTCCGTGAAGCGAGGGGGAAAGTCAGGGCCGGGCCGGCGCGCGCGTGGCGGCCACGATGGTGATGGCGCCGGCCAGCAGCAGCGTGCCGTAGGCCAGCTGCGAGGCGGCCAGGGTCCCGGTCTTGTCGATCAGCACGCCGACGATCATCGGCACGAACACGTTGCCCAGGCCGGCCAGGGTGGTGACCAGCGCGATGCTGCCTGCCGCCTTGGGGCCGGAGAAGGTGCTGCCCGGCAGGGTCCAGAACGGTCCGGTCGCGCCCAGCGTGGCCGCGGTGCACACGGTCAGCAGCGCGATCGCCGGCGCGGTGGTCAGGTGGGTCGTGCCCAGCACCAGCCAGGCGGCGGCGGCCGTGCCCAGGCACAGGGCCACGTGCCAGCGGCGCTCGCCGACCTTGTCCGAGTGGCGCGCCACCAGGAACTGGGTGACCAGGCCGGCCAGGAATGGGATCGAGGACAGCAGGCCGACGTGCAGCACGTCCTTGATGCCCGAGTTCTTGATGATGGTCGGGATCCAGTACGCATTGGCCGCCGCACCGCTGAAGACCGCCAGCGCGACGAAGGACAGGATGTAGACGCGCTTGTCGCCGAAGGCCTGCCACAGCGAGTGGTGCTGGCCCGGCGAGGCGGCGCTGTCGCGGTCCACGTCGGCCTGGACCAGCGCCTTCTCCGGAGCCGTCAGCCACTTGGCGTCGGCCGGCTTGTTGTCCAAAAAGTAGTAGACGACCACGCCCAGCACGCAGGCCGGCAGGCCTTCGACGATGAACAGCCACTGCCAGCCGTGCAGGCCAAGCGCACCGTCGAACAGGCGCATGATCGTGCCCGCCAGCGGTCCGCCCAGCATGCCGGCGATCGGCAGCGCGGCCATGAACAGCGCGGTGACGCTGGCGCGGCGCGCCTTGGGGATCCAGAAGGTGATGTACAGCAGCACGCCCGGGAAGAAGCCCGCCTCGGCCGCGCCCAGCAGGAAGCGATAGAGATAGAACTCGGTCGGCGAGCGCATCATCGCGAACGCCGCGCAGGCCAGCCCCCACAGGATCATGATGCGCAGGAACGTCAGGCGCACGCCGATCTTCTGCAGCCACAGGTTGCTGGGCACCTCGAACACGAAGTAGCCGATGAAGAACATGCCGGTGCCGATGCCGTACATGACCTCGTTGAAGCCCAGCTGGTGCATGAAGTCCAGGCGGGCGAAACCGATCACGTTGCGGTCGATCAGCGCCACGGTGTAGCACAGCATGATCAACGGCAGGATGCGCCACTTGATCTTGCGGTAGGTGGCATCGGCCGGCGAGGGCTCGGCCACGCCGGTAGCGGAAGAGGGTTGCACCTGGGAACTCATCGGGGATCTCGCATCAGGGTGTCAGGCGGCGCCGCGCCCCGCCAGACTGGCCGGCGGCGACGCGCTGCGTTAGGAGGAGGCTGCGGGCGGGCATTCAGTACTTGACGTGCAGGCCCAGGGCCAGGTTGTCGACCGTGGCGCCCACCGGCGCGCGCACCGGCGAGCCGTAGCTGGACGAGACGCCGTTGTCGATGCGCCCGGCCAGGGCGACCAGCGAGGTGTACTTGAACAGGCTGTACTGCACGCCGACGTTGTAGGCCTGCGCGCCCAGCCCGTAGGTGCTGCATGGCGCCGCGCCCGACAGCACGCAGTGGCCGGCGCCGGCGTGGATGTAGTTGGCCGCCAGGGTCAGCTTCGGCGTGGCCTGCCATTCCGCGCTGACCTTCCAGGTCGGCACGGTGTAGGACTTGAACTTGCCGTAGGCCGCGGTCGGGTCTTCGGCGTACTGCACGCGCGAGAGGTCCACGCCCAGCTTGACGCGCTTGGTCTGGTAGGCGGCGCTGAGGCGCAGGTTGCGGTCCTGCGAACCGCCGCCCTGGTTGGTGATCGAAGTGGCCGCCGGCGTGGTGGTCGGCACGCCGCTGATCACCAGATGGTTGGTATGCCGCTCGTATTGCAGCGCGGCGTACCAGGGCCCCTGCTCCCAACGGATGCCGTAGGAGTACGCGCGGCGAGGGCGGCCGTAGTCGGGGCCGTCCCGGTGCGGCATGTAGCTGGTCCCGAGGGAGAAGCCGTTCCACTTGGCGCTCTCCCACTTGTAGCCGTGGCTGGCACGGGTGACCCACGTCGTCGTCCCTGCGCGACTGCCCGTGCCGAAGGCCGCGCCGCCGAGCAACGCGGAGGTCGACACGAAATTGCTTTCGCTCACGCCGAGCATGCGCACCGGAGCGCCCCAGTTGGACAGGATGCTGTTGATGCGTCCGCCGGTGAAGGTCCCCAGGACGCGATGCGCCACGTAGACGTACGCATCGCGGCTGCGGTTGAAGTACTCGCTGTTGTCGTAGGGCTCGGTGACCTGCTCGTCCAGGCGGAAGCCGACGTCCCAGTCCGGGTTGAAGCGGTAGTGCCCGCGCATGGCGAAGAACGACTGCGACCAGTTGACCCGGTCGGCATCCGGCTTGTCGGTGACGCTGCGCAGGGTCGTGCTGGTGTTGGACTTGGTGGTCAGCGTGCTGACCTGGCTGCCGACCGCGGTGGGCTGACCGAACGAGGTCCATTGGTACTGCGGATACAGATTGCCGAAGAACTCGATGTTGGCGTCTTCGTTGCCGAAGGTGGCGGCATGGCCGCTGCCGACCATGGCCATCAGGCAGGCGCCGACGGCGATGCGATGGCGGCGCGGACGCGGCGAGGTGTTGCGGACAGGCATCGAGTTCCCTCCCAGGAGTGGATGCGAGAAGCGGGAGCGAGGCCGCCTGCGGCGGCACGCTGGATGGATGAAGCGCGGGGCGGGCGCGCGGCGGCTCAACGCAGGCCGGCCGACCAGCGGGCGATGGCCTCGACCACCTGCTGCGGCTGCTCGGGCAGCAGGGCGTGGCTGGCGCCGGGAATGGTGACCACTCTGACGCGCGGGCCCAGTTCCTCGCGCAGCTCCTGGCGGCGATCGGCCGGCATGAAGGGATCGGATTCGGCCTGCAGGTCCAGCAGCGGCACCTTGCCGCCCGCGCTCCACCACAACGCCTTGGGCGTGGCATCGCTGGCGTTGCGCTGGCTGGTGCGCACCTCGGGGTGCCAGCCGTCCAGCCACACCGAGGCATCGTTGCCCGGCGCGAAGAAGGTCGCCTGCAGCTCCTTCAGCCGATCCTCGCGCGAGGTCTTGGGATCGGCGATACGGATGATGCTGGCCGACAGGGACTTGGGATAGGTCTTGGCCGCCGCGGCCGCGACCACCACACCGCGCACGGACTGCGGATGCCGTGCGGCGAGCATGCGCGCCACCCAGTTGCCGTAGGCATGCCCGACGACGATCGCCGGCGCCTTGCCGGCCTGGTCGATCGTGCAGGCCACATCGTCGGCCAGATCCGCCAGCGTGATGCCTTCCATCGGCCCGCGGCTGTCGCCCAGCCCGCGCGGCTGCGGGCGCAGCACCTGGTAGCCCTTGGCGGCCAGGCCCTCGGCGATCGGGTCGTAATCCAGCGAATCGCGGCCCAGCGACGGCAGCAGCACGATGGTCGGCCCCTGGCCGTCCACCACCACGTCGATGCTGGCATCGCCGCAGCTCAGCTGACGATGCGCACGCGCACCTGCCGCCTCGGCGGCGCCCACGGTGGCCGGCAAGGCCAGACAGAACAGAACACGCACCCACGAGCGCTTCATCAGGCAATCCCTCCCGGTATTGCAGGCGCCGGGCCGGACGCGGCCGCACGACGCCTGTGCGCCGCATCCCAGGGACGACGGCACGACGGACTTCAATCGGACGACCGGCCTGACGCGGCCGGACGGTGTTAGTGGACCGGTCTTGGCACCGGCACCTGTCGCGTGCCGCAGGCGATCGCCTGGCGCGCGTCCTGGCTGGACATGAGGCCCTCCTCCTCGATGGCGTGGACCTGCGTTGCGCTGCAGGCGTCGATGGGGCGGAGTCTAGGCACGGTGTTTTTTCGGGCGCACGCCGTCGACGGTCAATCCAGCTATGGCGCGAATGCGATGGCTCGCAGCGGCCCTGCCGATCGCCCGCAAACGCGAGGTTTCCAGGGAATTCAAGGCGTCGCAGCGGCCCTTATCCTTTAGTCGAAGGGCGCGTCTGGAGGCGTTTGGCGCCGTTGGCCATCGGGCGGTTTGCTACCCTCGTTCACCTGATCCAGCGCGCCCGCCGTTCCGTCATGCCCACACCCAAGGTCACCAATCTTTCGCTCGATCTGGTGACCGATCTGGGGCGCTGGCGCGCGTTCGTGGCGATCGGCGAGCTGGGCAGCGTCACGCGCGCGGCGTTGTTCCTGGACACCAACCAGTCGGTGCTCAGCCGCCAGATCAACGCACTGGAGCGCGATTGCGGCGCGCGGCTGTTCAATCGCACCGGACGCGGCGTGCAGCTGTCCGAGCTGGGCGAACGCCTGTTTCCGCAGGTCAAGGCGCTGCTGGCCGACGCGGCGCAGCTCGAGCGCGACATCCGCGGCG
Organism: Pseudoxanthomonas sp. USHLN014; assembly: GCF_037153335.1. Taxonomy (NCBI): domain Bacteria; kingdom Pseudomonadati; phylum Pseudomonadota; class Gammaproteobacteria; order Lysobacterales; family Lysobacteraceae; genus Pseudoxanthomonas; species Pseudoxanthomonas sp. USHLN014. The sequence goes on from NZ_JBBCKO010000002.1 coordinate 345,914, forward strand.
AAGCACTGGAGCCGACCGGCCGGGTCACGATCGGCATGCTGCCGTCGATCTCGCAGGCGGTGACCGGCCGCCTGTTCTCGACCCTGCGCACGCGTTATCCCGCAGTCACGCTCAAGATCCTGGAAGGCTCCGGCGGCCAGGTCGAGGAGTGGCTGGCCGATGCCCGCGTCGATATCGCCGTGCTGTACCGCTATGGCACCTCGCTGCCGGAAGGCGAGCAGTCTCTGGCCGTGGTCGACAGCTATCTGATCGGCCGACGCGGCGATGCGCTGACCGCCGCCGAGACCGTACCGTTCACCCGTCTCGACCAGTTGCCCCTGGTGGTCCCCAGCGCGCCCAACGGCTTGCGCACGGCGCTGGATGCGCTGGCGCGCAGCTGCCATATCGGGCTCTCGCCGGCGATCGAGGCGGACTCGCTGCCGCTGCAGAAATCGCTCTCCGCCGGCGACGGCGTCTACACGGTGCTGCCCATCCATGCGGTGTGGAAGGAACTGGCCGACGGCGTGCTGCAGGCCGCGCGCCTGGTGGATCCGCCCATGCAGCGGATCATCTCCATGGCGCTGAGCCGCTCCAAGGCGCCGGCCCGCGCGGTCTCGGCCGTGGCCAGCGAGATCGATCACGCCTTCCAGTCGCTGGCGGCCGAGGGCCTGTGGCAGCGCGCCTTCGCCCCGACCCCCGACGCATAGCAGACATGCCGGCGGACGCGTAGCGCGCCCCGTCGCCCCACCCTATAACAGCCGATCGCGCGTCCGATGCGCGCCGTCCTGCGTTCGAACCGGAGTTGCCATGCCCCGCATCACCCTGCCCGATCCTGCCCACATGGATGCCGACCAGCGCGCGGTCCACGACCGCATCGTCAACGGCAAGCGCGGCAGGATCCAGGGCCCGCTGCGCGCCGCGCTGCATAACGCGGAGCTGGCGGCGCGCTGGTCGGCCCTGGGCGAACTGCTGCGTTACGACACGTCCCTGACGCCGCGCCAGAGCGAGCTGGCCATCCTGGTCACCGGCCGAGCCTGCAACTCGCCGTTCGAGTGGCACGCGCATCGGCTGGAGGGCGAGAAGGCCGGCCTGTCCGCGGAGATCCTCGAGGCGCTGCTGGCGCAGCAGATCCCCGCGGGGCTGGACGAGACCGAGCACGCCATCGTCTGCTTCGCCCGCGAACTCAACGCCGCCAACTCGGTCAGCGATGCGACCTACGCGCGGGCGCTGGCCCTGCTGGGCGAGAAGGCCGTGGTCGAGCTCACCGCGCTGGTGGGCTATTACACGATGGTGGCGATGACACTGAACACCCACGAAATCCCCCTGCCGGAGGGCGTCGCGCCGCCCTTCGACCTGCCGCAGCGCAACGGCCTGTGAGCGGCTGGGACTGCCATGCGCATGTCTTCGGCCCATATGCGCGCTTTCCGCTGGCCGACACCAGCGTGCATTCGCCCCCGCAGGCCAGCGTCGAGCAGTACCTGGCGCTGCTGCAGGCGCTGGACCTGCAGCATGGCGTGCTGATCCATCCCAGCGCCTACGGCCGGGACTTTTCCGCACTGTTCGACGCGCTGGACCGCTTTCCGCAGCTGCGCGGGGTGGCCGTGGCGCGTGTGCAGGATGGTATGGACCTGCGCGGGCTGCGCGAGCGCGGCGTGCGGGCCTTGCGCTTCAGCCACCGCAGCGGCGGCGACTTCCCCGGCGCGGCCACGCTGGAGGATCTGAAGCGGCTGGCGCCGGCGCTGGCCGCGGCGGGCCTGCATGCCGAACTGTGGAGCGACACCGCGGCGCTGTCCGGCGTCATCGGCACGCTGCGCGAACTGCCCGTGCCCCTGGTGATCGACCACGCGGGCGGCTTCGATCTGGAGGCCGGCGTCGACGCGCCGGCGTTCCGCGCGCTGCTGTCCTTGCTGGAAGGCGGCAACACCTGGATCAAGCTGTGCATGTACCGCAACCTGCTGCGCAAGCCGCAGCCCGAGCGCGGCCGTGCCTTCCAGCAGGCGCTGCAGCACGCGCGCGCGGACCGCATGCTGTGGGGCAGCGACTGGCCGCATCTGCGCGTGGAACCGGCGCCGGACACCGGCGCGCTGCTTGCGACGTTCCGCGACTGGGCGGGCGATGCCGCGCTGGCGCGCCGGATCCTGGAGGACCATCCGCGCGCGCTGTATGCCTGACCGGCGCGGCGCGCGCGCAATACGACCTTGGTCCTAACGGCTATGCGCGCAGCCGCATAGCAGCTCTGCCTGGCATCGCGTCGGCGCGCGCGCAGCGGCTTCCTAGACTGGCCTTCGACGAATCACCAAGGCCTTGCCGCAATGGACGACCTGACCCAGCTGCGCGTGGAGATCCAAGCCCACGTGGCGGTGCTGACGCTGGATGCGCCGCCGGTCAACGCGCTGACCCGCACGCTCAACGACGAGCTGGTGCTGGCGCTGGACCGCATCGGCGAGCTGGATGAGGTCCGCGCGGTGGTGCTCACCGGCGCCGGCAAGGTGTTCTGCGCAGGCGCAGACCTCAAGGGACGCGCCGAAGTGATCAAGGGCCCGGGCGATCTGGGCGCGCACCTGCGCCGCACCCGCGAATGCTTCCACGCGATCCGCGAATGCGCCAAGCCGGTGGTGGTGGCCATCAACGGGGCCGCGCTCGGCTCCGGCCTGGCGATGGTCGCCTCCTCGGACATCCTGGTCGCCTCGGAGCGCGCCTCGCTGGGCCTGCCCGAGATCGACGTCGGCTTGCTCGGCGGCTGCCGCCACGCGATGCGGCTGTTCGGCCACTCGCGCCTGCGCCGCATGGCGCTGACCGGCCTGCGCGTCGACGGCGCCGAGCTCTACCGGCTGGGCCTGGTCGAGGCCTGCGTGGCGCCGGAGGCGCTGCTGCCCACCGCGCTGGAGATCGCCCACACCATCGCCGCCAAGAGCCCGGTCGCCACGCGCATGAGCAAGCACACGCTCAACACGATCGAGCAGCTGAGCCTGCGCGACGGCTATCGCTACGAGCAGGACATGACCGCCGCGATCGGCCGCACCGAGGACGCGCGCGAGGCGCAGGCCGCCTTCCGCGAGAAGCGCGCGCCGGTCTTTGTCGGCCGCTGATGCCCTCCTTCCCTCTCCCATCGCCGCCGCGCGGCGATGTCGCACGGATATCCCGATGAGCTCCAACGCACGCCCGCTGTCGGGCATCAAGGTCCTGGATCTGAGCCGCATCCTGGCCGCACCGTGGGCCGGGCAGATCCTGGCCGACCTGGGCGCCGAGGTGATCAAGGTGGAGCGGCCCGGCGCCGGCGACGACACCCGCGCCTGGGGGCCGCCCTTCCTCAAGGACGCCGACGGCCGCAACACCGGCGAGGCGGGCTACTACCTGGCCGTCAACGCCGGCAAGCAGTCGATCACCATCCGCATCGACACGCCCGAGGGCCAGAACATCGTGCGCAGGCTGGCGGCGCAGGCCGACATCGTGCTGGAGAACTACAAGGTCGGCACGCTCAAGCGTTACGGCCTGGACGCCGACAGCCTGCGCGCCATCAACCCCAGGCTGATCTATTGCTCGGTCACCGGCTTCGGCCAGGACGGCCCGCGCGCCGAACAGCCGGCCTACGACTTCCTGATCCAGGCCATGGGCGGCCTGATGAGCGTCACCGGCGAGCGCGATGGCAAGCCCGGCGGCGGCCCGCAGAAGGTCGGCATCCCGATCGTCGACCTGATGACCGGCATGTATACCGCCGTGTCGGTACTGGCCGCGCTCAACCGGCGCCACGTCACCGGCCTGGGCGACACCATCGACATCTCCATGCTGGATGTCCAGGTCGCCTCGCTGGCCAACCAGGCGATGAACTACCTGGTGTCCGGCCGCACGCCGCAGCGCAACGGCAATGCGCATCCCAACATCCAGCCGCAGGACGTGTTCGCCTGCGCCGATGGCGACGTCATCCTGGTGGTCGGCAACGACGGCCAGTTCGCCAAGCTGTGCCAGGTGCTGGGCCAGCCCGCGCTGGCCGAGGGCGCATTCGCCACCAATGCCGGGCGCGTGGAAGGCATCCAGGCGCTGTCCGCGCGGCTCTCCGAGGCCTTCGCCGGGTGGCGGCGCGCCGACCTGCTGGCCGCACTGGATGCGGCCGGCGTGCCGGCCGGCGCCATCAACTCGGTGCCCGAAGTGCTCCAAGACCCGCAGGTGGTGGCCAGACAGATGGTCCGCCGCGTCCCGCATCCGCTGGGCGTGGAGGTGCCCCTGGTGTCCAGCCCGATGCGCTTCGCCGATGCGCCGCTGCAGCCGCGCGTGGCGCCGCCGCTGCTGGGCCAGCACAGCGAGCGCGTGCTGCAGGCGCTGGGTTACACCGACAATGACATCCAGGCCCTGCGGGCCAAGGGAGTGATCTGATGAAACTGCACTGGTCGCCCAAGTCGCCGTTCGTGCGCAAGGTGATGGTGGTGGCCCATGAGCTGGGCTGCGTCGAGGCGCTGCAGCTGCAGCGCTCGGTGGCGGCGATGCTCAAGCCCAATCCGGCCATCATGGCCGACAACCCGCTGTCCAAGATCCCCACCCTGGTGCTGGACGATGGCCAGGTGCTGTTCGATTCGGCGGTCATCTGCGAGTACCTGGATGCGCGCTTCCACGGCGCGCTGTTCCCGTCCGGCGATGCGCGCTGGAAGGCCCTGCAGCAGCTGGCGTTGGGCGACGGGCTGCTGGACGTGCTGATCCTGTGGCGCAACGAGCGCGAACGCGCGCTTCCGCTGCAGTCGTTGATCGATGCCTTCGCGCTCAAGACCGAGGCCTCGCTCGCACGCCTGGAGCGCGAGATCGAAGCCCGCCCCGGCGCGACGATCGACATCGGTCAGATCGCGATCGGCTGCGCGCTGGGCTATCTGGACTATCGTTTCGATGAGTTCGCCTGGCGCGCGCGAGCGCCGAAGCTGGCCGCCTGGTACGCCACGCTGGCGCAGCGTCCGTCCTTCGTTGCCACGGAGCCGGCCGATGGCTGATGCCCATGCCCTCGCGCTGGATCGCGCCGTGGTCGTCATCGGCGCCGGCACCATGGGCGCCGGCATCGCCGAGGTGGCCGCCGTCGCCGGCCATCGCGTCTACCTGTGCGACACCAGCGAGGCCGCGCTGGACCGGGGCCGTGCGCAGATCCGCGCCAGCCTCGACCGGCGCGTGGCCAAGGGCAAGGCCAGCGCCGAGGATGCCGCCTCCGCCTTCGCCCGGGTGATCGCCGCGGGCCCGAGCGCGCCGCTGCAAGGCGTGGGCCTGGTGATCGAGGCCATCGTCGAAAACCTCGACATCAAGGTCGCCGCGCTGACCGAGATGGCCAGGCGCGTGGACGACGATGCCATCCTGTCCACCAACACCTCCTCGCTGTCGGTGACCGCGCTGGCCGCACGCCTGCCCGCGCCGGAGCGCGTGGCCGGGCTGCATTTCTTCAATCCGGCGACCATCCTGCCGCTGGTCGAAGTGGTCCGCGGCCACGCCACCGACCCCGCCCTCGTCGAGACGCTGGTCGCCACCGCGCGCGCCTGGAAGAAGACGCCGGTGGTGTGCCAGTCCACGCCCGGGTTCATCGTCAACCGCGTGGCGCGCCCGTTCTACGGCGAGGCGCTGCGCCTGCTGCTGGAACAGCAGACCACGCCGGAGACCGTCGATGCGGTGATGCGCGAGTGCGGCGGCTTCCGCATGGGGCCGTGCGAGCTGATGGACCTGATCGGCCATGACGTCAATTTCGCCGTGACCCGCTCGGTGTGGCAGGCGTTCTTCCACGATCCGCGCTACCAGCCCTCGCTGGTGCAGCAGCAGCTGGTGGACGCCGGCTGGCTGGGGCGCAAGAGCGGTCGCGGCTTCTACGACTACCGCGACGATGCGCCGCGCCCCGATGTGCGCGACCTTCAGGGCCCCGCGCCGGCAAAGGTCCGCATCGAAGGCGCGCTCGGCCCCGCGCACGGCCTGGTGGCGCTGCTGGAACAGGCCGGCCTGAATGTCGAAAAGACCGAAGGCGCGGGCCTGCTGCGCGTGGACGGCGTCGCCCTGGCGCTGACGGATGGCCGCAGCGCCGGCGCACGCAGCCAGGCCCTGGGCGAGCCAGTGGTGCTGTTCGACCTGGCTCTGGACTACGCCGCCAGCAAGCGGATCGCATTGTCGGCCGCCGAGGGCACGCCCGCGGACGTCATCGCCCAGGCCGCAGGCCTGTTCACCGCGCTGGGCAAGCAGGTCTCGCTGCTGGGCGACGCCGCCGGCCTGGCGGTCTCGCGCACCGTGGCCATGCTGGTCAACGAAGCCGCCGACGCCGTGCAGCAAGGCATCGCCTCGGAAGCCGACATCGACGCGGCCATGACCGGCGGGGTGAACTACCCGATCGGGCCGCTGGCCTGGGGCCGGCGCGTGGGGCTGGACTACGTCGCCGCCGTGCTGGCCCATCTGTCGCAGGGCTACGGGGAAGACCGCTACCGCGTCTCGCCCTGGCTGCAGGCGCGTGCGCGTGAGGTGTCGCATGGCTGAGTTCGTCAGCGTGGCCACGCAGGCGCGCGTGGCGGTGGTGACCCTGTCGCGGCCGGCGCGCCGCAACGCCCTCAACCTGCAGGTCAAGCGGGAACTGGTCGACGCGCTGGAAGGGGCGCTGGCCGACGCGGAGGTCGCGGCGATCGTGCTCACCGGTGCCGGCGGCTACTTCGTGGCCGGCACCGACATCGCCGAGATGGCCGACATGCGGCCGATCGATCATGTGCTGCAGCGCTCGGGACACCTGTTCGAGGTCGTGCGTCATGCCTCCAAGCCCATCATCGCCGCGGTCGAGGGCTATGCGCTCGGCGGCGGCTGCGAGCTGGCGCTGGCCTGCGACCTGATCGTCGCCGCCGAGGACGCCCGCTTCGGCCAGCCCGAGATCAAGGTCGGCATCATGCCCGGCGCGGGCGGCACCCAGCGCCTGCTGCGCGCCGCCGGCCGCTACAAGGCCGCGCTGTGGGCGCTGACCGGCGAGATGATCCCCGCCGGCGAGGCCTACGCCGCCAACCTGGTTTCCATGCTCGTCCCCAGCGGCCAGGCGCTCGATGCCGCGCGTGAGATCGCCCTGCAGATCGCCGGGATGCCGCCGCTGGCCGTGCAGGCCATCCGCGAGGCCCTGCGGCTGGGCGCCGACGCCCCGCTGGAGACCGCCCTCTCCCTGGAGCGCCGCCTGTTCGAGCGCCTGTTCGACACCGCCGACCAGCACGAAGGCATGCGCGCCTTCCTCGAGAAACGCGCCGCGGTCTTCAGCGGGCGCTGAGCGTTGATGGCGCGGGCCGGCGTGACGCGGTCCCGTCCTGCTCCCCGGCCAACCGGATCGAAGCGCTGAACGCCTGGCTGGCAGCGCGTCTCGATTCCAGCGTCGCCGATGCCGACGGCGCGCGTCCGGATGTTCGCCTCAGCGCAGGATTCGCGCGCTTCTTCCAGATCCTTCGGCGCCAGGGGATCGCTATCCGCGCCGCAGCACCTCGCTCAGCGCGGCCTGCGCGAGGCGATTCTCCGCGGGCGTGCCGATGCTGATCCGGACCCAGGTGTCGTAAGGCGGGAAGGCGCGCGCGACCAGGATCTTGTGCGCCTTCAGTGCGGCGACGACCTCGGCCTGCGGTCGGCCGACGTCGAAGAAGACGAAGTTGCCCGCGGGCTCGGCGTAGCGCAGGCCCAGCCGGCGCAGGTGGTCGAGCCAGCGCGTGCGCTCGACGGCGACCTGTTCGCGCACCCACGCGAGGTGACCGGGATCGGCCAGGGAGGCGGCGGCGGCCGCGATCGAGAGCTGGTTCAGTCCGTGCGGACTGCCCACGCCGCGCTTGCGCAGCGCGGCGGCCAGATCCGGCGGCACCAGGGCGTAGCCGATCTGCAGGCCGGCCAGCGCGTGGATCTTGCCCAGGGTGCGGAACACCGCGACGTTGCGCCCGGCGCGCAGGTGCCGCACCGCGGTGCGCTCGGCCGCGTCCGGCAGGTAGTCCAGATACGCCTCGTCGACGATCACCAGCGCCTTGGCCGAGGCGGCCAGTACGAAGGCATCGAAGTCCTTCCCCGGACTCACCGTGCCAGACGGGTTGTGCGGATTGACCACGAACAGGGCCCGGGTGTCAGCCCGGATCGCGGCCAGCAGCCGGGGCAGGTCGTTACGCAGCGACGCATCCAGCGACACCTCGATGGCGCGCCCTCCGAACGGCGCGGCCGCATCGACCAGCGCGCCGTACCCGGGCACCGAGTACACGAAGGTGCCGCCCTTGCCCGCCACGGCAAGATGCTGGCCCAGCGGCTCGAGCACTTCGCCCACGATGACCTGCTCGGGCGCAACGCCCTCGAGAGCAGCGATCTGCCCGACCAGCGCCTGCCCCTGCTCGGCGGTAACATAGCGCGGCGCCAGCGGCAGGGCGCGCTGGATCGCCACCGGCACCTGAGGCGAGGGACCGTAGCTGCTTTCGTTGAGATCCAGGCGCACCAGCCCGTCGGCAGCGGCGGGCGCGTCGCGGCCGGCGCCGGCCGCCATGCCGGGCACGAGCGAGGCCAGCGGCGCGGCGACGGCCAGCGCGGCGTTGCGCGTCAGCCAGGCGCGTCGGGACGGATCGAAGGCATCGTGGTAGGCCATCAGAACTTCACCTGCAGTCTTCCGTAGTAATAGGCCCCGCTCCAACCGAACGGCGAGAGTTCGCTGTAGGGGAACACGCCATAGGTGTCGGCGCCAGAGACGGCGGGGGTGGTGGCGATATTGCGCGTGGGATAGGTGTTGAACACGTTGTCCGCGCCCAGCGTCAGCACCAGGTGCTTGGAAATGCGCAGGGACACATCCGCGTCGGTGATCCACTTGGCGTCCAGCCGCTGGATCACATCGTAGTTGCCGGCCGTCCCGGCCTCGGTGGGCAGGGTGCGGAAGGCGGTGCTGCCCTTGGCGAACTGCGCCACGTTGGCCGCGCTCTGGTTGGTGGCGGCGACCTGCTCGATCCGGCCATAGCGATGGGTGCCCAGGTGCACGCTCCACGGGCCTACATCCCATGCCAACGCCAGGGTCAGGTTGTCCCTGGGCTGTCCCTTCTCCACGCGGGTCCGCTCGGTGATGTCGAACAACGGCGTGCGCACGCCCAGCGCGAGGAGCTGCTCGGGGGTCGAGGCCACCCGGGTCAGCTCGGTCTTGTTGCGGTTGTAGCCCAGCGTGGCGGTCAGGCGGTCGCCGCCGTCCCATCGCCACACGTAGCGCGCGGACGCGTCCACACCCGTGGTGCGCGTGTCGGCGGTGTTGCTGAAGTAGCGCACGCTGGTGACGCCCGGCGAACCCAGCGCGGCAAGATAGTCGCGGATCGCCGAGGAGCCCGCGCCGTCGACGAAGTTGCTGGACAGGAAGATGCGGTCGTCGATGTCGATGCGGTACACGTCCAGCGAGGCCGTCAGCCCGGCGATGCCCCAGGTCAGGCCGGCCGTCAGATTGGTCGCCTTCTCCGGGTCCAGGTCGCGCGCGCCCAGGGCGCGGGCCTCGACCGAGTTCACCGGCGCGGTGCGCACCAGCACGTACTCGGGCAGGCCGGTGACGGCGTTGTTGAGCGTGCGGCTGCTGGTCGAGCTGAAATACTGCTGGGCCAGCGCGGGCGCGTGGAAGCCGGTGCTGGCCGAGGCGCGCAGCGCCACGCCGCCGTCGAGTTGATAGCGCAGCGCCAGCTTGCCGTTGGTGGTCGAGCCGAAGTCGCTGTAGTCCTCCCAGCGCCCGGCCAGCGAGACCAGCAGGCGGTCGGTCACATCGGTGTCTGCCTCGACATAGGCGGCGACGTTGTGCCGGCTGTAATCGCCCGCGTCGCCCGGCTGGATGCCGGCGAACCCCTGCGATCCGATCGTCGGCACGGTGCCGGCGGCCGGGCCGTCCAGCACGCGGTACGGGCCCCAGACGTAGGAGGCCTCCTCGCCCGGCCGGATCTCGTAGGTGTCGCGGCGGTACTCCAGCCCGAGCGCCAGCCGCAGCGGCGCGTGCCAGCCGACTTCGAAACTGTTGCCGGCATCCAGGTTGGTCGTCCACTGCGAGGCTTCGAGCGCGCCGTTGTAGAAGCGCGTCGGGCTGGCCGCGCCCAGGGTGGCGTTCAAGGTGTTGCGCGTGCGGTAGACCAGCTCGTTTCGGCCATAGACGCTGCTCAGATCCCAGCGCCACTGTCCCAGATAGCCCTTGAGCCCGGTCCCCAGCGAGCGGTCGGTGCTGTCGGTGTCCACCCAGGGCAGGAAGCCGTTCGGGTAGATCGCGCGCACGTTCTCCGGCTGCCCGGAGCGGCGCAGCGAGGCATTCGAACTGCCCTGGCTGTCGGTGGCGCCACCGAAGGCGTACCACTCCAGCCCTTCGGCCCAGGACAGCGGCTTGCGCAGGTTGGCGAAGAAGGTCTTGTCCTCGGTATCGGCGCTGTCGGCGAAGCGCCACAGCGCGTCGCGGTCGATCGTCGCCTCGCGCGGATCGGCCACCGCGCCGGCGGCCGCGCCGCCGATGGGGTTGAGGCCGGTGCCCGAGCCATAAGCGCCCGACAGCGCGACGGCCTGGCCGTTGCGCCCGATGCCGAAGTACTGCTGGCGCGTATCGGCCAGCGCGCGGTTGGCCGCCTTGCGGTCGCGATAGTCCCAGGTCAGGTGGATGCCGCCGCCTTCGGGAAAGGCGAAACCGGTGTCCAGCGAGACCTTGGTGGTGCCGCCGCCTCCGTCCTCGGTGGTGCCGCGGCTGACTGTGCCCTCGAAGCCATCGTCCTCGCGCAGCACGATGTTGATCACGCCGGCGATGGCGTCGGAGCCATATTGCGCCGAGGCGCCGTCGCGCAACACCTCGATCCGCGCGATGGCGCTGACCGGGATCGTGTTGAGGTCGGTGGAGACCGCGCCCTTGCCCACCGTGCCGCCGGTATTGACCCAGGCACTGGTATGCCGCCGCTTGCCGTTGACCAGGATCAGCGTCTGGTCGGGCGAAAGCCCGCGCAGCGTGGCCGAACGGATATGCGTATTGCCATCCGGCGTGGTCGGATGCGGGAAGTTGTACGACGGCAGCAGGGACTGGAGGATGGTGCTGACATCGGTATAGCCGCTGGCGCGCAGTTCGTCGCCACTGAGGACATCGATCGGGACGGGCGATTCCAGCACCGTGCGCGACTGGGTCCGGCTGCCGATCACGCTGACCTGGTCCAGGCGCTTGATCTCGGGGTCGGCGCCCGCCGCCGTCTGCGCGAACGACGGGGCCGCGACGGCAAGCAGCGATAAGGCGACGGCGGCGGGCAGCGCCGCGCGCGACGGGCGTGGATTCTTGGTTGGCGACATGGTGTGGATTCCCCTTTGGAGCCGGTGGGCACCTCGGTGCGAGACCGCGTCGTCACGCCCCCTGGCGTGTGGCATGCCCCCGACATGCTCGTGTTCATCCTCCGGATCTGCCGCACCGCGTCAAAGAGCATGGCGGCATATCCTGATAACGCGGCGCCGCGCCAAGCGGCCCGCGTTGGACGCGGATCCCAGGCGCATTCCGCCCCCGCCGGCACCGTCACACCGCCCGCACATGGGCGGCAGGAAGCTGGCTCCCCGGGGCTGCTGGAAGTGCGTCATGCGACTGCTCTCCTCCCTGCTGTTCTTCGCGCTGGGCCTGTCGATCGGCTCGGTCATCAGCGCCGTGCGCGACCAGCCCTTGCCCGAAACCGCAGCCCCGACCACCGAGCGGGTGAGCGCCAGCGGCGCGCTGCAGGAGCAAGGCGCGGTTCGGCCTGCGGCCAGCCCTGGCCCTAGCGCCGCCCCGAGTTCTGCGGGCTGCGGGTTTGATCAGGTCGCCTGCCCGACCGGCGCCGAGGCCTCCCTGCGCGGCTGAACGACGCGGGGCCGGCGCCAAGTGCTTGCGTGGACTGGGAAAGCTGCGCATAATGCGCGGCTCGCTGCGTCTGGCTTTCGGCCGGATCAGGGTCAGGAAGCGCGATTCCTTGCCCGCCTGGCAGCGGACCCATCCCGTATCGCATGGCCTGACCGCATCGGCGGCATGGGCCGGGGCCGCCATCTCCCAGGCTATGGGCGATCAAAATTACATCGAGGTGCACAGATGTCCCGCGTATGCCAAGTGTCCGGCAAGCGAGTGATGACGGGTAACAACGTCTCGCACGCCAACAACAAGACCCGCCGCCGTTTCCTGCCCAACCTGCACGAGCGCCGCTTCTGGGTCGCCAGCGAGAACCGCTGGGTCAAGCTGAAGGTTTCCGCGCACTCCCTGCGCACCATCGACAAGAACGGCATCGACTCCGTTCTGGCTGAGCTGCGTGCGCGCGGCGAAAAGATCTAAAGGAGATCAATCATGGCAGGCAAGCGCGACAAGATCCGCCTGATTTCTTCGGCAGGCACCGGTCACTTCTACACGACCGACAAGAACAAGAAGAACACCCCGGGCAAGATGGAAATGAGCAAGTACGACCCGGTGGTGCGCAAGCACGTGGTCTACAAGGAAGGCAAGATCAAGTGACCTCACGGCGCGGGCGCAAGCGCCCGCCTTTGCCGTGAGGTCATCCCCGCGAAAGCGGGGATCCAGCGCCTCCAGAAAAAGCCCGCCGCAAGGCGGGCTTTTTCGTGGGCGGATGGTGGGGCACCGAGCTCGATGCGCGTTGCTCGGTGGGAGCAATTGTCTCCTCAAATCTCGCAGCCGCCTGCCTGTAGAGCGGAGCTTGTGGCAATCCCCTCTTGGGGACTCCGCTGCCTTTCGTTCGGTTTGTGGGGAAGGCCCCAAGCGGAGCAAGCTCCGCTCTACAGGGGGAAGCCGCCGTGGCGGCTCCCACAACAGCAGGGGCTTCGGGATGACAGCGTCGACCGGATCTGGATGGGCAGGGCCGCACCGGCTATCGGCGCGGCGCGCGGATCGGCAGAATCGGGCGATGACCCGATCCGCGGTGACTGGATGACCGAGACCTCTGCCATCGGCGGCTGGCTGCTGTTCCTGGACTGGGTGATCCGGCTGGCGGCGCTGGCGTGGATTCCCTCGCGCACCACGCCGGCCGCGGCGCGCAGCTGGCTGCTGCTGGTGGGCTTCGTGCCGCTGCTGGGCCTGCCGCTGTATCTGCTGTTCGGCCATCCCTGGCTCTCGCGCGAGCGCATCCGCCGTCAGGCCGAGGCCTCGCAGATGATCCGCGACGAGCAGAAGCCCCTGGTCCAGCTGCGCTGGCATCCGACCGGCGACGGCGCCGACACCGAGATGGTGCCGCTGGTGGAACGGCTGGGCGATTTCATGCCCACCCATGGCAATGCGGTAACGCTGCTGGACGACTACGAGGGCTCGCTGCGCGCGCTGCTGGAGGACATCGCCGGCGCGCGCGATCGGGTGCACCTGCTCTATTACCTGATGTTCGACGACCAGGTCGGCGATCTGGTGTGCGAGGCGCTGCTTCAGGCGGCCGCACGCGGCGTGCAGTGCCGGCTGATGCTGGATGCGGTCGGCGCCAAGCGCGGCCTGCGCGCCTACACCGCGCGCCTGCGCGCCGGCGGCGTGCAGGTGCAGGAGCTGCTGCCCGGCGGCCTGCGCTGGCGCCGCAGCGGGCGCATCGACCTGCGCAACCACCGCAAGATCGCCGTGATCGACAACCGCGCCGCCTATGTCGGCTCGCAGAACCTGGCCGATGCCGGCGCCTTCGTGCGCGGCTATCCCAACCGCGAACTGGTCGCGCGCGTGGAGGGCCCGGCGGTGTCGCATCTGGAGGCGGTGTTCGCCAGCGACTGGTACCTGGAAACCGGGCAGCGCCTGGAGGTGATCGCCACCACCCCGGTGCGCGACGCCAACGTGGCCGCGCAGCTGCTGCCTTCGGGGCCGGCCTATCCGTTCTCCAATGCGCGCGACATGGTGTGCGCACTGATCCACCTGGCCCAGCAGAAGCTGGTGATGGTCACCCCGTACTTCGTGCCCGACGACGCCACGCTGAGTGCGCTGCGCATCGCCGCGCTGTCCGGCGTGGACACCCAGCTGATCCTGTCGGCCAGCAACAACCAGACTCTGACCGCCTGGGCGCAGGAGTCCTACTACGGCGAGCTGCTGGCCTCGGGGGTGAAGATCGCGCACTACCGGCCGCACTTCCTGCATGCCAAGCACATGAGCGTGGACGACTCGATCGCGCTGGTCGGCTCGATGAACCTGGACATCCGCTCGTTCGCGCTCAACGCCGAGGTCGGCATGCTCTGCTACGACGCCGACGTGGTCGCCAGCATGCGCAGGATCGAGGCCGGCTACCTGGCCCAGGCCGAGCAGCTGACGCTGGAGCGCTGGAACAGGCGCCCGGCGTGGAAGCGCAGCCGCGAGGGCATCGCGCGTCTGGCCGACTCGTTCATCTGAAGCCGCGCGTGGCGGCGGCGAAGCGCGTTGCGCGCGACGACGACGCCGCATGCGCGGAAACGCGCGACGACCGCCGGATTGGCGCGAGACGCGCCGCGCTTCAGCGCGGCCCGGACACCGCCAGCGCCTCGCGCGCCACGACCTCGGCCTGCCCGCGCAGCTCCGGGATCGCCAGCGATTCCCACAGCGCGCCGATGCGCAGACTGCCAATGGCCAGCAGCCCGGGCACGGGCTGGCCCTCGGCATCGCGCAGGCGGCCGTTGGGACAGGTGTCCAGGCCGATGCCGTGCGGACCGGGCGCGGCCAGGCCGCTGCCGATCAGCTCGGCCAGCAGCGGATTGCGCATGGCTTGCACGCGCAGCTCCACACCGGTGGCGTTGATCACGTGGGCCACTTCCAGGGCGAGGATCTCGCCGTGCGGGCCGTGGCCGTGCAGCTGCACGCAGCGCGCGCCGGCCATGGCCGTGTCCAGCCGCGCGCGATGGCGCCGCAGCTGGCCGCGGGCGAGCGCCTGTTGCAGCTGCGCGTGCACCGGAGCGGCGATACGGTGGCGGTGCACGTCCCACAGGCGCACGACGTGGCGCAGGAAGCGGCGCTGGTCGGCGGCGGACAGCGAAGTCCACAGCCGCTGCACGTGCGGGCGCAGGGCATCCATCACCGCCTGCCACGGCACGCCCTGCGCCTGGGCGCGGGCGACCTCGCGGCGCACGGCGCGCAGGCGCGCGCGCAGCGGCAGCGCGAGCAGGGCCTCCACATCGACGGCCTGCGCCGGCGCGCCGTCGACATGCGGCAGCGGCATCAGCCCATGGCGGGACAGCACATGCAGCGGACCGCGATGCCCGGCCGCCAGCAGCGCCAGCGCCGCATCGACCATGCTCAGGCCAGAGCCGACGATGCATACCGCGGCATCGGCCTCGATGCCGTCCAGCGCCGCGTTGTCCCAGGCCTCGATCCGGCGCGCCGGCGGCAGCGAGCGCGCGCCGCGCGCCGGCAGCGGACGCGGCGCGTTGCCGGTGGCCAGCACCACCGCCCGCGCGCGCACCGGGCCGGCGCCATCGAGCTGCAGCAGGAAGCCCTCGGCCTCGCGTTTCAGGCTCAGCGCGCGGGCCGGGAGGTGCTGCAGCGTGGCCGGACTGCCCGCATGCGCCTGGGCCAGGCGCGCGGCCAGGTAGTCAGCGAAGCGCTGCCGCGGCACGAAGGCCTCGGCGATTTGCGCGCGCGGCGTGTCGGGCTCGGCGTCCTGCAGCCAATCGACGAAGTCGCCGGGCGCCGCGTCGAAGGCGCTCATGCCGCCGGCGCGCACGTTGAGCAGATGCTCCGGGCGCTCGGTCGCGTGCGCGGCGCCGCAGCCCAGCACGGCGCGCGGCTCGAGCACCGCGATGCGCAGCGCCGTGGTGGCCTGGCGCAGCAGCTGGATCGCCACCAGCGTGCCGGCGGCGCCGCCGCCGACGATGGCGACATCGAACGGGGTTGCGCTCATCGGCGCCTGGCCTTGGCCGCCTCGGGCGGCGCCGTCTCGACCAGCGGCTGCGGGCAGCCGGTGGCGAAGAACTCGACCAGGAAGTCGATGAAGCTGCGCACCTTGGGCGCCAGGTGGCTGCGGCTGGCGTAGACGGCGAAGATCCGCAGCGGCGGCACCTCGTAGTCCGGCAGCACCCGCGCCAGGCGGCCATCCTCCAGCGCCTGGCCGACGATGAAGTCCGGCTGCAGGGTGATGCCCATGCCGGCGATGGCGGCCTCGCGCAGCAGGTCGCCGTTGTTGGCGCGCAGGCGCTCGGTCACGCGCAGGGTCTCCGCGCCCCCCGGCCCTTCCAGCGTCCAGGTGTCGCCGCCGGAGGAGTAGCGATAGCCGAGCACGCCCAGGCGCTCCAGATCGGCCACGCTCTGCGGCGTGCCGACCCGGGCCAGATAGGCGGGCGAGGCGCACAGGAACATCTGCGCCTGCGCCAGCGGCCGGGCGATCAGCGAGGGCGTGGGCTGGCGGGTGATGCGGATGGCCAGGTCGTAGCCCTCCTCGACCAGGTCGACCAGGCGATCGGACAGGTCCACGTCCACGGTGACCTGCGGATGCAGCTCGGCGAAACGCGCCACCAGTTCGCCCAGGCGGGCGATGCCGAAGCTCACCGGCGCGTTGATGCGCAGCAGGCCGGCCGGCTCCAGGGTCTGCGCGGTGACGGCGGCCTCGGTCTCGTCGAACTCGGCCAGCAGCTTCAGGCAGCGCTCGTGGTAGGCCGCGCCGGCGCTGGTCAGGCTGACGTGGCGGGTGGTGCGGTTGAGCAGGCGCGTGCCCAGGCGCTGCTCCAGCCAGGCCACGTGGCGGGTGACGCTGGGCGTGGACATGTCCAGGGCCTCGGCTGCGGCGGAGAAGCCGCTGCGTTCGACCACGGTCGCGAAGACGCGCATGGCATCGATGGTGTCCATTGTTGCTCGCCCTGTAACAAATTCTGGCCCGGGGCACAGTTTATCCCCGAGCGTTGCCACAATAGGGTGGTGGCCTGCTTCCCTGTCGTGACAGGTTCGCCCATGAACGCCGCCGCCCGCCTGCCCTCGCTGTACATCTCCCACGGCTCGCCGATGACCGCGCTGGACCCCAAGCTGGTCGGCGTGCGCCTGGGCGAGCTGGCGCGCACGCTGCCGCGCCCGCGCGCGGTGGTCATCGCCTCGGCGCACTGGCTGGCGCGCTCGCCGCTGGTGGGCGGCAGCGCGCGGCCGGAGACGATCCACGACTTCGGCGGCTTCCCGCAGGCGCTGTTCGACATCCAGTACCCCGCGCCGGGCGCGCCGGAGGTGGCCGGGCGCGTGGCGCAGCTGCTCGACCAGGCCGGCCTGGCGCCGCACATCGACCCGAACCGCGGCCTGGACCACGGCATGTGGGTGCCGCTGCGCCTGCTCTATCCCGACGCCGACGTGCCGGTGGTGCCGCTGTCGATCCAGCCGCTGGCCGGGCCGGCGCACCAGCTGGCGGTGGGCCGCGCGCTGGCGCCGCTGCGCGATGAGGGCGTGCTGGTGATCGGCTCGGGCAGCCTCACCCACAACCTGCACGACTGGCGCGGCGCCGACCACACTCGGCAGGCGCCGTATGTGCAGCCCTACATCGACTGGGTCGAGGCCACGCTGCGCCAGGGCGACGTGCAGGCGCTGCTGGACTACCGCCGGCGCGCGCCCAACGCCGCCCAGGCCCATCCCACCGACGAGCACTGGCAGCCGATCTACGTGGCCCTGGGCGCGGCCGGCGAGCACTTCCGCGCCACGCGCATCGATGCGGGCATCGACATGGGCTTCCTGGCGATGGACATCTACCGCTTCGACGACGCGGCACCGGCGCAGGCGGCGGCGTAGCGCGCCGCGGCGACCCAGCGACCCGCCAGCCCCGCCGCCCGCCCGCCATCGTCGTTCCCGCGAAGGCGGGAACCCATGGACTTTGGCGCATAGCGCTTGAGGCGCTGGGTTCCCGCCTTCGCGGAAAAGAAGGTTTCTAGCCGTCCGTAGCGCGAGCGCAAACCCAATCGCGTCCCCCGCGACGCCCCATGCGAAAATAGCGCGCATGAGTGACGGCACCCGCCCGGCGGCAGGCAAGGACACGGGCGAGGGGCAGCGCAGCCTCGATGACGCCCTGAAAGCGCGCATCCGCGACACCTACGCCGCGCTGCGCGCCAATACGCCCGGCTTCACCACGCGCCGCGCGCAGAGCCAGATGATCGGCGTGGCCTCGCGCGCGCTGGGCAGCAGCAGCGGCGTCGGCGTGGTCGAGGCGCCGACCGGCGTCGGCAAGTCGCTGGGCTATCTGACCGCCGGCGTGCCCATCGCGCTGGCGGCCAAGAAGAAGCTGGTCATCAGCACTGGTACGGTCGCGCTGCAGTCGCAGCTGGTCGAACGCGATCTGCCCGCCTTCCTCAAGGCCACCGGCATCCAGGCCAGCGTGGCCCTGGCCAAGGGCCGCACCCGCTACCTGTGCACGCGCAACGTGGCCGAGCTGCAGGGCACCGCGCCGGCGCAGGAATCGATGTTCGGCGACGAAGGCGCGCTGTACGACCGCCCGCTGAGCCCGGCCGACGCGACCCTGGCCAACCGGCTGGCCAGGCTGTTCACCGACAACCAGTGGAACGGCGACCTGGACGCCGCGCCCGAGGCGGTCGGCCCGGCCCTGCGCGGGCGCATCACCACCAACGCCGCCGGCTGCGCCGGGCGCAAGTGTTCCTACGCCAATCAGTGCCCGGTGTTGAAGGCGCGCACCGCCGTGCGCGAGGCGCAGATCGTGGTCACCAACCACGCGCTGCTGCTGTCCACCCTGGCGCTGGGCGACAACGAGAACGGCCAGCCGCTGATCGCCGCGCCCGGCGAGATGCTGCTGGTGCTGGACGAAGGCCACCACGTGGCCGGCGTGGCCATCGACCAGGGCGCCGCGCGCCTGCCGCTGGACGACATGGGCCGGCGCACCAGCCGCCTGCAGACGCTGATCGCGGCCACCTACCGGCTGGTGGACAAGGAAACCATCGCCAAGCTGCATCCCAACGAGGCGATCGAACTGGCGGTCAGCGTCAGCCGCCAGCTCAAGGCCTTCCACGGCCTGCTGGAGGCGGCGTGGACACCCGACCCGTCCGAGCGCGAGCCGCAGTGGCGCGCGCCCAACGGCCGGCTGCCGGCCGACTGGTCGGTGCCGATCGAGGCCCTGGCCGACGACACGCGCAGCCTGTTGAACTGGGTCAGCGCCGCCGCGCCGCTGGTGGGCAAGGCCAAGCAGGACGACGCCACCAAGGAGCGCGTGCAGCGCAACCTCGGCATGGCCCTGGAGCTGGTCCAGGCGCAGTACGACCTGTGGGCCGGCTGGCGCCGCGAGGACCCGGACGGCGCACCGCCGATGGCGCGCTGGATCACCCGCGACCGCGATGGCGACCTGGTGCTGCACTGCTCGCCGGTCTCGGCCGCGCAGGTGCTGCGCCAGCTGCTGTGGAAGGAGGTCGATTCGGTGCTGATGACCTCGGCCACGCTGACCGGCGGCAACGGCTTCACCGCGCTGGCCATCGACACCGGCCTGCCCGAGCATGCCGAGACCGTGACGCTGGAATCGCCGTTCGACCTGCCGCGCCAGGCGCAGCTGGTGGTGCCGAAGTTCCCCGCCGCGCCCGACGACCGCGAGGGCCATCCCAAGGAGGTCGCGCGCTATCTGGTACGCGAGCTGGACTGGGGCAAGGGCTCGATGGTGCTGTTCACCTCGCGCTGGAAGATGGAGAAGGTCGCCGACCTGCTGCCGGTGACCCAGCGCAACCGCGTACTGGTGCAGGGCGAGGGCAACAAGTCGCAGATCATCGGCGAGCACCTGCGCCGCATCGCGGCCGGGGAAGGATCGGTGCTGTTCGGCCTCAACTCCTTCGGCGAAGGCCTGGACCTGCCCGGCGAGGCCTGCACCACGGTGGTGATCACCCAGGTGCCGTTCGCCGTGCCCACCGACCCGCAGACGGCGACCCTGAGCGAGTGGCTGGAGAGCCGCGGGCACAACGCCTTCAACCTGATCGCCATCCCGCACGCGCTGCGCACGCTGACCCAGTTCGCCGGCCGCCTGATCCGGACCTCGACCGACACCGGCCGGGTGATCATCCTCGACTCGCGCCTGCTCAGTCGCCGCTACGGGCGTCAGATCATCGACGCCCTGCCGCCGTTCGCACGCGTGATCGGCTGACCGCTCCGCGGACGCAGCGGTTGTCGCCGTTTGCCGGTATTGTGCCTACGGTCACATCGCCGACGCTTCTTGAAGATGAGCGCCATCGCCCCCGCCCCCAAACGCCGCGCCGACGCCGAGCAGAACCGCACCCTGCTGCTGCAGGCGGCCGAGGAGGTGTTCACCGAACACGGCGTGCAGGCGCCGCTGGAGCTGGTGTCGCGCCGCGCCGGCGTCGGCCGGGCCACGCTGTTCCGCAACTTCCCCGACCGCCACACCCTGGTGCTGGCGCTGCTGGAGCGCGGCCTGGACCAGATCGAGGCCGAGGCCCAGCGCCTGGGGGACGATGCCGACGCGCTGGTGCCGCTGCTGCGCTTCGTGCTGGACCGGGTGGCGACCCATGCGCCGCTGGTGGACTACTGGCAGACCCAGGGCCGCGACCAGCCGGAGATCGAGGTGGCGATGATGCGGCTGGTGACGATCTTCCAGCCGCCGCTGCAGCGCGCGGTCGATGCCGGCCGCTGCCGGGCCGACCTGGTGGCCACCGACGTGCTGCTGCTGCTCAAGCTGTTCAGCGCCTGCGCGGTGCCGATGATGCAGCCGCTGGCGCCGTTCGAGCGCATCTGGGGCTTCGCGATGGACATCGTGCAGCCCGTCGCGGGCGAGGCCGACGCGGCCGGCTAGGGCCGCGTGCGCCTGCTTTCGCCCCTCCCCTTTGCGCGCAGCGCAAGGGGGAGGCTGGGAGGGGGTGCTTTTCGCGCAATGTTCGATGGTCAGCTCAGTACAGAACGCTGAAACGCTGGCCGCTGTGCTTGGGGGATTCGATCTCGTCGAGCAGGGCCACCGCGTAGTCCTCGTAGGAGATGCGGCTCTCGCCCTTGGCATCGGTGAGGAAGGCGTCGCCGCCCAGGCGGAACTGGCCGGTGCGCTCGCCCGGGCCGAAGAACGCCGCCGGCGACAGGAAGGTCCAGGTGATGTCCTTCACCCCGCGCAGCTCATCCAGGAAGGTCGCGCCGGGCAGCGCTTCGGACTTGTACGCGGCCGGGAACTCCGGCGTATCGACCAGGCGCACGCCCGGGGCGACCTCCAGCGAACCGGCGCCGCCGACCACGGCCAGGCGCGGGATCTTGGCCGCGCGCACCGCGGTCAACACGTGCTCGGGCGTGACCTCGGCGAACCTGGCGGCGCTGATGAAGACATCGTGGCCGGTCAGCTTGGCGCCCAGCCCCGCCGGGTCGGCGGTGATGTCGCCCTGGACGAAGGCCACGCCCTCGGGCAGAGCGTCGACCGGCTTGCGCGCGATGACGGTGACGGTGTGGCCGCGGCGCAGGGCCTCGGCCAGAAGACGACGACCGACGTTGCCGGTCCCGCCGAGCAGAGCGATGGATGCCATTGGAGCGACTCCTAGCTGGTTACGAAAAGGAACCATGCCATCATGGGCGTCACGCCCGCGTCTGCCAAGAAGGGAACCCCACGTGTCCAGGTAACCCCCAGGTAACCCCGTCACCCAGGTCCCCAACATCCCCAATCCCGAATCCCCAATCCCGATCAATCCAATGACCCTCCACCGCTCCACCGCCCCCTACGCCGCCCACTGCCCCGTGCGCGATGTGCTCGACCGACTGGGCGATCGCTGGAGCACGCTGGTGCTGCAGGCGCTGAAGGACGCGCCGCTGCGCTTCGCCGCGCTGCAGCGGGCCATCGACGATGTGTCCAAGCGGATGCTGGCCAAGACCCTGCGCGGGCTCGAGGAAGACGGGCTGGTCACGCGCACGGTGTTCCCCAGCAAGCCGCCGGCGGTGGAGTACGCGCTGACGCCGCTGGGCCGCAGCTTCGTGCCGCATATCGAGGCGCTGGTGGCCTGGGCGGAGACGCACCACGACGCGATCCGCAGCGCGCGCCGCCGCTATCAGGCCACGCCCGCGCACGACGCCGGACGCTGAAGTCGCGACCGCCGCGACAGGCGGCGCCGTCACCGGGTCGCGGGGAGCTTTGTCGTGTCGCTGGCGCGGTGCGGTCACGAACCGATGCGCGTCAGGACGCTACCCTGTGCGCATGACCTCTGCTGTGAACCACGGCTTCTCGCAGGACCACGCCGCCCTGCTCGATTCGCTCGCGGCCACGCCCGACCTGCTGCTGATCCAGGATCTGGACGGGGTGTGCATGGGGCTGGTGCACGACCCGCTGACGCGCACGCTGGAGCGTGAATACCTCGAGGCGGCGGCCCGGCTGGGCGATGCGTTCGCCGTGCTGACCAATGGCGAGCACATCGGCGCGCGCGGGGTGAACGCCATCGTCGATCGCGTGTTCGGCGCGCCCGGCCACGCCGCCGCGCACGGCGCCTACCTGCCCGGCCTGGCGGCCGGCGGCGTGCAGCTGCAGGACCGCTTCGGCACGCTCAGCCATCCGGGCGTCAGCGACGCGGAGCTGGCCTTCCTGCAGGGCGTGCCCACGCGCATGACGCGCTGGCTCTCCACGCTGCTGCTCGGCGCGCCCTACCACCTCGAACCGCATCGCGTGGCCACGCTGGCGGCCACCTGCGTGCTGGACAACCCGGCCTCGCCCACGCTCAACCTCAACGCCCTGCACCATGCTTTGGCCGAACAGCCGGCGCTGTACGCGCAGCTGCAGCGGCAGGCGGCGGACTTCATGCAGGCGCTGCTGCGCGAGGCGCGGGCGGAGGGGTTGGACGGCGCGTTCTTCGTCCACTACGCGCCCAATCTGGGGCGTGACGACGCCGGTGCCGAGCGCCTCAAGCCGGCCGCGGAGGGCGATGCGGGCACCACCGACTTCCAGTTCATGCTCGAGGGCGCGGTCAAGGAGGCCGGTGTGCTGGTGCTGCTCAATCACCATGTGCACGCGCGCACCGGCCGCTGGCCGCTGGGCGCGGATTTCAATGCGCGGCAGGCCCCACGCACCATCGAGGCCCAGGTGGCATTGGCACAGGCGCAGATCGCGCCGGCCGACATGCCGCGCCTGGTCGGCGTGGGCGACACCGTCACCAGCGTGGCGCACGACGGCGCGCAGCTGCGCGGCGGCAGCGATCGCGGCTTCCTGAGCCTGGTGCAGCGTCTGGGCGAGGCCTTCGGCACCGACAATCGCGTGCTGTTCGTGGACAGCAGCGCCGGAGAAGTACGACGGGCCGGGTTGGATGCGGCGCGCCTGTCGGCGGGCGCGGGCGATGCGGGCTTCGATCCGCGCACCGCGGCGCTCGGCATCACCGATGCGGACGATTCGCTGCGACTGGATGTGGTGTTCCCTGGTGGCCATGCGCAGTACGTGAGGTTCTTCTGCGCGCTGGCGCAGCGGCGCGCTGCGTAGCGCGTGCGACGCAGCTGGAATTGCCGGGGCTGGCACTTGGACTCACAGCGGCGCCGGCATTGGCATTGAGATGGACCTGGAAGCAGGAAGCCGTCGGCTGGTCGCGCGGCATGTCTTCCAAGCGCGCTGCTTTTGCCCCTCCCCTTTGCGCGCAGCGCAAGGGGGAGGTTGGGAGGGGGTTGCTCTTAAGCTTTTGCTGTTGCTCCATGCCAGTAGCAACGGCAAAGGCAACCGCAACAGCTCACCCCTCCCCGGCCCTCCCCTTCGCTGCGCGAAAGGGAGGGGGCCAAACGCTTGTGCGCTTGCGGTGCGTATGCCGTGTGGCTCAGTCGAGCAGGGCCAGGGCGCGCTGGACGTCTTCGGCGGTGCGGGGGCGGATCATGCGCGCGATCTCTTCGCCGTCGCGCAGCAGCACCACGGTCGGCCACAGCTTGACCCGGAACGAGCGGCCCAGCGGGCGGCCGCGGCCGTCTTCGATCTTCATGTGGGCGATGTCGCCGCGCGCGTCGAAGGCGCGCTTGAAGTGCGCCTGCGCCTCGATGCAGTGCGGGCACCAGGCGGTGCCGAACTCGAGGGCGGTCAGGCCGGGCATCGCGTCGATCTGCGTGCGCGCCGGCTCGGGGCTGGTGAATTGTCCGGTGTAGGCCATCGTGGTGCCCCTCCCAAGGCGTGGATGCAGCGCACCCTACCGCAGCGCACCTGACGCCGGCCAGCACAGGGCCGGCTACAGCGCCCGGACGTAGACCAGCTGCCCACCGTTGCCGCCGGCGGCGCGCTCCTGCACGGCGAAGTGGCGCGACTGGCTGCGGAACAGGTCGCTGAGCTTGCGATGGCCGTACAGGCGCGGATCGAAGTCGGGGCGGATCTTGTTGAGATAGGTGCCCACCGCGCCCAGCGAGGCCCAGCCTTCCTCGTCGGAAGCCTCCTCAATGGCCTGGCGCAGCAGCGACAGCGGCGGCG
The DNA here is from genome assembly GCF_037153335.1 of Pseudoxanthomonas sp. USHLN014. Classification (NCBI taxonomy): domain Bacteria; kingdom Pseudomonadati; phylum Pseudomonadota; class Gammaproteobacteria; order Lysobacterales; family Lysobacteraceae; genus Pseudoxanthomonas; species Pseudoxanthomonas sp. USHLN014. The sequence continues at coordinate 370,114 of NZ_JBBCKO010000002.1, forward strand.
TATTGCCCTTGGCCTGCACCGGCTCGCTCGCCGCGGCGCTCGCGGCCTGCTTGCTCGCGCGCTTGGCCGGCGCGGGCTTGGCCGTCTCCGGCGCGGCACTGGCGGGCTCGGCGCGCAGCACATCGTTGTAGATGAACTTGTCGCAGGCCTGGACGAAGGCATCGGGCGTCTTGCGCTCGCCGAAGCCGTAGACCACCAGGCCTTCCTCGCGCAGGCGCTGGGCCAGGCGGGTGAAGTCGCTGTCGCTGGAGACCAGGCAGAAGCCGTCGAAGCGGTGCGTGTAGAGCAGGTCCATCGCGTCGATGATCATCGAGCTGTCGGTGGCGTTCTTGCCGCTGGTGTAGGCGAACTGCTGCACCGGCGCGATGGAGTGCTTGAGCAGCGCGGCCTTCCACTGGGTCATACGCGAGCTGGTGAAGTCGCCATAGATGCGCTTGACGCTGGCCACGCCGTACTTGGCGACCTCGGCCAGCAGGCCTTCGATCACCGCCGGCTGGGCGTTGTCGGCATCGATCAGCACGGCCAGGCGCTGCTGATCGTCCTCGCTGGCGGCCTTGAGCGGCGATTTGGGTTTCATGCGGGCTCCTTCGTAAAGCCGACATCCTACGCGCCACCCACGAAGCGCCGCGTCGCCGCAGCGTGCAATGGGCGCCGTGCTTCGGCCACACTTGCGCACCCGTCCGGATTCCAAGGCTTACCGCATGTCCGCTTGGCTGCGTCGCAAACCGCTCGACCAGATCACCGTCCACGAAGCCGGGCGCCGCCTGGTGCCCACGCTGTCCTGGCCGCATCTGGTGGCGCTGGGCATCGGCGCCATCGTCGGCACCGGCATCTACACGCTGATCGGCGTGGGCGCCAACCTGGCCGGGCCCGCGGTGCTGATCTCGTTCCTGGCCGCCGGCATCGTCTGCGCCTGCGCGGCGCTGGCCTACGCCGAGATGTCCACGATGATGCCCGCGGCCGGCAGCGCCTACACCTACAGCTACGCGGCGCTGGGCGAGCTCATCGCCTGGGTGGTGGGCTGGAGCCTGATCCTGGAGTACTCGCTGGTGGTGAGCACCGTGGCGGTGGGATGGTCGGGGTACTTCGTCGGCTTCCTGCAATGGCTGGGCGTCTCGTTGCCGCATGCGCTCGTCGCCGGGCCGCACGCCGGCGGCGTGCTCAACCTGCCGGCGGTGCTGATCACCTTCGCCGTGGCCGGGCTGCTGATGGCCGGCACCAAGGAGAGCGCCACGCTCAATGCGGTGCTGGTGGTGGTCAAGCTGATCGCGCTGGCGGTGTTCGTAGCGCTGGCGCTGCCGGCCTTCGACAGCGCGCACCTCACCCCGTTCATGCCCTATGGCTTCTCCAAGTCGCTGGGCGCCGATGGCGTCGAGCATGGGGTGATGGCCGCGGCGGCGATCATCTTCTTCGCCTTCTACGGCTTCGATGCGATCTCCACCGCGGCGGAGGAAACCAAGAACCCCGGCCGCGACCTGTCCATCGGCATCGTCGGCTCGATGATCGGCTGCACGCTGATCTACGTGCTGGTGGCGCTGGCGGCGGTGGGCGCGATGCACTTCACCGTGTTCGGCAAGAGCGCCGAGCCGCTGGCGCTGATCCTGCGCGAGCTGGGCCACGGCACGGCCGCGGCGGTGATCGGCATCGCCGCGGTGATCGCGCTGCCGACGGTGCTGCTGGCCTTCCTGTACGGGCAGAGCCGGATCTTCTTCGTGATGTCGCGCGACGGCCTGCTGCCGCGCGGGCTGTCCAAGGTCAACGCGCGCACCGGCACGCCGGTGGCGACCACGCTGTTCACCGCGATCCTGGTCGCGGCGCTGGCCGGGGTAGCGCGGCTGGACGAGATCGCCGCGCTGGCCAATGCCGGCACCCTGGCCGCCTTCACCGCCGTGGCCGCCTGCCTGCTGGTGCTGCGCAAGCGCGAGCCGGGCCGCGCACGCAGCTTCCGCACGCCGCTGGCCTGGGTCGTCGGGCCGGTCGCCATCGCCGGCTGCCTGTATCTGTTCTTCAGCCTGCCCAGCCGCACCCAGCTCTACTTCCTGGTGTGGAACCTGATCGGCCTGGTCGCCTACCTGGCCTACGGGCGGCGCAAGGCCGAGCTGGGCAAGGCCGACGCCCCGCGCTGAAGGCGCGGGCGCTTCCCTGCCCTGTGCGGACTAGGTCCGCTGGGCGGGGAAGCGCAGCAGGCAGATCAGCACGATGCCGATGACGCAGAACACCAGCGGCACGCACAGCGCGTAGGTCCAGTTGCCGGTGTGCGCCACCAGCTGCGCCATCACCACCGGGAAGATGCCCGCGCTCACGTTGCCCCAGAACGCGGTCCAGGCCGCCAGCAGCGGCGTGCGGCGCCCGCCGAAGTCCTGAACGGACGACCACAGCACGCCCTGCACCAGGCCCACGCCGCACAGCGACAGGCACAGCGTGACCACCACCAGGTGCAGGTTGCTGATGAACGGCACCAGCGCCAGCGCGCCGCCGCCCATGCACAGGCCGAGCACGCCGGCCGGCAGGCGCGCCTGCTTGAGCGAGCCACCGCGCTTGAGCAGGTGATCGGCGAAGAAGCCGTAGGCGGTCACGCTGGCATACAGCGCCAGCCACGGCATGGCGTTGTACCAGCCCGAGGCGGTAAGCGTGACGCCGCGTTCGCCGGTGAGGTACAGCGGCAGCCAGCTGAGGAAGAAGGCCTGCACGCTGATCAGGCAGAAGTAGAACGAGGACAGGAGCCAGGTGGTGCGCGAGGCCAGCATCTGGCGCAGCTCGGGCCAGATGTGCGTCTGGCCTTCGGCCGCCGCGACCGGCCCACCGGGCTGGCCGCGGGTGAGCAGGCACCACACCCCGCACAGACCGACGCCGATCAGCGCATAGGCGTAGAAACACACCCGCCATCCGTAGCGATAGGCCAGCGCGCCGGTGAGGATCGAGCCCACCACCGGCCCCAGGTACTGACCCGACAGCGCGATGGAGGTGAAGCGCGAGCGCCGCTCGGCGGGAAACCAGCGCGCGATCGCGGCCACCGAACTGGGCCAGTCCGGCGCCTGCGCCGCGCCCAACAGCAGGCGCAGCAGCAGCATGGTCCAGAAGCCGGCCGCCAGCGGCATCAGCCCGATGGCCAGCGACCAGCCGAACAACGCGATCGCCAGCAGCCTGCGGAAGCCATAGCGCTGGATCAGCCAGCCCGAGGGCAGCTGGAACAGCGCGTAGGTCCAGGAGATGGCCGCCAGGATGTAGGACATCTGCGCCAGTCCGAAACCGAACTCGCGCTGGATCACCGGCGCCACCATGACGAAGGCGTTGCGATCCACCGACAGGATCAGATTGATCGGCGCCAGCGCGAAGAAGAACGGCACCCAGGGCCGGATCCCTGCGCCGGTGGTACGCGCGCTCTGCTCACCCATGCTCATTGCATCCTCTGGTGGGGGGAACCGGACCTGGCATCGGACCGACGGACCAATGCCAGGCCATGGCGCTGGATCAGAAGTCGAAGGTCACATTGGCGAAGAACGTGCGCGGATCGCCGAGGAAGATGTACGTGGCCGAGCCGCCGATCCAGTAGGTCTTGTCGAACAGGTTGCTCACGCCCGCACGGTAGGTCACCGCGTGGCTGCCGACCAGCTGCTGGTACTTGGCCGTCAGGTCGTAGAGCGTGTAGCTGGGCGTGCTGACGGTGAGCTTCAGGGCGGTGTTCTGGTAGGCCACGGTCTTGCCGGTGTAGCGGGCCTGGGCCGAGAACGAGAGCCCTTCCACCGTCGGCACCGTGTAGTCGGCGTGCAGCGAGGCGCTGGTGCGATACGCACCGGGCACACGCTTGTTGAGCAGCCAGGGGAAGGAGGCGTTGAGGTAGTCGGCCTTGTCCAGCCACACGGCCGAACCGCCGACGACCAGATCGTCGCTGAGCTTCAGGTCCAGCTGGCCATCCAGGCCCTGATAGCGGCTGATGCCGCTCTGCACCCAGACGTTGCGCTCGTTGCCGTAGCCGGTGGCGCGGTCCACGCGGAAGGCGGCCAGCGCGGTGCGCACCAGGCTGCCGTCGTTCTTGAAGCCCAGCTCCCATTGCTTGCTGGTGCCCGGCTCCTTCAGCTCGCCGTAGTTGACGTACTGCGCGCCGACCGCGCTGCCCGGCTCCAGGGCCTCCGAATAGCTGGCATACACCGTGGTCTGCTCGCGCGGCTTGTACATCAGCGCCAGCGTCGGGGTGGTCTCGTCGGTGGTCACCTCGAGGCTGGACTTGGTGTAGCTGGTGGGCGAGGCGAAGGTGTAGCGGCTCTGCTGCTGGCTGTAATGGGTGAAGCGCACGCCGGCGATGGCCAGCCAGTGCGGCGTCAGCTGCACGGTGTCGCTGACGAACAGCGCCTGCTGCCGGTTCCAGTTGTTGGGGAAGCGCGCCTGGCCGTCCACGTCGATCGGCGTGTAGTTGAAGTCCTGATCGACATACAGGTTGCGATAGCCGTAGTTGCGATAGCCCGGCAGCTGGTGCGACAGGCCGCGCGTCTCGCGCTGCTTGATCGTGGTGCCGCCCAGCACCAGCCGGTTCTCCAGGCCGAACACGTCCACCGTGCCGGTCAGCAGCAGCTGCACCGCGTCGTTGTTGTAGATCTGCAGCCCCTCGAAGGTCCGGTCCTGATAGCGGCCGGCGGCGTTGATCAGGCTCAGATAGTCCTTGGAGAACACCTGGTCGGTGCGGCTGTGGGTCAGGCGCAGGTCGGCGGCCCAGTCCTGCGCGAACTTCCAGTTCAACCCCGTGCCCACGTAGAGGAAGCGCGGGTTATCGTAGGCCTGGTCGGCCTGCGGATTGCGCACCACACCTTCGGGCGAGGGCAGCCGCTCCTGGTTGTAGGAGGTCAGGAAGACCATCGGCGCCGGCTTGCCGAAGCGCGACTTGACGTAGATCGAGTCGAACGACCAGGTCAGCGCATCGGTGAGGTTGGCCGTAGTGGCCAGCGACAGCGCGCGCCGCTTGACGTCGGTGCCGGTCGGCGTGGTGCCGTCCTCGTTGACCGCGTTGAGGCGGAAGCCCAGGCCGCTGCCGTCCGAGGCGCCGCGGCCGATGTCCACGTGCTCCTTGAGGATGTTGTTCGAGGTCCAGCCCACATCGGCGCTGAGCAGGCTGCCCTCGACCGGCTTCTTGGTCACGTAGTTGACCGCGCCGCCCGGCGAGGTGAAGCCGTACATGAAGCCCGAGGCGCCCTTCATCAGCTGGATCTGGTCCATGACCTCGATCGGCAGGCTCAGGCCCCAGGTGGTGACCGGCACGCCGTTGAGCTTCTGGCTGCCGTCGGTGGAGGAGATCGCGATGCCGCGCACCGAGATGAAGGACGACCAGCCGGTGTAGGCGCTGCCGGCCTGGCGGGTCACGCTGGCGTCGCCGCCGAAGGCGTCGTACAGCGAGGCCGGCTGCTTGTCCTGCAGGGCCTCGGAGGACACGGCCGAGATGGAGAACGGCGTGTTGAGCTTGGACACCACGCCCAGCGCTCCGCCGGTCACGTCCTTGATCTGGCGGGTGCCCTTGGTGATGATCTTGCCCAGTTCCTTGACGTTGTCCTCGCCGCCGTCGGCGGGCGTGGCGCTCTGCGCGGCAAGCGGGCCGGCCGCGCCCAGCAGCACGGCGGCGATGACACAACACAGCAGGCGGGGCCGCGCGAGGGCGCGCCGCGCAGGGGCATGAGACACGACGGGGAAGGCGGAGCGGGTCATGGGGAGGTGTTCCTGAGAAGGCTGACAGGGAGGGCTGGCGAGCAGTGGAACGGCGGGAGGCGCGGGCGCGCTGAGCGGGTCAGTCGCCGATGCGGATGCAGTGCGTCGGCGGCAGCTGCCGCCGTTGGGACAGGGTGGGCAGGCGCTGGCGCGCGTCGATGACCTCGGCCGGATCCAGGCGCGCGCCAAGCACGGTGGGGTCATCGCCGGCGGCCGCGATGACCTGCCCGAAAGGCGCGACGATGCGGCTGTGGCCGTAGGTGTAAACGCCATCGCGCTGGCCGCACTGGGCCGGCGCGACCACGTAGCTGCAGGTCTCGATCGCGCGGGCGCGCAGCAGGACCTCCCAGTGCAGCGGGCCGGTGACCACCGAGAACGAGGCCGGGATCAGCAGGACATCGGCGCCGGCCTGGGCCAGGGCCTCGTAGAGATAGCCGAAGCGCAGGTCGTAGCAGATCGACAGCCCCAGGCGCAGGCCCAGCGGCACGATCTCCACCACCGTCGGCGCACCCTGGCCGGGGCGCACGCTGGCAGATTCCTGGAAGTCGCCGGCGCCGCCCAGGCGCACGTCGAAGGTGTGCAGCTTGTCGTAGCGCGCCACCACCTCGCCGCGCGGGTCGATCACATGGCTGCGGTTCCAGATGCGCGTGCCGTCCTCGGTGCGCAGCAGCAGCGAGCCGGTGTGCAGCCAGATGCCGAGCTCGCGCGCCAGGTCGGTGCACAGGGCCAGCGTGGTGTCCTGCGCCTCGGGCAGGCAGGTGCCCGGATAATCGCGGTTGTCGCGCAGCAGCAGGTTGGCCGCTTCCGGCAGGCATACCAGCTGCGCACCGGCATGCGCCGCCGCGCGCACCGCCGTGGCGATGGCGGCGTTGTTGGCGGCCACGTCCGCGCCGCTGCACAGCTGCACGGCGGCCACCTGCACCGGCGCGCTCATGCCGCGCCTCCACCGACGCGGTCGTGCGCGGCCAGGAAGGCATCGACATGCCGCATCGTCGCCTCGCGCTCCTCGACATGACACATGTGCGAGGACGCCGGCATGCACACCCAGCGCGCGTCGGGGATGCGCTCGACATAGGCGGCCACGCAGGCCGGCGTGGCCTCGTCGTGGGCGCCGGAGATGACCAGCGTCGGCGCCTGCACCTGGTCCAGGCGCGCGCCGATGTCCCAGTCGCGCAGGCTGCCGATGACGTGGAACTCGGTCGGCCCGTTCATGCTGAAGTAGACGGTGGGATCGTCGGCCATCGCGGCGAAGGTGCGCTGCACTTCCGCCGGCCACGGGTCCAGGCGACAGACGTGGCGCTGGTAGAAGACCTGGGTGGCGGCCTGGTAGTCCGGATGCTGGTAGTCGCCGGTGGCCTCGTGGCGCTCCAGCGCCTCGCGCACGTCCTGCGGCAAGGCCTTGCGCAGCCGTTGCGCCTCGCGCACCCACAGCGGAAACGACGAGGGCGAGGAGGCGATGACCAGGGCGTTGAGTCCGGCCGGCCGGCGCACCGCGTGCTCGGCCGCCAGCATGCCGCCCCAGGACTGGCCCAGCAGGTCGTAGCGCTGGGCGATGCCCAGGTGTTCGAGCAGCGCGTCCAGCTCGTCCAGGAACAGCTGCACCGTCCAGAAGGCATCCGGCGCCTTACGCAGGTGCGTGGAGCGCCCATTGCCCAGCTGGTCGTAGAACACCACCGGCCGGCCGCCCTGGGCCAGGTCGGCGAAGGCCTCCAGATAGTCGTGCGTGCAGCCCGGCCCGCCGTGCAGCAGCACCAGCGGGACCAGGCCGGAGCGCAGGTCGCCGACCACCCGATACCACGTGGCATGCCCCCTGAAAGAGACATGGCTTTCGCGGGGGACACTGCGCTGGTGCATCGATCGTTCCGGTTGCGGGGACAGTCCCCTTCGCAACCAAGACTCGCGATCCGGCGGGCTTGCGACAACTGTAAGAAATTGCAGTTTTATTGCGCGGGCCGGTCGCTAGCATGGATCCGCAACCCGCCAGAGCCCGCCGGCCTCACCGCCGCGGCGACGGCCCGCTCTTTGAGAATCCGCACATCAATCCAGCGGCTCGCGCAGATAGCCGAAATGCGCGGCACGGGCGATGGCCTGCGCCCGGTTGCGCCCGCCCAGCTTGCGCGCGGCGCTCTGCAGATGCAGCACCACGGTCGACTCGGAGCGCTTGAGCTTCCAGGCGATCTGCTTGGAGGACAGGCCCTGGGCCGAGAGCACGATGCACTCCTGCTCGCGCACGCTCAGGCCGATGCCGACCGGGGTGAGCTCCTCGCGGCCGAACAGCTGCGCCAGCCGATCGTTGGTCGCATGCGCCAGATAGGCCAGGCGCAGCACGTGCAGGTCCAGCGCCTGGCGCGCCTCGGCGAAACACGCGTCGTGCCACAGCGCGGTCATGGTGGCGAAGCGGTTGCCGGGCATGTGCAGCGGCACGGTGACCCCGCGCGTGTAGCGCCAGTCGTGCAGCACTTCGGCCACCGCGTGGCTGTCCTCGTCCAGATGCGGCTGCAGCGCCGAGGCCTCCTTGCGGTGATACGACCAGAAGAACGGGCAGGACCCGCGCAGCGCCAGCGCCTGCACCGGATCCTTCTGGTAGAGGCCCTGGCGCACCCACAGGTCGCGCATGTCCGAGGGCACGTTGCAGGGCTCGATCACGCTGGGCGTCATCAGCACGCCTTCGGGCGTGGTCGGCACCGGGGCGAAGTCGTAGATGAGCGCGTCGAAGCCGAAGCGACGCGCGATCTGCAGCGCATTGCGCAGGCAATCCTGGACGCTGGTCGCCGCGGGCACCATGTCGGGCAGTTCCCACGAATTGTCGATGGCGTGCATGAGCCGGATGTCCCCAAGCATCTCGCCCCGGCCCGCTGCAGGCCAGGAAGCGGCAATGGCGAACCCGGTCGTCCTGTCCGGGCGTGTAGCGCCCCTCCCCAGGGTCGCTTGCGGGGTCCTGGCCGGTCGCGGGCCGGTGCTGCGGCCCACCGCGCGCCTTGCGTCGCGCTGCCTCGCGCATCCGTGCCGACCGATCGCCAGGGCCGCGCTGGTGCAACCCCGAGCGCCTGCGTCCGGATCATAGCGCGGTTTTTTCGGCGCACGCGCGCGCAGGCCCCGACGGATTGATGTGCACCGATCGCCCTGGATTTCCCCATTTATTTCCGGAGTCGCGTCATCAACATCACCGTCAACAACAGCAAGCTGTTCACCCGCGGCCGCACCCCGCAGCTCGCGTGCCGCTACGACCAGCGCTTCAGCTACTGCCTGTATCTGCCGCAGACGCCGTACACCACCGCCTCGCGGATCGTGGTCGCCATGCACGGCAGCGAGCGCAGCCACCAGGACTACTGCGATGGCTTCGCCCAGCTGGCCGAGCGCTCCGGGGCGGTCGTGCTGGCGCCGCTGTTTCCCTGCGGCATCGGCGATCCGGACGACATGGACAACTACAAGTACATCCGCTACCACGACATCCGCTTCGACCTGGTGCTGCTGCGCATGGTCGAGGAGGTGCGCCAGCGCTACGGCCTGCAGCCGGCGCTGCTGCAGCTGTTCGGCTTCTCCGGCGGCGCGCACTTCGCGCATCGCTTCCTCTACCTGCATCCACGCACGCTGGAGGCGGTATCGATCTGCGCCCCGGGCCATCCCACGCCGCTGAACCTGCACGCGCCGTGCTGGCTGGGCGTGGCCGATCTGGAGCAGCAGTACGGGCAGGCCGTGGACCTGCCGGCGATCCGCCAGGTCGCCATCCACCTGGCCGTGGGCGAACTGGACACCGCCGAACTGCCGCCGCTCTCGCCGCGCGCCGCGCCCGGCGTGCCGACCCTGCAGCATGGCGCGGGCCAGACCCGCATCGAACGCCTGCAGGCGCTGTCGGCCAACTACCGCAGCTGCGGCATCGATCACCAGTTCGAACTGGTCCCCGGGGCCGGCCACCAGCGCGCGCCGCTGCAGGCCGCCGCGGCGCGCTTCTTCCTGCGGCAGCGGGGGCTGGGCGATGAATGAGCTGCCGACCAATCGCCTGGTCCAACGCCTGCGCGCAGGCGCGGTCTCGCGCGGCGCGTGGCTGTTCACCGCCAGTGCGGATGTCGCCGAGATCCTGGCCGGCTTCGCCCTGGACGCGCTGATCCTCGACCTGGAACACACGCCGACCAGCCTGGACCTGGCGCTGGCCCAGCTGCGCGCCATCGGCGCGCACGGCCCGACGCCGCTGGCACGGGTGGACGCGGCCGACAGCCGGCTGATCAAGCCGCTGCTGGATGCCGGCGCGCAGGGCATCCTCGCGCCGAACGTGGAGTCGGCCGAGCAGGCCGCGCAGCTAGTCGCGCACTGCCGCTATCCGCCCGCCGGCCGGCGCGGCCTGCACTACACGGTCTGCCGCGCCGCCGGCTGGGGCGCGCAGGCTTCGGCCTATGCCGCGCAGGCCGAGGCCAACACGCTGGTGGTGGCGATGATCGAGTCGTCGCGCGGCGTGGCCGCCATTCCCGAGCTGGCCCAGGTGCCGAGCCTGGACATGCTGTTCTTCGGCCCGCTGGATCTGTCGGCCAGCATCGGCGTGCCAGGCCGCTACGACGCGCCAGAGTTCCTCGAACTCTGGCACGAAGGCGAGCGCCGCTGCCGCGAGGCCGGGCTGGCCCTGGGCGGCACCGTCCTGCCCGGCCACGGCGCCGCGCGCCTGGCCGCGCGCGGCTATGGGCTGGTCACGCTGGGCGCGGACGTGGGCTTCCTGCGCGCCGGCGTGGCGGCGACGCTGGAAGACCTGGCGCACCGGCTGGCCTCGACCGCGGAGGTCGAGGCATGAGCGCCCTGCCACGCTACCGCCTCGGCGACTTCCCCGAGCCACTGGACGCTCCCCTGCGCGCCGCACTGGCCCAGGTGGAAACCTCCACCGTCGGCCACGGCGTCCCGTGGGGGCTGATGCGCCGCGACCTGCGTCCGGTCGCGCCCGGGCTGCGCCTGGTGGGGACCGCGGTCACCCTGGCCATCCCGGGCGCCGACTCGACCCTGCTGCACCACGCCCTGAGCCTGCTGCGCCCCGGCGATGCGCTGGTAATCGACCGCCTGGGCGATCGCGACCATGCCTGCCTGGGCGGCATCGTCGCCGCAGCGATCCAGCGCACCGGCGCCGCCGGCGTGATCCTCGATGGCCCCTGCACCGACCTGGAGCAGCTGCAGGCCACCGGCCTGCCGGTGTGGTGCCGCGGCACCTCATCGGTCACCACCCGCCTGCTGGACTGGGGCGGTCGCCTCAACCACCCGGTGAGCTGCGGCGGCGTGGTGGTCCAGCCCGGCGATGCGGTGGTGGCCGATGCCGACGGCGTGCTGGTGCTGCCGCGCCAGGAGGCCGCGGAGATCGCGCGCGCCGCGCTGGCCCTGCAGGCGCGGGCCGACACCCTGCTCGACGCGGTGCGCGCCGGCCAGGCGCTGGGCCTGCACAGCGGCGCCAGCGCCCTGGTCCTGGCCGGCGCCGGGCCCACGCGATGAGCTACCGCCACGTCATCGACGGCACGGCCTGGGACTTTTGCGATCTGCGCACGCTGCTGGCCAAGGCCAGCCCGCTGCGCTCGGGCGACCAGCTGGCGGGGCTGGCCGCCGACTCGGAACTGGAGCGCATGGCCGCGCGCCTGTGCCTGGCCGAGGTGCCGCTGCGGCGCTTCCTGCACGAGGCGCTGATCCCCTACGAGCAGGACGAGGTGACGCGGCTGATCCTGGACACGCACGACGCGGTCGCCTTCGCCCCGGTGGCGCACCTGACCGTGGGCGAGCTGCGCGACTGGCTGCTGTCCGAGCGCGCCACCACCGCGGCGCTGAACCAGCTGGCACCGGGCCTGACCCCGGAGATGGTGGCCGCGGTCAGCAAGCTGATGCGCAATCAGGACCTGATCCTGATCGCGCGCCGCTGCGAGGTGGTCACGCGCTTCCGCAACACGCTCGGGCTGGCCGGCACCCTGTCGGTGCGCCTGCAGCCCAACCATCCCACCGACGATCTGCGCGGGATCGCCGCCAGCATCGTCGATGGCCTGCTGTACGGCGCCGGCGATGCGGTCATCGGCATCAACCCGGCCAGCGACGATCTGCGCGGCCTGGCCGCGCAGGTGCGCATGCTCGACGACATCATCGCCGGGCTGGAGATCCCCACCCAGAGCTGCGTGCTGACCCACATCACCAACAGCCTGCGCATGATCGAGCGCGGCGCGCCGGTGGACCTGGTGTTCCAGTCCATCGCCGGCACGCAGGCGGCCAACGCCAGCTTCGGCATCGACCTGGCGCTGCTGGAGGAGGGCCACCAGGCCGCGCGCGCATTGGGACGCGGCAGCGTGGGCCAGAACGCCATGTACTTCGAGACCGGGCAGGGCAGCGCGCTGTCGGCCGGCGCGCACCATGGGGTGGACCAGCAAACCTGCGAGGCGCGGGCCTACGCGGTGGCGCGCCAGTTCCAGCCGCTGCTGGTCAATACGGTGGTGGGCTTCATCGGCCCCGAATACCTGCTGGACGGCAAGCAGATCATCCGCGCAGGGCTGGAGGACCACTTCTGCGGCAAGTTGCTCGGGCTGCCGATGGGCTGCGACGTCTGCTACACCAACCATGCGCAAGCCGACGCGGACGACATGGACAATCTGATGACCCTGCTGGCCGCCGCGGGCCTGACCTACATGATGGGCGTGCCCGGCGGCGACGACATCATGCTGATGTACCAGAGCAGCGCCTTCCACGACGCGCTGTACCTGCGCCGGCTGCTGGGGCTGCGGCGCGCGCCGGAGTTCGAGCGCTGGCTGCAGCGCGTGTCGCTGGCGGACGCCAACGGCGCGCTGCTGCAGCACGGGCGGCAGCCGGAGATGATGCAGCGCCTGCTCGCGCGCATGCCGCCGCAGGCCGGCCCATGAGCGAGGCCACCGATCCGGACCTGCGCGCGCCCCTGCCCGACCCCTGGCAGGCCCTGCGCGCGCACACCCCAGCCAGGATCGGCCTGGGCCGCAGCGGCACCAGCCTGCCCACGCGCGAGGTGCTCGCCGCGGGTGTGGCGCATGCGCGGGCGCGCGATGCGGTCCACGCCGCGATGGACTGCGCGGCACTGCGCGCCGCGCTGGCGCGGCTGGGCCTGCAGGCGATCGAGGTGGACAGCGCCGCGCCGGATCGCGCCCGCTATCTGCGCCGTCCCGACCTTGGACGGCAGCTGTCCGCCGAGAGCCGCCAGGCGCTGGGCCAGCACCCGCGCCTGCGCCAGGACGACGCCCTGCTGCTGGTGATCGCCGATGGCCTGTCGGCCACCGCCGTCGCGCGGCACGCCGTGGCGGTCTGCGCCCAGATCCTGGCCCAGCGCCCGGCCGACTGGTCGGTGGGGCCGGTGGTCCTGGCCCGGCAGGCGCGCGTGGCGCTGGGCGATGCCTGCGGCGATCTGGTCGGCGCGCCGATGGTGGCGGTGCTGATCGGCGAGCGCCCGGGCCTGAGCACCTGCGACAGCCTGGGGATCTACCTGACCCACACCCCGGGCCCAGGCCTGACCGATGCCGACCGCAACTGCATCTCCAATATCCACGCCGCCGGGCTGTCGCCCGCCCAGGCCGCCGCCAAGCTCTGGTGGCTGATCGGCGCTGCGCAGCTGTTGGGCGCCACCGGCGTGGCGCTCAAGGACGAAAGCCAAGGCCTGCTGCCCGGCTGAGGGCCTGGCCGGCAGGCCTGTGTTGGCCTACCTGCGCGCGGACAAATCGATCGCGCACACCGCCGCGCCGTCGCCGCCGCCGGAGAGCTCGCGGATCGGCGGCAGCTGCTGCGCCCGGGCGATGTCGAGCTTGCCGGCCGGGCAGTCGAAGGTCAGCGGGCCGGCGACCTTGACCGGGGCGAAGTGCCAGGAAGTCGGCTCGAGGTCGGCCGGCGTGATCCTGCCCTTGGCCTTGATCCAGGCCGCCAGGATCTCGCGGCTGCCGTCGGGCGCGGCCAGCACGATGTTGCGGCCATCCAGGCCCGGGAAGCCGCCACCGCCGCTGGCGCGGTAGTTGTTGGTCACCACCACGAACGGCTGCCTGGGGTCGATCGGCTTGCCCCGGTAGGTCAGCTGGGTGATGCGCTGGCCGGCCGGCTTGGTCACATCGATCACATAGGCCACGCCGCCCTGCAGCTGGTCGACGTTGTAGGGCACGTAGCGGGTGTTGATCAGCGCCTGCGGGCCGGGCTTGGCCGGGTCGATGGTGTTGTAGCGCTGGGCCGAGGTCTCCAGCCAGGCCTTGACCCCGGCGCCGTCGGTCTTCACCGCCGTCAGGGTGTTGGGATAGAAGTACAGATCGGCGGCGCTGCGCAGGGTCAGCGTGCCGGCGGGCACGTCGGTGTAGTCGTCCGGCCCGCCGAAGCCGGTGCGGAACGGCGCGGCCGCCGACAGCACCGGCACGTCCTTCAGTTCCGGATGCTGCACCGGCAGCTCGCGCAGCACGTAGTCGCGCTGGGCGGCGTTGACCACGGCCAGCGCGGTACTGTTGCCCACATCGGCGAAGTAGCTGGAGAAGTGCACGGTGCTGGTGCCGATCGGCGTGTCGACATAGGCCTGCGCGGCCGCATGCGCACGCGCCACCAGCGGTGCGATGGCCGGATCGACCGGCACGCACTCGGTCTTGGACGTGCAGATCGGGCGCACCTCGCTGTGCGTGCCGGCCGGGTCGATCGCCCAGCGCCCGTCGCGGCGCACCAGCTTCAGGTCGATCACGCCCAGGTCCTTGCCGAAGAAGCCGCCCATCACCGCCGGCTTGCCGCGCACGAAGCCGCGCGTGGCGTCGGTCTGCGGCAGATCCTTGTAGCGCGGCCCCGGGAATTCGGTATGCGAATGGCCCAGCAGCAGCACGTCGATGCCGGGCACGCCGGCCAGGTGCCAGCCGCCGTTCTCCATGTCCGGCGTGTACGGCGCGGCGTTGAGCCCGCCGTGCAGGATGCCGACCACCAGGTCAGGGTGCTGGGCCTGGATCTGCGGCAGGTAGCGCTGCGCGGCCTCGACCACGCCGGTCACGGTGACCTTGCCTTCCAGGTTCTGCTTGTCCCAGTCCAGGATCGGCGGCGGGGTGAAACCGATGATGGCCACCCGCAGCGGCACGCGCGCCGGCTTGCCGTCGGCGCCGGTGACGGTGATGTCCTTGGACACGATGGTCCAGGGCTGGAAGATCGGCTGGCCGTCGCGCGCGCTGAAGACGTTGGACAGCACCAGCGGGAAGTCGGGCCCCTTGCACTTGGTCTTGGTGCCGCCGTCGACGTTCATCGGCGTGCCGGTGACCTGCGACAGGAAGCCCAGGCCATAGTTGAACTCGTGGTTGCCGGCGGTGCCGCCGTCGTAGCCCATCGCGTCGAAGGCCTGGTAGATGCCCAGCTCCTCCTCGCAGCCGACCGGCTGCACCTTGGCCTGGAAATCGGCCAGCACCGAGCCCTGGATGGTGTCGCCGCTGTCGAACAGGAAGGTATTGGGAAACTCCGCCCGCGCGCGGCGGATCAGCGTGGCCACCCGCTCATAGCCCAGCGTCGGGTCTTCCTTCTGCTTGTAGTAGTCGTAGCTGAGGATGTTGGAGTGGACGTCGGTGGTTTCCAGGATCGCCACCTGCGCGGTGGCGCCATCGGCCAGCGCCGAGCGCGCGGCGGGCGCCGAGGCGCAGCCGGCCAGCGCGGCGGGAACGGAGCAGGACAGCAGGAGCAGGCGTTTTGAGATCACGAGCGTCACGCGGCGGAGCGGGCGGGCGAAAGTAGCAGATCGCGTTGGCCTGCCAATGTCACACCGGCGCATCGGGTGCGATTGAGGCGGGGACGCAGTGATGCGCTCGCTATACTGGACGCCTGCGCGCAGCGCTCCGGCTCCTTCCGCTCCAGGGACGTCCCCGATGCCCGAGATCAGCCATCTGCTTGCCTTCGCCCTTGTCGCCTTCGGCATGGTCCTGACGCCGGGGCCGAACATGATCTATCTGATCTCGCGCTCGATCAGCCAGGGCACGTCGGCTGGCCTGATCTCCCTGATCGGCGTCGCGCTCGGCTTCGTGTTCTACATGCTGTGCGCCGCGCTGGGCATCACCGCCTTCGTGGTGGCCGTGCCCTATGCCTACGACACCTTGCGCCTGGCCGGCGCGGCCTATCTGCTGTGGCTGGCCTGGCAGGCGCTGCGGCCCGGCGGCCGCTCGCCGTTCCAGGTGCGCGACCTGCCCAAGGACGATGCCCGCAAGCTGATCACGATGGGATTTCTCACCAATCTGTTCAATCCCAAGATCGCGGTGATGTATCTGTCCCTGCTGCCGCAGTTCGTCGATCCCACGCGCGGGGATGTGCTGAGCCAGTCGCTGGTGCTGGGCTCCACCCAGATCGTCATCAGCGTGGCGGTCAACGCCGTGATCGCCATGTTCGCCGGCCGCATCGCGCAGTTCCTGGCGCAGCGGCCGACCTGGCAGCGCGTGCAACGCTGGCTGATGGGCACGGTGCTGGCCGCGCTGGCGGTGCGCATCGCCACCGAATCGCGCCGCTAGCCTGCGGCGCCGGGCCGCGCCATACGCCGGCGCACGTGGCCGTGGGGCGATGCGGGGCTTAAGATGCCGCGCGCAACGTGTTCCCCATTCGAGAGGCATCGTCTTGATCATCCATCCCAAGGTCCGCGGATTCATCTGCACCACCACCCATCCGCTGGGCTGCGAGCTCAACGTGCGCGACCAGATCGCCGCCACGCGCGCGCGCGGCGTGCGCGGGGACGGTCCGAAGAAGGTGCTGGTGATCGGCGCCTCCAGCGGCTACGGCCTGGCCGCGCGCATCAGCGCGGCGTTCGGCTTCGGCGCCGACACGCTGGGGGTGTTCTTCGAGAAGCCCGGCAGCGACAAGAAGGCCGGCACCGCGGGCTGGTACAACGCGGCCGCCTTCGACAAGTTCGCCAAGCAGGCCGGGCTGTACGCGCGCTCGATCAACGGCGATGCGTTCTCCGACGAGGCACGCGCCAAGGTCATCGAGCTGATCAAGACCGAGATGGGCGGCCAGGTGGACCTGGTGGTGTATTCGCTGGCCTCGCCGGTGCGCAAGCTGCCGTCCACCGGCGAACTCAAGCGCTCGGCGCTCAAGCCGATCGGCGCGCCCTACACCTCCACCGCCATCGACACCAACAAGGACACCATCACCACCGCCAGCATCGAGCCGGCCACCGAGGAGGAGATCGCCGACACGGTCACCGTCATGGGCGGCCAGGACTGGGAACTGTGGATCGATGCGCTGGCCCAGGCCGGCGTGCTGGCCCCCGCGGCCAGGACGGTGGCCTTCAGCTACATCGGCACCGAGATCACCTGGCCGATCTACTGGCACGGCGCGCTGGGCAAGGCCAAGGCCGACCTGGACGCGACCGCGCAGCGCCTGGGCGCCAGGCTCGCCGCCACCGGCGGCAGCGCCAACGTGGCCGTGCTCAAGTCGGTGGTGACCCAGGCCAGCTCGGCCATCCCGGTGATGCCGCTGTACATCTCCATCGTCTTCAAGGTGATGAAGGAACTGGGCCTGCACGAGGGCACCATCGAGCAGCTGGACCGTCTGTTCCGCGAGCGCATGTACCGCGCCGACGGCGCCGCGCCGGAGCTGGACGACGAGCAGCGCCTGCGCCTGGACGACTGGGAGCTCAAGCCCGAGGTGCAGACCGCGGCCAAGGCGATCTGGCCGCAGGTCACCAGCGAGAACCTGTTCGAGCTGACCGACTACGCCAACTACAAGCGCGAGTTCCTCAAGCTGTTCGGCTTCGAGCGCGACGATGTGGATTACGACGCCGATGTCGATCCGGACGTGAAGTTCGATGTGATCGAGCTCTGAGGAGCTCTGAGCAGGAACGAGTAGGGAGGAACGAGGGACGCGTAAGCGCCTCCCTCGAGCCTCCCGCCTTCGTTCCCGCGAACGCGGGAAGTGCTTTTCGGCAGACGCACGTCTGACCATGCAGCGCCGCTGGCTTTACCGCGCGAACGTCCATGGGTTCCCGCGTTCGCGGGAACGACGGTAGGGGGTTGGTTGCGGGCTTCTGCTCGCGCCCCATTCCTCCGCCCTCGCTCCTGTTTCTCACGGAACATTTCCCCGCGCGGCGTATGTTTGCCGCTTCCGCTCTCCCCCTGTCTCCCCCACTTCCGCCACGATGAATCCAGCCTCGCCCCCCCACGGCGCGCCCGCGGTGATCCGTGTCACCGCCGGCAATTTCCTCGAGATGTACGACTTCATGGTCTATGGCTTCTACGCCACGACCATCGGTCACACCTTCTTCCCCTCTCAGAACGCCTTCGCCTCGCTGATGCTGTCGCTGGCGACCTTCGGCGCGGGCTTCCTGATGCGCCCGCTCGGCGCGCTGGTGCTGGGCGCCTACATCGACCGCCACGGCCGGCGCAAAGGCCTGCTGCTGACGCTGGGGCTGATGTCGCTGGGCGTGCTGCTGATCGCCTTCGTGCCCGGCTACGCCACGCTGGGCGTGCTGGCGCCGCTGCTGGTGCTGCTGGGCCGGCTGCTGCAGGGGTTCTCGGCCGGTGCGGAGCTGGGCGGCGTGTCGGTCTACCTGTCCGAGATCGCCACGCCCGGCCACCGCGGCTTCTACGTGGCCTGGCAGTCGGCCAGCCAGCAGGTGGCGGTGGTGTTCGCCGGTGCGCTGGGCGTGGCCCTGCACGCGTGGCTGGCGCCGGCGCAGATGGACGCCTGGGGCTGGCGCATCCCGTTCTTCATCGGTTGCCTGATCGTGCCGGTGATCTTCCTCATCCGGCGCTCGATGGAGGAGAGCCCGGAGTTCGCCGCGCGCACCGAGCGCCCGGACGGCCGCGCGGTGCTGCGCTCGCTGCGGCAGAACACTGGCGTGGTGCTGGCCGGCGTGGGCATGGTGATGATGACCACGGTGTCCTTCTACCTGATCACCGCCTACATGCCGACCTACGGCCGCGACGCGCTGCAGCTGTCCGACCTGGACAGCCTGCTGGTGACCTGCTGCATCGGCCTGTCCAACTTCGTCTGGCTGCCGGTGTTCGGCGCGCTGAGCGACCGCGTCGGCCGCCGCCCGCTGCTGGTGGCCGCGTCCCTGGCCACCCTGCTCACCGCCTGGCCGCTGCTGCACTGGCTGGTGGCCTCGCCCTCGTTCGTGCGGCTGCTGATCGCCGGCGAATGGCTCTCGCTGCTCTACGGCGCCTACAACGGCGCGATGGTGGTGGCGCTGACCGAGGTGATGCCGGCCTCGGTGCGCACCACCGGCTTCTCGCTGGCCTACAGCCTGGCCACGGCGACCATGGGCGGCTTCACCCCGGCGGTCTCGACCTGGCTGATCCACGCCACCGGCAGCAAGGCGGCCCCGGCGCTGTGGCTGTCGCTGGCCGCGCTGATCGGCCTGGTGGCGACACTGGTGCTGTTCCGCCGCGCGCGGGTGCAGGTCGGCGAGCCGACGCCTTCCTGAGCCTGGTGGCGGGCGTGGGCGAACGCTCCACGGTGCGCTCACCGCCCCGCCTCGCCCGCGTCCCTAGCTGCGCTGCATGCCCCAGCGCCGCACGGTCAGCCGCTCCAGGCCGCTGAAGACCACCACTTCCACCAGCAGCCCCAGCACGATCACCATCGCCAGGCCGGCGAACACCTTGTCGGTGTAGAGCTCGTTGCGGTTCTGGAAGATGTACCAACCCAGCCCGCCTTGGCCCGAGGTGGCGCCGAACACCAGCTCGGCGGCGATCAGCGTGCGCCAGGCGAAGGCCCAGGCGATCTTCAGCCCCGACAGAATCGAGGGCAGCGCCGCGGGCACCAGCAGCTGCACGACATAGCGCGGTCCGCGCAGGCCCAGGTTGCGCCCGGCCATGCGCAGGGTCTGCGGCACCGCCTCGAACCCGGCGAAGGTGCTCAGCGCCAGCGGCCACAGCACCGAGTGCACCAGCACGAACACCAGGCTGCCGGTGCCCAGCCCGAACCACAGCAGCGCCAGCGGCAGCAGCGCGATGGCCGGCAGCGGATTGAACATCGCCACCAGCGTGCCCAGCACATCGCGGCCGATGCGCGTGGAGGCCGCCAGCGCGGTCAGCGCGAACGCACCGAGCACGCCCAGCGCATAGCCCTGCGCCAGCACCCACAGCGAGGCGGCCACGCGCCGCGGCAGCTCGCCGGAGATCAGCCCGTCGTAGAAGGCGCGTGCGGTCTGCAGGAAGCTCGGCAGCAGCAGGTCGTTGCCGACCAGGCGCGCGGCGATCTCCCAGACGAGGGCCAGCACCACCAGCACCAGCGCGCGGCGCAGGCCATCCGGCCAGGGCCGGCGCCGCGCCTGCGGGATCGCGCGCGCGGCCTCCACCGGCACCACGCTGCGCGTGTATTCCGGGCGCACCGGCGGCTGCCGGCGCAGCGGCGTGGCCACCGCGCTCATGCCTGGGCCTCGGTGCGCACGCGCAGCGGCGTCGGCGCGGCGTGCGGCGCCTCGAACAGCAGGTGGTGGATATGCGCGCTGGCCTGCTGGAAGGCGACGCTGGCGCCGCTGCCGGCATCGAACTGGTGCGCGTTGAGTTCGGCGCGCACCTGGCCCGGGTGCGGCGAGAGCAGCAGCACCCGGCTGCCGACCACGAACGCCTCGTCGATGGAATGGGTGACGAACAGCAGGGTGAAGCGCACCTGCTCCCACAGCTCCAGCAGCTGGGCCTGCATGCGCTGGCGGGTCAGCGCGTCCAGCGCGGCGAAGGGCTCGTCCATCAGCAGCACGCGCGGCTGCATCGCCAGCGCGCGGGCGATGGCCACGCGCTGCTTCATGCCGCCGGACAGGGTGTGCGGATAGGCGTCGGCGAAGGCGGTCAGGCCGACCTTCTCCAGCGCATCGCCGGCGCGTTCGCGCGCCTCGGCCCGGCCCAGCCTGCGCGCGACGCGCAGGCCGAACTCGACGTTCTGCCGCACCGTCTTCCACGGCGCCAGCTGGTCGAACTCCTGAAACACCACGCCGCGATCCGGCCCGGGCGCGGCGACCGGCGTCCCGTCCAGCCGGATCTGGCCCTCGCTCGGCGTCAGGAAGCCGGCCACCGCCTTGAGCAGGGTCGACTTGCCGCAGCCCGACGGGCCCAGCAGCACGAAGCGGTCGGCCTCATGCACGTCGAAACTCACCCGATGGGTGGCGCGCACCACGCGCCCGGCCTCGGCGTACTCCAGGCTGACGTGGTCCACCTGCAGCATCGGCTGCGGCAATGCGTGCACGTTCACCGGCCTAGCTCCCGCCCGCGATGAGCGGGTCGTCGAAGAAGTAGTCGCCCACCGCGCCCGGCGCCTGCTTGATCGCGCCGACCTGCTGCATGAAGCGGCCCAGCCCCAGCGTGTTCTGCGGCGCGATGGTGAACTGCACCTGCGGATCGCGCAGCACGGCCAGCACCTGCTCGCGCTCGCTGCCCGGATTGCGCTGCACGTAGACCTCGGCCGCCTCCTCGGGATGGGCGACGATGAACTTGGCCGCCTGGTCCAGCCCGGCCAGGAAGGCGTGGTACAGCGCGGGATTGTCCTTGCGGAACTTCGCCGTGGCGTACAGCACCGTGGCCGAGGACGGACCGCCCAGCACCTGGTAGGAGTCCAGGATCACGTGCGCGGCCGGATTGCGCGCCAGCTCCTGCTGCTGGAACGGCGGAGTGGAGAAGTGCGCGGTGATCTCGCTGCCGCCGGAGATGATCGCCGCCGCCGCGTCCGGATGCGGCAGCGCGACCTGCTGCGCGTCCAGCTTCAGCGCCTGCGCCTGGCCCCAGCGCTGGGCCGAGGCGTACTGGAGGATGCGCGCCTGCACCGACACGCCGACCGCCGGTACCGCGATGCGATCGCTCGGGCGCAGATCGTCGATGCTGCGCACCGACGGCGCGTTGCTGATCAGCTGATAGGGGAAGTTGCCCAGCGAGGCCACGCCGCGCACGTCCTGGCGGCCGCGCGTGCGGTCCCACAGGGTGAACAGCGGCCCGGTGCCGGCGCCGGCCACGTCGATGGCGCCGCTGAGCAGCGCATCGTTGATCGCCGCGCCGCCCGACAGCTGCCGGGTCTCCACCTTGACCGCCAGGCCCTGGGTCTTGGCCTGCTCGACGATGAAACCCTTGGCGTCGGCCACGTCCAGCAGCAGGTAGACGATGCCGAACTGCTTGCCGATGCGCAGCGTGGCCTGCTGCGACGCCGCGCCCGCCGGCGCCTCGCCCTGGCCGGCGTTGCCGCAGGCCGCCAGCAGCGCGGCGCACAGCAGCAGCGCCGTGGCGGGCAGCAGGCGGCGGCGCAGGAACGCGCGGGTCGATGCGGAACGTGGGGGCATTGGACAGGCTCGGGATTGGGGATTCGGGATTCGGGATTGGGCGCGCTGCTTCAGAACGGCGCGTCGCCCTCGATGGTGGTGCGGTAGAGCAGGCGGCGTTCGCTGTCGGGCGTGCCGGCGGCCAGGTGCATGACCGAGCGGTTGTCCCAGAACACCAGGTCGTGCGGCTGCCAGCGATGGCGGTACACCAAGGATTCCCGCGTGCTCAGCGCGAACAGCTCGGCCAGCAGCGCATCGCTTTCGTCCTGCGGCAGGTCGACGATGCGGGTGGTGAAGTGCTCGCTGACGAACAGCGCGCGGCGGCCGGTCTCCGGATGGGTGCGCACCACCGGATGCCGCACCGGCACGACCTCGTCGATCTGTTCCTGGGTCAGCGCCGGGCGATAGGGATTGCGCGCACGCAGCTCCTCGTACTTGGCCAGGTAGCTGTGCTCGGCGAGGCGGCCGTCGATGGCGCGGCGCAGCTCGGCCGGCAGCGTGTCGAAGGCCAGGTGCTGGTTGGCGAACAAGGTGTCGCCGCCCTCGCGCGGCAGCTCCTGCGCATGCAGCAGCGAGCCCAGGCTGGGCCGCTCCTTGTAGGACAGGTCCGAATGCCAGTAGTGGCCCGCATCGCCCAGGCCGATCGGCTTGCCGTCCTGCTTGATGTTGGACACCACCAGCACCTCCGGATGCCCGGCCAGCTGGAAGTTGCGCAGCACGTGGATCTGCAGAGGCCCGAAGCGGCGGCTGAAGTCCACCTGCTGGGCCGGGGTGATGCGCGCATCGCGGAACACCAGCACGTGGTGGTCCAGGTGCGCGCGGTGGATGCGCGCGAAGGTCGCCGCGCTCAGCGGGCGCGACAGGTCCAGGCCCCAGACTTCCGCGCCCAGCGGCGCGTCGAAGGGGACGATCTCCACCGCGTCGGCGATGGCAGGGGAAACGGCGTGGGCAGCGACAGCCATGGGCGGCTCCGGGAGGGATCACGTCCAACGGCGCCGTGCGCCGCCGGACCTGCCACCCTAGGGGCCGTCAGACGGCGACTGAAATAGCCATCGGGCATGTCGTCCGCCTTCGATGGCATATGCCGCGCAAGGCGGTCGTCAGGAACGGGCCTTGCCCGGCCCGCCGGGCGCCCAGGCCGGCAGCGTGCGGCCGCGGGCGACCTTGAGGATGCGGCCCCAGATACGGGCGAACAGCTCGGTCAGCTGCTGATGGTCCATGCCGTGCGGATGGCCGCGCGATCCGGCCTCGTAATGCGCCAGCGCCTCGATCAGCGAGGCGCGCGGGTAACGCACGTACAGCGTGTAGACCAGCTCGATCAGCGGCCAGCAGCGGTGGATGTCGTCGCCCGCCTTGGCGCAGGGCAGGTCCATGAAGCGCGTCCGCCAGTATTCCTGCTCGACCTCGAGGTCCAGCCAGTCTGGCCAATCGCGGCGGCTCGCGTCCTGATCCATGGGGTGGGAAGTTACCCGGCGGCCGGGAAGCCGGCGTGACGGCAATCCCACTCCCTGGCCACCCGGGCGTGCTGCGCCGCGCCAGCCGGCGGCGCGATCCTGCGGCACCATGCGCTTCCCCAACGTGCGCCGGGAGCGCCATGTTCCGTCCCCTGTTCCTGCTGGCGTGCACGACGCTGTGCGCCGGCGCCGCGCTCGCCCAGCAGCCGCCGGCGCGCACCTGGGCCAATCCGGTCGACCTGGACTATCGCTACAACTTCGAGCAGCTCAACGAAGGCATCAGCTACCGCACCGGCGCGGACCCGGCGATCGTGCGCCATGGCGACGCCTGGTACCTGTTCCTGACCATCGCCGACGGCTACTGGCGCTCCACCGATCTGCTGCACTGGACCTTCGTCCGGCCCAGCCGCTGGCCGTTCGAGGCCCTGGTCGCGCCTGCGGCCGTGTCCGACGGGCAGCGCCTGGTGCTGATGCAGTCGGCCTTCGCCCCGCGCGCCGTGCTGCAGAGCACCGATCCGGCCAGCGGCCAGCTGGACTTCCTCACCCGCCTGCTGCCCGAACTGCCCGATGCGGTGAAGGAGAACTGGGACAGCCAGGTGCCGCCGGGCATGATCCCGTCCGGCCCCTGGGACCCGGATCTGTTCATCGACGACGACGGCCAGTGGTATCTGTACTGGGGCAGCTCGGACGTGTATCCGCTCTACGGCATCGCGCTGGACCGCACCGCGCGCGGCCTGGCCTATCGCGGCCATCCCCAGGCCCTGCTGGCACTCGACCCGGCGCGGCACGGCTGGGAGCGCTTCGGCCAGGACCATCGCGGCGCGGTCTTCCCCGACGGCCGGCCGGTGGGCAACTACCTGGAAGGCGCGTGGATGACCAAGCACGCCGGGCGCTACTACCTGCAGTACGCCGCACCAGGCACCGAACACAACAGCTACGCGACCGGCACCTATGTGGGCGATGCGCCGCTGGGGCCGTTCACCTACGCGGCCTACAACCCGGTCGCCTACAAGCCGGGCGGCTTCGTCCAGGGCGCCGGACACGGCTCGACCTTCCAGGACGCGCACGGCAACTGGTTCAACAGCGGCACGCCGTGGATCGGGGCGAACTGGACCTTCGAGCGGCGCATCGCCCTGTTCCCGGCCGGCTTCTACCCCGACGGCCAGATGCGCGTGTCCACGCGCTTCGGCGACTTCCCGCACTGGATGCCGGACGGCCCGGTCGATGATCCCGAGGCGCTGTTCACCGGCTGGATGCTGCTGTCCTACCGCAAGCGGGCCACGGCCTCGTCCGACGACGGCACCCATCGCGCGGCCAATGTCACCGACGAGGATCCGCGCACGTTCTGGGTGGCCGCCTCGGCCGACGCCGGCCAGACGCTGAGCGTGGACCTGGGCGGCGAGCGCACGGTGCGCGCGGTGCAGGTCGACTTCGCCGACTTCCAGTCCGGGGTGTTCGGCGACGGGCCGCAGGTGTACACCAGCTTCCGGCTGCAGCACTCGTACGATGGCCGGCACTGGGCGTCGCTGGCCGAGGTCGGCGACGACCCGGCCACGCGCCGCGACCGCCCCAACGCCTACCTGCCGCTGCCCGAGCCGGTGCGCACGCGCTACATCCGCTACGTGCACGGCCATGTCGGCGCGCAGCACCTGGCGATCAGCGACCTGCGCGTGTTCGGCAACGCCGACGGCCCCGCCCCGCCCGCGCCCACCGGCCTACGCGCCACGCGCGAGACCGATCGCCGCAACGCGACCGTCCGCTGGAACCCCGTCCCCGGCGCGGTCGGCTACAACGTGCGCTGGGGCCTGCGCGCCGACCGGCTGACCCTGACCTACCAGGTCTTCGCCGACCGCGGCACCACGCTGGAACTGCGCGCATTGAACACCGACCCTGGCTATGTGGTGTCGGTGGAAGCCTTCGACGAACGCGGCGTCTCGCCGCTGGCCGCGCCGGTCGCGCTGCCGTAGCCGCGGCGCGCGGGCAAAAAAAAGGCCGGGGGGAACCGGCCAGAAGGAGAACGCCACCGGCCCTGCGTGCGACTTGCTCAGGGTCGCGCCCATGGTCCTTGCGAGCGGCGTTCCTTGCCGTTGCGAGGGCTGCTGCCGGGGCGGATCGAGCATCGCCCGTCTCGCCTGGCGCAGGCCGTCGGGCGATATCCCGATACGGCGTAGGAAAAGTCCGAATGCGCGCAGGACTGCACACCCGGTCACGACCTTCGCCCCGGATCACAGGACCTGGCCGCTCGGTGGGAGCCACTGTCTCCTCAAATCCCGCAGTGGCCTGTCTGTAGAGCGGAGCTTGTGGCAATCCCCTCTTGGGGACTCCGCTGGGGCCTTCCCCACGAACCGAACGAAACGCAGCGGAGCAAGCTCCGCTCTACAGGGGGGGAGCGGAGAGCTGCGATGGCGCGCCTCAGGCGGCCGACGACCAGCGGCCCGGCATGCCGCCCGACTGCGGGATGGCGCGGCGCGCGCCGGCGCCGCCGCGCATGCAGCTCCAGCGCGGGCGGCCGCAGCCGACCAGGATGGTATCGGTGGCGATCTCGAAGGCCTCGGTCTGGGCGACGCTGAAGTTGCGCGTCAGGTCTTCGTAGACCTCGGCGAACGCGCTCCACCAGTCCTGCCCTTCGGGCGCCTGCTCGGTGTGCGTGGCCACGTACTCGGCCACCAGATCGATGGCCTGGCGCACTTCCTGGTCGCTCACGCCCCGGCGGAAGATGCGCTCCTCGATGTCGCGGGCCGCGGCCGACAGAGGCTGTTGTCTTACTGCGTTCATGCGATGCGCTGCCTGGCGGCGGGTCAAAACCGGGCGGCATGGTGGGCACAGCGATGTTTACGAGGGGTGTAGGCCAGATGCCATCCGCGTTGCAGGCCGCGCAGGCCTTGTCGCTACTGCGTTTGCCACTGAACAAGCGGTTGGGAATGTGATCGCCGGGCCGCGCCGGACGCCTTCGCTGGCGCAGTCAAGCCGCACTGCGGCAAGCACTTGCGCGATGAGCCCGGATGAGGGTCAGGCCCGCGCGGCGTGCGCGCGCTTGACCTGATACATGGCCACGTCGGCTTCGCGCATCAGCGCCGCGATGTCGTAATGCGGCCCGTACTGCACCGACACGCCGATGCTCGGCGTCACCTGCAGCGCGTGCGCGTTGGCCAGCAGCGGCGTGCGCATGGCGTACTCCAGCTTGCGCACCACGGCCTCCGGGTCCGAACCATCGTGCACGTGGTGCAGCAGCACCACGAATTCATCGCCGGCCAGGCGGGCGACGAAGTCCTCCGGGCGCAGCGTCTGGCGCAGGCGCTCGCCGAAGCCGCACAACACCGCATCGCCGGTCTCGTGGCCATAGGTGTCGTTGATCGGCTTGAAGCCGTCCAGGTCGATGAACAGCACCGCCAGCGGCTCGCCGGTGGTGCGCGCACGGGCCAGGGCGATGTCCAGCTCGACCATCCAGGCCAGGCGGTTGGGCAGGCCGGTGAGCGGGTCGGTCAGCGCGCGCTCCTGCAGCATGCGCGAGAGCCGGGTCTGGGCGGTGACGTCGTGCACGGTCAGCAGGAAGCCAGCGCGGCGCGCATCGCCGGGCGCCCGCGGGGTCGCGTCCGGCACGTAGATGGCGTGCATGTGGCGCAGCTCGCCGTGGCGGTCGACCACGTCCAGGTCGAACTCGGCCGTCTGCCCGGCCAGTGCGACATCGGCGTGCGGCAGGAGGCTGGCGAAGTGCTCGGGGGCGAGCACCTCGGCCATGTGCCGGCCGATGACATCGCCGGGCGGCCGCCCCAGCCAGTGCGCGTAATGGCTGTTGACGAACTCGTAGCGCAGATCCTGGCCCACCCGCGCCACCAGCGCCGGTACGTTGTCGGTGATGGTGCGCAGGCGCTGCTCGCTTTCGCGCAGCGCGGATTCGGCCTGACGCTGCTGGGTGAAATCCTGGATCTGCGAGACCAGGTGCAGCGGCGCGCCGTGCGCGTCGCGGATCAGCGACACCGACAGGTGGGCGTGGAGCAGGTGGCCGTCCCGGTGGAAGTAACGCTTGTCCAGCTGGTAGCTGGTGCGCTCGCCACGCAGTAGTTCGTCCAGCAGGTCCAGATCGACATCCAGGTCCTGCGGATGGGTCAGCCGCTGGAAATCCAGCCGCATCAGCTCATCGCGCGTGTAGCCGAAGATCGCGCACACCGCGTCGTTGACGTCCAGCCACCGGCCTTCCAGCGACACCAGCGCCATGCCCTGCGCAGCGGCGGAGAACGCCTCGCGGAAGCGCTGGCCTTCCACCAGCGCCGCCTCCTGCGAGGCGCGCAGCCGGGTGATGTCGTGCATCACCACCACCGCGCCCAGCAGCGAGCCGTCCGGCGCGCGCAGCGGGTCGCCGTTGCACAGCACCGAGCGCGAGGGCTGGCCGGCGGCCAGGATCACGATCTCGGCCTCCTGCACGTGTTCGCCCGACAGCGCGCGCACCAGCGGGATCTGGTCGGTGCTCAGCGGCGTCCTGCCGTCGGCCTGGAACAGGTCGAAATGCCGGGCCCACTGCGCCTGCGGCACCTTGGCCGGGTCCAGGCCGTGCCAGGCGCGCGCCTGGCGATTGAACTGGCCCAGCTGGCCCTGCGCGTCGCAGGTGACCACCGCATCGGGCATGGACTCGAGCAGGCGTTCGAGGGTCTGCTCGCGCGCCTCGGCGTGGTGCAGCACGCTGCGTGTCTCCAGCGCGCCGGTGGTGCGCGTGGCCAGCCGCAGCAGGCCCTCGCGCTGGGCCTCGGTGAGCTGGCGCGGCACCGTGTCGATGACGCACAGCGCGCCATAGACATGGCCGCCGCTGCCCACCAGCGGCGCGCCGGCGTAGAAGCGCATGTGCGGCTCGCCCAGCACCAGCGGGTTGTCCACGAAGCGCGCATCGGCGCTCAGGTCGGACACTTCCAGCAGCCCGCCGTGCTCCAGCGCGTGCGCGCACAGCGCCATGTGCCGGGGCGTCTGCGGCAGGCCCAGGCCGACGCGCGCCTTGAACCACTGCCGCTCCTCGTCGACCAGGCTGACCAGCGCGATCGGCGTCTGGCACAGGCAGGCGGCGAGCCAGGTCAGATCGTCGAACATCGGCTCGGCCGGGGTGTCCAGCACCTGCAGCGCGCGCAAGGCGGCCAGTCGATCGGGTTCGTGCGGGGGCGTCGGCTTGGCGGGATCGGCGGGTGCGGACATGCGAACGTCTCGTGGAAGACCGTCCGGCACGGCGCCGGCCTCGAGGAATTATCGGGCCAGCGCGCCCGGTTCGGAACACAGCCCGCTGCAGCCTGCCTGCAGCGGCGGCATGCCGTGGTGAGCGCGGGCGGACCTGCCTGAACGTCCGTACAGGCAGGCCGGGCGCGGCCCCGCATCGCTCGTACGGCGGACCCCGCGCTGGCAGGGCCTGGGCGCCCAAGGCGATGTGCTGTTGCAGCATCGGCAACGGACTTTGTCGCACAGCGGGCTGTCTGCACGGCGCGGGGCTGTTTAGGCTGGCCGCTGGATTCTCACCTTAAGGCCCTGCCGCCATGACCAACGCCTTCCTCGACGCGCACAAGACGCGTCGCACCCAGTACGCCCTCGGCAAGTCGCTGCCCGTCTCGCGCGAAGAGATCACCGCGCTGATCCAGGAAGCGGTCAAGCACGCGCCGTCCTCGTTCAACTCGCAGAGCTCGCGCGTGGTCATCCTCTACGGCGCGCAGAGCGACAAGTTCTGGGACCTGGTGCGCCAGGAGCTGAAGAAGATCGTGCCGGCCGATGCGTTCGATGCGACCGAGAAGAAGCTGACCAGCTTCGCGGCCGGCGCCGGCACCATCCTGTTCTACGAGGACCAGGACGTGATCAAGGGCCTGCAGGAGCAGTTCGCCCTGTACGCCGACAACTTCCCGGTGTGGTCCGAGCAGTCCAGCGGCATGGCCCAGCTGGCGGTGTGGACCGCGCTGGCCACCGTCGGCGTGGGCGCCAGCCTGCAGCACTACAACCCGCTGCCCGACGCCGCCGCGGCGGCCGAGTGGAACCTGCCGGCCAGCTGGAAGCTGCGCGCGCAGATGCCGTTCGGCTCGCACGAGGCCGAGATCGGCGGCAAGGACTTCATCGACGACGCCCAGCGTTTCCGCGTCTTCGGCTGAGCCCGCACGCCCGGCCGGCCCCGGTCGACGCGATCCAACACCGCGCCCCCGCAGGACACCTGCGGGGGCGCGGTCGTTTGCGCCGACGCTGCTTGAGCCCTTGCCGGCATCGGCAAGGCAACGGATAGTGACGCAGCTCTAACTTCTGCGTCAGGCGAACGCCATGACACTTGCGCCGCTGCTGCTGGGTCTCGTGCTGCTGCTCGTCGTTGGCGTGTGGTGGGCGGCACGACGTCGTCGACCCGGCAAGACCCTCGCCGTGGTCGCGGCCACGCCGGCGGCCGAGCAGGCGCCGCCGCCTTCGACCCCGGCGGAGGTTCCGCGTCTGCATCCGCTGATGCGCAGGCTGTATGCGGCGACCATGCACCGGCCGGACCTGGCCGACGCGACCCAGCCCATCGAGGGCCTGCAGGCGCAGGTGCTGCACCAGGCCGACTCGATCCTGGACTGCCTGGACCTGCAGCCGCAGTACATGCCGCGCCGCCCCAACCTGCTGCCGCAGCTGATGCGCGCGGTCAACGATCCGGCCGCCGACGGCCGCGCGATCGCCGCGATCATCGCCCAGGACCCGGCCCTGGCGACCAGCCTGCTGCGCATCGCCAACAGCGCGCTGTACCGCGCCGCCGGCGCGCCGCCGGTGGACACGCTGGAACGCGGCGTGGCGCTGATCGGCACCGACGGCATCCGCCGCATCGCCGCGACCGCCCTGATGCAGCCGGTGCTGAGCCTGGAGGGCGGCATGTTCGCCCAGCTCCCCGCCGCGATCTGGGGCTACGCCCTGCACGCGGCCACCGCCGCGGCCGACCACGCCGCGCGCCATGGACGCGGAGAAGACGCGCTGTCCGCGCAGCTGCTGGGCCTGCTGCAGGGCCTGGGCGCGGTGGTGGTGCTGCGCGTGCTGCAGGAGACCTACGCCCGCCATGAAGGCGCCGCGCCGGAGCTCGCGGTGGCCGCGACCCTGCTGGACCGCCATACCATCGCCACCGCCCGCACCGTCACCGCCGGCTGGGACCTGCCGCTGCCGATGGCCGAGGCGCTGATGGAGCAGCGCCCGCAACGCGATGGCCAGGCCCCGGCCACGCCGCTGGGCATCGCCCTGCGCTACGGCCGCCTGGCCGCCGCGCTGGCCGCGCTGGCGCGCCTGGACCAGCTGCCCGACGCCGACGCCCTGGCCCAGCTGGCCGCGCTCGAACCCGACGCCCAGGCCAACGCGCGCCTGTGGACGCGCCTGCGCGCCGAAACCCCGACCGACTGAAGGCCTCGGCTCAGAACGAGACCTGCGCGCGCACGCCGACCGTATTGCCCGAGTCCGGGCCCTGGTAGCTGCCGACCTTGTTGTCGGTGCGCCAGTGCACGACGTTGAGCATCAGCCGCGCGAAGCTGGTCAGATACCAGTTGACGCCGAAGGTGAAGGCCTCGCCCTCGCCACCGCGCGCGGCGTCGGTGAAGTCGTAGTCGTCGTAGCGCGCCAGCACCTCGAACGCGCCCCAGCCGCCCTCGGTCACCGGACGCAGCACCTTGGTGGTGGTCCACACGCCCGAACGCGAGGAGAAGCCGGGCTTCTCGCCGGTCAGCAGCCAGCCGGCGTAATAGCTGCTGGCCTTCTGCTCGCGCGAGGCCTCGGTGGAAGAATTGATGGTGCGCACCGTGGTCTCGGCGAAGGCCCAGCCGCTGCGCCAGGTACCGCCCAGCTCCGCGCCCCAGGCGTGGTCGTCGGTCACCCCGCCGATCGAACTGGCGGAGATGGCGACCTGACCGTTCCAGCCCAGCGCCACGCGCGAGGTCTTGTTGATGCTGGTGATGTCCTTGCCCAGGTCCTCGTACCAGTACCAGCCGCCCACATGCAGGAAGCCGGCGCTGGTCTTGATCGGATTCCAGTGCGCGCGCGCGGTGTAGGCGATGGTGTCGCTGGCGCTGCTGTCGCCGCCGATGTCGTCGCCGGTCACCGCCAGGCTGGCGTGCCAGTTGCTGCCGTAGAGCTTGGTCGTCACGCCCAGGCCGAAGAAGCCGCTCTGCATGCCGCCCACCGAGCCGACCGCGTTGCGCTCCATGAAGGGCGTGGTGGTGCCGCCGGTGGCGCCGTCGATGCTGCGGTCCTTGAGCTTGCTGCCCACGTAGACCTCGGCCGGCAGCCCGCCCAGCTTGGTGTCCCAGGACAGGTAGACGTCCTTCATGGCCACTTCGTTGCCGGCGAAGTCGGCCTCGATCTTGTAGCCCAGCGGACCTGCCTCGCCCTCGGCGCCGAGGCGGCCGCTGGCCAGGTCGGTGCCGGTGACGTTGCGCGCATCGAAGCGCGAGCCGTGCGTGCTGGTGAAGTCCATCAGCACGCGTCCACGCGGATGGAAGGTGAAGCGGCCATCGGCGCTCTTGAACTCCGGACCGCCGTCGCTCCAGCTGACGTTGCCGTCGCTCTTGGCGCCGCCACCGGCGACCGCCATCTGCGCGACCTGGGCCTTGAGGATCGCCAGCTCGTCGTCGCTGCGCGTGTCGGCCACCGCCGCGGCGACCTGGGCCTGGGTGGGATCGGCCGACGTGCCGGCCACCGCCGCGCCCGGCTTGCCGCCTTCCAGCGCCGACAGGCGTGCGTTCATCGCGCTGAGCTGTTGCTGCTGCTGCGCGATCTGCTGCGCCTGCAGCTCGATCATCTTGCGCAGCTGCGCCTCGGTGGCGCTGTCGGCCAGCGCCGGGGCGCTGAGCGCGGACAAGGCGCTGGCGATCGCCGCGGCCAGCGCGGCGTGTCGGACGTGCTTCATGGTGAGGATTCCCCGTAGAGGTGCGGCCCGCGGGCCGCGGGTGTCATTCGCCGTCGGCGGCGCCGGACGCGGCAGGATCGGCGCCGGACGCGCCGGCCGCCTGCATGAAGCCATGCATGCGCGCCCAGGTGGCGAACAGGCGCGGCCACTGCGCCGGTTCGGTGCCTGGCTTGCCCAGCCCCCAGCTGTGGCCGCCGCGTTCGAAGATGTGCAGTTCCACCGGCACCTTGGCCTTCAGCGCGGTCTGGTACATCAGCAGGCTGTGGCCGACATCGACGATGGGGTCGTCCACCGCCTGGGCCAGGAACACCGGCGGCATGTCGGCGCGCACGTGGTCCTCGACCGAATACGCGGTGCGGTAGTCGGCCTGGGTGGATAGCTCGCGCGCGCTGCGGGTCTTGTCCAGCGGCGGCTTCATCGACACCACCGGATACAGCATGCCTAAGAAGGCCGGACGCGCGGACAGCGCATCGGCCGCGTCCACGCGCGGATAGAAATCGTAGTCCCAGCGCGTGGCGATGATGCCGCTCAGGTTGGCACCGGCCGAGGAGCCGATGATGCCGATCCTGTCCGCATCGAAGCCCCACTGCGCCGCATGCTGGCGCATCAGCCGCATCGCCCGCTGCGCATCCTGGAAGGGCGCTTCGGCCTTCCATCCATCGGCCGGCAGCCGGTAGTACAGCACCGCACTGGTCACGCCGATCGAGGCCAGCCACTGCGCCATCGGCCGTGCCGCGGTGCCGACCTGGATGCGGAAGTAACCGCCACCGCCCACGATCAGCGCCGCGGTGCCGTTGGGACGCGCGGCGCGATAGATCTCGATGCGCGGGTTGGAGACCTGGCTCACCGAACCGGTGGCGCTGCCCTGCTTGCCGATCTTCTCCGGGCCCTTGACCACCTGCGGCAGGCTGCCTTCGGGCCAGAGCGCCAGGGTCTGTGTCGCCGTCTCGCCGGTCTGCGCCCATGCCGGCATCGTCGCCAGCAGCAGGCAGGCCATGCACCCGCGCATCGCATGCATCAATCGTCGCATCGTCCACCCCTCCCAAGGCTGTCGTGCCCTGCGCGCCTGACATCGAAGACAGACGCGAAGAGCCGGTGCGGAGTTATAGACCAGCGCGACGACGCGGCAGATAGCCCATTGGAGCTAATGCCTTGGTGCTAGCGGTGTCCCGGGCGACCGGTCCTGGCCACACGACGCACTGTCGCCAGCTGTAGGGTCGAGGTCGTCGGCGCGCCAGGAGCGGGCGTCATGGAGGCCTTGCGATACAGCGAAATCGTGCGCCGATAGGACAGCTTCAACGTCCTGGATATCGGGATCCGTCGTGCCGCGCTTCCTGCCTCGCCCACGAGTGCTGAGTACCGGCGACGGTCTGCCGTGGCCGCAACCGCTGGTGACAGCTCGTACGAACAGTGCGCTTCTTCGCATGCTTCTCACCCGCATAACTCCCGCTTGAACCCACGCGTTAAATCCGTCTGCGGCAAACGTGAAGGTTTGGATGCGCTTCAGATGCAAAGCCTCCTACTGGTTTGCGTCGCACACGGCGCATCCGCGCCAGCGACGGTTCTGAAACCGGCGATCCATGTGGACATCACCACGCTCGCCCCAGTCGAAAGGTCATTTGTATGAAGAAAATTTTCCTCCCCGCGGCCATCAGCGCAGCCCTCATCGCCCCGTCCGCGTTTGCGCAAACCGGCGGCGATACCTATCGCCCGGACCTGCAGGTCGGCCAGGGCAACTGGTTCGTCTCGGGCAGCGTCGGCCGCACCGACGGAGGCACCGCGGGTCGCTTCGGCAGCGGCGACTTCAACGTGTTCGAAGGCCGCCATGGCCGCCGCACCGGCTATGACGGCAGCGTGGGCTACCGCTGGAAGGTCGGCCCGCAGTGGGGCCTCGGCGTGGAAGGCGGTTACGCCGACCTCGGCAACCTCAAGGTCTCCAACGCGTTCAACAGCGATGAGGTCAACCAGCGCGACAGCGAGAACGCCCTGCGCGGCTGGCATGTGGGCGGCAACGCACGCTTCAACGTGACCCCGCAGTGGTACATCGGCGCGCGCGGCGGCTACTTCCGCGCCTCGGACAACAACATCAACTACTACAACTCCGTCGGCCAGAACCTGGGCCTGAAGAGCGGCGGCGACAGCGGTCGCAACAGCTACTACGCCGGCATCGGTACCGGCTGGAACGCCACGCAGAACTTCAGCGTCGGCCTGCACTACGATTACTTCCGGGCCAAGGCCGGCGAGGTGCGCGACCCGGCCACCGGCATCCGCTTCGATGGTCCCAAGCGCTCGACTGCCCTGCTGGGCCTGACGGCGGAGTACGCGTTCTAGGCCCGTTCCGCAGCGCATGAACCACCCCATCGCGGGCGTCGAAGCCGCCTGCGATGGGGCTTACTGATCAATACTCTTCGATAAGTGCCTGCTGGGCTTGGGCGTGACCAGCGCAGCACGGTGCAACCTCGCACGCGCGCAGCAGCCGCTGGTGGGAGCGCCAAGGACGATCGCATCGGGTCGCCGACATCGGGATTCTTCCGCAGCCCCTGGCCACGGCGCCAATGACCTTGTTCTTGGCTCCGGCGGCGAGCTCGGGTTAGCGCTTGGGGCGCACCGCTTTCAGCCGTCGGTCGAGACGGTCAGCGCTTCCCACTGCGCCAGCTCGGCCTCCAGCGCCTTCAACTTCTCGCGCACCAGCCGCAGGGCGTCGCTGCCCAGCAGCAGATGCGCGGGCGGCGCCGGCGCATCGATGACCGCCAGCATGGCGCGCGCGGCCTTGCGCGGGTCGCCCAGCTGCTTGCCGCTGACTTCCTGGCGGCGCTGGCGGATGGGATCGAACAGCGCGTCGTAGTCGCCGATGCTGCGCGGCGTGCGCACCATCGAGCGTCCGGCCCAGTCGGTGCGGAACGAACCCGGCGCCACCGAGGTCACGCGGATGCCCAGGTCGGCCACCTCCTTGCCCAGCACCTCGCCGATACCCTCCAGCGCGAACTTGCTGCCGCAGTAGTAGGCGATGCCCGGCAGGGTGATGAAGCCGCCCATCGAGGTGATGTTGAGGATGTGGCCGGCGCGTCGCGCGCGCATGTGCGGCAGGACCGCCTGGATCATCGCCACGGCGCCGAACACGTTGACCTCGAACTGCCGGCGCAGCTCCTCCAGCGGCGATTCCTCCAGCACGCCTTCGTGGCCGTAGCCGGCGTTGTTGACCAGCACATCGATCGCGCCTAGCTCGGCCTCGATGCCCTCGACGACCGGCGCAATCGCCACGGTGTCGGTGACGTCCAGCACGCGGGCGACGGCGCGGCCCGGCGCCAGGGCTTCGAACGCTTCGACGGCCTGCACGCTGCGCACCGTGCCGACCACGCGATGCCCGGCGGCCAGCGCCTCCTGGGCGAGCGCGCGGCCGAAGCCGCTGCTGACGCCGGTGATGAGCAGGTGTTTGGAGGTGGACATGGACGGACTCCGGTTGTGCGAGAGGAGTGCACAATAGAAATCAGCACTCCTCCTTCGAAGGCCGATCCGCCTCCAATCCTTGCCTATTCCTATGAACGACCCTCCATCACCGTCGGATGCGACCGGCGCCGGGCTGCTGCCGCTGGCGCCGCTGGTGCAGGCGCTAGCACCGCGCGAGGGCTATACGCTGACCGCGCTGGAGAGCGTGCGCCTGCTGCGCTCGGACCGGCCGCTGGCGCGCACGCCGGTGCTGTACGACCCCGGCATCGTCATCGTCTGCCAGGGCCGCAAGCGCGGCTACTTCGGCCGGCGCACCTATGTCTACGACGCGCACCAGTACCTGGCCGTCTCGGTGCCGGTGCCCTTCACCATGGAGACCGACGCCACCGCGCAGGCGCCGCTGCTGGCGCTGTACCTGCACCTGGACTTCCCGCTCGCCGCCGAGCTGATGCTGGAGATCGACCGCCACGGCGGCCCGCCCCGCACCGCCGCGCCGCAGAGCCTGCTGTCCAGCCCGATCGATCCGCCGCTGCACCAGGCCGTGCAGCGCCTGCTGCTGGCGCTGGCCACGCCGATGGAGGCGGCCATCCTCGGCCCGCAGCAGCTGCGCGAGCTGTACTACCGGCTCCTCACCGGACCGCAGGGCCCCACGCTGCGCGCGGCGCTGGCGATGCAGGGCCACTTCGGCCGGATCGGCAAGGCGTTGCGCCGCCTGCATGCGGCCTACGCGCAGCCGCTGACCGTCGCGCAGCTGGCCGAGGAAGCCGGCATGAGCGCACCGTCGTTCCACAGCCACTTCAAGGCCGTCACCTGCACCTCGCCCATGCAGTACCTCAAGTCCACGCGCCTGCACCAGGCGCGGCTGCTGATGGTGCGCGAAGGCATGACCGCCGCCGCGGCCTGCCATGCGGTCGGCTACGAGAGCCCCTCGCAGTTCAACCGCGAGTTCAAGCGCCTGTTCGGCCTGACCCCCGCGCGCGAGGTGCGGCGCATGCGCGACAGCTTCGCCGTGCCGCCGAAGCAGGCGGTGGCGGAGTATGTTTCGTCGCACTAGCAGCGCCGCGATAACCCCGTCCACCTTCCGATACCACTTCCGCCCGCCGTGACCACCACGACCACCCTCTACCGCCCCGTCGGACCTGAAGAGCTGGAACTGCTCAGGCAGTCCGACTTCACCCGTTGGCCGCCGCGCTTGCCGGAACAGCCGATCTTCTATCCGGTCACGAACGCGGAATACGCCGCGGAAATCGCCAGCAAGTGGAACGTCGCGGACAGCGGCTATGGCGCGGTGACCCGGTTCCAGGTCCATTCCCATTTCATGGATCGCTACCAGATCCAGAAGGTGGGCGGCGCCCGTCACACCGAATGGTGGGTGCCGGCCGAGGAACTCGAAGCACTGAACGACCATATCGTCGGCAAGATCGAGGTGATCCAGGAATTCGGCAGCAAGTAGTTGCCGCGCCGTCCTGCGATCAGTTCGGCGCCTGCGCGTCGCCATGCTGCACGGCTCTGCGCATCTGCTCCTCCGTCAACGGCGGCGGGCGGGCGATGGCAGGATGCTCGTAGGGGCGCATGCCGGTGACTTGCTTGATGCCTTTCCAGGTATGCCGCAGGCCCTGATTGATGCCGTAGATCACATAGCCGCCGTAGCGCGGATCGAGCGCCATCTGCTCGGGGCTGATGCCGGGGTCGTAGACCTTGTCGAAAGTGTTGGGCTCGACGGTGACGGGATTCTTGAAGGTGTAGAGATCCAGCACCTCCTCGTCCGGGCGAAGGGCCTGAACGCGATCGAGGGTGGTGACGGCGGTGGGCGGCGTTGTGGGTGGCGCCGGCGCGGGCGATGCCTGTTGGGCGAAGGCCGGAGTCGTGCCGATGCCTGGCGCCAGCACGGCGTAGGCGAACAGCCGCGCACACCGGGGCGCCCTCACGCGCTCACCTGCTCACATCGTTGGCCGAAGCGCCGTCCGCACAGCCCTGTCCGTCCTCGCCGCAGGCGCGGGCGGCGCGGTCCATCTGTTCCAGGCTCAGCGGCGGTGGGCGCGCGGTCGGAGGGTGGACCTGGCCCTTGACGCCGGGGATCGCCTGCAGGCCCTTGGCGGCGGCGCCGACCAGCTTGGAGAGGCCGTAGGCCACATAGCCGCCGCTCTCGGAGATGTCCTTGACCGACGGCGGCGGCTGATAGGCCTTGGAGAAGGGATTCGGATCGACCTGGATCGGATTGCGGAAGCGATAGAGATCGAGCACCTCGCCTTCCTCCGGCGGCAGCGCCTTGACCTCGCCCAGGGTGGGCACGTCGCTGCCGGCGCTCAGGCCGGGCGGCGGCGCGGCCGTGTCCTGCGTGTCTTGCGTGGCCTGGGCGCCGGCGGAGCGGTCGTCGGGCGCCTGCTGCGCATTGGCCAGCGGCGCGCAGGCCAGCAAGGCCAGCCAGAGGCTGCGGACGATGGCGATCCTGCTCAGAGTGCTGCTCCTTGACGGATGTCGTGCGGCGAAGGCGCCCATGCACCGCAGGCCAGACTCTACCGCCATCGCCCGGGGCCGCGGGTTGGTTTTCCGTTGCGCGGCCGGCGAGCACGCCCGCCGCGCGCAGGGGCGGTTCAGGCCTGGGGATCGACTTCGGTATCGCCAAGCGCATGGCGCACATAGAGCTGCTTGACCAGCACGTACAGCACCACCGTCATCGGCGCGGCCAGGACCACGCCCATCGGCCCGAACAGCGCGCCGATGCCGAACAGCGAGAACAGCAGCAGCGCCGGCGGCAGGTCCACCGCGCGCGCCTGGATCAGGGGCTGCAGCACATGGCCTTCGAGCTGCTGCAGCACCACGAACAGCGCCAGCGTGCCCAGCGCCACCTCCGGCGAGACGGTGAAACCGAGCAGGATGGCCGGGATCGCCGCCAGCACCGGGCCGACGATGGGAATGAAATCCAGCAGCGCGGTCAGCAGGCCGATGCCCAGCGCCACCGGCACGCCCAGCGCCCACAGGCCCAGGCCGGTCAGCGTGCCGATCACCGCCATGGCCAGCAGCTGGCCGCCCAGCCAGGCGCGCAGGGCCTTGCCGCTGCTGCTCAGGGCCTCGTCGGCGACCGGGCGCTGGTCCAGCGGCAGCAGGCGCAGCACGCCGCGGCGGTAGAGGTCCGGCTGCGCGGCCAGGTAGAGCCCGCCGACCACCATCAGCACCGCGTCGGTCACCCCGCGCCCGGCCGACATGACGAAGGCGCCGGCGTGCGCGGCCAGGGTCGAGGCGCCCTGGCGCAGCTGCTCGGGCAGGCGCTCCAGCTGCGGGCCCAGCGGGCTGGCCTGCAGCCAGGCGTGGAACTTGTTCCAGGCCGCCGGCAGGGTCTCGCGGAAGGTGTCGATCTGCCCGGCCACCTCGGTGCCGAACAGGGTGAAGATCCCGGCCAGCACCACCACCAGCACGGTGACCACCAGGCCCAGCGCGGCCCAGTCGGGTACCCGGACCCAGCGCCGCACCAGCAGGGTCAGCCCGTGCAGCAGCACGGCCACCACCACCGCGCCGAACATGATCAGCAGCAGCTCGGACAGCTGCCAGGCCAGCAGCGCCAGCGCGCCGATCGCCAGCACGACCAGCACGCGCGCCGCGAAGGGCCGCAGCGGGGAAGAAGGCACAGGGGTGGCGGTCATCCAGGACATCCAGGTAGGCAAGTGCGCAGACAGTAGCCGCAACCCGGGTCGAAACGAAGCGAAGGCGCCCGCGCCGGTCTCGCCGGCTGAGACGCCGCCGTGCTCCCCTGCCTCGCCCTGACCGCCCGGGCCCTCGCATGACCTACTCCCTCGCCCCCCGCACCGAAGCCAGCGAACGCGCCCTGGCGACCACCCAGGGGCAGCCCTCGCGCGACGGCGCGGTGCTGGGCGCGCGCCTGGCCCAGCGCTATGCCGACCGCATCACCGGGCGCTTCACCCTGCCCGGGCGCGAAGGCCGCTACGCGCCGATCCCGGACGATGTGCCGCGCGCGCTGGCCGACGCCCTGCGCGCGCGCGGCATCGAGCAGCTGTACGCGCACCAGGCGCAGGCCTGGGCCGCCGCGCAGCGCGGCGAGCACATCGCCGTGGTCACGCCCACCGCCAGCGGCAAGTCGCTGTGCTACACGCTGCCGGTGGTGAGCGCGGCGATGCGCGGCAAGGCCAAGGCGCTGTACCTGTTCCCGACCAAGGCGCTGGCGCAGGACCAGGTGGCCGAGCTGCTGGACCTCAACCGCGCCGGCGAGCTGGGGGTCAAGGCCTTCACCTTCGACGGCGACACGCCGGGCGATGCGCGTCAGGCCATCCGCCTGCATGGCGACATCGTGGTGTCCAACCCGGACATGCTGCACCAGGCGATCCTGCCGCATCACACCAAGTGGGCGCAGTTCTTCGAGAACCTGGCCTTCGTGGTGATCGACGAGATCCACACCTACCGCGGCGTGTTCGGCAGCCACGTCACCAACGTGCTGCGGCGGCTGAAGCGCATCTGCGCCTTCTACGGCGCCAACCCGCAGTTCATCCTGTGCTCGGCCACCATCGGCAACCCGCAGGCGCATGCCGAAAGCCTGATCGAGGACCGCGTGCATGCCATCACCGAATCCGGCGCACCGACCGGGGACAAGCATGTGCTGCTGTGGAACCCGCCGGTGGTCAACGCCGACCTGGGCCTGCGCGCCTCGGCGCGTTCGCAGTCCAACCGCATCGCGCGCATCGCGATCAAGTCGGGGCTGAAGACGCTGGTGTTCGCGCAGAGCCGGCTGATGGTCGAGGTGCTGACCAAATACCTGAAGGACATCTTCGACCACGACCCGCGCAAGGCGCCGCGCATCCGCGCCTATCGCGGCGGCTACCTGCCGACCGAACGGCGCGAGGCCGAGCGCGCGATGCGCGACGGCCGCATCGACGGCATCGTCTCGACCTCCGCGCTGGAGCTGGGCGTGGATATCGGCAGCCTGGACGTGGTGGTGCTCAACGGCTATCCGGGCAGCGTGGCGGCGACCTGGCAGCGCTTCGGCCGCGCCGGCCGCCGCCAGCGCGCCAGCCTGGGCGTGCTGGTGGCCAGCTCGCAGCCGCTGGACCAGTACGTGGTGCGGCACCCGGAGTTCTTCGCCGACGCGCCGCCCGAACACGCGCGCACCGCGCCGGACCAGCCGCTGATCCTGTTCGACCATATCCGCTGCGCGGCGTTCGAGCTGCCGTTCAATGCGGGCGAGGCCTTCGGCCCCATCGACCCGCTGGTCTACCTGCAGGCCATGGCCGAGAGCGAGGTCGTGCACCAGGAAGGCGAGCGCTGGGAGTGGATCGCCGACAGCTACCCGGCCAACGCGGTCAGCCTGCGCTCGGTGGCCGACGGCAACTTCGTGGTGGTCGACAAGACCAACGGCAAGCAGACCATCATCGCCGAGGTCGACTACTCGGCCGCCGCGCTGACCCTGTACGAGGGTGCGATCCACATGGTCCAGTCCACGCCCTACCAGGTCGAGCATCTGGACTGGGAAGGACGCAAGGCCTTCGTCACCCGCACGCACGTGGACTACTACACCGACAGCATCGACTACACCAAGCTCAAGGTGCTGGAGCGCTTCGACGGCGGCCCGGCCGGGCGCGGCGACGCGCACCACGGCGAGGTGCACGTGGTGCGGCGCGTGAGCGGCTACAAGAAGATCCGCTACTACACCCACGAGAACATCGGCTACGGCCCGGTCAACCTGCCCGACCAGGAGCTGCACACCACCGCGCTGTGGTGGCAGCTCCCGCAGGCCACGCTCGGCAAGGCCTTCGCCTCCAAGCAGGACGCGCTGGACGGCTTCCTCGGTGCCGCCTACGCGCTGCACGTGGTCGCCACGGTGGCGGTGATGGCCGACGCGCGCGATCTGCAGAAGGCGGTGGGCAATGGCGATGGCGCGTGGTTCGCGCTGGCCGACCAGACCGGCCGCGGCCAGCTGCGCGGCGCCGATGGCGCCGAAGGCGTGGTGGAACTGGAGCAGGCCTTCGTGCCCACCGTCTACCTGTACGACAACTTCCCCGGCGGGGTGGGCTTGAGCGAGCCGCTGTGGCAGCGTCAGGCCGAACTGGTGCAGCGCGCCGGCGAGCTCGTGCAGCGCTGCGACTGCAGCGCCGGCTGCCCCGCCTGCGTCGGCCCGGTCCTGGCCGCGCACGAGGACGGCAAGGGCGCCTCGCCCAAGACCCTGGCGCTGAAGGTGCTGGCGCTGCTGTCGGACCTGGAAGCGCATGCACGGCGCGAAGCGTCCTTCGACGGCGAAGCGGTGTTCGCGCCGATCAACCCCGCGCTGCAGATGCTGGATGAAGACCGTCCGGCCCGGGAGGCGCGGTCGTGAGCATGAGCCTGGAGCGCCTGCGCGCGCTGCGCAGGCAGGCCGGCGATCCGACGGTCCGGCAGGCGCCTGCGGCGCCGAGCGCCGCCGCGTCTGCTGCTGCGGAAACGGCGCAGGACAACGTTGCCCAACCTTCTCAATCGTTTCCCGCAATCCCGAACTCCGCTTCGCAGCGCGAAAGACAGGGCGCCCTCACTACCTCCGACCGCGCCGATCCCGCTTCTGCCCCCTCCCTTTGCGAAGCAAGGGGAGGGCTGGGGAGGGGTCAAGCTTTTGATCTTGATCCAAAGTCCAAACGCCCGATGCGCCTGGGGACACCCTCGACACCCGCCGCCAACGACACCCAGCCACCGCGCAGCCTGGACGCCCTGCGCCGGCTGATCGCCACCCGCGAACGCAAACCCGGCACGACGCCGGTACCGGCACGCAAGCCGGCCTCACTGGACCGCAGCCTGCCCGGGCGCGAACTCTCGCCCGGCCTGCACCTGATCGAGGCCTTCCTGCCGCAACCCATTCCCCGCGCGGCCCTGTCGCTGGCCTTCGCCAAGCGCCACGAAGACGCGGTGCATCCGCGCGACCTGCTGTTCTTCGATACCGAGACCACCGGCCTGGCCGGCGGCACCGGCACCCGCGCCTTCATGATCGGCGCGGCGGACTGGCATGTGGACGCCCACGGCGGCGAAGGCCTGCGCGTGCGCCAGCTGATGATCTCCACCATGGCGGCCGAAGCGCCGATGCTGCGCGCCTTCGCCAGCTGGCTGTCGCCGACCACGGTGCTGTCCAGCTACAACGGCCGCTGCTACGACGCGCCGCTGCTGAAGACGCGCTACCGCCTGGCGCGGATGGCCGAGCCCCTGTCCGCGCTCGACCATGTCGACCTGCTGTTCCCCACCCGCCGCCGCTATCGCGGCACCTGGGAGAACTGCCGCCTCGCCACCATCGAGCGCCAGCTGCTGCGCATCGTGCGCCAGGACGACCTGCCCGGCGCCGAGGCGCCGGCCGCGTGGCTGTCGTTCCTGCGCGGCGGCAGCGCCGGCAACCTGCGCCGCGTCGCCGAGCACAACCACCAGGACGTGGTCACGCTGGCCCAGCTGTTCCAGCGGCTGGTGCAGGCCGAAGCCGACGATCGCGAGGTGCTGTCGTTCGAAGAGGCGCCGTAGCGCGCGACGCGCTCAGCGGCCGAGGGCGCCCATCGACTCGTGCTGCTGCGGGGCCTGCCGCGCCTGCGCGGCCGCCTGCTGCTGCAGGGTTCGGCTCTGCTCGGCCTGGCTGAAGGACTGTTC
Organism: Pseudoxanthomonas sp. USHLN014; assembly: GCF_037153335.1. Classification (NCBI taxonomy): domain Bacteria; kingdom Pseudomonadati; phylum Pseudomonadota; class Gammaproteobacteria; order Lysobacterales; family Lysobacteraceae; genus Pseudoxanthomonas; species Pseudoxanthomonas sp. USHLN014. The sequence continues at coordinate 413,357 of NZ_JBBCKO010000002.1, forward strand.
GACCGGCGCCTGCACCGCCTCCTGCGTGGACACGGACGTGCGCAGATGCGCCGGATCGGCCGGATTGCCCTGCACGGCGAACACGCGTTCGCCGGCGCGCGACTGTGCGCCCTCGATGCTCAGATGCACGCCATCGACCCGGGTCATGCCCGACTCGACCGCCTTGGCGTAGAGGCTGGCGCTCATGCGCTCGCTGGCGGCATCCGGCGTGCGGCCCAGGCTCGCATCCAGCCGGGCCACATGCCCCTGGATCTGCTGGAACATCGGATCCAGCCGCAGATCCGCACGGCCCGGCAGCGGCACGGAGACCGGCTCGACCTCGCCACCGACCTGCCCATTGCGCGCCTCGCGCCCATGGCCCAGCACATCGGCCACACCGTGGACGACGTTGCGCGGCAGGGCCAGGCCCTGATGCACCAGATGGATGTCGTTGCGGTACTTGTCGATCATCGGCCGATACTCGGCGTAACGCGCCGCGTCCTCGGCGTTGATGATCGAGCCGCCGCCTTCGGGATTGGTCGGCAGGAAGTTGCTGCTGTAGTGCGCGGCGACGCCGACACCGAGCGCCACGCCGAACGGATTGCGCAGATCGGTCAGCACGCGATGGTCGTTGGCATAGCCGTGGCCCTTGAGCGCGGCGATGTCCTGCTCGGTCGCATAGGTGCGGACTTCACCGTAATGGCGGCTGGCGGCGCTCACGAAGTCGGTCGCGCGCACGTGATTGACGACGTCCTGGCCGCCTTCCGGGATGTGTCGGGTCAGCCCCGCGGCGCCGTATGCATCGAAGGTCTCGCCCTTGAGGCCGTACTCGTACGCGGTGATCTGGGCGAGCGTTCCGCCGAGGGAGTGGCCGGTGACGGTCAATGGAGCCGCGCGTTTGTCCTGGCCAAAATCGGCTGCACGCTCCATTGCATAGGCGGTGAACTTCTTGGCGTCCTCGGCCTGACCGTTAACGCCCAGCAGCACCATGCCGCCGTCAGCCACAATGCCGTCCTTGACGAGTTCACGGTCGAACTCAGTGCCTCTGTGAGCGAGAACCAGTTCACCCGAGTCGACCCTCTGGTAGATCGTGCCCTGATAACCGCTCCGGCTTGAGGTCTGATCGATGATGCGGAACTGCACGCCATCGACCGTGATCCCGTTTTCCCATTCCTCGCGGGGATAGGTTTTGTAGGCATCCGCTGCAAGCGCCGCGTACTCGTCCGTTGAGATCGCCATGCCTCGCTACTCCTTTGCGAGCGTGAAATCGATGAAGAACAGTTGGTCTCTCACCGAATCCTTGAACTTGGACGGATCCAGCTCGCTGGGAACCGTCATGCGGGGGAATGCGCCTTTGGGATAGCGGCCATCCCAGAAATACGTCCTGATGCGCGCGCCGTCCTTGAGGTCGTCGTGAAAAATGTGATGCGAGAACTCCGCATCCTCATCGTTGTCGTGGGCGCGGAGCTTGAACTGCACGGTCACCAGCGACCAATGGCAGACACCGAGTCCGTAGTAGTCCTCGTCCTTCAGGAGCCCGTCGTAGATCGTGCCGCGATAGGTGCCGTCGGCCTGCTTCGCCAGCTCGACGGGCACCCACTCCAGCAGGCTGGCGCGAGTGCCGGCCATGCCGCCGAGATCGGGACGACAGGCGGGGTCCAGGACCTCGTACTGCATGGCCGCCTCGACCACCTCGAACGGCCCCGGCGCATCCTTGATGGCCACGGTGACCTCGTACGCCGTGGGATGCGGATTGCGGTGGATGACCGGCTTCGGGGGCTGGTTGTCCTTGACGTCCACATGGGTGCGCGGGACTTGGCTTTGCATGGGCGTGGATCCACAGGCGGTGGCGACGAGCGCCAGAAGAAGGCCGGGCGCGATGACCGATGCGGATTTCATGGGCAGCGTCCTTGGCGGGAGGGAGATCGGCCTGCTCCGAGCAGGCAGGCCGATCTAAGCGCACTTCGGTGACGACTTCAACTTGCGCCGGGCAGCCTGCCTGTGGGCATCGCATTCGAGGCTCGACCGCTGACGCCGCGCGTACGGGTCGCGACGCGGACGCGTTCAGCGCCGCCTGGCGCCTGCGTCCAGCACCAGATGCGGCACGCCGTCGGAGGTCTTCTGCGGCGAGCGCCCGTGCGCATCGACCGTGGCGCGCACCAGGCTGCGCAGGTTGGAGAAACTGGCGAACCGCACCGTATCCACCGGCGCATCGAGCCGGATCTCGATCCGGAACAAGTCACCGACTGCAGACAAGCTCACGACGCGGCCGGTGAAAGGCTGCCCCAGGTAGCGCCCATGCACCCGCGCGTTCAAGTCCAGGGCGGGCAGCCCTTGCTGCCGCGCCAGGCGCGCATGCAAGGTGTTCCAGTCCTTCGCGCCGTGCTGGGCGGCGATCGCCTCCAGCGCCTGGGCATGACGGATTGCCGTCCCCTGCGCCTGCAGCGCCATGCGCAATGCCTTGGCTTGGCGTTTGGCTTCGACGAGGGTCAGGGTCATGGCGTCCCCTCGCGGGTCGCATCGCCAACCGGACCTCGCCCACGGCGCAGACGCCAGACGACAAACACGGCGCACAGCAGCATCGCGTCCGCCAACGGAAACGCCCACCACAGCGCGCGGCTGCCCCACGACGCGACGCAGATCAGGACAAGTGCCGGCGTGAGCACCCAGGGCTTGAGCAGCGTGAGCAGCGCCGCCTCGCGCGCCCTGCCCGCCGCCTGGACGGACAGCGCCAATACCAGCAGCGGCCCGGAGCAGACGTAGAACAGCAGCTGTGCGTGCAGGATCCTGGCGACGTCGTGGGCGACCTCGCGCGAGGGGGTGAACCACCACCCCAGCTCGGCACCGCCGGCCAGCAGCACGACCGCCACGCACAGGCACCAGAGCGCGGCGGCGACCATGCCCAGACGCACGCACGCCGTGGCGCGCTGCGGGAGGCCCGCGCCCAGGTGACGGCCCACGATCGTCTGCACCGCCAGCGCCATGGCCATCTGCACCAGGAAGGCCAACCCCATCAGGCGGGTCACGATGCCATAGGCCGCCAGCGTCGTCTCGCGATCCGGCGCCGTGCGCAGCGCCAGGATCACCGTCGCCGACACCACGACGGTGCCCAGCAGCCCCAGGCTGACCGGCAAGCCCAGCAGCAGGATGCTGCGCCAGGCCTGGGCGGGAATCGCGCCGGGTCGCGGGGGCGTCGGCAACCCCCGCACCGCGCGCCGGCGTGCAGCGACCAACAGGACCAACCCCACGGCCTGCGCCAGCAGCGTGCCGAGCGCGGAACCGGCCACGCCCAGGCCGCACCCTGCAATCAGCACCGCGTTGGCCGCGATGTTGACCAGGTTCATCACGACCGAAATCCGCGCGACCAGGGCGGCGCCGCCCTCGGTGCGCGAGGCGTCGGCGTAGACGCCGAGCAGCAGCTGCAAGGGCGCGGCCAGCGCGATGACGCGCAGGTAGTCGTGACTCAGCTGTGCCGCCCGCGAGCCGCCGCCTGCCAACGCCGCCGCAAGCGGCCTGCCGCACGTCAGGAACAGCGCCATCAGTCCGAAGCCGATGACCAGGGCCAAGGCCCGCGCCGCGCGCAGGTCATCGAACGCTGCGGCGTGTTGCCCGGCACCCAGGTGGCGGGCCATGCGGCTGGACAGACCACCGCCCACCAGCGCGGACAGCGCCGTGGTCAGCATGACCAGGGGAAAGAGCGCGCTGACGGCCGCCAGTGCGTCGGGGCCGACAAAGCGCCCGACGAAGACGCCATCGACCGCATTGAGCAGGCCGCCCAGCGACAACACGATCGCCATCGGCAGGGCGTTGGAAACGAATAGACGGCCAACCGGCGCCGTCAGGAACGGCTGCGCCGCTCCGGCTTGCTGGGCGTGTCGGGACGACATCGCTCACTCCTCATCCGAGGCATTTCGATGGGGGTGGGGCGCTTGCGTTGCCCACCTGCGAAATGCTTCGAGGGTGAGGGTTCACTGCTTCGGGGCTTCACCGTGACATGGCGTCAGCAAGCGGCCGGTGCCCGAGACCGGCGCGCATCTTACCCGACAAGCCGGCACCGCTGTCGCGGCGAAGCGGATGGAAGCCGCTGCGGGACGCTGGTTCATGCCCGAGGGCTGACGAGGACGGCCCCTGAGCGTGCCGCTCAGGGAGATCGCTCCAAGCTTCGATTCGCGACGCGTTCCGTAGCCGCTGCTCGCCTCACCGACGGGATGACGGCCTGCAGCATGTCTGCTTCGCTCTCACCGTCGCCGTGGCCCAGCGAGTGCCGAGACCGGCCGCGGTGCCGCGATTCGAAGAACCCGGAAAGCATTCGGCACCCGCATCATGCGGGTGCCGAAGCCTCGTTCACGACCCGCCCGCTTCTCGCACCAAGCACTCAGCCGTCGATGGGCTGGGCGAGGCCGCGCTGGAGGGTCTGGTTGATGATGAGCTCCGCCTCGCGTTGCGCACGTGCGCTGGCGGCGGCCTGCTGTTTGCCCAGCACGGCCTGCTGCTGGCCCAGCGCCTCCTGCTGGCGGGACAGCTCGGCCATCTCGCGTTGCATGGCCGGGTCTTCCATTTCCGCGCGGGCCTTCTCGGTGGCGCGGTGGGCGTCCTCGATGGCCTTGCGTGCGGCGGCGCTGTCGCCGCCGGCCACGCTTAGCTGCGCCTCGCGCACAGCGAGATCACCCAGGCGACTGCCGATCTCGCCCATGCGCCCGCCGATGCTGCCCTGCCGTTCGCCCAGCGCGCCCTGCTGCTCGCCGAGCTTGCCCTGGGCCTCGCCAATGCGAGAGGTCTCGGCATACACCGCCTTGAAGCGCGACAGGGTGGCCGCGTCGCGGATCACGTAGCTCTTGCCGGCGCGACGCACGAACAGCACGCCCTTGCCGTCGTCCAGCGCGCGCGCCCGGCGCAGATCTTCGGAGGACCCGCTCATCGTGCTCTCATTGCCCTGCACCAGCACGTAGGCGTCGCGGCTGGCGTCATGCGACTGGTGGAACAGGCCCCGGGTGCTGAACGGCGTGGCCGGCGGCTTGGGAGGGGCCGGCGGCGCAGGAACCGCGTCTGCAGGCGGCGCGGGCGGCGGCGGCGGCGGCGGAGCGGGAGGCGCCAGCAGGGCACGCATCCCGGCCGCCCGGGCCGCAGGCGCCGCGGGCGCGGCGGCGGCGGCCGGTTGCGCGGCGGCAGCGGGCTTGGCTTCGGCTACCGGCGTCTGCGGGGCCGGCGCGGCCGCCACCAGCCGCAGCGGAGTGACGCCGGCCACCGCAACACCGGCCAGGATCAGGGCCGCGCCGATGCGCGGGAAGGAGTGTGTGTTCTGCAGCATGAGCAGTCTCCGTTTGAGGCTGAGGAAGGACGGCGATGCACTGGCCAGGCCCGCGCCCGGTCTCGGCGCGACGCCGAGGCGGACCAGCAGGCGGCCGTAATCGCCGCGACAGTGACGGTTGCCCGCGATCACCGCGGCATCGACGGCGGCCTCGCGGGCCACGCCGTATTCGCGCACCGCGTAATGCACCAGCGGATGGAAGAAGGCCACGTGCTGGGCCAGCGCGGGCAGCAGGCCCCACCACAGGTCGCGGCGACGCAGGTGGACCAGCTCGTGGGTGAGGGCCATGTCCAGGTCGTCGTCGCCGATGCGGGCGGCTTCGGGCGTGGGCAGCAGCAGCACCGGGCGCCGCACGCCGACCAGCTGCGGCGAGCTGATCTGGCGCGACAGCCGCAGCGGCGGTGCGGTGCGCAGGCCGTGGGCCTCGGCCGCCAGGCGCAGGGCGCCGGACAGCACCGCGTCGTCGCAGGGATGCGAGGCGCGCACCAGCGCGCGGCTCGCGCGCCAGGCCAGCGCCGTGCGCAGGCCCATCACGACGATCCCGGCCAGCCACAGCGCCAGCAGCACCGTCTGCCAGGCCGGCAGCGCCCACAGCGGCGCGAGGGTGGGCGCCGAAGCGAGCGGCGCGACTGGCGCGAGAACGAGCGGCGCGGTCGCTTCGGTCGCAGGCATGAGGACGGCCGATGCGCGCGCGGCGGTCGGCAGCCACGGCAGCTCCAGCGGCGCGGCGACCAGGCCGATCACCGCCTGCAGCGCCACCGTCCACCACAGCCAGCATTGCGTGGACGCCGGCAGGCGCGGCAGCGCGCGGCACAGCGCCCACACCAGCGCGACCAGCAGCGCGGTCTGCACGCTGGTCGTGGCCAGGCGCGTGATCAGTTCCGAGGCGAAGGCGTCCATGCTCAGCCCTCCTTGCGCTGCGACTGCAGCTTGGCGACCAGCGCCTCGAGTTCGGCCAGCTCATCGTCGCTGACCTCGCTGCGCTGGGACATCCACGCCACGAACGGCGAGACCGAGCCCTGCAGCGTCTTCTCCACGAAGCTCTGTACCGCGCCCTGGACCACCGCGTCCTGGCCGGCCGTGGCGGCGTAGCGGTACACGCCATCGACCTGCTTGCGGCGCAGGTAGGCCTTGGTGCGCAGGCGCTCCATCATGGTCAGCACGGTCGAGCGCGCCAGCCCGCGCGCCTCGCCGAAGCCGGCGGCCACCTCGCCCACCGTCGCCTCGCCCTGCTCGCCGATGTACTGGAGCAGCGCCAGCTCCTGGTCCCCGATGCTCTTGCGGCGCATGGCCGTCTCCGGTTGCCTACACTTGTAGTCAACCTAGCGGTGCCGACAACTGTAGTCAACCCTGCCGGAGGTCATGGCCGACGAATGGCGTGGGTGTCAGGTCTCCAGGGGAACGGTCGGCACGATGTTCGGGTAGATCCGCTCCAGGTGTGGCTCGCCGCCCTTCTCCAGGTCGGGCATCAGATAGCCGTTGACCGGCTGGGAGCGGTTGACCCACAGCGCGTAGTACAGGTGATCGGCGCGCTCGTCGCCGGTGTTGGGGTGCAGCAGGATGGTCAGGCCCAGGCTGTTCAACTGCAGCCACGGCACGACCACCGGCAGCAGGTCATTGGTGAAGCCGAAGTAGAACGACGGGGTGACGTGCGGGCCGCGCGGCTCCAGGTTCCAGTTGCCCAGCTCCACCGGGAAACGCTCGGCGGTCCAGCGGCGGATCAGCGCGGCCTTCTCGTAGGTGTCCTCGTCGAAGTAGATATGCGCGTGATAGCTCTTCACGTCGGTATAGGCGCGCGGCTTGGCAGGCAGCGTCTTCTCGCCGGGCCGGATGCTGCGCGGACGCGGCGTGGCCTCGGCGGCGGTGTGCTCGCCCCAAGGGCTCTTGCCCGCATCCGGCGGCGGCACGAGGGCGCGGAAGCCGGGCTTGCCCGGCTCGGTGAAATTCTCGCCAGCGGCCGGCGCGGCCGCCGCGCCCTGCGCCGACAGCGCCAGCCCCCCGGCGGCCAGCGCACTCGCCCCGATCAGGCGGCGCCGCGCCGGCGACAGCAGATCGGCCCAGTCCTGATCCTGCGGCGTATTGCGTATCAGGCGCCCATGTCGGTCCACCAGGCGGTGGGCATGTTCCTCATCCTGCGGGCGCAGGGCGTCGTCGTGCGTGGCAGACATCGTGCAGGTCCAGGGCTCGTGCACGCACCCCATGCGTGCTTCGCGGCCATGGTAGGCAGCGCATCGAACTACACGATATGGCGATCGCGCATGAGCTCATGCGCTGGGCATGCCCGAGCCGTCGCGTCCGAGTTGCCTTGAGTCCGGGCAGCTTGAAATCGGAACATTCAAGTCAGGCCGAAGATCGGCACTGCATCGCGAAGCCCGATCCCGGCGGGTGGAGGAGCGACCCGCCGCTCAACACCCCAGAAAGCGCAGCCCCACCCCTGGCTCGGTCGCCAGGTACTTCGGCGCCAGCGCCGAATCGCCGAGCTTGGCGCGCAGCTTGCCGACCAGCACGCGCAGGTAGTGGGTGTCCTCGGTGTGGGTGGGGCCCCAGACCTCGCGCAGCAGCTGCGGCTGGGTGACCACGCGGCCGGCGTTGGCCACCAGCAGCGAGAGCAGGGCGAACTCCTTGCGGGTCAGCACCACGGGGGCGCCGTCCAGGTGCACTTCGCGGCGCACCAGATCGATGTGCAGGTGGCCGTCGTCGAACAGCGGCGGCGCGCTGGCGTCGGCCACCACGTGCTGGCGCAGCAGGCCGCGCACGCGCGCCATCAGCTCCTGCGTGCCGAACGGCTTGGTGACGTAGTCGTTGGCGCCGCCGTCGAGCGCGGCGACCTTCTCGCTTTCGGCGGCGCGCACGCTGAGCATCAGCACCGGCACCTGGCTCCACTGGCGCAGCTGCGCCAGCACTTCGTGCCCATCCAGATCGGGCAGGCCGATATCCAGGATCACCAGGTCCGCGCCCTGCGTGGCCAGCGTCTCCAGGCCGGCGCGACCATCGGCCGCCTGCAGCACCACGTAGCCCTGCGCGCGCAGGGAGATGTCGAGGAAGCGGCGGATCTGCGCTTCGTCGTCGATCACCAGCACGCGCGCGGGCGTGGTGGGGGCTTCAGTCGTCGTCGGCATCGTTGCGGGGCGGTGGCTGCAGCAGCGGCAGGGTGATGCGGATCAGCGTACCGCGCCCATCCTGACCGGGAAGTGCCTCCACGCTGCCGCCGTGCGCGCCGATCATGCCCTGGCAGATGGTCAGCCCCAGGCCGGTGCCGTGGCGGCCGCGGTCGCCGCGCTCGACGCTGTAGAACATGTCGAAGATGCGCGCGCGCTCGTCCTCGGGGATGCCCGGGCCACGGTCGGCCACGTCGATGCGCAGGCCGCCGGGCGCCAGCTGGGCCGACACGCGCACCGCTTGGTCCGGCGGGGAGAACTTGGCCGCGTTCTCCAGCACGTTGAACACCGCCTGCTCGACCAGCGCCGGATGCACCCACAGCATCGGCAACTCCGGCGCCAGCGCGGTCTCCACGCGCACGCCGGGCTGGTAGCGCTGCAGCCGGCGCACGGCCGAACCGATCAGCTCGTCCACGCCGATCCAGTCGCGGTTGAGGGTCAGGCCGGTGTGGCCCAGGCGGGTCATGTCCAGCAGGTTCTGGATGTAGCGGTCCAGGCGCTCGCCTTCGGTGAGGATGGTGTCCAGCAGCGCGCGCCGGTCCTCGACCGGCATGGCCTGCCCGTAGCCGGACAGGCTGCTGGCCGAGCCGATCATCGCCGCCAGCGGCGAGCGCAGGTCGTGGCTGACCGAGGACAGCAGGGCCGAGCGCAGGCGCTCGGTCTCGCCGCTCATGCGGGCGTTCTCCAGGTCGCCGACCAGGCGCGTGCGCAGGGCAGCCTGGGCGATGTCCTCGACCATGGCCTCGGCCAGGCGGCGGCGCTCTAGCCCCGGGGGCGAGGGATCGTCCATGCGCAGCCCGGCCACGCCGATGGTGGTGCGCTCGCCGGCGGTCATCGGCACGAACCACCAGCCCGCGCCGGCCAGGGTGTCGGTATGCCGGCCGCTGGGCGCGCCGTGGCGCTGGGTCCAGGCCGCGGCGGCGTGGTCGGTGTCGCCCAGCGCGGCGGTGGGCGCGGCCTCGACCTGCTCGCCCACGCGCAGCCAGGCCTGCGCGTCCAGGGCGCGCTCCAGCGCCCGGCGCCCGGCCTGCAGCACCTGGCCCAGGTCGGCGGCGGTGGAGAGCTCGCGCCCCAGCTGCTGCATCGCCGTGGCGTGGCGGTTGGCCGCCGCCAGCGCCAGCACCTGCATGCGCAGGCGCGAGGCCAGGCGCCCGGCCACCAGCGCGGCGGCCAGGAACAGGAACACCGTCACCACGCCCTGCTCGGCGCTGATGTGCAGGGTGAAGCGCGGCTCGATGAAGAAGAAGTTGTAGGCCAAAAAGCACAGCACGGCGCTGAGCACCGCCGCGGCCATGCGCGTGCGCGCGGCCACCACCACCACCGCGACGATGAACACCATCGACAGGTCGTCCAGCCCGACCCAGCGCTGCGCGATCCAGGCCAGCGCCACCGCGGCGACCGTCGCCAGCAGCGAGAAGCCGGCATCGTGCCGGCTCAGCCGCTGCGGCAGCGCATGCAGGCTGCGCCGCGCCCGGGCGCGCGCGGCCGGCGTGCTGACGATGTTGATCTCCAGGTGCGCGCCGCGCTGGATCAGCTGCTGGGTCAGGGTGCGGTTGACCATGCGCGCCAGCGGCCGCTCGCGGGTGCGGCCCAGCACCAGGGTGGACACGCCGGTGTGGCCGGCGTGGTCGAGCAGGGCGTCGGCGATGTTGGGGCCGTGCAGCAGTTCGGCCTCGCCGCCCAGGCGGCGCGCCAGGGCGAAGGCGCGGTCGATCTCCTGCTGGCTCTCGGCGTCGAACCCGCGCCGCTGCACGGTGACCACGGTCCACGGCGCGCCGCGGCGTTCGGCGATGCGCCGGGCCACGCGCACCAGGTATTCGCTCTGGCCGCCGCCGTCGATGGCCACCAGCACGCGCCGGCGTACGGGCACGCCGGCCTGGCCGCGCGCGGCGGCGTCCTCGCGCAGCGCGTTGTCCACGTGCTCGGCCGCGGTCTGCATGGCCAGCTCGCGCAGCGCGGTCAGGTTGGACGGCGAGAAGAACGCCTGCAGCGCCTGCGCCGCCTGGTCGGGCAGGTAGACCTTGCCCTGCTGCAGGCGTTCGACCAGCTCGCGCGGCGGGATGTCCACCAGCACGATGTCGTTGAGCCGGTCGAACACCGCATCGGGCACGGTCTCGGACACGCGCACGCCGGTGATGCGCAGCACCATGTCGTTGAGGCTTTCCAGATGCTGGACGTTGATCGTGGTCCACACGTCGATGCCGGCATCGAGCAGCTCGACCACGTCCTGCCAGCGGCGCTCGTGGCGGCTGCCCGGCGCGTTGCGGTGCGCCAGCTCGTCCACCAGCACCAAGGCCGGCTTGCGCGCCAGCAGCGCGTCCAGGTCCATCTCCTCCAGCACCCGGCCCTGGTACTCGACGCGCTTGCGCGGCTGCTGCGGCAGGCCTTCGGCCAGGGCGGCGGTCTCGCTGCGGCCATGGGTCTCCACGATGCCGACCACCAGGTCGGTGCCGCGCCGGAGCTGCTCGCGCGCGCGGCCGAGCATGGCGTAGGTCTTGCCCACGCCGGGCGCCGCGCCGAGGAACACGGTGAGCTGGCCGCCATGCTCGCGTTGCAAGCCCTCGATGAGGGCGTCGGCCTGGCGGGTGCGGGGGTCGGTCATGGGGAGATTTTGCTTGGGTTGCCTGGGGTTTTGTGGGTTGGGGGGCTTTCGATCTACGCGGAGCCAGGCGCCGGCACGGGGCACCAGCCTGAAATCCGTTATTCCCGCGAAAGCGGGAATCCAGGGACGTTGCTTCTCGCTTTGCGCATGCGGCGCGCTTCCAGCGGCAGGCCCCGGGAGAGCCCAAGGCAAGGGCAAAAGCGCAAAGTCCCTGGATTCCCGCTTTCGCGGGAATGACGAATTGGGGGGAGCCGACGCCAATGACGGATTGGGGGGAGCCGACGCCTGCCTCGATCTCAGCGCTTTGCGGCGTCCTCCAACGCCAGATTCAGCGCCACCACATTCACCCGCGGCTCCCCGAACACGCCGAACTGCTTGCCGGTTGTATGCGACTGCACCAGTGCGGCCACCGTCTCCACCGGCAAGCCGCGCGCACGGGCCACGCGGGCAATCTGGATCCGCGCCGCGGCCGGCGAGATGTCCGGGTCGAGCCCGCCGCCGGACTGGGTCACCAGATCGGAGGGCACCTGCGAGGGCGACACCCCCTCGCGCGCGGCGACCTGCGCGATCGCATCGTCCACGCGCTTGATCGCGTCGGGATTGCTGCGCGCCTGGTTGCTGCCGGCGGCCGACATCGGGTCGTACTTGGCCGCCGAGGGGCGCGGCTGGAACCACTGATCGCCCGCGAACGGCTGCGCCACCAGCGCCGAGCCGATCACGGTGTCGCCGCGCCGCAGCAGGCTGCCGGTGGCCTGCTCGGGAAACGCCACGCGCGCCAGGCCCGTGCCGATCAGGGCGTACAGCAGCCCCATCACCAGCAGCGCGACCAGGGACAACACCAGGGCCGGCCGCCACGCGGCGCGGTCCTGCAGAACGTGGGAAGACATGGCAGCTCCTTTTCCGGAAGGGCGGGACATCAGGGTCTGGGCGAGGTCGACGCGGCTCATGCGCCCACCACCGCGGCCAGGACGAGGTCGATCAGCTTGATCGCCACGAACGGCAGCACCACGCCGCCCACGCCGTAGATCAGCATGTTCCGGCGCAGCAGCACGGTGGCCGTGGCCGGGCGGAAGCGCACGCCGCGCAGGGCCAGCGGGATCAGCGCCGGGATCACCAGCGCATTGAAGATCAGCGCCGCCAGCACCGCGTTGCGCGGGCTGGACAGGTGCATGACGTTCAAGGCGGCCATCGAGGGGATCGCCGCGGCGAACAGCGCCGGCAGGATGGCGAAGTACTTGGACACGTCGTTGGCCAGCGAGAAAGTGGTCAGCGCACCGCGCGTGATCAGCTGCTGCTTGCCCACTTCCACCACCGCCAGCAGCTTGGCCGGATCGCTGTCCAGGTCGACCATGTTGCCGGCCTCCTTGGCGGCCTGGGTGCCGGAGTTCATCGCCAGGCCCACGTCGGCCTGGGCCAGCGCCGGGGCATCGTTGGTGCCGTCGCCGACCATGGCCACCAGCCGCCCGCCGGCCTGTTCGGCGCGGATGCGGGCGAGCTTGTCCTCGGGGCGGGCCTGGGCGATGTAGTCGTCCACGCCGGCCTCGGCGGCGATGGCCGCGGCGGTGAGCGGGTTGTCGCCGGTGATCATCACCGTCTTGATGCCCATCGCGCGCAGCTGGGCGAACTTCTCCTTGATGCCGTGCTTGACCACGTCGGACAGCTCGATCACGCCCAGCACGTGCCGGCCTTCGGCCACCACCAGCGGGGTGGCGCCGCCGCGCGCGACCTGCTCGACGCGGCCGGCCAGTTCGGAGGGCACGCTGCCGCCCAGCGCGGTCACGTAGGCGGCGATGGCATCCACGGCGCCCTTACGGATCGCGCGGCCGGCCACGTCCACGCCGGACATGCGGGTCTGCGCGGTGAAGGCCAGGTACTCGGCCTGGTCGGGCTCGGTGGCGGTGCAGCCCTGCTCGCGCGCCAGCCGCACGATCGACTTGCCCTCCGGCGTCGGGTCGGCCAGCGAGGACAGCAGCGCGGCCTCGCGCAGCTGGGTCGCGTCGATGCCGGCCAGGGTATGGAAGTGGGTGGCCTGGCGATCGCCGTGGGTGATGGTGCCGGTCTTGTCCAGCAGCAGCACGTCCACATCGCCCGCAACTTCCACCGCCTTGCCGGACTTGGCCAGCACGTTGGCGGCCAAGGCGCGGTTCATGCCGGCGATGCCGATGGCCGGCAGCAGGCCGCCGATGGTGGTCGGGATCAGGCACACCAGCAGTGCGATCAGCAGCAGCGGGTCGACGCGCACGCCGACGAACGCACCGATGGCCGGCAGCGTGGCGACCACGATCAGGAAGGTCAGCGTCATCGCCGCCAGCAGCAGGGTCAGGGCGATCTCGTTTGGCGTCTTCTGCCGGTTGGCGCCTTCGACCAGGGCGATCATGCGGTCCAGGAAGCTGTTGCCCGGCTCGGCGGTGACCTTCACCACGATCTCGTCGGTCAGCACCTTGGTGCCGCCGATCACGCCGCTGCGGTCGGTGCCGGCCTCGCGCAGCACCGGCGCCGACTCGCCGGTGACCGCGGCCTCGTTGATGGTCGCCAGGCCACGCACGATCTCGCCGTCGGCCGGGATCTGCTGCCCGGCCGAGACGATCACCAGATCGCCCGGGCGCAGCTGCGCGGCCGGCAGGCTGCGTTCGCTGGCATGGCCCTGGATGGCATCGACCTTGCGCGCGATCAGGTCCTGGCGCGCGGTGCGCAGCGAGGCGGCCTGGCCGCGGCCACGCGCCTCGGCGATGGCCTCTGCGAAATTGCCGAACAGCACCGTCAGCAGCAGGATCGCGCTGACCGCCAGGCCGAAGCCCAGCGGCGCGTTGCCGGTCAGCGTGACCAGCAGCGCGACCAGGGTGCCGGCCATGACCACGGCCATGACCGGGCTGCGCACCAGCTTGGCGGGATTGAGCTTGAGCACCGCATCGCGCAGCGCGGCACGGATGGCCGCGCCATCGAGCAGGCGCTGCGGCGCGCGGTGGGAATGGACTTGGGAATTCATGTTCAGCGTCCTTCAGTGCGCCATCAGCGCCAGGTGTTCGGCGACCGGGCCCAGCACCAGCACCGGCATGAACTGCAGCACGGTCAGCACGGCGATCACCGCGATCAGGGTCAGGGCGAAGGTGGGGGTCTCGATCTGCAGGCTGCCCGGCGACTCGGGCGCGGCGCGCTTGGCCGCCAGCTGCGCGGCGACCACCAGCGGCACGATCAGCGCCGGGTAGCGGCCCAGCAGCAGCACCAGGGTGCAGCTGAGGTTCCACCACGGCGTGCTGTCGCCCAGGCCCTCGAAGCCCGAGCCGTTGTTGGCGAAGGCCGAGGCGTACTCGTAGAACACCTGGCTGATGCCGTGGAAGCCGGGATTGGAGTTGGCGGTCAGCGCGGGCACCGCCAGCGCGATGGCGGTGAACAGCAGCAGCACGATCGGCTGCAGCAGGATCAGCAGCGCCAGCAGCTTGACCTGGCCGGTCTCGATCTTGCGCCCGAACAATTCCGGCGTGCGCCCGGTCATCAGCCCGGCCAGGAACACGCCCAGCAGCAGGTACACGATGAACTGCTGCAGGCCGCAGCCGATGCCGCCCCAGATGGCGTTGATCAGCATGTCGATCATGGCCACGCCGCCGCTGAGCGGGCTGAGCGAATCGTGCATGGCGTTGACCGAGCCGTTGGAGGTCTGCGTGGTCAGCGCCGCCCACAGCGCGGAGGCATCGGCGCCGAAGCGTACCTCCTTGCCTTCCATCAGCAGCGGGCTGGCGGCGCTGGCCGAATGGCCTTCGGCCCACACCAGCGCGGCGGTGGAGGCGGCCGACATCGCCACCATGCTGCCGAAGATCAGCCCGGCCAGCTTCCGCCGGCCGGTGAACGCGCCGACCATCACCACCACCGCGATCGGGATCAGCACCAGCGCGATGCATTCCAGCGCGTTGGAGAACGGGGTCGGGTTCTCCAGCGGCATCGCGCTGTTGGGCCCGTACCAGCCGCCGCCGTTGGTGCCCAGCTGCTTGACCGCGACCATCGCCGCGACCGGGCCCAGCGGCAGCTTCTGCGCGCTGAAGTCCGCGCTGTGCGCGATCGGCGTGGCCGTGGGACCGGCCTGCAGCGTGGAGGGCACGCCCTGGCTGCCGAGCAGCAGCGTCCACAGCAGGCACAGCGGCAACATGAAGCGCACGCAGGCGCGGATCACATCGCTGTAGTAATTGCCCACGTCGACCGCGCGCGCATCGCCTTCCTGGGCATCGGCGGCGCGGCCCTTGCCGAAGAACGCGCGCAGCGTGGCCACCGCCAGCCCCAGGCCCATCATCGGGGTGATCACCTGCAGCCCGGTGATGGCCACCATCTGCGACAGGTAGGACAACTGCGCCTGGCCGGAGTAATGCTGCTGGTTGGTGTTGGTCAGGAACGAGACCGTGGTGTGCAGCGCTAGGTCCCAGCGCATGTTGGGCACACCGTCGGGATTGAGCGGCAGCCAGGCCTGGGTCATGAACATCGCCCACACCAGCACGCCCACCACCACGTTGCTCAGCACGAAGGCGCCGGCATAGCCACGCCAGGACATGCCGCGCGCCGGGTCCACGCCCAGCAGCGCATAGAGCGGCCGCTCGACGAGGCCGAACAGCGCATCGCCGCGCATCGGCGCGCCGCGCATGACCCGGGCCAAGTACAGACCCAGCGGCCAGGCCAGCAGCAGTGCGGCGGCCAGGATCAGGAAGATCTCAAGCATGTCGTGGGTTCCTTCAGAAGTCTTCGGGTCGCAGCACGACGTAGAGCAGGTAGGCGGCGGCGAGGATCACCAGCGCACCACAGGTCAAAGCTAGCCAGCCAGGCATGGTTGTGTCTCCATGGACTGCGATCGGCGGCCATGCGTGCCGCGCGATCCGCAGGGGAATGAGGGAAGGGGGCATGCAGCTCCCTGCATGCGGCGCCCGCCCCGGGTGTGCCGGAACGGGCGAAAGTGTCGAGCGCGTGCCGGTAAAGGCGCTAGGCGCGATGCGCCGCCCTGCGTAAATTCTTCATCAAATCTCCGCCCGGCCAGGCCGCGCGGCTCAGAACCGATGCGCGAATCCGACGTAGCCCTGGACATCGGGCGTCCGGTCGTTCAGACCGAAGTTGGCGCCAAGATCGACCTGGAAGCCGGGAGCCAGCAGGTAGCTGACCGCCACGTCCGCGGAGGCCTGCCTGATCGTGCCGGCCGGGTCCTTGTTCACCGAGGACCACAGCTCCACCGCCACGCCCAGTCGCGGGGTGAGCGCGTGGGAGAGGTTGACCAGATTGGTCACGCCCAGGTGCGTGCCGCTGCCATCGCTGTCGGCCAGCGCATCCAGCTCCGGCCCCAGCAACAGGGTGAAGCCGCGCGGCAGGCTGAGGCTGATCGGCAGGGCCACGCCCCCCTCCCACTTGTCGTTGCCCAGGCCGTCGGCGGCGGTCGGCATCTTGACGAAAGGAATGACCGCCACACTCACCGATGGGCCCTCGTAGAAGCGGGTCTTCAGGCGCAGGGTCGCATCACCGCCGCCGGACAGGCGGGACATGGCGCCATCGGTGCGATCCAGCGTCCGCACTTCCACCTGTGGGGACCAGTACAGCTGGATGTCGGTGTTGTCGCTCAGTCCGTACTTCAGCCCGGTATTGGCGAAGGCGAAGGTCTCAGTCCTGGTCGCGGGCTGGGTATCGCGGGTGTAGCTGGTGACATCCGCTTCCACCTGCCAGTCGCCGGCGGGAACGGTGCAGACCGCATTGCTCTTGGTCGGGCGGTCGGTGCAGAGCGGTGCGTCGTCGCCGGCCGCCATGGCCGGGGCCGCACAGGCCAGGCCGAACAGCACGAGTGCGCCAGAGGCCAGCGGCGCGCGCCCACGCGGCGCGTTGAGTGAGGTCTCGATGTTCAAAACGAAGCTTCCTTGGCGTCGCCCGGCAATCAGCGGACGCGCGGTATGACGACATTCCGTGGCCTTCACACGGGATGTCGATCTGCTGGGTTGGGTGCGTGGGTGGCCTCGCCACGCCACGCTGCAAGGCCAGCGCAAGATAGGAAGGGGCGGCGTAAAGACACCATCCGCGCCCGCTGCCTCTGACATAAAAACCGCATCAAATCGCCAGGCGCGCGTGCTGCGCGGCGCAGAGATTGCGAAGAATTTATGCCGCAAGCGCCAATGCGCATGGCGCGTTGATGCCCTCGGCGCGAACCATGCGCGTCCCGCACCGTGGTGCGCTGTCAGCTGCCATGTTCATGTCCATCGTGTTGCTCCAAGGGCCGGCCGCCGGCCCGGTCTCACTGCCCCCGCATGCCGCGCTGTCCATCGACCTGATCCAGTGCGACACGCTGCCGGCCATGGTCGGCGGCCTGCACCTGGCCCGCTGCCAGCGCGCGCCGCTGGTGGTGCTCGACCCCGGCGCGTGGTCCGCGCGCGACTGCGCCCTGCACGGCGCGGCCTTGCGCGACGCGCTCGATGCGCTGGACGCGCCGTATATCGAACTGCACGACCACAGCGCCCAGGAATTCGCACACTGGGCCCATCCGCAGCACGAGGCGCTGGCCGTGTTCAACGTCGACCGCGACGCCGCCGCGCGCCTGACCATGGCGCTGGCCGTGGCCGCGCGCCTGGTCGCCGCGCCCCTCGACCCGCACTGAGGGCCGCCGCCATGTCCATCGTCATCGTCCGCGGCCCCGACCTCCTGCATGCGCCGCCGACGCCGCCGGCCTCCCTGCCCTCGCCGGTGATGCACGGCCTGGCCGAGCTGGCCTGCTGCGCCGGCAAGACCATCGCCCTGCGCAGTTGCGCCAGCGAGCGCGAGCTGCTGCAGACCCTCACCCTGTGCCGGCGCACCCAGGTCGAGCTGGTGCTGCTCGATCCCGGCGCCTGCAGCGCCAGCCCGCGCCTGCAGGCGCTGCTCGCACAGCAGCCCCTGCCCTACATCGAAGTGCACGACGATCCGCCCGGCCAGCCCGAGGCCTGCCTGCCCGACGCCAGCGGCCGGCGCGTCGGCCGGGCCCAGGGCTACGGCGCGCACAGCTACACCCTGGCACTGTCGCTGGCGCTGGAACACCTGGGCTGCAGCGAACTGGACGATGTCCATGTGGGCACCTGAGCCGGGCCCGGCGCGCACGCCGGTCGCGGTGCGCTACTTCGTCGATTACGAAGTGTGGGTGGGCGGCCAGGCGATCGCCTGGGGCCAGCTGATCCAGGCCGGGCCGCCCGGCGACCCGCTGCCTGGCGCGGACGCGGCCTGGCTGCACGACCTGCAGCAGCGCGCGGCCGACCGCCACGGCGTGGGCGCCGCCGAAGTGCGCATCCGCACGCTGGCGCGGCTCTAGGGCACGCTAGGCCCGCTGACATGCAATGACACGCGGCTTCATCACGCCGCAACACGATCGCGGCAATGCTTGGCTCTGCTGCCCATTGGAGAGAGTTGCCATGCGTCTTGCCCTGACCGCCGCCGCCGTGTCCCTGGCCCTGTCCGCCTGCGCCTCGGCGCCGCTGGCGTTCCAGCCGCTGGACGGCACCATCTCCGGCACCTGCCATACCGACATGGTCAAGGGCGCGGTCGGCCTGGCCGCCGCGCAGCCGACGCTGGAGCGCATCCGCGTGGACAGCGACAGCACCGCGCTGTCCACCGGCGATCAGGCCGCGACCGCGACCGAAGGCGGCTCGACCGTGCACGTGCAGGTCGGCGAACACAATGCGATCACCGCCATCGGCTGCAGCGGCACCACGGTGGCCATGCAGTAAGCCTCTCGCGGGCGCATCCGCTGTCCCGACGCCGGCGCTCGCGCCGGCGTCGTCGTGTCCGGGTCCGGATCAGGCCGCGGCCGCGCGCTTGGCCTTGCCCAGCGAGACCTTGTGGACCTTGGCCATCAGCTTCAGCGCGGCCTGCTCCCACTGCCGCTCGCCGCGCGCGTCGCCGGCGATCTTCTGCAGCCGCCCGTCCTCCCAGGCCACGAACACGCAAGGGTCGATGTACGCCTTGCGGCACACCGCCGGCGTGTTGCCCAGCGCCCGGGCGACCTCCTTGATCACCCCATTCTTGGCACGGTTCAGCCCGGCCTTGCTGGGCGGCTCGGGCAGCGGCGTGGCCGCCAGCAGCTTGAACGCCGCCAGCGTGCCGCCCCAGGTGCGGAAGTCCTTGGCGGTGAAGTCCTCGCCCATCACCTCGTGCAGGTAGGCGTTGACCTGCCCGGAGTCGACCGGCTGCAGCGTGCCGTCGTCGTCCTGGTACTGGAACAGCGCCTGCCCCGGCAGGTGCTGCACCGCGCGGATCAGCTTGACCAGGCGCGCATCGTCGATGCCGATGTCGTGCTCCAGCCCGCCCTTGCCGCGGAACTTCAGCCGCACCCGGTCGCGGGCGAAGGCCACGTGCCGGTTGCGCAGCGTGGTCAGGCCGAAGGAGCGGTTCTCGCGCGCATAGGTGGCGTTGCCGATGCGCACCAGCGTCTCGGCCATCACCGCCACCACGATCGCCAGCACCTTCTCGCGCGGGAAGCCGGCGCGCTTGAGATCCTGGCGCAGGCGCCGACGCAGGCGCGGCAGGGCGGCGCCGAACTGGACGATGCGGTCGAACTTGCCCTCGCCGGTGACCTGCATCCAGTCCGGGTGATAGCGGTACTGCTTGCGCCGGCGCGCATCGCGCCCGGTGGCCTGCAGATGCCCGCGCTCCTGCAGGCAGATCCAGACCTCGGTATAGGCCGGCGGGATGGCCAGCGCGCGGATGCGGGTCAGGGTCAGCGCATCGCGCACCGCGCGCCCCTCCGGGTCGCGATAGCCGAAGCCCTTGCCGGCGCGTCGCCGCGAGTAACCGGGCTCGGCATCGCTGACATAGACCAGGCCGGCCAGCTTGGCCACGTCGGCCATCGGCGGCGGGACCACCGGCGGGGCGGGGGTGCGCTTGCGGGAATTGGGAGAGGCAGCCATGCCGGCGGCACGTTGTCTGCTCGTGCATGAAAGCGCCGTCAACCGACGCATGCGCGGGCGCGTCGGCTGGTTAACATGAAGCCCTCATCGTCACGGAGCCTTCGCATGTCCCCCCTCTCCGCCTCCTCGCTGATGTTGCTGCTCGCGCTGGCCGGCTGCGCCGCGCCCAATCCCGACGAACAGGAACAGGCCGTGGCCCAGTCCGAGCAGCGCGCCGATGCCGCCGCCACCCCGACGCCGGAGGCCGCGCCGCCGGCCGACGCCAGCGCCTGCGACGCCACCCAGGCGCAGTGGATCGTCGGCAAGACGCCGGCCCAGGCCGACGTGGACCAGGCGCAGAAGGACGCCGGCGCCAAGAGCGCGCGCACGCTCAAGCCCAACCAGCCGGTGACGCTGGAATTCAACGAGAGCCGGCTCAACATCGAGGTCGACGAGAAGGGCGTGGCGGTGTCGGTGCGCTGCGGCTGAACAGCCCGCCCGCGCCCGGGTCGGCCCCGGGCGCGGAACCCCTGAAAACGCGGCGGTTTCGTTGCCCCTGAAACCGTCACTGCACCAAGGTGGCGCAGGCGTTGCGGCGGCGCACCAAGTTGTGGTGTCATCGCAAGTCCGGTGACACCTTCTTCACGTCTGCGCCGCCCATCGAAGGGCTCGGGTGCCGCCTGCCCCTCCTTCGTTTTCGAGGTAGCACCAATGGCCCCCCGCAACCGCCACGGGCTGTACGACCCCAACGACGAACGCGATGCCTGTGGCTTCGGCATGATCGCGCAGCTGGACGACCAGCCCTCGCGCCAGCTCGTCGATACCGCCATCACCGCCCTGTCGCGCATGACCCATCGCGGCGGCGTGGCGGCCGATGGCCTCACCGGGGACGGCTGCGGCCTGCTGATCCGCAAACCGGAAGGCTTCCTGCGGGCGCTGGCGCGCGAGGCGCATCTCGAGGTCGGCGCCCGCTTCGCCGCCGGCCTGGTGTTCCTGCCGGGCGACGGCGATGCCGCGCACGACTGCCGCGACCGCCTGGAGGCCGAGCTCACCGCCACCGGCGTGCGCGTGTGCGGCTGGCGCGTGCCGCCGACCGACGAATCGGTGTGCGGCGAGCTGGCCAAGGCCACCCTGCCGCGCATCGAGCAGATCTTCGTCGAGGCCGGTGCCGAGCAGGACGTGGAGGCCTTCGCCCTGGCCCTGTTCCTGGCGCGCCGCCGCGCCGAGCAGGCCCTGCGCGAGACCACGCCCGATTTCTATGTAGTGACCCTCTCGCCGCACGTGATCGGCTACAAGGGCATGGTGCTGCCCGACAAGCTGCCGGTGTTCTACCCGGACCTGCAGCGCAACGACCTGACCTCCAGCGCGGTGGTGTTCCACCAGCGCTTCTCGACCAACACCATGCCGCGCTGGCCGCTGGCGCATCCGTTCCGCCTGCTGGCGCACAACGGCGAGATCAACACCATCGAGGGCAACCGCTCCTGGGCGCAGGCGCGCAGCAAGGTGTGGAAGACGCCGAAGTTCGACATCGCCCAGTTCGATCCGGTGATCTCCATGCACGGCTCGGATTCGCAGAGCCTGGACAACATGCTCGAGCTGCTGGTCGCCGGCGGCATGGAGCTGATCCAGGCGCTGCGCATCCTGGTGCCGCCGGCGACGGCCTCGCTGGAGTTCAAGGACGCCGACCTGGCCGCGTTCTACGAGTTCTACGGCCTGAACACCGAGCCGTGGGACGGCCCGGCCGGCATCGTCGCCTGCGACGCGCGCTATGCGGCGTGCATGCTCGACCGCAACGGCCTGCGCCCGGCGCGCTGGATGCTGACCTCCGACCGCCACTTCCTGGTCGCCTCCGAGGCGGGCGTGTGGGAGCTGCCGGCCGAGCGCATCACCCGCAAGGGCAAGCTGGGCCCGGGCGAGATGATGGCCATCGACCTCAAGCGCGGCGACCTGCTCGACTCGGATGCCATCGATCGCATCAACCGCGGCCGCGCGCCGTTCAAGCAGTGGCTGCAGCAGGGCGTGACCTATCTGCAGACCGAGCTGATCGACCCCTCGCTGGTGGAGGAGCCGTTCGACGAGAAGACCCTGCGCAGCTACCAC
Source organism: Pseudoxanthomonas sp. USHLN014 (assembly GCF_037153335.1). Lineage (NCBI taxonomy): Bacteria > Pseudomonadati > Pseudomonadota > Gammaproteobacteria > Lysobacterales > Lysobacteraceae > Pseudoxanthomonas > Pseudoxanthomonas sp. USHLN014. The sequence continues at coordinate 435,368 of NZ_JBBCKO010000002.1, forward strand.
AAGCTGTTCCAGCTCAGCACCGAGGAAGTGGAGCAGATCCTGCGTCCGCTGGCCGAGACCGAGCAGGAGGCCACCGGCTCGATGGGCGACGACACGCCCATGGCCGTGCTGAGCCAGCACACCCGGCCGCTGTACGACTACTTCCGCCAGGCCTTCGCGCAGGTGACCAACCCGCCGATCGACCCGCTGCGCGAAGGCATCGCCATGTCGCTGTCCACCCAGCTGGGCCGGGAGACCAACATCTTCCACGCCGGCCCGGAGACGGTGAACCACGTCATCCTCAACTCGCCGGTGCTGTCCCAGCGCAAGCTGCGCCAGCTGTTGAAGATGGACCAGTACGCGCACAAGAACCGCTTGATCGACCTGTCCTATGCGCCCGAGGAAGGCCTCAAGGCCGGCATCGAGCGCATCTGCCGGGAGGCCGAGGCCGCCGCGCGCGAAGGCATGGTCATGCTGCTGCTGTCCGACCGCTATCCGGTCGCCGACCGGCCGATGGTCCACGCGCTGCTGGCCACCGGCGCGGTGCACCACCACCTGTCCAACGTCGGCCTGCGCTGCGACGTCAACCTGATCATCGAGACCGGCACCGCGCGCGATCCGCACCACATGGCCTGCCTGCTCGGCGTGGGCGCCACGGCGGTGTATCCGTACCTGGCCTACCAGACGCTGTTCGACCTGGGCCGGCGCGGCATCCTGCTGCTCAAGGCCGGCGGCGAAGTGGCCCAGATCGGCCGCAAGTACCGCAAGGGCGTCTACAAGGGCCTGTCCAAGATCATCTCCAAGATGGGCATCTGCACCATCGCCAGCTATCGCGCCGCGCAGCTGTTCGAGGTGGTGGGACTGGACCGTGAGGTGGTGGAGCTGTGCTTCCCCGGCGCGGCCAACCGCGTGGGCGGCGTGGGCTTCGAGCGCCTGGACACCGAGGCCCGGCAGCTGACCCGCAACGCCTGGAACGACCTGCGCAAGCCCGAGGTCGGCGGCCTGATCAAGTACGTCCACGGCGGCGAGTACCACATGTACAACCCGGACGTGGTCATGACGCTGCAGCGCGCCACCCGCACCGGCGATGCGAAGGATTGGCAGGCATACACCGACGCGGTGCACAACCGCCCGGTCTCGACCCTGCGCGACCTGCTGCAGCTCAAGCTGGCCGACACGCCGCTGCCGCTGGATCAGGTCGCCGAGGCCGGCGACGTGCTGCGTCGCTTCGACACCGCCGCCATCTCGCTGGGCGCGCTCTCGCCCGAGGCGCACGAGGCGCTGGCCATCGCCATGAACCGGCTGGGCGGGCGTTCCAACTCCGGCGAGGGCGGCGAGGACCCGGCCCGCTACGGCACCGAGAAGCGCTCCAAGATCAAGCAGGTGGCCTCGGGCCGCTTCGGCGTCACGCCCGAGTACCTGGTCAATGCCGAGGTGCTGCAGATCAAGGTCGCCCAGGGCGCCAAGCCCGGCGAAGGCGGCCAGCTGCCCGGGCACAAGGTCAACGAGCTGATCGCGCGCCTGCGCTACGCCAAGCCCGGCATCGGCCTGATCAGCCCGCCGCCGCACCACGACATCTATTCCATCGAGGACCTGGCCCAGCTGATCTTCGACCTCAAGCAGGTCAACCCGAAGGCGCTGGTCTCGGTGAAGCTGGTCAGCCATGCCGGCGTGGGCACCATCGCCGCCGGCGTGGTCAAGGCCGGCGCGGACCTGATCACCATCTCCGGCCACGACGGCGGCACCGGCGCCTCGCCGATCAGCTCGATCCGCTATGCCGGCGTGCCGTGGGAGCTGGGCGTGGCCGAGGCCCACCAGGCCCTGGTGCAGAACCAGCTGCGCGAGCGCACCGTGCTGCAGACCGACGGCGGCCTGAAGACCGGCCTGGACGTGATCAAGGCCGCGCTGCTGGGCGCGGACAGCTTCGGCTTCGGCACCGGCCCGATGATCGTGCTGGGCTGCAAGTACCTGCGCATCTGCCACCTCAACAACTGCGCCACCGGCGTGGCCACCCAGGACGAGCGGCTGCGCGCGGACCACTTCACCGGCCTGCCCGAGCGCGTGGAGAACTACTTCCGCCTGCTCACCGAGGAAGTGCGCGTGTGGCTCTCGCGCCTGGGCGTGCGCTCGCTGGACGAGATCGTCGGCCGCACCGACCTGCTCGAGCAGGTCGTCCACAGCCCGCGTCCGGGCGTGCACGTGGACCTGACGCGGCTGCTGGCCGGCGCCCAGGTCGACGGCGGCACCTGCGCCGCGCAGCGCATGTACGAGCCGCCGGACAGCCTGGCCACGCAGCTGGATTCGGAGCTGGCGCGGGCGATCGCGACCAAGGCCGGCGGCGACCACCGCCATCTGATCCACAACACCGACCGCTCGATCGGCACGCGCCTGTCCGGCGCCATCGCCCGCGCCCACGGCAACCACGGCATGAGCGATGCGCCGATCCAGCTGCGCTTCCGCGGCACGGCCGGGCAGAGCTTCGGCGCGTTCAACGCCGGCGGCCTGAACATGGAGCTGGAAGGCGAGGCCAACGACTACGTGGGCAAGGGCATGGCCGGCGGCCGGCTGGTGGTGCGCCCGCCGCGCGGGGCGCGCTTCGAGGCGCGCAACACCGCGATCCTGGGCAACACCTGCCTGTACGGCGCCACCGGCGGCGAGCTGTTCGCCGCCGGCCGCGCCGGCGAACGCTTCGCGGTGCGCAACTCCGGCGCGCTGGCGGTGGTGGAAGGCGCGGGCGATCACTGCTGCGAGTACATGACCGACGGCATCGTCATGGTGCTGGGCCGGGTCGGCCTGAACTTCGGCGCCGGCTTCACCGGCGGGCTGGCCTATGTGCTGGACGTGGACCGCGATTTCGTGGACCGCTACAACCACGAGCTGATCGACATCCACCGCATCAGCGGCGAAGGCTTCGAGAGCTACCGCCAGCACATCCACACCCTGATCCAGCGCCATCGCGAACTCACCGGCAGCATCTGGGCCCAGCAGATCCTGGACGAGTTCCGCGACTACATCGGCAAGTTCTGGCTGGTCAAACCCAAGGCCGCCAGCATCGAGTCGCTGACCGACGCGTTGCGGCGCGCCGCCTGACGGCGGCGGGATTGGGGATTGGGGATTGGGGATTGGCTGAAGCGATCCCTCCCCGATCCCCCCGCCCGGTCCCGCTTCTTCGAATCCCCAATCCCGAATCCCGAATCCCACCCCAATGAGCCGCAAGCACGCCTTCCAGTTCCTCGACCTGCCCCGGCAGATGCCCTCGCGCATCCCGGTGGAGCTGCGCACGTCCGGCGACTGGGGCGAGCTGTACGGCAAGTTCGACAAGGCCGACGCGCAGTACCAGGCCGGCCGCTGCCTGGACTGCGGCAACCCGTACTGCAGCTGGAAGTGCCCGGTGCACAACGCCATCCCGCAGTGGCTGCAGCTGGTGCAGGAGAACCGCATCCACGAGGCCGCCACGCTGTGCCACTCGACCAATCCGCTGCCGGAAGTCTGCGGCCGGGTGTGTCCGCAGGACCGCCTGTGCGAAGGCAGCTGCACGCTGGAGGAGTTCGGCGCGGTCACCATCGGCGCGGTGGAGAAGTACATCGTCGACACCGCGCTGGCCACCGGCTGGCGCCCGGACCTGTCCAGCGTGCAGCCCACCGGCAAGCGCGTGGCGGTGATCGGCGCCGGCCCGGCCGGGCTGGGCTGCGCCGACCGGCTGGCGCGCGCCGGCATTCATGCGGTGGTGTTCGACCGCTATGAGCAGATCGGCGGGCTGCTGCAGTTCGGCATCCCCAGCTTCAAGCTGGACAAGACCGTGATCGCCCAGCGCCGCGAGGTGCTCGAGGGCATGGGCGTGGAGTTCCGCCTGGGCGTGGAGATCGGGCGCGACGTCAGCCTCGATGCGCTGCTGGAGGAATTCGACGCGGTGTTCCTGGGTACCGGCGCGTATCGCTACACCGATGGCGGCCTGCCCGGGCAGGACCTGCCCAACGTACTGCCGGCGCTGCCCTTCCTGGTGCAGAACAGCCGCATCGTCACCGGCAGCGACGGCTGGGGCCGGCCGATCGCGGGCTGGGAGGACAAGATCACCCTGCCCGACCTCACCGGCAAGCGCGTGGTCGTGCTGGGCGGCGGCGACACCGGCATGGACTGCGTGCGCAGCGCCATCCGCCTGGGCGCGGCCAAGGTCACCTGCGCCTACCGCCGCGACGAGGCCAACATGCCCGGCAGCGCGCGCGAGGTCGCCAACGCGCGCGAGGAAGGCGTGCGCTTTCTGTTCAACCGTCAGCCGCTGTCGATCGAGGCCGGCGCCGACGGCCAGCTGGTCGGCGTGCGCGTGGCCGAGACCCGCCTGGGCGAGCCCGACGCGCGCGGCCGCCGCAACGCCGAACTGATCGAAGGCAGCGAATCGCTGCTGGACGCCGACGTGGTGATCATCGCCTTCGGCTTCTCCCCGACCCTGCCCACTTGGCTGTCGGCGGTGGGCGTTGAGGGCCAGGCCAACGGCCGCATCGTCGCCGGCGGCGACGAGCGCCTGCCCTACCAGACCACGCACCCCAAGCTGTTCGCCGGCGGCGACGCCGTGCGCGGCGCCGACCTGGTGGTCACCGCTGTGGCCGAAGGCCGCGACGCCGCCCAGAGCATCGCCGAGCTGCTGCTGGGCTGACAGCGCCCGACGAACAGAGACCCCCATCGTCATTCCCGCGAAAGCGGGGATCCATGGACGGCTTGGCAGACCGCGTAACGTCCATGGACTCCCGCGTTCGCGGGAGCGACGGGGTGTTGGCTATCGCGCAGCTTTGGTTACCGGAGCGGGGAACTGCACCGCCCGCGCATGACCTCACCTCGTCATCCCCGCGAACGCGGGGATCCATGGACGTCCTGTCGGTCCAAGCAACGTCCATGGACTCCCGCGTTGCGCGGGAGCGACGCGTGACTTGCGGACGCGTGTCTTGCGATCGCAGCGGCGGACTGCATCGCCCCCAGCTAACAACCCTTCGTCATTCCCGCGAAGGCGGGAATCCAGCGGCCTTCCACGTCCTGCATCCGGTTGCCGATGCAACCGAACTGGGCGTCGTTGAAGCTGCCCGTTAAGCTCAACGCTTCCCTCCCCTCGTCTCGCCTCGAACATGCCTGCCTTGCCTGCGCGCGTGCTGCGCGATTCTTCGCTCTCGGCCATGGCGGCCGGCTTCGTCACGGTGCTGGTGGGCTTCGCCAGTTCGGTGGTGATCGTGTTCCAGGCGGCGCAGGCGGTGGGGGCCAGTCAGGCGCAGATCGGCTCGTGGATCCTGGCGCTGGGGCTGGGCATGGGCGTGAGCTGCATCGCGCTGTCGCTGCGCTACGGCGTGCCGGTGGTCACCGCGTGGTCGACGCCGGCGGCGGCGATGCTGGCGGCCAGCCACACCGGCCTGCCGCTGCCCGAGGCGATCGGTGCCTTCGTGGTGTGCGCGGTGCTGGTGGCCGTGGCCGGGTTCTCCGGCCTGTTCGAGAAGACGCTGCACCGCATCCCGCTGCCGCTGGCCGCCGGCATGCTGGCCGGGGTGCTGCTGCGCTTCGGCCTGGACACCTTCGTCGCGCTCAAGACCCAGCCGCTACTGGTGCTGGCGATGCTGGTCACCTACCTGGTGATGCGCCGCTGGTGGGCACGCTATGCGGTGATCGCCTGCCTGCTGGTCGGCGTGCTGGTGGCCGCCGCCAGCGGCACCCTGCATCTGGAACAGGCGCATCTGACCCTGGCCCAGCCGGACTGGGTGACGCCGCGGTTCTCGCTGGCCGCGCTGCTGGGCATCGCGTTGCCGATGTTCGTGGTGACCATGGCCTCGCAGAACGTGCCGGGCGTGGCGGTGATCCGCGCCTCGGGCTTCGAGGTGCCGGTCTCGCCGGTGATCGGCTGGACCGGCGTGCTCACCGCGCTGCTGGCGCCGCTGGGCGCGTTCTCGTTGAACCTGGCGGCGATCACCGCGGCGATCTGCATGGGCCCCGAGGCGCATCCGGACCGCACGCGGCGCTACATGGCCGCGGTCTGGGCGGGGCTGTTCTATCTGGTCGTCGGCCTGTTCGGCGCCACGGTGGTGACGCTGCTGGCGGCGTTCCCGAAGGAACTGGTCATGGCCATCGCCGGCATCGCGCTGCTGGGCACGCTCGGCGGTGCGCTGGGCACGGCGGTGAAGGACGAGGGCAGCCGCGAGGCGGCGCTGGTCACCTTCCTGATTACCGCCTCGGGCCTGAGCCTGGCCGGCATCGGCGCGGCGTTCTGGGGCCTGGTCGGCGGCGTGCTGACGTTGCTCGTCCTGAAACCCCGCAAGGCATGACACCTGCGTCAGTCACCGCGGGTTTCATGCTGCGGTCGCACACGATCGCCTAGGCTCGGGATCACGATGCGGCCGTTCCCCCACCTGCCGCCGATGGCTGCTCGCAGCCGTGAGTCTTTCGCATCGTGGCCTGTCGTGCTCCGCGCCCGCGCGGAACCGCCAACGGCCGGCGGCGCCTGATCCGGAGACGTCCCATGCGCCCGATCCGCTATCGCCCCGCCGGCCTGCTGCTGGCGACCGCCCTGGCCTTCGCCCCCCTGGCCCACGCCGAACAGGCCCTGCGCTACGCCGGCGTCAACCTGGCCGGTGCCGAATTCCAGTCCAGCAAGAAGCCCGGCACGCTGTACAAGGACTACACCTACCCGTCCGAATCGGACTTCGCCTACTTCGCCGCGCAGGGCATGAACGTGGTGCGGCTGCCGTTCCTGTGGGAACGCCTGCAGCCGACGTTGAACGGCGAGTTCGACCGCGCCCAGCTGGACCTGCTGCGCAAGACCGCGCAGACCGCGAGCAAGCACGGCATCACCCTGCTGCTGGATGTGCACAACTACGGCGGCTACAACGGCCAGACGATCGGCAGCGCCGCCGTGCCGGTCGCGGCCTTCGCCGACCTGTGGCGGCGGCTGGCCAGCGAGCCGGCCTTCGCCAACAACGACAAGGTGCTGTTCGGCCTGATGAACGAGCCGCACGACATCAGCGCCAACGACTGGGCCGCCGCCGCGCAGGCGGCGATCGATGCGATCCGCGGCACCGGCGCGAAGAACCTGATCCTGGTGCCGGGCACGGCCTGGAGCGGCGCGCACAGCTGGACCAATGCCTCGGCCGGGCGCGGCGTCTCCAACGGCGATGCGCTGGCCGGGTTGAAGGATCCGGCCAACCGCCTGGCCTTCGAGGCGCATCAGTATCTGGACCGCGATTCCTCCGGCACCAAGCCCGAGTGCGGCGACGATCCGCAGATCGGCGCGCGCCGGCTGGAAGGCTTCACGCGCTGGCTGGAGGCCAACAAGAAGGTCGGCTTCCTGGGCGAGTTCGGCGCCAGCGCGGAATGCATCCCGGCGCTGGACGCGATGCTGGCCTATATCCAGGCCCATCCGCAGCAGTGGCTGGGCTGGAGCTACTGGGCGGCGGGCGCGTGGTGGGCACCGAGCTATCCGTTCAACGTGCAGCCCAATCGCGATGGCAGCGCCAAGCCGCAGCTGCCGACCCTGCGCAAGTACGCCGGGCAGGTCACCGGCAAGCCCGCGCACGACTGATTCGGCACCACCCAGCCGGAATCGCCGCCGGGTGGGCGGCGGTCCGGCATTGGCGCACGCGGCCGGGAGGCACGGCCACGGCGCGAGCTGGATAGCGCGCGACGCAAGGCCGCACGCGGCTTGCGCGATCGGTCCGGAACGAAGCATGCGGCGTGTTCCAGAACGCGACACGACCCGAGGATCCATCGGATCCGGCATCCGGCTTGCGCCTATGCTGGGTGCGTGCGCTCGGCTCCCGAGCCCAGGGACCAACCACCGAGCGCATCGGTGAGGACGCGGCGCGATCGCAGCATCGAGCGCCTGCAGCGTCTGCGCAGGATCGTGGTCGCCGCCGAGTTCGCCCTCTTCGCAACGCCGCCATCGGCCTGCCTCGTGCTCGCCGCTCCTTCGCCCGTTTGCCGTCGCCCGCGTCCGCGCCGACGGTGACTGACACCAGAGCCATCGCCATGCGCCCGATCGCCTCCCCCGTTCTGATGCGTTTCGCCCTGGCCTTCGCGTTGGCCTGCCTGTCGGCGCTCGCCGCCGCGCAGACCCGCGCGCTCGCGTACGTGGGCGTCAACCTGGCTGGCGCCGAGTTCGCCTCGGACAAGAAGCCCGGCGTGCTGTTCCAGGACTACACCTACCCTTCCGACGGCGACTTCGGCGACTTCGCCGATCGCGGCATGAACGTCATCCGCCTGCCGTTCCTGTGGGAGCGACTGCAGCCGGCGCTCGGCGGCACGTTGGATAGCGCCCAGCTGGCGCAGCTGCGCACCGCCGTCACCCGCGCGCGCGACCATGGCCAGGTGTTGATCCTGGATCCGCACAACTACGCGGCGTTCAACGACCAGGCGATCGGCTCGCAGGCGGTGCCCGACTCGGCCTTCGCCGATCTCTGGCGGCGGCTTGCGCTGGCCTTCGGCAACGATGAGGCGGTGATCTTCGGCCTGATGAACGAGCCGGTGGGCCTCAAGGCGACCCGCTGGGCGCGCACGGCGCAGACGGCCATCGACGCCATCCGCGCCACCGGAGCGAACAACCTCATCCTGGTGCCGGGCGTGGCCTGGACCGGCGCGCACAGCTGGACCAGTGCCGAGGCCGGCGGCGGCGTGTCCAACGCCGATGCGCTGGTCGGCCTGCGCGACCCGGCCAGCAACCTGGCCTACGAAGTCCACCAGTATCTGGACAGCGATTCCTCGGGCACCTCGCCCACTTGCGTGAGCCCCACCATCGGCGCCGAGAAGCTCGAGGCCTTCACCGACTGGCTGCGCGCCAATGGCAAGCGCGGTTTCCTTGGCGAGTTCGGCGCCGCCGCCAACGCCACCTGCCTGGCCGCGCTGGACGGCATGCTGGGCTACATCCAGAACAACGCCGAGGTCTGGGCGGGCTGGACCTACTGGGCCGGCGGTGCGTGGTGGGGCGACTACATGTTCAGCGTGCAGCCAAAAGACGATGGCAGCGCCAAGCCGCAGATGGCGATCCTGTCCGAGCGTGCGCGCCAGGCGCTCGATGCCGCGGTTACGGCGCGTCTATCCATCGGCGAGTCGCAAACGGCCAAGGCTCAGCCGGTCGAGATCAAGGCCAAGGGCAAGCGCTGAGTCCAGCCGCCGGCGCCGCTCCACGCCCGGGATCAGTCCGGATCGCGCAGCTGCAGCAGCCAGTGGCTGACCTGGCCGCGGCTGGCCGGCAGCGGCTCGAAGTCGAACTGCTGCAGCACCGGGTCGGCATTGGCCACGCGCAGCGGCAGCACCGCATTGCTGGGTTCGCGCGCGTGCAGGCCCTGCTTGAGCGCCTGCAGCTGCGCCTCGGACACCGAGGGGTCGAGCAGGGCGCGCATGTCGCGGCCGATCATGCCGCTGGCGTCCTCGTCGGCCAGGTGGGCGAAGGCGTCGTTGGCGAACAGCACCCGGCCGATCCCGGTCGGCCCGCGCTCGATGATCGCCACGCCCTGGCGCAGGCGCGCCAGCGAGGCTTCCAGCAGGCTGAAGTCCTGCTGCACGCGCTTGCGCTCCATCAGCTCGATCAGCACGCGCAGGCTGCGCGCCGATTCCAGATGCAGCAGCGACCACGGCCGCGCCTGGCCGCGCACGGTCTGCTGCCACAGATCGAAACTCTTGCGCGGCGACAGGCGCGAGTTGGGGATGTCCACCAGCTTGGCCAGCTCCGGGTTGCCGGCCCAGTTGATCGTCTCGATCTGTTCGCGGCGCGTCCACAGCAGCGCGCTGCGCGCCTGCGGCATCAGCGGCACGAAGATCAGGCCGGCCGCCAGCGGCGCCAAGTCGGCCAGTTCCGGGAAGGCGCTGCCGATGGCGTCCACGTGCAGCGCGCCGACCACGCCCTCGCGCAGGACCTCGTCGTCGCGCGCTTCGATCTGCTGGCGGATGCGCGCCAGATCCTCGACCGACGGCAGCGTGCCGTAGCCGATCACCTCATCGCCGTTGTAGATCGCCACGCCGTCGGCATCGACCACGTCCATCAGTTCCGGCGCCAGCTCGGTCAGCATCTCGGTGGAGAGCGTGTCGGCATTGTTGAAGGCGGTGATCAGCTTCTCGCGCACGGTCAGCAGCACGGCCTCGGTGCGCGCGCGCTCGACCGCCTGCAGCGCGCCGATGCGCGCGGCCAGGCCGCGGGTCAGCGCATCGGCGACATCGCGCATGGCGTGGCTGGCGAACAGCGGCGCGTAGTGATGGCAGGCGATCAGCCCCCACAGCACGTCGTTGACCACGATGGAGGTCACCAGCGTGGCGCTCACGCCCATGTTGCCCAGGTACTCCAGGTGCACCGGCGAGACGCTGCGGATGCTGACGTCGCTCAGATCCACCGGCGCGTGGTCGCGCGGGTCCAGCGGCGGTTCGATCGGCGAGGGCCGGTAGCCCACGTGCGCGATCTGGCGCACGCGGTTGCGCAGGTACAGCGCGCGCGCCTGCGCCGGGATGTCGGTGGCCGGGTAGTGCAGGCCCAGGTAGGCCTCGAGCTCGGGACGCCTGGCCTCGGCGATGACGTCGCCGTTCCACTCATTGTCGAAGCGGTAGACCATCACCCGGTCGTAGCCGAGCTGGGCGTGGATCTCGCGCGCCACGCGCAGGCTGGCCTCGTGGATGTGGCGGTCGCGCTCGACCAGGCGCAGCACCGGCAGCACGTCGCGCACGCCGACGTCGGAGGCCTGCGAGTCGCGCGGCTCGATCTCCACCAGCCACTGGCTGGGCGCCAGATGCCAGGCCGCCACGTAGACCTCCGACGGCGCATCGGCGCGCTGGGGGAAGCCGACGGCTTCGTGCGCCAGGTGCAGGGGCTCGCGTACCTCGTCGGCCGCCGGCAGCGTGCGCGCCTCCAGCGTCAGCAGCGCGTCCCAGCGCTGGCCGATCAGCTGCGCATGCGGCACGCCCAGCAGGTCGGCGGCGCTGCCGCTGGCCTGCAGTACCTGTCCGCTGGCAGGCTCGATGACGAGCAACGCGCCGTACGGCTGGACCGAGCCGGGGATATGGATCGGCTCGCGCGCGCAGGCATCCATGTCCACGGTGTCCGGCGACAGGCTCATGCGGCCACCCCGGCGGCGAGCTGCTGATGGAAACGGGCGAACATCGACTGCGCGCCGCCGATGGCGGCCTGGCGCTGCGCGGCGGAGGGCAGCGCCGCCTCCAGGCAGGCCTGGAACTGGCGCCAAGCGCCGGGCGCCTCGCTGCCCAGGTCGAAGTAGGCCAGCGCGGCGGACAGCGCCGGCTGGGCGGCGCGGAAGGCGCGCGCGATCAGGCGCCCGCCCAGCAGCGAGCCTTCGATCACATACAGCTGGCCCCAGGCCGCGGCCGCCGGCTCCGCCTCGGTCAACGGCGCGGCCGCGGGCGCGGCGACGCCGAGCGTGGCCAGGTCGGCGCGCAGCGCCGGCCCGCGCGCACGGTAATGCCAGCCCTGCGCCGCCAGCGTCTGCAGCCAGGCAGCATGCGTGCGTTCCCAGGGTTCGACCAGGGCCAGATGCTGTTGCAGCACCCGCACGTACTGGTCGCAGGGCAGCGCGCCGTGCGCGAGCGCGTGCATGTGCGGCAACGCCTCGACCGCGGCGTGGGCCTGGGCGGTCGCCTCACGCAGCGCGCGCGCCAGGGGAACGGGGGCAAGGGCGGCGTCAGCGGGCATGCGGGGTCGGACGAGGGTGGGAGGGCATCGCGCCAAGCCTACCAGCGGCGTCAGCGGCGCCATACCCGGACGTGTGGTCGCAGCGCATCGAGGCTCACGCCTGCAGCGCGGGGAAGTACAGCCGCACGCAGGCACCCTGGCCCGGCTCGGACCGCACCGAGGCGAAGCCTTCGGACTGGCGCATGAGCCCGGACACCTGGGCCAGGCCCAGCCCGGTGCCCATCCCTTCGGGCTTGGTGGTGAAGAAGGGTTCGAAGATGCGCGCGCGGGTGGCCGCGTCCATGCCGCAGCCGTCGTCGCGCACCTCTACATAGGCATAGCGGCCGCCGGCGCGCTGCAGCGTGCCGTCCTGCCCGGCGGCGACGTCTTCGAGGCCCAGCGCGACGTCGATGCGACCGTGCCCCTGGCAGGCGTCGCGCGCGTTGACGCACAGGTTCATCAGCGCCTGCTCGATCGAATGCCGGTCCGAGCGGATCGGCAGCGCCACCTCGGCCGGCGCCAGGGCCATCGTCATGCGCGCGCCCAGGCCATGCGCGATCAGCGGCAGCATGTCGGTCACCACCTGCGCCAGGTCCAGGGCCTCGGCGCGGTAGGGATGCTCGCGCCCGAACGCCAGCAGACGCCGGGCCAGGTCCACCGCGTGACCGACGGCCTCCTGCGACCGGGCCAGCAGGCGCGCCTGGCGCGGATCGGCCGCGGCCTGCAGCGCCATCATGTCCAGCGTGGTCTGCACGATCTGGAGCATGTTGTTGAAGTCGTGCGCGATGCCGGCCACCAGCTGGCCCATGGCCGCGCGCTTCTGCGCCTGACGGCTGATCTGCTCGGCGCTGTCGCGGGCCACGGTGGCCAGATCGAGCTGGTCCTGCAGCGCCTGTTCGCGGCGCACGCCCAGGGCCACATCGTCGCGGGCGCGCAGCAGCCGATGGTCGGCCCTGTGCGGGTCGGGCTCGCGCTGTACGCCATCCCCGGCGGCCGCCGCTGCGGCCTGCACAAGCGTGCCCGCGTATGGAAGGGCGTCGTGGGCGTACGCCGCAGCCTGGTCGTGGCGCTCCTCGCTGATCCGGCGACTGATCGCGACCACCGCGTCGATCGCGCCGTGGACATCGCGCAGCGGGGCCATGTGAATCTCCCAGCCGTCCGCTTCGCCGTCCGCGGTCTGGGCCTGCGGTGCGACGCGGCGCTCCGGCTCCCCGGCCCAGGCTGCGTCCAGCGCCTGTCGCAGCTGAGCGCGCTGCGCCTGGTCCCAGCGCGCCAGCCAGAGATCGCCGGGCTGGGGATCGGGATGCGCCGCGCTGGTCAGGCGCACCCGGCCGTCGGCATCGACGATGTCGATGCGCTCCTTGGCGCGCATCGTGCCCTGCGGTTCCCTCGCCCCGAACGGGGAACGCACGCTGTCTTCCATCTGATCGAACGCCGCAGAGACGGTGGTTCAGTGTAGGTGCGCGCCGCGGCGTGTCCGTTGCAGCGCTGCAACGTCGGCAGGCAAACGCGGCAGATGTACAGAACCGGTGACGGTGCCTGCGTCCCCACCTCGGGCTGTGCCACGGGCCGAAAACGTGACAGGTGTCCTGAATTGGCCGCTTTTGGTGTTAGCACAGGGACAAGCCGGGATTCCCCCGCCCGGCGCCACGCCGGAGGTCCGCGTGTCTCCTGCCCTGCTGCATGCCCTGCGTTCGTCGTCCTTCGCGCTGGTCCTGATCCTGGCGGCGTGCTCGCGTCCGCCGCCGCCTGCCGCCGCGCCCGTCGCTGCGCCACCGTCCACGGCGCCGGTGGCCGAGGCCAAGGCAGAAACGGTGTGCGACCTGATCACCGCGGATGAGCTGGAGACCGTCTTCAGCGGCACCTCCACCGCCACGCCCGAGCACCACCAGACCTTCGGCATCAAGGCCTGCGAGTGGAACGGCGACTTCGGCCGCCTGCTGGTGCAGCAGTGGCCTTCCAAGGGTCATACGCCGCAGGATGAGGTCAGCGACCTGGTGACCGGCTTCATCGACGCGAGCAAGCCCGGCGCGCGCGCCAGCGTCCGCCTGGTCTCGCCCCCGGGCCTGGGCCACTACGCCACCGCCGTGGTCGAGCCGCGCGATCTCGAGCGCGGCGTGCTGGCCGATATCGCGGTGCTGTCCATCGCCCGGGACGGGCAGACGCTGGTGTTCCTGACCAACGGCCTGGAGGGGATGGAGCGCCAGGCGGCGCTGGCCAAGCTGGTGCAGCTGGGGCGCTTCGCCTATCCCAGGCTGTAAGGGCCGCCGGCCGCCGATGGCCGGTTCCCGACGCAATCGAGGTTCTTCCAGCTGTGCGGTCCGCAGTGTGGACCGCCGGGAGGCTTGGATGAGGGAGTGGAAAGCGGCGGGCGCCGGGCTGGGCGGCCTGCTGATCGCCGTCGGCCTGTGCGGCTGCCGGCCCGAGGCCGACGCGCGCGCGCCTTCGCAGATCAGCACGTCACCCGCGGCGAGCCGTGCGCCCAGCGACAGCCTGGTGTGCGCACTGACGACCGATGCCGGGCTGGGCGCGGCCGAGCCGCTGGCCGGACGCGGACGCGTCGCCCTGCTGCGCCGGCGGTTCGGCGAGGTCGGCTGCGAAGCCAGCGGCGCGGCCGATCTGGCCGGCACGCACCAGTGGATCCCCCGCGCGCTGCCATCGCCGGACGCGGCGGCCGGCGTGCCGGTGTCGATGGGTGCGGGTCGACGGCTGAGCCTGGTCGCGCCTGCCTGCGGCGCGCAGCGGGCCTGCGCCACGGCGGCCGTGCCCTGACGCCAGGCCGCGCATCTTCAGGCGGGCGGCCTGCGTGAGGCGGACGCCGCCTAAGCGGTCAGCACTTCCACGGCCTGGCCGAGGGTGTGGCTTGCGCCGGGGGCCAGCTTGATGACGTCGTGCCCGGCGTTGGCGGCCTCGACGCAGACGAAGGCCGGCCACGCGTCATCGGGCACGTCGGCCATGGTCTGCGCCCCGCCCTGCCCGGGGTTCCACACCACCACCGAGCGGCTGCCCGTGGTGCTGATGCGCAGCTGCCGGGACAGCACCGGATCGTGCAGCACGTAGTGCCCGCCGGCATCGTGATAGATGCGGTCGCTGCGGCCGGAATCGCGCGGGTCGGACAGGCTCCAGTCGCCGGACTGAGGGAAGGTCCGCCCGGTGAACTTGTCGTCGTAGTCCAGCCCGTCCAGCCCGCTCAGCCGAACCTGGCGCGCGTCGCCGACGTGGAAGTAGCTGTGCAGCGCATCGGTGAAGGCGACCGCCTCCGCGGAAGGGTTGTGCGTGGTCAGCGCCTGCTGCAGGCCTGCGCCCAGCACCAGCGTCTGCCTCAGGCGCAGCGGTGTGGAGGCGTGCGCCGGCAGGTCCAGCGTCAGGTGCACGTTGCCGTCGCCGTCCTCGCGCGCCTCGGCCAGCGTCCACGGGCTGATCCGCGCGAAGCCATGCTGGATCGCGTCGGCCGGCTGATGCTCGCGGGCGAAGTAGGGCCAGCACACCGGCACGCCGCCGCGGATCGCCTTGGGCGCACCTTGGGCCAGCGGCGACAGCCACAGCACATCGGCACCGCCGGCGGGCACGAACGACAGCAGCTGGCCGCCGTAGAGCGAGAGCTGCGCGGTGCACAGCGGCGTGTCGATCCGCAGTACGGGCAGGCCGTGCAGCGTGGTCTCGGTCAGCGTGTGGGTCATGACATCGCACATGAAGACGGGCGGCCAGTGTAGCCGCCCGTCGCTTCGCCGCCTGTCGTATGAGGCCTTAGGCGGCCTTGTCCAGCTTGGCCAGATCCATCACGAAGCGGTACTTCACATCGCCCTTGAGCATGCGCTCGTAGGCCTCGTTGATCTGCCGGGGCTCGATCATCTCGATGTCCGACACGATGCCGTGCTTGGCGCAGAAATCCAGCATCTCCTGGGTCTGGGCGATGCCGCCGATCAGCGAGCCGGCGATGGTCCGGCGGCGCATGATCAGGTTGAACACCGTCGGCGTCGGATGCGGATGTTCCGGTGCACCGACCAGCACCATCGCGCCGTCGCGCTTGAGCGCATTGAGGAACGGATCCAGGTTGTGCGAGGCGGCCACGGTGTTGAGGATGAAATCCAGCTTGCCGGCCTGCGCGGCCATCTGCTCGGGATCCTTGGAGATCACCACCTCGTCGGCGCCCAGGCGCTTGCCGTCCTCGCGCTTGCTCTCCGAGGTGGTGAACAACACCACGTGCGCCCCCAGCGCCTTGGCGATCTTGACCGCCATGTGCCCCAGGCCGCCCAGACCGACCACGCCAACCGACTGGCCCGGACCGACCTGCCAGTGCGCCATGGGCGAGTACACGGTGATGCCGGCGCACAGCAGCGGCGCGACCGCGGCCAGGTTGTCGGTGCCGTGGGTCACGCGCAGCACGTAGCGCTCGTCGACCACGACATGGTCCGAGTAACCGCCGTAGGTGTTCTCGCCGCCGCCGAACAGTGGGCCGTTGTAGGTGCCGGTGAAGCCGTTGTCGCAGTACTGCTCCTCGCCCGCCGCGCAGGAAGGGCAGGTGCGGCAACTGTCCACCATGCAGCCGACGCCGGCCAGGTCGCCGACCTTGAAGCCCTTGACCTCACTGCCGACGGCGGTGACACGGCCGACGATCTCGTGGCCCGGCACCGAGGGAAAGATCGTGTTCTGCCATTCGTTGCGGGCGGTGTGCAGGTCCGAATGGCAGATGCCGCAGTACAGGATGTCCATCTGCACATCGTGCGGACCGGGGGTGCGACGTTCGAACACGAACGGCGCCAGCGGCGCATCGGCGGAAGTCGCGGCATAGCCGTGGGCTTGGGACATGGGGGAGTCTCCTTGGCGAAGTGTCGAAAAAAGCGCGCGCACTAAGGCGCAACGTCATGCGACAGATGCTAGACCCGTTGCGCGAGAAACCCACCGCAGCACTGCAACGCTGCATCACGCGCGGCTGGTCTTGACCGCCACTTCGTGCGCGCGCGCCGCGCCGCTTTCAGCCGACGTCGCCGTCCACGTAGAACCAGTGCCCGCCTTCGCGTACGAAGCGGCTGCGTTCGTGCATGCGCTGGGCCGAGCCGCCGCCCACGCGCAGCCGCGCGGTGAACACCACCTCGGCGGTGTCGGCGCCGGTGACGGTGTGCGATTCCACCTTCAGCCCCAGCCAGACGGTGCGCTGGCCGGGCGCATCGGCCAGCGACAGCTGCGCCGGACGCGTGGACGGATGCCAGCTGGCGCGCAGGTAGTCGGCCTCGCCCAGCACATAGGCGCTGTAGCGCGAACGCATCAGCGCCGCGGCATCCGCTGCCGGCGCGCCGCCGTGCAGCGGGCCGCAGCAGCGCGCGTAGGGCGCGCCGCTGTCGCAGGGGCATACCTTCGGTGCCGGCTTAGCCACCGGCCGCGCCGCTGAGGTGTTCGTAGAGGATCGCCGCGCCGACCAGGATCAGGATCACGCCGCCGACCAGCTCGGCGCGGCGGCCGATCACCGCGCCCAGCGCGCGCCCGGCCATCACGCCGATGGTGACCATGGTGAAGGTGCACAGGCCGATCACGCCGGCCACCAGGTAGATCGGCACCTGCACGAAGGCCAGGCCCACGCCCACGGCCATCGCATCGATGCTGGTGGCCAGGCCGGTCAGGGCCAGGGTGACGATATTGCCGTGGCGGTTCTCGCCGGTCTCGGCGGCGTCCTCGTCGTCTTCGTGCAGCGCCTTCCAGATCATGTGCAGGCCCAGCGCGCCGAGCAGGACGAAGGCGATCCAGTGGTCGAAACGCTCCACGTACTTGGAGGCGGCCGAGCCGATCAGCCAGCCGATCACCGGGGTGATGGCTTCGACCACGCCGAAGATCAGGCCGACGCGCAGCGCCTGGGCGAGCGTGGGCTTGGCCATGGCCGCGCCCTTGCCCAGGGCGGCGGCGAACGCATCGGTGGACATGGCCAGACCGAGCAGGAGGATGGAAATCGGGTTCATGGGGGTTGGGACACCAGGCCGGGAATGCGGACAGAACGAACCGCCCAACACGCCGGCCATCAGCCGTGCTGGACTGCTCGTTGGTCTCGCCAACCGGTGTGGTTGCATCCGCCATGGCCGGTACAGGCCAAGTGTGTTGACGGCTACGCGCGCGCTGTTGGGCGGACGCTGGCTACTCCCCAAGGAGACCCCGTCAGCCGCACTGAGCGCCTTTCGGGGCGCGCAGTATACACACCCGATCAGGTCATGCGTTGCAGGGCGTTGTCCCGCCGCACCAGCAGGTGGAACAGGGCCGCCAGGATGTGCAGGCCGATCACCCAGTAGAACGCCTCGCCCAGCCAGACATGGGCCGATTCCAGGGTGTGCGCCAGGTGCTCGTGGGTGCCGAAGAAGGACGGGATCGCCCAGTCGGTGAACGGCAGGCCGATGCCCCGGCCCGTGGCCAGGCGCGCGACGATGCCCAGCAGCGGCTGCACGATCAGGAAGGCATAGAGCAGCACGTGCGTGACATCGCCGGCACGCTGCATCCAGCCCGGCAGCGGCGGCGCGATCGGCGGCGCGCGCTCGCCCAGCCGCGCCGCCAGCCGCGGCAGCACCACCAGCAGCACCGCGATGCCGATGAGGAAATGCGACTCGACCACCAGCATGCGCGCGTCGCTGCCACGCTCGAAGGCCTTGCGCAGGTTGATGGTCACGTAGGCGGCGACGACCAGGGCGAAGGTCGTCCAGTGGAAGATGCGGGCGCGCCGGCTGTAGCGCGCGGTCTCGACCTGGGTCATGGCGATTGCCTGGGCGGGGGGGGGGGCTCCAGCGCGATCCTAGCCAGCGCCGAGCCGATGCGGCGCTGACGATCCGGTCAGCGCTTGCCGCCGACCTCGATGAAGCGCAGGAACTCGGCGCGGGTGCGCGCGTCCTCGCGGAAGGCGCCCAGCATCTTGGAGGTGACCATGCTGACCCCGCGCTTGTGCACGCCGCGGGTGGTCATGCATTCGTGGGCGCCCTCGACCACCACGCCCACGCCGCGCGGCTGCAGCACGTCCTGGATGCACTGGGCGATCTGCGCGGTCATCTTCTCCTGCACCTGGAAGCGCCGGGCGTAGGCATCGACCACGCGCGCCAGCTTGCTGATGCCCACCACCTTGCCGTCGGGCAGGTAGCCGACATGGACCTTGCCGATGATCGGCGCCATGTGGTGCTCGCAATGGCTTTCGTATTCGATGTCGCGCAGCACGATCAGCTCGTCGTAGCCGGCCACTTCCTCGAAGGTGCGCGCCAGGTACTCGTGCGGGTCGCGCTGGTAGCCGCTGAACCAGTCGCCATAGGCCTTGGCCACGCGCTTGGGCGTGTCCAGCAGGCCCTCGCGCTGCGGGTCCTCGCCGGCCCAGCGCAGCAGGGTGCGCACGGCATCCTCGGCCTGGTCGCGGCTGACGCCGCCACGGGTGTTGTCGAATTCGCTCATCGGAACAGCCTTCTGCTGCACCACCAAAGGGGGCGGGCATCGTACCGGACCGGCCGGGGCCGCGCCCGCGCGCGCGGCGCAACGCCGTGTTGCCCGGCCACCTTCACCCGGCCTGGGCGGCGGCGCCCCTAACGTCCAGGGCCCACCCGCCCAACGAAAAGATGCCGGCATGACGCCCTCCCCTGCCCGGTGCCCGCGCACCTCCCGCACCGGCCCGCGCCATGTCGGCTGACGCGCGCGGGGCCCAGACCGGCGCCATCGCGCCGCAGCGCGTGGAGGGGGTGCTGCCGATCGCGCATTACGGCGCGCTGGGCGAGGGCCGCTCGGTGGCGCTGAGCGGGCTCGATGGCGGCCTGGACTGGTGGTGCGCGCCGAACATGGACAGCCCGCCCCTGTTCGACCGGCTGCTCGACGGCCCCGAGGGCGGCCACTTCACCCTGGCGCCGGAGGGCGCGTTCACCGCCCGGCGCCGCTACCTGCCGGACAGCAACGTGCTGGTGACCACCTTCACCACCGACACCGGCGAGGCGACGCTGACCGAGTCGCTCAACAGCGGCAACGCCGGCCGCCTGCCCTGGTCCGAGCTGGCCCGGCGCATCGACGGCGTGCGCGGGCAGGTGCGCTTCGGGCTGGAGATGAAGCTGGGCATGCGCGCGCGCAACGCCAACCCGTACCACTCGCGCATCGGCCCGCACACCGTCTTCCATGTCGAGCGGCTGCTGGGACTGATGATCCACCACGACCGCCTCGACATCGCCTGGTCCGATGCCGGCGCCTGCGGCACGGTGGAGGTCAGTGCCGGCGAGCGCATCACCGTGGCGCTGGTGGTCGGCGAGGAGGAGCCACTGGTGGCCCCGACCATCGAGGAGATCGACGGCCGCATCGACCTGACCGACCGCGAGTGGCGCGACTGGGCGCGCAACGTGTCCTTCGACGGCGACCAGCGCGAGGCCTTCGTGCGCAGCGCCCTGGCGCTGAAGCTGCTGCTGTACTCGCCCTCCGGCGCGATCGCCGCGGCCGCCACGACCTCGCTACCCGAGCGCATCGGCGGTCACAAAAACTACGACTATCGCTACGCCTGGATCCGCGACGCGGGCTACACCATCCAGGCCTTCCTGGCGGCGGGGCTGGAGGCCGAGTCCAAGGCCGCCTTCACCTGGCTGCTGCGCCAGTTGCGCCGGCATGGCTCGCGCGTGGTCTTCACCCTGGACGGCGCCCTGGTGCCGGACGTGTCGGAACTGCGCGCACCGGGCTATCGCGGCAGCCAACCGGTGGTGAGAGGCAACCTGGCCGGCGCCCAGCACCAGCACGGCATCTACGGCGACATCTTCGAGACCGCGTACTGCTTCGTCGACTGCGGCAACATCCTGGACCCGGCCAGCGCCGAACTGCTCTCGCATATCGCCGACGAATGCGCCGACCGCTGGCGCCTGCCCGACTCAGGGATGTGGGAGCTGCAGGAGCTTCAGGACTACACCATGTCCAAGGTCAGCTGCTGGCAGGCGCTGGCGCGCGCGGTCGAACTGGCCGACCAGGGCCAGCTGCCGACCACCTGCCGCGACCGCTGGGGCCGCGAGCGCGATCGCATCAAGGACTGGATCGAGACGCACTGCTGGTCGGAGGACCTGCAGGCCTTCGCGATGTATCCAGGCAGCGACAAGCTGGACGCGGCCATCGCGCTGGCGGCGCGCTTCGGCTTCGACGGGCCGGAGCGGTTGAAGCTGACCATGGCGGCGCTGGACCGGGAACTGGGCGCCGGCGATTTCCACTACCGCTACAGCGGCATGGACCAGGAGGAAGGCTGCTTCCTGGCGTGCTCGTTCTGGATCGCGGAGAGCTACGCGCGCCTGGGCGATCCGCAGGAGGCGCGGCGCCGGCTGGAACGCCTGGGCCAGGCGCTGACGCCGTGCAATGGGGTGATGAGCGAGATGATTGACCCGGGCACCGGCGCCTTGCTGGGCAACACGCCGCAGGGGCTGAGCCATCTGGCGCATGTCATGGCGCTGTCGACGCTGGCGGAGATTGAAGGCGGGGGATGAGGGGTGGGATGTGCCGCATGTGCTTCGTATTCGAGTACGAGGCAACCCGCGATCCACGGCTTGGCCCTCTAACCCAGCGGCTCTCTAACCGCTCCTCGCCATCCAACCCACCGTCACTCCCGCGAACGCGGGAGTCCAGCGACTTCGCGCGATCGGACAGAAAGTCCCTGGATCCCCGCGTTCGCGGGGATGACGAATTCAAGTGCTCCGCGGATGATGCAGCCTCCCTCTCCGACATCCAAACGCTCGTCGCTCTCGCGGAAGCGGGAGCCCATGGACGTTGTGCGACCTGGCCGGACGTCCATAGATCCCCGCGTCCGCGGGGATGGCGAATTTAAGTGCTTCGCGGGCGGCGCAGCTCTCTCTCCGACATCTAAACGCTCGTCGCTCCCGCGGAAGCGGGAGTCCATGGACGTTACGCAACCCGGCCGGACGTCCATGGATCCCCGCGTTCGCGGGGATGACGGCGTGGAGTTGGAGGGGATAAAAGGCGACCGCGCGCCTCTGCGTGCGATCACCCTGCGATGGTGAACACCGAGCCCGAATCCACGCGCAGGCCGGCGCCGTTGATGAAGCTGGCGCGCTCGGAGCACAGGAAGGCCACCGCCGCGGCCACTTCCTCGGCGCGGCCGCGGCGCTTGAGCACCATGCCGGGCCGCTCCTCGTCCAGGAAGCTGGCGATGGCCTCCTCGAAGCTCACGCCCTTCTCCTTGGCGCGCTTTTTCATCATCGCGTCGGTCATGGGCGTGGCGATGAACGCCGGCGAGACCGTATTGACCAGCACGTTGTCGCACCCGTAGGCCTTGGACAGGCCCTTGGCCAGGCTGAGGATGCCGGCCTTGGAGGCGCAGTACGGCAGTTCGTCCACATAGGGCTGCACGGCGTCCTCGGAGGCGAACAGCACGATGCGGCCCCAGCCGCGCTTGCGCATCGCCGGGATCGCCTCGCGGCACATGCGCACCGCGCCCATCAGATTGATGTCCAGGGTCCGCAGCCAGCCGGCATCGTCCACCTCGAGGAAGTCGCCGGTGGCGCCGGTCACGCCGGCGGCGTTGACGTAGATATCCGGCTCGCCCAGCCGCGCACGCACCTGCTGCCAGATGTCCTCGACGTCCTGCGCCTGGGTGACGTCGCCGGGCACGGCGATGACCTCGCCCAGCGGCGAGAGCTCTTCCAGCGCCTGCGGCAAGGTGCCGTCGGCGCGGTCGGTGATGGCCACGCGCACGCCGGCCTGCAGCAGCAGGCGCGCGGTCTCCTTGCCCATGCCGGAGTCGGCGCCGCTGATCAGGGCGATGCGGCCGTTGATTTCGAGATCCATGCTGTGCTCCTCGTGGTGGATAGGGGAAGTCAGGCCGCCAGGAAGCGCTCGGCCGTACGCAGGCCCAGCGCCATCTGGGTCAGGGCCGGGTTGGCCGCCAGCGCGCTGGGGAAGGTGGAGTTGTCGCAGACGTAGAGGTTGTCGATGTCGAAGCTGCGGCCGTCGGCATCGACCACGGCGTGCTCGGGATCGCTGCCCATGCGGCAGGTGCCCAGCGTGTGCGCCGAACGGTCGGCGGCGAGGATGTCGCGCGCGCCGGCGGCCTCCCAGATGGCGGTGAGCGTGCGCCGGGCATGGGCATCGAGCGCGCGTTCGTTGGGGCCGTAGCTGAAGTCGATGCGCGCCTTGCGCAGGCCGAAGGCATCCACCTCGTCGGACAGCGTCAGGCGATTGCCCTGCGCCGGCAGGCAGTCGCCGTTGATGCCGATGCCGGCCAGCTGGTTGTAGTCGCGCAGCCGCGAGGTCAGCGCACGGCCCCACAGCCCGGCGCCGCGCGCCAGCGTGTTGGCCAGGGTCAGCGGCTGCACGCCGAGGCTCTGGATCAGATAGCCGCCGGCGAAGTCGGCATCGGCCGGCGCACGCATGTCCTCGCTGATCAGGGACGAGGGGTAGCCACGGTTCATGCGCATGTCCGCGTCGAACCTGCCCCACACCTGGGTGGCCACGTGCGCCATGAAGTTGCGCCCGACCTGGCCGCTGGAGTTGGCCAGCCCCAGGTTGAGCAGCAGGCGCGGGGTCTCCACGCCGCCGGCGCACAGGAACAGCGCGTCGCAGCCCACGCTCACTTCGCGCCCGTCATGGCGATAGACCACACCGGCGATGCGGCCGCGCGCGTCGCGATGCACGTCGACCACGCGGCAGTCGGCGCGCACCTGCGCACCGTGCGCACGCGCCAGCGGCAGCCAGCTGGTGTCGGTGGCGGCCTTGGAGGCATAGATGCAGCCCTGATGGCAGGCGCCGCAGTTGGTGCAGGCGCGCCGCGTGCCCCAGTGCGGCTGTGCGTGCGCGGCGGTGACCAGCGCGGCGGGGCTGTCGGTGGCGGTGATGCCCAGCGCAGCGCAGCCGCGCGCCATGGCCTGCGCCGGCGCATTGCGCAACGGCGGCGCGTACGCATAGGCGCGCGCCGGGTCCCAGGGATAGGGCGAGGGGCCGGACACGCCGATGAAGGCCTCGACCCGGGCGATGTAGTCGATCAGCTCGGCGTGCGCGATCGGCCAGTCCCAGCCCTGGCCGCTGCTGCGGCGCAGGCGCAGCTCGGCCGCATCCGGACGCGGGCAGAACGCGCCCCAGTGCAAGGTCGAGCCGCCCACGCCCTGGCCGGAGTTGTTGGCCCCGAAGGCCGTCGGCGTGGCGCCGCCGCTCAGGCGTTCCTCCATCCAGTACAGGTCGGTGGTCAGCTCGTCGGGCAGATGATCGGTCGGCGCGAACGCCGCACCCGCTTCCAGCACCAGCACCGAGACACCCGCCTGCGCCAGGCGCGCGGCCAGCGGCGCACCGCCGGCGCCGCTGCCCACGATCACCGCTTCGACGCGGTCCGTCCGCGCCACCGTCATTCGCGCGGGTCCGGCAGCCGCTGCCAGGGCTCGCGCTGGTCGGCGCCGGCCAGGACATAGCCTTCGCCCTCGCCTGGCGCGCTGCCGGTGGCGAAGCCGTCGTAGCCCATCGCCGCCATCGTCGCCGGCAGGCTGGCCCAGGTGCGCGCGATCTCGGCGCGTACGTCCTCGAACCAGCGCGCCAGCTGCGCGCCATCCAGCGCGCTCTGCGGGCCGGGCTGCGCGTCACCGCGCGCGATGCGGGTCAGCCACGCCTCCTGCGCGAGCGAATCGCGCGCGCACCAGCCGCCGGTCATCGCGTCGAGCGCATCCAGCCCGAGCGGCCAGGCCTGCGCATCGGCCGGCAGATCGGCGAAGCGCCAGCCATCGCCGGCCTGGGTGGCGAGGCCCACGTCCAGGCGACGAGCCAGGTCGGCCGCCTGCGGCGCATCGTCCAGCGCCAGCACGCTGGCCACCACGGCGGCCAGCACCGCGCGCTGCGCGTCGGACAGCACGCGCGGCGCATCGCGCGGCGGGCCGCGGTGGCGCGCCAGCAGCGTGGCGCGCATGCGCGGCTGCACGCGCGGCAGGTTGAGCAGGTCGATGAACGCGGGCGGCAAGGCGCTGGCTTCCGCCCATTGCAGCAACGCGTCGATGTGCGCGGCCAGCGCTTCGGGCTGTTCGTAGGGAATCAGATGCGCGGCATCGGCGATGGCGACGACCTCGCCCGCCTCCGGGTAGTGCGGCAGGTTCAGGCGCCGCTGCGCATCGGCGTCCAGGTCGCCGTCCTCGGCGCCAGCCAGGAGCAGCGCCGGCAATGCGATCCGGCCTGCCTGGGCGGAGGCATCCTGCTTGCTGCCCTGTTCCAGCCAGGCGCGCCAGGCGCGCGGATCGCTGCGCCGCACATCGGCGATGGCCTGCTCGCGCGGTGCCTCGTCCAACCGGCGCGCGCTGTTGTCGTCGACGAACTGCGCGGCTTGCCCGGGCGTGGGCGCGCCATCGGCGAACCAGTCCAGCATCTGTTGGCGGCGCTGCTCCTCCATCGGCTCGGGCGATGGCGGCGAAGCGGCGACCAGCACCACCCCACACAGGCCGGCCAGGCCCGGCGCGCCCTCCCGCGCGCGCGCGGCGGCGAGCGTGGCGATCTTGCCGCCCATGCTGTGGCCGACCACACACCAGCGCGAGGGCGCACGCGCGGCCACGGTGGCGCAGAACCAGTCCACCAGCGCCGGCACATCGGTGCATTCGCCCGCGGACGTGCCGCCGAAGCCGGGGATATCCAGCGCAATGCAATCGGCCCGGTCTCCCAGCCGCGCGATCACCCGCTCCCATTCGCCCGCACTGGCGCCGAGCGCGTGGAGGAAGAACAGCTGGAGCTGGGGCATGGCCTGGCCGGGGGGTTGAGGTGGAGCGCGAGCATTGCGTCCGCCTGGTGTGGGGCGTGTGCAGGTTGGCTTCGCACGGCGTGTACATCGCGCGGCCGAGGAAACTGCCTCAGCCAACCTCGGCACGTCATCCCCGCGAACGCGGGGATCCATGGACGTCCGGTCCGGTGGCGCAACGTCCATGGGCTCCCGCGTGCGCGGGAGCGACGAGGATTTGGATCGCGCGACAGTTCAGAGCCCGGCGAAGGCCAGGTCTACGGCAGCGTCCCACGGTGCTCGGTTCGACAAGCAGGCGCGTGGAAAGTCCAACGGGTTACACACGCCCCTAGCCCCGCGCTCGCGTAACGCCAGGTGAGGCGTGCGCGCCGCTTGCTTCGCAGCCCATTTACCGCACCCGGGCAAGGCTCGCGCGATCTCGCTCGCCTCCGCCGGCCACAGGACCGCCCCGCCATGTCAGACGCCCGCCGCTATGCCGCCTACTCACCGCAGATGGCCCTCCCCCATCCGGACGAGGCCGCGCTGGCCGAGGAGATGAGCGAAGTCCTGCTGCGCATCTCGCAGCAGACCTGGGAGGACAGCCACCACGCGCTGCGCAGCGTGCACGCCAAGAGCCACGGCCTGCTCGCCGCCACGCTGGAGGTGCTGCCCGGCCTGCCACCGGAACTGGCCCAGGGCCTGTTCGCGCAGCCCGGCCGCTACGAGGCGGTGATGCGCTTCTCCACCACGCCCGGCGACCTGCTGCCCGACCGCGTGTCCACGCCGCGCGGGCTGGCGCTGAAGTTCCTCGATGTCCCCGGCGAGCGCCTGGAAGGCAGCGAAGCGGCGCACTGCCAGGACCTGCTCATGGTCAACGGCCCGCAGTTCAACGCGCCCAACGCCAAGGCCTTCCTGCGCAGCCTCAAGCTGCTGGCGCCGACCACCGACCGCGCCGAGCGCACCAAGCAGGTGCTCTCCGCCCTGCTGCGTGGCACCGAACGCGCGCTCGAAGCGGTCGGCGGCCAGAGCGCCAAGCTCAAGGCGATGGGCGGCGAGCCGCCGCACCACATCCTGGGCGAGACCTTCTTCACCCAGCTGCCGCTGCGCTACGGCGCGCACGTGGCCAAGCTGCAGCTGGTCCCGGTGGACCCGGCGCTGCTGGCGCACCAGGACGAACGGATCGACCTCAAGCAGGCCAATGCACTGCGCGATGCGGTCAGCGCACACTTCGCCTCGCAGGGCGGCGTGTGGGAACTGCGCGCGCAGCTGTCCACCGATCTGGAGCGCATGCCCATCGACGATGCCACCGTGGTCTGGGACGAAGACGAGAGCCCGTTCCGCACCGTGGCGCGCCTGACCGCATCGCCGCAGGTCGGCTGGAGCCAGGACAGGGCCCGCCTGGTCGACGATCAGATGGGCTTCAGTCCCTGGCACGGCGTGCAGGACCACCGCCCGCTGGGCGACATCATGCGCATCCGCAAGCGCGCCTACCAGGCCTCGCAGGACTTCCGCGCCCGCAAGTCCGGCTGCCCGCTGCACGATCGTTCGCTGTCGGCCAGCGCGCAGGGCGAAAGCGAATAAGCCGACCTCGCTCGGGCAATGCCGATAGCGCTTCATTGCCGCCATTGGCCGAAAAAGTCACAACGGCGCCGCCCACCTGTAGAGCGGAGCTTGCTCCGCTGGGGCCTTCCCTACGAACCAGAAGCAGGTGAGCCTGCTCAGCTGGAGGCTTCCCACGAACTGAGCGAAGAGCAGCGGAGCAAGCTCCGCTCTACAGGTGAGGCGCTGCGCCTTACAGCACCGCCTGCGCCCCGGCGATGGTGATCAACGCACCCGAGGTGTAGCTGGAGCTGTCGCTGGCCAGCATGACGTAGGTCGAGGCGAGTTCCGCCGGCTGGCCAGGACGGCCGAAAGGCGTCTGCGAACCGAAGTTCTTCACTTTGTCCTCGGCCATGCCGGCCGGAATGAACGGCGTCCATATCGGCCCCGGCAGCACCGCATTGACGCGGATCTTGCGCTCGGCCAGCCACTGCGCCAGGCCCAGAGTGAGGTTGGCCACCGCACCCTTGGTGGTCGAGTAGGGCAGGATGTTGGGCGTGGGGTCCTTGGAATTGACCGAAGCCGTATTGATGATCGAAGCACCCTCGCCAAGCAGCTCCAGCGCGCACTTGGTCAGATAGAAGGTGCCATGCACGTTGGTGTCGAAGGTCTTGCGCCATTCCTCCAGCGTGACCTCGTCGATGGACTGGAAGTACTTCTGGTAGGCCGCGTTGTTGACCAGCACGTCGAGGCCGCCGAAGGCGGACTTCACCTCGCCGACCAGGCGCTCGACCTCGCTCGGCTGGCTGATGTCGCAGGCCACCTTGAGCACTTTGACGCCGGCCTGCTCCATCAGCGAGGCGACCTCATCGGCATCGTCCTGCTCGCTGGGCAGGTACGCGATAGCCACGTCGGCGCCTTCGCGCGCGAAGGCCAGCGCCACGGCCGCACCGATGCCGCTGTCGCCACCGGTCACCAGGGTGCGCTTGCCCTTGAGCAAGCCATGACCCTGATAGCTGTCCTCACCGATATCGGGCTTGGGGTCCATCTTGCTGGTCTTGCCCGGGAAGCTCTGCTGCTGCGGCGGGAACGGCGGGCGGGGATAGTCGGGCATGGCGAGACTCCTGCGGTCGATGTGTCGATGGGGCACGGCGATGCGCGTGCGGGAGTGACCCATCCTCATGGCTCGCGTAAAAAGCGACCGTGAACTTATCCGCGGCGATTCGTCATGCGGGCATGACAAAGCGCTGCGACACGAGTGCCACGCATGCGCGAAGCCGCACCACGCCCCAGCGCGCGCACAACGCAAGAAGCGCCGCCCTCGCAAGCGACGCTTCACCTTGCATCTTCAAAAAAGGCGCGCGGCGCCGATCGCTCAGCTTCTGCGCCCGGCCCTCAGCTCTTGCACTCGAACACACTGATGCTGCGCGGCGGTGCCAGGAAATCCTGCGCCCCCTCGGGCACCACATCGGTACCGAGCGCCTCGTCTGTGGACAGCACCAGCTCCCACTTCAGATGCGTCTCCGAATCGGGCAGCCTGAAGTTGACGCCCTCGTGATACGCGTTGATCAGGATCAGCAGCGTCGCGTCCTGACCGTACTCGCGCACACCGGACACCTGCGCCTTGCCCTCCAGCAGCAGACCCACCGAACGCGCGCCGCCATCGCTCCAGTGCGCGTCCTCCATCTCGCTACCGCCCGGGTTGAGCCAGGTCAGGTCGCGCACCCCGGCCTGCTCGTTGTACTGGCCATTGAGGAAGCGGCCACGGGTCAGGATGGGATAGCGACGACGCAGCGCGGTGAGCTGGCGCACGAAGTCGGCCAGGCGGCCCTCGGTCGGGTCGGCGTCCCAGTTGATCCAGGTGATCTCGTTGTCCTGGCAATAGGTGTTGTTGTTGCCGCCCTGGGTCTGCGCGCGCTCGTCGCCGGCCAGCAGCATCGGCGTGCCCTTTGCCAGCAGCAGCGTGGCCAGCAGGTTGCGCATCTGCCGCTCGCGCAGCGCGTTGATCTGCGCATCGTCGGTCGGCCCCTCCGCACCGTAGTTGCACGAGCCGTCGTTGTTGGAGCCGTCCTGGTTGTTCTCGCCGTTGGCCTCGTTGTGCTTCTCGTTGTAGCTGACCAGGTCGCGCAGGGTGAAGCCGTCATGGGCGGTGATGAAGTTCACCGACGACCACGGCCGCCGCCCGCGTCGGTCGAACAGATCGGCCGAGCCGGTGAAGCGCGTGGCGAACTCGGCGAGCTTGCCCTCGTCGCCGCGCCAGAATGCGCGGGCGTTGTCGCGGAACTTGTCGTTCCACTCGGCCCAGCCCGGCGGGAAGTGACCCACCTGGTAGCCACCCGGCCCGCAGTCCCATGGTTCGGCGATCAGCTTGACCTGGCTCAGCAGCGGGTCCTGGCCGCAGGCGTCGAGGAAGCCGCCGCGCTGGTCGAAGCCGCTGGGTTCGCGCCCCAGGATGGTCGCCAGGTCGAAGCGGAAACCGTCCACATGCATCTCGCGCGCCCAGTAGCGCAGCGAGTCGTTGACGAACTGCACCACGCGGAAGTTGCTCAGGTTGAGCGTGTTGCCGGTGCCGGTGTCGTTGATGTAGTAGCGCGGGTCGTCGGCCAGGCGGTAGTAGCTGGCGTTGTCGATGCCCTTGAACGACAGCGTCGGCCCCATCTCGTTGCCTTCGGCGGTGTGGTTGTAGACCACATCCAGGATCACCTCCAGGCCCTTGCGATGCATGGCCTTGACCATGTCGCGGAACTCGTCGCGATGGCCGCTGGCCAGGTAGCGCGACTTCAGCGCGAAGAAGCCCAGCGTGTTGTAGCCCCAGTAGTTGCGCAGGTCGCGATCCAGCAGGTGCTGGTCGTCCAGGTACGCGTGCACCGGCAGCAGTTCGACCGCGCTGACGCCCAGCGACTTGATGTAGTCCAGCACCGGCGCCTGGGCCAGGCCGGCGAACGTGCCCTGCAGGTCCTGCGGCACCTGCGGGTGGCGCTTGGTGTAACCGCGCACGTGGGTCTCGTAGACCAGGGTCTGGCTCCACGGCGTGAGCAGCCGCTCGTCGTCCTCCCAGTCGTAGTCGTCCTGCACCACCACGGCCTTGGGCATGAACGGCGCGCTGTCGCGTTCGTCGAAGCTCAGATCGCCATCGGGGTGCCCGACGGTGTAGCCGTAGAGCTCGTCGGCCCAGATCAGGTCGCCCTCGATCTCCACCGCGTACGGGTCCAGCAGCAGTTTGTTGGGGTTGAAGCGGTGGCCCTCGGCCGGCGCGTAGGGGCCGTGCACCCGGTAGCCGTAGCGCTGCCCGGGGCCGACGTCGGGCAGATAGCCGTGCCAGATCTCGTTGGTGTACTCGGGCAGCTCGATGCGGGTCTCGTTGCCGGCCTCGTCGAACAGGCACAGCTCCACGGCGGTGGCGTTGGCACTGAACAAGGCGAAGTTGGTGCCCTTGCCGTCATAGGTGGCGCCGCGGGGAAACGGGCGGCCTTCGCGCACGCGCGAGGGGCTGGCGTACTTCGGGGTTGGAGCGTTGGGCATCGTGGGGGGGCCGCAGTGGGGAGGACGGAGCATGTGGGCGCTCTTGTCGAGGTCGCGTCAGCACATGGCGCCCGTCGCCCCGCGGTCGGCTTCGATCGCCGTCCGCGCCGCCCAGACAAAAAGAGCGTGAATTCGGCGTGACAAGCGTCGCGCAATCGATAGTATGTTCATCACTCCCCGCGCGTCCCCACCGCCCCGATGGCCGCCTCCGATCCGCTTCGTTTCCGCATGTCCTCCGGCCTGATGCAGGCCGGCCGTCAATGGCAGAAGGTGGTGGACGCGGCGCTGGCCGGCCACGGCCTGTCCAACGCAATGACCACGCCCCTGCTGATGATCGGCCGTGCCGGCGGCGGCGTGCGCCAGATCGAGCTGGCCCAGCTGATCGGCGTCGAGGGCCCCTCGCTGGTGCGCATCCTGGACAAGCTGGCCGCCGCCGGCCTGGTCCGGCGCGAGAACGACGTCAGCGACCGCCGCGCCAACAAGCTCTGGCTGACCGAGGCCGGCGAAGCCATCCGCCAGCAGCTGGAGACCCAGTTGAACGCCCTGCGCAAGAAGACCTTCGGCGACATGAGCGACGCCGAGATGGAGGCAGTCCTCAAGCTTTACCGCATCGTCGAGACCGCGGCGCGCGGCGGCTGAGCGCCGGGCCGGCGGCCTACGCGGTCGTTCCGGCGAAGGGCGATCGCGCTGCGCAACGCAGCGCCGCTTCAGCACACGCAGACCGCTCTACCGTCATTCCCGCGAAAGCGGGAATCCATGGACTCCCGCGCCAACGGCAAAGGCGCTGGATGGTCAGACATGCGTCTGTAACGCGCTGCGCAAACGTCCATGGGTTCCCGCGTTCGCGGGAACGACGGCTGTGGATGCGCGGACGAGTGGAAGTTCTTACGGGATGACCGTGGCTTGTCCGCCCCCCGGCCACCACCGCCCCGCCAGCCGCCGTCAACCCCGGGGCTGGATGATCTGACTCAAGTAATCCGGCGTGCCCTCCACGCGCACCAGGTGCGGATACTGCAGCCCGTCGTGGTAGTCCACCTGCACCGTGCGCAGCCCGCCCTGGAACTGCAGCAGCAGGGTGATCGGCGTCTGGCCGCCCTTGGCCGCGGTGATCGCCTGGGCCAGCGTCTCGGTTGAATATTCCTGCCCGTTCACCGCCACCAGCTTGGCGCCGGTGCTGACCCCGGCCTTGAACGCCGGCCCGTTCCAGCGCACGTCGTTGATGCTGCCGTCCGGGTTCATGGTCAGGCCGATCGACCAGGCGAAGTTGTAGCGATGCCGCGGCGACTGCGCGGCGCGGTTGTACTGGGCCTCGTACTCGCTGGGCGTGTCGGTGTAGACCAGCTTCCAGCCGCTGGCGGCGATGCCGTCCAGCAGCGGCGGGGCCACCGTCTGCACGCGCGTCTTGAGGAAGCCCGCCCAGTCGTCGTGGGCCACGCCATCCAGCGTGTTGACCACGTCCTGGAAGGTGTAGGGATGGACCACGTAGCTGCCGTCGTCCACGCCGAAGAAGGCCTTGGCGAAATCGTCCAGCGACTTGCGGTTGCCGGTGAGCTGGCGCAGGCGTGCGTCGATCTGCAGCCACACCATCTGCCCGGCGCTGTAGTACTCCTCGCTCATCTGCCAGCTGCGGTAGGGCAGCGCCTCGCGATGGGCGGCGGTGGGATCGTTGGTGGTGTCCTCCAGCGTGCGCCACTGGAAGCCGACCCGGTTGCGGTCGTAGTTGGCCGCCACCATCGCCAGCGCGTCGCGGAACTGCTGCGGCGTCCACAGCCCGGCGCGCGCGGTCAGCACGAAGCCCCAGTACTGCGTGGCGCCCTCGTACACCCACAGCAGCGAGTCGCCCATCGGCTCGCTGAAGTTGGGCGTGGACAGGTCCGCGCCGCGGCGGAACTTGCCATTCCAGGAGTGGGTGAACTCGTGCGCCAGCAGGTCGCGTTCGGTCGGGTTGTCCTTCCAGCCGGTGAAGTAGCTGCGGTCCAGGCCGTTCTCGCTGGACTGGTGATGCTCCAGGCCGTTGCCGGCCAGCTCGTCGGACAGCGAGAACAGGAAGTCGTAGTGGTCGTAATGGTGCGAGCCGAACAGGCGCGTGGCCTGCACCGGCAGCGCGCGATGCGCGGCCAGCTGCTCGGGCGTGATCTCCAGGTCCTTGGGCTCGTCGGCGACAATGTTGAGCATCACCGGCGCGCCGCCCTTGGGCGTCAGATCGACCTGCTTGAAGTGCAGGCCGGCGTAGATCGGCGAATCGACCAGCGTCTCGTAGGACACCGGGTTGAAGGTGGTGCTGGCGCCGTCCTTCGACGCCGCGCGCAGGGCGCTGCCGAACTGCCAGCCGGCCGGCAGCGTCACGCTGGGCTGCACCTGGATGCCGTGCGTGTAGTAGCCGGCCGGATACAGCGACATCTGGTCCCAGTCCAGCATCAGCATGCGGTCGGTCATCTGGAAACCGCCGCCGCGGCTGGACAGATACTGGAAGTCCGCCTCCAGCGTGGTCGCGCCGGCCGGCACGTCCACATGGAAGGCGTAGACGTCATAGGGATCGCGCTTCCACGGCAGCGGCTTGCCGTTGGCGCTGAAGCTCAGCCCGGCCAGCTGCGCGACCGGGCCGCTGGGCGAATGCGCGCCGGGGATCCACTCTGGATACAGCAGCGTGACCCGGCCGGCCTGCACCAGCAGGGACTCGTGGACGCGGAAGATGCCCTGGCGCGTATCGCTGGCATCGACCTTGAGCTGGATCTGGCCGGGATAGGCCACGTCCTGCGGCGGCGGGACATCGGCCTTGCGCACGATCTGCGCCGAGGCCGTGCCGGCCAGCAGCGCCAGGCCCAGCGCGGCGGCCAGTCGGGTGTGGGGACGCGGCACCGAAGCGGCGGCGCGGTGGATGAAGGGCATGACGGGCTCCAGCACAGGATCAGGGCGATGGACCACCGTAGCATCGGTCCGCCGACCTGACATCGGGCGCCCGTCCGGTCTGGATCCTGCCCGCTGTAATCCCCGTGCGGTGCGCTGTCGCCGCGACTGCATCATCGCCGACCCCGCCGATGCCGGATGCCATGCACATGGCACCGGCGACACGTCACACGCATGCCGTTGCCGATGCGGCACCCCGCGACCTATCCGCCGACGCGGGACGCCCCTACACTCGCCCGCGGGGAACCGGGGAGTCAGGATGGATCACACCGACCAGGCCGTGCAGGACGGCGACGCCGACATGCCTGCGGGTCGCCGCATCAGCTTCGAGCGCCTGCGCGAGCGCACCGACGAGCTGGAACTGCTGATCTCCGGCCTGCTCGCCTTCGCGCTGCTCACGCTGCCGCCGCGCCTGTTCGAGGCCTGGGTCGGCAGCGAGCTGCACGCCGAGGGCGCGACCTGGTACGTGCTGCAGTTCGCCTTCAACATCGGCGTCGGACTGAGCTACGCGCTGGGGTTCGCCTTCCTCGTCCACCTGGCGATCCGCGGCTACTGGGTCGGCCTGGTCGGCCTGAAATCGCACTTCCCCGGCGGCATCCGCTGGGAGCGCCTGTCGGCGATGGGCCCGGTCTCGCGCCGCTTCTATCGCGGCGCGATCGGTGACCTGGGCCAGGTGATCGATCGCGTCGACCGCACCGCCTCGGTGTTGTTCGCCACCACCGTGCTGGTCGCGCTGACGCTGGCGTGGATCGGCGTGCTCGGCCTGGGGCTGCTGATCCCGGCGACGCTGATCGGCCTGCTGTTCGAGGACAGCGAGCGCGCGACGTTCATCGCCTTCGCGGTGCCCTATGTCGCGTTCCTGTTCGGCGGCATGGCGATCTTCGTGCTCGACAAGCTCGTTGCGCGCCGCGCCCAGCGCGATCAGCCCGCGCAAGGCCTGGAGGGGACGACGGATCGCCTGCTGCAGGTGTTCTCCACGATCGCGCTGCAGCGCCTGGGCGGCCCGGTGCAGTTCACCCTGCAGAGCAATCTGGGCAACCGCGGCTTCAGCGCGGTGTATTTCCTCGTCCTCTCCGCGGCGATGGTGATCGGCGGGATGCAGATCGTCTCCTCGGCCAGCTTCTCCCTGCTCAGCCGCTATCGCGTGGTCACCAGCGAGGCGGTCGATCACGGCATGCTCAGCGCCCACTACGAATCCATGCGCGGGCCGGACGATGTGATGCTGCGCTATCCGATGATTCCCTCCGACCGTATCGAGGAGGGACGGCTGCGGGTGTTCATCCCGCATCGCCCGCGTCTGGACAATCCACGCGCCGAGCAGGCCTGTCCGACCCTGGCGCACGGCCGCAACGCGGCCCAGGGCCGCGCCGCCGCCGATCAGGCCGTCGCCTGCCTGGCGAAGATCTGGACCGTGACGCTGGATGGCCGGCCGGTCACGCTGACCGACTTCGTCCCGATGGAGCGTCGCGACCTGGGCATGCGCGGCCTGGTCGGCTATCTCGACCTGGAGGGCGAGGCGCCGGGCCGGCACGACCTGCGCCTGCTGTGGAACGCCGGCGGCGGGGAGCGCGGCGTGCAGCGCCAGCGCGACTACTTCATCCCGTTCTGGTACGACCCGCAGGGCGCCCCGCCGCCCGCCGCACAGGCTGCCGACGCCTGAGCCGCCTGCCTCACCATGGCACCGTGCGGCCCAGATAATCCAGGTACTGCAGCCCGGCGCGGCCGCGCTGCGCCTCCATGGTGTCGAGCAGGTTCGGGATGCTCTCCTCGATGGTCAGCCGCGCATCCGGCCCGCCCATGTCGGTCTTGACCCAGCCCGGCGCCATCAGCAGCAGCGTGCGCGGGTCCTCGGCATGGCGCGCGGCGAAGCTGCGCATGCACATGTTCAGCGCCGCCTTGCTGGCCCGGTAGGCCTCATGCCCGGCCCGGGTGTTGTTGGCCAGGCTGCCCTGGCCCGAGGACATCAGCCCGATCGTGCCGCTCGGCGGCACCAGGTCCTGCAGCGCTTCGACCACGCGCATCGGGCTCAGGGTGTTGGTCAGCATCACCCGCAGGAATTCGTCGGTGGCCACGTTCGCCACGATCGCCTCGTCATCGGTGTTGACCACGCCGGCATTGACGAACAGCAGGTCGATCGTCTCGCCTTCCAGGCGTGCGCGCAGAGCGGCGACCTGCGCCGGCTCGGTGATATCCACCGTCTCCACGCGCAACGCCCCGGGATGCTGGCGCGACAGCGCGTCCAGGCGCTCGGTGGAATGCGCGCGGGCCGTGGCGATCACCCGCCAGCCGCGCGCCAAGTACTGCTCCACCATCGCGTAGCCAAGCCCGCGCGAAGCGCCGATCAGCAGGACGGTGTTGGATGAGGGTTTCATGGTGCGACTCCCGTGCGGCGCCATGCGCCAGTCCCCTCAGGCTAGGGGCGGCCCCACGCATGCGGAAGACGCACGGCATGCATTGATAGAGTGCATGGCATGCACGCGTCCCCGACCCGCCGCCGCACGCCATGTCCGTCCCCGACCTCAACCTGCTGATCGCCCTGGACGCGCTGCTGGCCAGCGGCAGCGTCGCCGGCGCCGCGCGCAGGCTGGGCCTGAGCCCCTCGGCGATGAGCCGCACGCTCACCCGGCTGCGCGACACCACCGGCGATGCGCTGCTGGTGCGCGCTGGCCGGCAGATGGTGCTCACGCCCTATGCCGAGGCGCTCCGCGACCGTGCGCGCACCGCGGTCGAGGATGCGCGCGCCGTCCTGCAGCCGCCGCCGACGACACTCGACCTGGCCACGCTGCAACGCGTGTTCACCCTCCGCGCCAACGACGGCTTCATCGAAGCCTTCGGCCCGCGCCTGATCGCCGCCGTCGCGCACGCGGCCCCTGGCGTGCAGCTGCGCTTCGCGGCCAAGGCGCAGAAGACCGCCGCGCCGCTGCGCGCGGGCGAGGCCGATCTGGAGATCGGCGTGCTGAACGCCATGGGTCCTGAAGTGCGCGTGCAGGCGCTGTTCCGCGACCACTTCGTCGGCGTGGTCCGCGCTGGACATCCGCTGGCCAGGCCACGCGAGGTCACGGCACAGGACTACGTCGCGCATGGCCATGTGGTCGCCTCGCGCCATGCGCGCGACCACGGCCCGGTCGATGACGCCCTGGCCAGGCTCGGCCTGCGGCGTCGCATCGTTGCGGTGGTACCCGGCTTTCCAGCCGCGGTGGCCGTGGCCCGCGCTTCGGACCTGATCGCGCTGGTGCCCGCCTCCTATGCCGCCAGCCAGTGCACCGCGGACGCGGCGGCGCTCCACGCTTTCAAGTTGCCGGTGCCGCTGGCCGGCATCACCGTCTCGCAGATGTGGCACCCGCGCCTGCACGGCGACGCGGCGCATCGCTGGCTGCGCGAGCTGGTCCTGGCGCAATGCCGGGAGCCGTAAGAACGCGGCACTGTTCACCCGGCGCAGGCGACCGGCACGGCGGCGATTGATGCTGCTGCTTTTGACGACGCCGACCAGCAGCACAGTGGGAGAGCGGACGACATGGCAGGAGGAAGCTCGGAATCCGCATCGACCATGCCCGATGGCACGGGCCTGCAACGCCGCAGTGCACCCGACGACAGCAGATCGACCCGGCACATGGAATCATGCGGCCCGCACCCGCCGGACATACGCAAGGAACAGTCCCATGATGAAGCTCTACTACGCCCCCGGCACCTGCGCCCTGGCCTGTTGGATCGCCCTGGAATGGGCCGGTGCCGACTACGAGGCGGTGAAGGTCGACCCGCACGCGGACGCCTACCGCGCCATCAACCCGCTGGGCACGGTGCCGGCGCTGGACATCGGCGGCGCACGCGCGATGACCCAGGCCGATGCCATCCTGCAGTACATCGTCCAGCGCCATCCCGAGGCCGGGCTGGGCGCCGACGCAGGCATCGAGGCGCAGTTCGTGTTCAACGAGACGCTGGCCTTCCTGACCGGCGACATGCATCCGGCGTTCTGGCCCTTCTTCACCCCTGAGCGCTACACCACCGACGCCAGCGAGGCGGCGCTGCAGGCGGTGCGCGACGCCGCACCCGCACGCATCGCGCGCGTGCTGGCCCACCTGGACGCGCTGATCGGCGACACCGACCACGTCTACGCCGGCCGCCGCAGCGTGGCCGACGCCTACGCCTTCGTCATGGCACGCTGGTCGGACAAGGCCGGCGAGAGCTGGCGCAAGTACCCCAACCTGGCCCGCTTCATGCAGGCCATGGCGCACGACCCCGCCGTCAAGACCGTGCTGGAACGCTCGAGCGGCCGCTGAAGGCGCAAGGAACCGTCAATCCCGCGAAGGCTGGCATCCAGCGCCTTGGGCGCTGTGCGCGAAAGTCCCTGGATTCCCGCCTTCGCGGGAATGACGGGAGGAAGTGGCTGGCGGCTATCAGTCACTGCACTTGTGGGGACAACTGTCTCCTCAAATCCCGCGACGGTCTGCCTGTAGAGCGGAGCTTGCTCCGCTGGGGCCTTCCGCCACGAACTGAACGAAGAGCAGCGGAGCAAGCTCCGCTCTACAGGGGAGCCGCCCGTAGCGACGGGCTTTCCCCCCCTTTCTTGGCCCTCCCAGCTGTACCCAGAAATCAGACTTTCCTTCCTGAGAAAACCCAACCCGTCGTTCCCGCGAACGCGGGAATGACGGCAGGAAGTGGCTGGCGGCTATCAGTCACTGCACTTGTGGGGACAACTGTCTCCTCAAATCTCGCGACGGTCTGCCTGTAGAGCGGAGCTTGCTCCGCTGGGGCCTTTCCCACGAACTGAACGAAAAGCAGCGGAGCAAGCTCCGCTCTACAGGGGAGCCGCCCGTGGCGACGACGGGCTTTCCCGGGAGAGCCCCATCGCTGGCATGCCGCCTCTCACCACAAGCACTGCGCTGGCTGCAAATTTCGCATTACTGAGGCAGAACGGCCCGCAACCCCGTCGCTGCCAAGATCTTCCCCATCCGTCATTCCCGCGAACGCGGGAATCCATGGACGTCGACGCTTTGATGCAAAAGTCCCTGGGTTCCCGCCTTCCCGGCAACGACGGTAGCCGCACCCATCACCCCTCCGACGCAAGCGTCTGGCGCACGATCACGTACTGATCGCGGCCGCGGCGCTTGGCTTCGTACAGGGCGGCGTCGCTGGCGGCCAGGATGGTCTCGACCTGGTCCGGCGCCGCGTCATGGCAGACCACGCAGC
This sequence comes from Pseudoxanthomonas sp. USHLN014, assembly GCF_037153335.1. Classification (NCBI taxonomy): domain Bacteria; kingdom Pseudomonadati; phylum Pseudomonadota; class Gammaproteobacteria; order Lysobacterales; family Lysobacteraceae; genus Pseudoxanthomonas; species Pseudoxanthomonas sp. USHLN014. Next base: position 473,797 of record NZ_JBBCKO010000002.1, read on the forward strand.
CGCAGCTGATGGTCAGGATGCCGGCCTGGGTCCCGGCGTGGGCGATGCCCAGCGCATGCACGCGCTCGAACACGCGCCGCAGGAAGGGCTCGGGGTTCTCCGTGCCGGCGAGCACGAAGACGAACTCCTCGCCGCCATAGCGCGCGACCAGATCGGTGGGCCGCACCGCATCGCCCAACGCCTGCGCCACTTGGCGCAGCGCGCGGTCGCCTTCCAGATGGCCGTGCAGGTCGTTGAACGCCTTGAAGTCGTCCAGGTCGATCATGCCTACGCACACCGGTGCGCCGCCCGCGCCGGCCAGCAGGTCGTCCAGCTGCCGGTCCATGCCGCGCCGGTTGGCCACGCCGGTCAGCGCGTCTTCCTGCGCCTCGCGGCTGAGGACATCGCGCTCGTGCCGCAGCCGGCGGTTGGCGTCGCGCAGGGCGTGCTCGCCGCGCATCGCATCGGTGACATCGACCGCGAAGCCCACCGCGCGCGGCGCGGCGCCGCCGCGGGTCTCCATCCGCGCGGCCGAACGGATCCAGCGCACCTCGCCGTCCGGACGCACGATGCGGTAGGCCGTCGAATACTGCTTGGCGCCGGTCAGCATCTCGGCGGCGAGCGTCTCCACCTGGGTGGCGCGCTCGCGATCGTCCGGATGGATCAGCCGCCGGAACTCCTCCAGTGTGGACACCGCCTGCCCCGGCGGCAGGCCCATGATCCGGCACCAGGTCTCGTCGCAGTCGAAGTGATCCTCGGACACGTTGTAGTCCCAGATGCCCAGCCCGCCGACCTGGGCAGCGACCACCAGCCGCGCCTCGCTGTCGCGCGCGGCCTCCAGCGCCAGCCGCTCGCCGGTGATGTTGCGCGAGATGCACAGGATCGCCGTGGGCTGCTGGGCCTCGTCGAGCATCGGCGTCAGCAGGTTGTCCCAGTATTCCGGCGCCCCGCCCTCCACCTCGCTGCGGCCGGTGAAGCGGTCGGCGTGCCCCTCCCGCACGCGCTCCAGGGCCCGTGCGCCGGGCCGATGCACGTCCTGCGGCAGCAGCGGCAGCCACGGCATGCCGAAGCCCGAGTCGGCCGCCACGCCCAGCGCCTGGCAGCCGGCCCGGTTCATGTGCAGCAGGCGGCCGTCGAGGGAGATGATCTTGATGCAGTCCTGGCTGACATCGAGCATGCGCGACTGCGCCGTGGTCAGCCGTTCCAGCTCGGCGATGCGCTGCTTGTAGCGGTGGATGTCGGTGCCCTGCCAAAGCAGGATGGGCGCGCCGCCGTCCAGCGCCGGCTGCGCGCTGACTTCGAAGGCGCACCAGCGCAGGCCGGCCGGCGTGCGCAGCGGCAGCTCCAGCGTCTGCGGCGCGGCGTCGGACGCCAGCGCATCCAGGGCGTCGCGCAGCCCGGGCCGGCCCTGCACCGCCACCAGGTCGAGCAGCGAGGTCGGCATCTCGGCCTCATCGGCCAGGGTCAGCCGCCGCAGGTCCTGGCCCAGCTGCAGCAGGCGGCCGGCGCGGTCGGTGACGCAGGCCAGCCCGTGCAACGGCGCCATCGCCAGGTCGGCACCTTGGCCAAGGTCGGGGCCCCTGGCGGGGTCATGGTGTTGCACGCTTTCGTTCTGCACTCGCCGCTCCTCCCGACACCCGGGCCGTTCCGCGCCGGGTTCGCATCGATCCAACGGCTGTCGTATACGTGGATCGCACACTGCGCGTCCAGAGCGTGTCTTGGCCCCGCCGTGCCGCGCCACGCCCGGCTCCCGGAGCGCGCCGGGCAGCCCGGCGCGCACGGCATTGCGCCGCCCGCGCGCACCCCGACCCACGCGGCCTTGCGTCAACGCCTGCCACGGAAGCCGCGCGCCGGCGCGCTACGATGCGCACACCCCACCGCCGCACGCACCAGAGCGCCATGAAGTCCCGCCCCCTCGACGCACCGACGGCATGAGCGACGCGTCGAACCCCGCGCGTGCGCGGACCCGGCCCTGGAACGACCGCGTCGACCCCTGGGTCGGCGCGCTGCTGAGCCTGCTGCTGCACCTGCTGATGCTGTGGGTGCTGCTGCATGCCGACGTGCCGGTGGTGCAGACCACCCAGGGCGCGCCGGCCGGCGGCCGCACGCGGGTGGACTTCATCGGCGAGAGCACCGCGCCGGCCGATCCGGCCCCGCCCAGCCCGCCGCCCTCGCGCCAGCCCACCCCGCCCACGCCGGTCCCGCCCAAGCCGAAGGTCGCGCGCAAGCCGCCGCCGGCCTCGCGCCTGCAGACCACGCGCGTGGACCACCCGGCCGACCCGCTGCTGACCGAGACCGACACCACGCCCGCGCCCAGCGCCACGCCCAGCCCGCCCGTGCCCGCGCCGGCGCAGACCCCGCCCCAGGCGTCCACGCGCCCGCCGGCCAACCCGCCGCCGACCGACCGTCGCTCGCCCAACTGGGGCCACCCGCCCGGCTACATCGCCCAGGACAGTGCGCCGGAGAACGCCGGCTTCGACGACAGCCCGGCGCTCAACCAGGGCCGCGGCCGCGACAGCGGCATGGATGGCGCCAGCCTGTCCGTCGGCGGCTACCAGGCCTACTACGAACCGCGCGTGGAAGAACGCGTGCGCACCTGGATGGCGCAGGGCATGAAGGAGTTCTTCATCCCCCTGCCCGGCACCGAATACCTGATGGTGTGCCCGCTGGAGATCGTGCTGCGCAACGGCTCCGGCCCGTGCCGCGCGCTGCCGCCGGATTCGCCCGAGCTCAAGGGCATCGGCGACTCGCGCGACATCATCAACATGCAGCGCGTGTATCACCGCGGCGAGCTGGTGTGGAAGGGACCGGGGCCGTATCGCTAAGGGCGGGGCGGGTTGGCGCGAGCGGATGATCGGATATGCGCTCCGGCGTTGGCCGATGGCCTGAGGCAGGGCGAAGGTGGGGGTGCCGGCGCCTTCGCTTCGGCGCCCAGTCACGTGATTTGCGCACGAGTGCAGAGCATCAAACGCCCCGCCTGATGAGAAAGCGGGCAGGCCCTCGATCGCGCGTGCGCAAGACCCCGGCACCGCGCACGACCTTGCACCGGATCGACACCGACTGGCCCAATACGGCTTCTCACCTGCCTGATCGGCCCGCTTCCATGTCGCCTGCCACGCCCACCTCCGCCGCGACCGTTCCCCTGCTGGAGACGCCGCGGCTGATCCTGCGCGAATACCGCGCCAGCGACTTCGAGCCCTTCGCCCGGCACCTGTCCGACCCGATCAGCGCCGAGTTCCTCGGCGTGGTCGACCGTCCCACCGCCTGGCGCTTCTTCTGCTCGCACGTGGGCATGTGGCAGCTGTACGGCGCCGGCTGGTGGTCGGTGACGCTGCGCGAGGGCGGCGAGCCGGCCGGCCATGTCGGCGCCTTCCTGCGCGAGGGCCACAACGGCCTGGAACTGGGCTGGAGTATCTACCGCCCGTTCTGGGGCCAGGGCCTGGCCGGCGAGGCCGCCGCAACCGTCCTCGACTACGCCTTCCAGACCCGCCGCGAGCCGCAGGTCCACGCCCTCATCGACCCCGGCAACATCGCCTCGCGGCGCGTGGCCGAGCGCCTGGGCCTGCATTTCGACGGCAACACCGAGCTGCACGGCAAGCCGGTGGAGCGCTACGTGGGCAGCGCGACGTCCTCCGCGATCGCCTGAAGAGTCGCCAGCAACCACGGCGATCCGCCTAACCGTTGCGCCGGGCGAACGCCTCGAATCGCGCATGCTCGGCGGACAGACGCTCGCGGAACTCCGCCGTGTCGGTGGGCCCGAACCCGACCTCGGCCTCGCCGCGCTCGATGCGCGGGAACACCGCATCGCAGAACGCATCCAGATCCGCGCCGTGCGCCTGTCCCGGCCCGGCCAGGGCGGTGGCTACCGCCGGCGGGATCAGCTCGGTGACCGTCACGCCGGTCCCGGCCAGGGCCCGGCGCAGATTCATCGTGTAGCTGTGCAACGCCGCCTTGGCCGCGCTGTAGCCCGGCGCGAAGGTCTGCGGATTGAAGGCGCCGCCTGAAGTGACGTTGACCAGCTGCCCACCCTGGCGGGCCTTGCGCAGCAGCGGGATCAGCAGGGTGCACAGGTGGATCGGCGCGCAGAACAGCAGATCGATCTCCGCCTGACGCTCGGGCCAGGCCGCGGTGTCGTGGGCGATGTCGACCCGACGCTGGATGCCGGCATTGTTCACCAGCACATCCAGGCCGCCCAATTCGGAGGCGATGCGGTCGGCCAGGCGCTCGCGCGCGTCGGCGCGCGCCAGGTCGCCGGCGATGGTCACGCAGCCGGGCAGCTCGGCCCGCGCCTGCTCCAGGCGCTCGGTGGAGCGGCCGGTGATCACGACCCGCGCGCCGCCTTGGGCATAGCGCTTGGCCAGCCCCAGGCCAATGCCGGACGTGCCGCCCGTGATAAGCACCGTGCATTGTGTTGTCATGTCAACAGCATGCGTCCGCTATTGTTGCCATGTCAACAAGGCGGGGATGCGCATGAGCAGGCTTTCGGAACAGGACATGCAGCGATGGATCGCCTGGAAGCGCGCCACCGAGGCCGTGATGGCCGCGGTCGTCGCGGAGATCACCGCACACACGGGCCTGTCGGCGGCGGACTTTTCCGTGCTGACGCGCGTGGTCGAAACGCCCGCGGGCCAGATCCGCCAGCAGCGCCTGTCCGATGATCTGGGCTGGGAGCGCAGCCGGCTCTCGCGTCAACTGAGCCGCATGGAAACGCGCGGGCTGCTGCGCCGCGAAGGCTCGACCGCCAACTGGCAGGTCGTCGCCACCGCCGACGGACGCGACGCCGTCCGCGCCGCCCGCCGCGTCCACGCCGACGCCGTGCGGCGCGCCCTGACCGACGCGGTGCCCCCGGAAGACGCCGACGCGTTCTGGCGCGTGGTGGCGCGGCTTGGGGCGGGAGATCCGTCGCCCTGACCACCTAGGCATTGCCTTCAGCTTCCCCTGCGCCAAGGCTTTTATCCCTCAGCAGGCGGATGGATTGGAGTTCAAATCAGTAGCGTCACACCCACGGCGCGATCAGCGCCGTGTCCACCGAACACGCCGATATCAGCGCTGGACGACGTACGCCGTCGACCTGGCAAGTCCACCCAACTGGATGCGCCTGCCAAACGCCTGAGCTACGCGCGGTCATGGCGCAGCGCAGCGCCCTCCGCCCATGACCCGCGACGCGCCGCGCCAACCAGCTTGAGCCACAGCGCATACAGCAACAGCGGCACCGCCCAGCTGCCCCACAGCATCCACGCGATCAGGTCCGGCGATGGCGCCACGCCCTGCGCCACCACGCCCGCAAGCGACAGCCGGAACACCGCCGGGGCCAGCGTGACCAGATACGCGCCCAGCATCCAGCGGCGATGCGCGGCCACGTTGCGACGCAGGATCGCCACCAGGCCCGCACCGCCGGTGACCAGCCACGCCAGCAAGGTGGAGCTGAAGGCCACGCGGATGCCCGTCGGTGCCGGCGAGGTCGCGATCAAGCCGACCGCGCCGACCATGGCCACCAGCATCGCGGCGAAGTACACGCGGCCCGACACGCGATGCACGCGCCACAGCCGCGGCCAGCGCTGGGTCAGCAGCTGCACCAGCCCCAGCGCGATGCCCAGCCCGCCACCGGCCAGATGGCACCACAGCCAGCCCCGCCGCAGCAGGAACATCGCGTACGCCGGCGAATCCAGCGCGGCGTACTTGAGATACGCCGCATGCAGAAAGCCGATGCCCAGCCAGCCCAGGGCCAGCACGACGGCCGCGAAGGCCGCCACCGAGATCCCTCGCCCGCTCCGCCCGCCTTCCCATGCCATCGCGCGACTCCCGTTCGCGGTGCTGCCGGTGCTTCGTTTCCTGGCGCCGGCAGGTGAGATCACCTGGCCTTGCGGACCAGCCCCACCCCACCAGAACAGGAAGCGGCGAGGCGGGCGGGTCGCAAGGTGTCCCCGCGCTTCAGCGGCGCGGTGCTGCTGCCAATGCTACGCGGGATTGCGGGCCCGCTCATTCGTGGCCGTCCTCATCTTGGACGGATGGCCGACGCCGGCGCTGCCCCCTCGCTGCGCCCGGCGCTGACGGGGCGGAGCGGAACCCGCGAGCGCCGAAGCCGACAGCGGCTCCTCGCCGCACAGCCGCTGCGCGTAAATCGTATCGACCAGCACACGCACCTCGTGCGCGGCATGGAAGATGCTCTCCCCCAACGTGCTCAGGCTGGCATCGTCCAGCTGCGCGCCCGCGCACACCGCCACCATGTCGCTGTGCGCGCTGATCGTGCGCAGCAGCTGATGGCACCGATCGATCTGCGCCAGCGTCGCGCCGAACGCGTAGGTCGCACTGGGCGGCGCGGCCGCCTTCGCCCGGGCTTTTGCGGACTTTTTCAAGGCCTTAGAAGTTGTCACGGCATCCTTCCTCGACAGGGCGGACAGAGCATCCGCAAGTCGAACTTATCTGTTTTTCGGATATTTGAAAAGGGGATATAGCGTCTTTGCTCCTGCGCGACTTTCCCCGTCATGTCCACCAAGTCGATCCATAAAGCGGAGTACGCGATCCTGCTGCAACAGCTGCGCGATCTCCGCTTGGCTGCGGGGCTGACGCAGGTGGGCCTGAGCGTCGCACTGGGCCGTCCCCAGTCCTACGTAAGCGATGTCGAACGCGGTGAGCGGCGGATGGATCTGCTGCAACTGCGCGACTTCTGCACCGCCTGCGGAACCTCTCTCAAGGCATTCGTTTCGAAGTTCGAGCGAGCGCTGGCCGGCTGACCACGGCTGGCTTTTTTTGGTGCGGCGCCGCACTTGGTCGTTCACGGCAACATCTTGGTAGTCGCGACCTCTTAACCGCTCCGTGTATTCACTGGGGCAATCTCGCTCACCGCTGACAGGAGGCCCGCCGAAGGCTATTGTTCGGGCAAGGACTTTGGGGGGTCTTGCATGGGACGCAGGCGCAAGCAGAACGGGATCGAAGTATTCGCCGCGTTGCCGTGGCCAGTCGGCGTCGCCGCTGGTCTGATCGGCTTTATCGGGGTCCGGTACGGCCTGGCCTGGTGGATGGGTCGGCAAGGGGGGCCGCTCTCCCAAGGCTTCTATCAGGGCGTGGGCACCATGCTTTCGCCGCTGGCGTGGATGGTGCTGGCCATCTGCTGGATCGGCGCGGTGGCGTCTTTCATCGGCAGCCGCCATCGCCGTAAGCTGCTAGACACGCGCACCGATCTGGAAAGTCTCAGCCGAGGCGGCTGGCGCCAATTCGAGCTACTGGTGGGCGAAGCCTTCCGCCGCCAAGGTTATATCGTTGAGGAAACCGGCTTGGGCGGCGCCGACGGCGGCATCGACCTCATCCTGCGCAAGGATGGCCGCCGCACGCTGGTGCAATGCAAACAATGGAAGCGCCAGCAAATCGGCGTCAGCGTCGTGCGCGAAATGGCCGGCCTGCTCGCCCACCACCAGGCCCACGCGGTGAAGATCGTCTGCATCGGCAGCTACACCAAAGAAGCCGAGCGCTTCGCTCAAGGCAAGCCGATTCAGTTGATGGGCGGCGCGCAGCTGCTGGAGATGATTCGCGCGGTGCAGCGCGACTCGGCGCCCTTGCCCGACTCGCGAGCCCACATCGAGCCCGCACTGGTCTCGTCCGAACCTGCCCTAGTGCGCGCCGCGCTTGCGACATGTCCGCGCTGCGGCAGCAACCTAGTGCAGCGGACCAATCGACGGACTGGTGAAAACTTCCTGGGCTGTAGTCAGTTCCCGAAGTGCCGGGGAACTGGATGAACACGTGGAAAGTGCACTCTGACCCATGTTTCCGATCAAATAAATTCCAAGTCTTAGTCAGGAAAATTCCTTGACGCCACAGACTTCACAAATGAACAATTCGAGCAACGCCCCGATGCCGGGGTCCAATAAACTTTAGACCTCAATTGGAGAGACCCATGGGTCTTTTGGCAGACATCCAAGCTGCGGTCGTCGAAGGCCAGTCTGATATTGCGCCAATACTACTGAAGCTGCGGCTGCTAGCCGCGCGACTCGGAAGTCAACCGCTCGCTGATTGGGTAAAGCATGAATCGGAGGGGTATCCCGAAGGCATAGGCGTTCCTAACTACCGAGTTCTTGAAATTGCATATCACGGAACATTCTCCGGACCATTCGGTGCGGGAATCAGGAACGCACCTATTTCGCCGTATCTCATAGAAAAATTTGCTGGAGAAAGCTGGACGCACTTTGAGATGAGGCAAAGCATTGCTGCAGTAGATGAGTTGCTTTCAAGCTCCAAGAAGGAGGGCTCACTATGCATAGAGGCGGCGAACCTAATCTTGCTGCTGCAAGGCAAAATATATAAGGGTTACGCCTGCAACTCGGTAACAGGAACGATCTCTCGCGCATCTTTAGCTGCAATTCGTCACGCCGTCATGAATCGCGTTCTTGAGCTCACGATCGAGATAGAGAAATCTGTTCCGGAGGCGGCAGGCGTCACTCTATCAAGTTCAGGAAACCTTGCAGGCAACGCAGCAGGCGTCACCACCCAGATCGCGCAGCAGATCATATACGGCAACTACACAACCGTTTCCGCTCAGAGGGGCGCAACGGTTTCGGTATCCATCGATACTGGCAACAAGACCTCACTGTCTCAATATCTCGTACAGGCGGGGTTACCGGAGAATGACGCGCAGGAACTCGCCGAACTCGCGTCGTCTGAGAAGCCGGAAAGCACGGCGGAGCCGATGGGCCCCAAGGTAAAGGAGTGGCTGCTAGACAACCTCAAGAAAGCTGGCTCAGGCACGTGGAAAGTCGGCTTGGCAGTCGCTACGGACGTCATCAAAGAAGGCTTGTTAAAGTACTACGGGCTGAAATGACGTCTAACAATTCGTTCAAGCCGATGCCGCTTCGTGGCCCGGCTTAACCCAGTCGTTAGGCGACCGATCAAGTGAACGAACTACTCGACCAAACCGAAGCATTTCAGAACTTGCTGATCGCCCACGCAACTGGCGGAAGCGAGGACGAGGCTGAGTTCATACGGTTGCGGCAGATGCTGCTATCTAACCCAGCACTAGACGCACTTGTCCCGCGCTTCGTACGAACGTCTCGGAACCTTGCACAGTTCTGGCAGTTTATTAAGTACAAGTACTCCACGTACGCGGAGCGCCGCCAGTTCATCTGGGACGAATTTCGTCCGCTACTAGAGGTCCTAGAACGCGGCCCGCTCTCGCCCGCCGACCAACTGGTGACGGAGAAGCTAGAGAAATTTGATGCATCTCATGTTCAAGCTGCTTGGTCCAAAGCTCTTGAACGGCGTGCCTCCGATCCCGAGGGCGCTATTACGTCCGCCCGCACGCTCATTGAGTCTGTCTGCAAGCACATCCTCGATTCTTCCGATATCAGCTACGACGACGGGGCGGAGCTGCCAAAGCTTTACAAGCTCACCGCAGAAGCGCTGAATCTGGCGCCGTCTCAGCACACCGAAACAGTGTTCAAGCAGATCCTCGGCGGCTGTACCGCAGTTGTTGAGGGCTTAGGGTCGCTCCGCAACCGTCTCAGTGACGCTCATGGAAAAGGCAAGGTTGCTTCAAAGCCAGCGCCCCGCCATGCAGAACTCGCCGTTAATCTGTCGGGCGCTCTAGCAACCTACTTGCTGGCCACGTGGGAAGCCCGTAGTGAAGCGACCGCTTAACAATTAGTTTGAAAAAGGGGTCTGAGTGCAGTTTTCCACTGGGCGCGCCCGACAGCCTTGACCTCCTCTGCATCCCCCACTCGGCATCCTTCCCGCCAGCTCAACCGACGGAGTACACACAATGATGAAATGGATGGGAGCCGCACTGGCCACGGCGTTGCTGGTGTCCGGCTGCGCCAGGGTGGAGGGCGAGAAGTTCGTGGGCCACTGGGTCAACGTGCAGACGCAGGACGAGACGATGGACATCGAGCGCAGCGGCGAGGCCTTCATGGTCCGCAGCACCACGCCGAAGTTCTTCAGCCGCAAGCCCCAGACCGACAGCTACCCGGCCATCTACAAGGACGGCGCGCTGCAGGTGAACAACGACGGCGAAACGGTCACCTTCGCCATCGACGAGGCCAACGGCCACCTCAACACCGGCAGCGACCAGTACCGCCGCGTAGAGGCTAAGTAATCCATTGGGCTGGGCCTGCGACCGCGGGCCCAGCCCGATCATTCGATAAACAGTACGCTTCGATCGACCCATATTGGAGTAGCACAGGGGTCAGAGTGCACTTTCTGATAAATCCCGCCCCACCCCAATTTTCTATCGACGTCCCCCGCTTTCAGTAGCGGGGCTCTTTAGAGTCCGGGCTTCATCCTAGCGGCTTTGGCCGCTAGCTGTTGGCGCGCTCTTGTGAAAGGCACGCTAGCTCGTTCGAAAGGCACGCTAGCTCGTGATTTCCCTGCCGCGTCTTATCAGTTCCCGAAGTGCCGGGAGACGGAATGAGCGCCGCAAGCGCCCAAAAGCTGCACTCTGACCCCTATTTTCCCCCTGCGCCGGGGCACGCACTCCCCAAAGTACCGGGCGCCCTGGGCAGCTGGGCCGGCACTGGGCAGCGGGGGACCGTCAGGCTGGCGGGGCCACCAGGCTCACCACGACGCGATGCACGCACGGACGGCCAGGACGCTGAGGATGAGGAAGAGGACGAGCTCCAGCATGGGCGTCTGCGCATGGAGGAAGCCAACGGGCACGCCCCCATCGGCGTGGAGGCCTCATGGGCTGCCGAACACGCGCACCGCGAACACCGCGGCGCCGAGCAGCAGCAGGACGGTGGGGTAGAACGTCAGCGCGAAACCGAACGCCCGGCCGCGCGCGCCCCGCGCGTACCCGACGAAGAACAACGCCCGCCCCAGCAGGAACATCCCCGCCGCCACGGGCAGCACTCCGAGCCAGCGCGCAGGCGCCAGCGCCCCCCACGCGGCGTAGACGGGCACGGCCAGGGCCAGCTGCTCCAGCGTGTTCTGCAGCAACGCCTGGAGCAACCGCGCCTGGCGGGTGCCTTCGGTCATGCCACTGCCATCCAGGTCGGCCGGCGTATGGAAGCGATGGGCTGCCAGCCGCGCGATGCAGAAGGCCAGCGCCAGGGCAGGCGCCAGCGCCGCAAATGCGACCAAGTGCAAACGCCCCTCCAGCGTGTCCTCCGCCCACGCGCCCGGCATGGCGAGCGCCGCGCCCAGCCCGACCGCCGCCAGCACCAGGGCCGACGCCATCCCGAAGGCAACACCGCGCTGTGGCGTGGACAAGCTCATCGGGCCTCTGGATCGCATATCCCCCGGTTGCGCCGTGCCGCAAGGCGGCCGGCCGGACGGATGGTGGTTCGGCTACAGCGCGCCCGACATGACGCCGGCCGCGAGAATGCCGCACAGCATGGCAGAGAACACCGCCAGGATCGTCATGCCCGGACGCCGCCCTGCCAACCCTTGAGGGCATCCCATTGCGCGGCCAGCTCCCGGAACGGAACCCCGGTCACAGCCTGACCCAACCCGATCATCGCCAGCACCACCAGCAATGCGTAGAGCCAACCGAACGGCTTGAAGCGCCGCAGGTCATAGCTGACCGCCGCCCAGCCACCGACAATCAGGTGTCGAAGTGCATTTTATGTTCCCGAAGGCACGATTACGATCCTGTCGCTCGGGTGCAAAACCGTACTCCGACCCCTATTTTTCAATGATCGGCGCGCAGTTCCCGCCCGAGGCGATCAAGCAACTGGTCCCCGCCGCCCGCGCCGGCAAGCCCGAGGAAGTCGCGGCGCTGGTGGCCTTCCTCTGCTCCGACGCCGCCGGCTACATCAACGGCCAGGTGATCGGCATCAATGGCGGGATGGCTTAGATCTAGTGCGCTATTTCGGCAAGAGCCAATGATCGCATGGGTCTCAACAGTAGCGTAGTCGCTTGGTTGGTCTCGCTGAGGTTTTACATGGGATGACAGTCTTTAGTGCGCGAGTAAATCGCATTATTTCCTGTGCGTGGCGAGGTGAAGGTGAGAAGTTCGTGATTCTTAGATGGAACATAGGCTATAGCGATAGGGCCCTTCGGAGATCTCCAAGTAACAAATAAGGTGCCGTCGTAAAGGTGGCTACGGCCGGACGCTATCTCGCGGCATTGACTGTCGTAGGCGAGCACAGTTCCATCAGCGAGTACTTGGAAAGTGTCGTCCCTCGCTTGACCATCTTCGTCCTTGATCTGAAGCCAATAGCCCGTTGGCCAGTTAGCCTTGCTCGACGCGATCAACGAATAGGGATCAGTTCCGTTAATTAGCTGGAGCATAAAGAACACTGGCGCAATGTTAGTCATGTAATGCGGTCGGAGCTGTTTTCGACTTGCAGTAGGCGGGGGAAATTGGATCGGAGGACCAGCGAACTGAAATAACGGAATAACTTTCTGGCCTTAGCCCTTGCTCACTAGTCAACGATAAGCGCCCCTTACAGAAGAAATCTTCTCTGAAGTACGCGCCAGACTGCGTCCGAACCTTCAGCCATCCGTTGCGGTCAGCTGTCTCGAAGAAAAGTGTTTTAGGGACCTCTCGCTCGGATCGAATTGTTACACCAACCAGGGATGAGCGATTGAAGTAATGAGGCCTGGGGCTGTCGAGCGCGGAAAGGAATGGCTGGATTTCCGCAAGCAACTGCACACGAGTAGGCATGCCTGTATTGTCTTGACTCGCCATCTTTCTTGCGAACAGGGCGGCGGCCATCAGGAAAATGACTCCGATGACCGCTGCCGTTGCTTTCCTAAGTCTATTTGCTACCAACTCCAGCCCCATCCGTCGTTGCTCATGATGTAGCCGGTGTCCGCGCCGACCCCGCCAGTGCCGAGGCCGCCAGTGGCACTGACGCCCCAGCCCACGCCTACCTCTGTGGCAGAACCTTCGCCAGGGGACCAGGCTAAGCCGCATCCGATGTCGGCATATGCAGTGGCGACAGACATCCCTTGGCCCGTATTGAATCGATCAAAATTTAGGGGTCAGAGTGAAATTTCATATCTCAGAAAGCACTATGCCGCTCCTGTCACTGGGATACGAAAGCGTACTTCGATCCTGCTTTTAGACCCTTGCTTTTCACTAATGGCGAGCCATTAAAAATCAAGGGGTTTTATAGGGTCATCGCCTTCACGGAGGTTTTCGATCCAGCGCATCCTCACTTTTCGATGCAAATCATCCAATTGGGAAAGTTGCTCTGCCCGATGCTCGTGGAATTCGGCTAGGGATGGATTGAATGGAAACCCATCCTGTCCCATCGCATAGGAGAAAGCCAACATTCTGTGCGCCATGGAGCTACCTAGCGCAGCGGAGGTCTCATACCAGTGCTTTGACAGGCACTCGTCCTTCGCGACATTCCTTCCCTCTCCATAAGCCTCGCCTAGCCGAAATGCAGCATGAGAATCCCCTAATCTCGCGGCGAATTCGAACCACTCAAGTGCCGTGTATGGCGCGGCCTCCTCCAAAGTAGCCTTTCCTTCTTCCACAAGCTCACCCATGTGACACGCGGCTGCAGAATGAAATTTCAATGCGGCCTCACGAATCCAATGGATTGCCTCTTTGAGGCTGCCATCCCTTGCTAGAGCAAGGCCCAGATTGTACATGGCGACTACCGCTCCAGTTTGCGCCGCCTTCCGTAGCAAGGGCACGGAACTTTGCGCGTGCGGATTATCGGCACTCGGCGTTATCAGCTCCGAGGCCATGAGATATCCGAAGGAGATGCCGTGGTCTCCGGCGGCTTCGCACCATGCAGCCGCTTCGGCTAAACCCTTTTCTGTTTTACCAGCGACAGCGAGAACACCGTACGCAAGCATCGCTCCGGCGTCGCCCTGCAGAGCAAGATTTTTAATAAATGTCGCATCCATATTCTTCAAGTGCCTCTGTGCAACCTAGTTCGTTAGCTATCGCGTAATACCAATCAATGGAACCTTTGGTGAGCAAACCCGATTGTATCTCTGCGCCAAAGTATTGAATTCGTGGATCTGCTTCGCTAAGCGCTGCGCCTCCATATCCATGTATGGAGTTCGATAGCCGTGCCACTTGGCGTCCTCTGCCGTCATCCAATCCGACCAATCTGTTATTACTTCCCGTTGCCTCATAAGCGCTTCATACATTTTTTTGCAGCTATCTGAATTCTCGCAGTGCCCATCATTTTCCGCTTCGGGGAGGTCGAGGCCAATTTTGTATACTCCGCAAGGCGGACCTCCCGGCATTTCGCATGGAGCACTGCCCATTTCGTTAGGAATCAGTGAGCCTATAATTCCACACACAATCGGATTGGCAATGCACGCCTCCATCAGGAGCGGCAACTGTCTCGGCGCATTAGCCGGCCCCATCCCTGGCGCGATGGGGCGAATGCCCGGAGCTGGAGAAAACTGTGGGCCAGGAGTTGGACGCAACGCCGGAGCAGGTTGTGCAAGCCCACTCGAATCGGCGCCGGTCAAAGGGGCTCCTCCTACATAACCGTATGTACTGATTCCGCCCTGTAGTCCGATGGGATCACTCTGCACATAGCGCCCCGTGCCGGGGTCATAGTCTCTGAAGTAGTTGTAATTCACTCCGGTGTTGGCGTCGTACCGCTGCCCGGGGAGCCGCATATCCAGATTGAACGCCGTGCCGTTCCCATCCGGGTCCTGTTCCGGCGCCGTGGCGCCGAAGGCTTCGCCCTTGATGTCCCACTTCCAGATCGCGGTGTTGGCCACCGGGTCGATGACCACGCGTGGGCTGCCCAGATGGTCGGGCTCGATGTAGCTCACGGTGCCGGCGGCTGCGGTGCGCAGGCCCACCGGTAGGTCGTCCATCCAGATCGCCTGCTGGACCGGGGTGCCGTTGGCGCCGTAGTCGCCCACCCAGTGGCCGGCCTCGTCGTACAAGGTGTAGGTGTTGGCCGTGCTCAGGTAGCTGCGCACGCGCTCGCCCTTGCCGTTGTACTTGTAGTTGCGGGTGGTGGTTCCTACGGCTTTGACGCTGCTCATCCGACCGGTGTCGTCGTAGACGAACTGCTTGGCCGTCCCGTTGATGCCCGTGGTGTTGCCGGCTGCGTCGTAGGTGCGGGCGATGCCGCCTACATTGGTGAGCCGGTGACTGGTGGTCGGATAGCTGTAGGTCGAGGTGCCTGCCGCCGTGGTCAGGCTGGTGCGGTTGCCGGTCTTGTCGTAGCCGTAGCCATCGATCACCGTCCCGGTCGGGCCATCCTTGAATTGGGTCAACCGCCCCAGGGCGTCGTAGCCGAAGCCGACCTGCGGCAAGGTGCTGCCAGGCTGGGTCAGCTCCACCAGGTTGCCGACCTCGTCGTAGTTGAAGCCGACGGCGAGCCCGCCCGTGCTGGCGTCGTGGATGGTGGCAGGACGATAGTCCAGATCCAGCGTGCGGGCCATCTGGCGGCCGTTGCCATAGGTCCAGCCCGCCACCGGACCGAACGGGTGATAGCTCGCGCCGGTGAGCAGCACCTGGCGGACGCCAGCGCTTGGTTTGACGCCGACTTCGGTGATCCGCCCTTGGCTGTCGCGCACATAGTCCACCACGGCGCCATCGGGATAGGTCATGGCGGTGAGCTGGCCGCCCGGGGCATAGCTATAGCGCAAGGTCAGGGCCACGCCGTTGACGGTCTGCACCTTGCGGGTCAGGTCGCCAAAGCGGTTGTAGCAATACTGCGTGGTGCCGCTGCCGTCCTGCATCTTGGTCAGGCGTCCCACCGAGAAGCTCTCGGCGGCCGTGCACACGCTCTGGTTGGCGTCGTAGGTGTAGGTGACGTTGAAGCTGGTATTGGCGTAGGCGATGCCGGTCAGACGGTTGAGCGCGTCGTAGCTGTAGGTCGTGGTCTTGCTGCGCGCGTCCTTCTGGGTGATGCGATTCCCCGCGCTGTCGTAGGTGAACAGCGTGGTTCCGGTATCGGGGCTGACCTGCTTGGTCAGATCGCCCAGGCCGTTGTAGGTGTAGGTGGTCTTCAGGCCCTTGGGATCGGTGACCTCGGTCAGGTTGTCCAGCGCGTCGTAGGCGAACTTGGTCTCTGCGGCGATGCCGCCCACGTCCTGCAGTGTGCGCTTGAGGCGGTTGAGCGGGTCGTACTCGGACTGGGTGACCCGCGACAGGGCGTCTGTAGCCGAAGTCGTGTTGCCGTTGGCGTCGTAGCCGTAATCCGTGGGATTGCCCACGGCATCGGCCTGCGTCGCCAACTGGCCGAGCTGGTTGTAGACCCGGCTCAGGGTGCGCTTGAGGTTGCCGTTGGCGTCCTTGGTGTCTTCAGCGATCCGGTTGCCGGCATTGTCCAGGGTGTAGTGAATCGTGTTACCGGCGTTGTCGCTGACGTCGGTCAGGCGATGCGCCGCGTCATAGGTGTAGGCGGTGAAGGCGCCGTCGGGCTGAGTAACCCGCTTGACCAGGCCGGTGGGCCAATACTCGATGCGGGTGATGCGGTCGTCGGACTCGGTGCTGCTGTCGGCCCCCCGCACCTTGGTGGCGGTCAGCCAGCCGCGCAGGTGGTACTCGTAGTCGGTGATGACGCCGTTCGGGTCTTTGACCGAGAGCGGGCGGCCTGCGCCGTCGTAGGCGAGGGTTTCGGTGACATGCCCGAGCGCGTCGGTCACCTTCCACAGGTCGCCCTTGCGATACGGGCAAGTGGTCGGTGCCGAGATGCAGGAACTGTGGTCCGCCAAATAGTATGTGTAGGCGGTCAGATCACCGACATCAGTGCGCGCCCCATTGACAGAGCTAACGAGCCCAAGCAGAGGGCAGGTGCCGGCGTTCACGTTCGGCTGCTCGCAGTAAGTCGTTGTCGTGCTTCGGGTACCGCTGGTTGCAGGGTCGACCTGTGTCACGGTAAGCGCCTGTCCTCGCGAGTTGTAAGTCCAGGTTTGGCTTGCAATTAACTTGCCGGCGGAATCCAGAATGCGCCGTTCGGCGGGCAGCGCTAAATCCGTGCTCCAGTCAGTCTGAACCACGGATTCAACCGGTGTTCCTCGTCCAAGAATACGAGATATCATCAGCCCCCTTGGATTAAACGACCTATCCTCGGCAAAACTACCGCGCGTTATCCGCTTGATCTGGCCTTCAGGACTGAATTCGTAATCAGTCTCGATGGAGAGTTCACCGGCGGTCTCGACTGATGAGTTGGCCAGCACTCTTCCCGCTACGACAGAGAATTCAAGATTTTTAACGGCACCTAGCGCACTGATCGCGGCTACGCTTGTAGGGATACCATACACTCCCGCTGAGTCATAAGAAATTGACTCTGTGCTAATCCCTCCCATGTCGGTCGAAATCGCTCTCGATTTACTATCGTAGAACGTGCTGGATATCCTGACCCCCGCCTCGGATATTACACCCGTGAGCAGTCCACTTGATCGAGCAGGAGCGTGACCGCTCTCGTCGTAAAGGTATTCAACCACCGAAAGATCTTGGTAATGAACCCTCCATAAAAGACCGGCTTGATCATAATCCAGATTTATTTGGTTATTGTCCGGCGTTGTAATCCGATAAAGAAGTCCATCTGTATTCACCGAAAAAATCAGCTTTCTCCCTTGCTGATCTGTCGCAGAAGCCAAATTTCCATCTGTATCGTAATCGACCGTAATCACTGACCCACTGAGGTAACGAATATGAGCCAAACGACCGTTGGTATCAAAGTCCTCGATTACTCCATCCGCACCTTGAAAAGCATATGTATCGACGCTGCCGGAAAGCGTGATCAAGGATGATCCATCCGGTGCGGAAGGCACCCAAGGCCCGCCGTTATCAGAATAAAAGGATGTCACCTTGCCGTCGGGCCTGAGCACTTTGGCCAGCACACGATTACCAACGCTGGTGAAAGTGAGCGCCCACGAGAACGTGTGCGTTCTGTGCGTACCAAGTAAGAGATCGAAAGGAGCCAGCACGGGCTCCATGCTGTTATAAGTCCAACCAAAACTCAGCTGGTCCGCGCCTAAAGTAAATTCGGTCTTGTGCTCGAATTTGTTGCCATTGGCCGCGTTGATCGGATCTCCTACACATTGCGTGCAGTTTAGAGGCGGCCCTTGCGACAGCCCAGGCTCAGGGCCTTCCTCGCCCCCCTGCCTCCAACTTGCTGACCCCAAAGAGTATTCCCACACATATCCCTGCCCGCACATATTTCCTGGATAGCTTGCCCACTTAACAAAACGGTAGGCTTCCTCTCGAACTTGAATATTCCGAAGGTCACAGGCGGCGGAAGCGGGCGGGATAGTAAAAGATGAGACAAGCGTGTAGGCCTCATACTTAGAGTCGCATAACCAGTCCCCGTCTCTGCTTGCCTCGTTATATGCGCCTATTACCACGCACTCTGCGGCAGCAGTTCGCGGAAAAAATAGCGCGACACATAGCGTTAGCACTGCGAAGACTGGCGATAAGAATGATCGCGTTAGAACAGTAATGCCTTTGAATCCAACGCTGGCCCACGCAGGAAAGCGCCTCATCGCATTACCTCCTTGTGAAAATTTTTTTCAAGCCCTAGACCAGAGCGTCGCCGTTCATGGCACAAGGCGTTATACGTGCTTTTCTCAAACCGCACAACGCTGGTACCAACGCGCCCGAACGTCAAAAGGCTAACTTAGCGGTCGTGGAGATGATTGTTGGCCCTGTAGCTGGATTAAGCAGACCCGTAGAGCGGACTCGAGCCAGGTGCGTCGTTACACCTGATACCTCCAGGAAAGGCGAGGATATGACCAGTCGAAGAAGCCAATGTTGAATAGGAAGTAAGCCCAACCCTGAGGTATCCCACGTTTCTAGGCCAATCATCCTAAATCAGGGCAAAGTGCAGTTTCATTTCCCGGAAAGCACGATTCAGACCCTGTCGCTTGAATGAAAAAAACATGCTCCGCCCCCGATTTTCGGCGGACAACCCGAAGGGCGAGTGAGGTGTTTTGCGAAACAGGAGTCAGAGTGCGGTTTCTTCGCAAGATACGCCGGCCGCTGCCAACACTCTGATCTACATCCTCAACTGACAGATTACACACGATGATGAAGTGGATGGGGGCCGCAACTGGCAACGGCGTTACTGGTGTCCGGCTGCGCCAGGGTGGAGGGCGAGAAGTTCGTGGGCCACTGGGTCAACATGCAGACGCAGGACGAGACGATGGACATCGAGCGCAGTGGCGAGGCCTTCATGGTCCGCAGCACCACGCCGAAGTTCTTCAGCCGCAAGCCCCAGACCGACAGCTACCCGGCCATCTATAAGGACGGCGCGCTGCAGGTGAACAACGACGGCGAGACGGTCACCTTCGCCATCGACGAGGCCAACGCTCACCTCAACACCGGCAGCGATCAATATCGGCGCGTTGAGACCAAGTGATGCTCTTTCGTCGATTGCAATGACCCCGCGGCCCGCGTTGCGGGCCTCTCTTTTGTCTCGTCGATTTGCGTGGAAAGCCACTGGATCCCCGCCTGCGCGGGGATGACGACTGACGCGCCGCGAATGCCTGCGTCAGAACAGGTCGCCCTGGACAGGCGTTCCCGCATCTGCAGGGCGTGCAGGTTCGGGCCGGCTCTCTTGTCCGCCCAATCGCCACGCCAAGCCCGACATCCGCTCGGCGTGGCGGGCCAGGGCGTCGCGCAGGACCTGGGCGCTGCCGGCGATGTGCAGGCGGGTGCGGGCGCGGGTGATGGCGGTGTAGATCAGTTCGCGCGAGAGGACGCGGCTGTCGTTGCGGGGCAGCTGTAGCCAGACTTCATCGAATTCGCTGCCTTGGGCCTTGTGCACGGTCATGGCGAAGGCGCTGTCGTGGGCGGGCAGCGTGGCGGGGTGGAAGGCGCGCACTTCGCCCGGTGCGTCGCCGGGGAACCAGGCCATCAGGGTGGCGCTGTCGTCCTGTGCCGCGGAAGCGCTTGCTTCGCTGCGCCCCGAGAAGGGACTTGCTTCGCTTCGCCCCGAAAGGGGAGTTGCTTCGCTTCGTCCCGAAAAGGGACTTGCTTCGCTTCGCAGACAGATGCCGATGTCGCCGTTGAACAGGCGGTGGCGGTAGCTGTTCTGGGTGATCAGCAGCAGGCGGCCGTGGAACCAGGCCGGGGTGGGGCCGGTGCGGCGGCCGGAGAGCAGTTCCTCGATGCGGGCGTTGAGGCCGCGCGCGCCCTGTGGGCCTTCGCGCACGGCGGTGAGCAGGCGCAGGCGCTGGGCGCGGGCCAGGGCGGTGGCCGGGTCGGGGGCGTCGGCCAGGCTGCGCCAGTGCGCCAGCAGAGCCTCGCGCTGCACGTCGAACGGGTCCAGCACGTCTTCGTGGAAGTGCACGCCCTGCAGCCCGCCGCCGCGCAGCAGGGCCAGCGCGGTGTCGGCCTCGCCGCTGCGCGCGGCTTCGGCCAGCGGGGCGAGGTCGAAGTCCGCGTCCTGGCGGTAGCCGCGACGCAGCTGCACGCGGTGGCCGCGCAGGCCGGCGGCGTCGGCATCGATGGGCGTGCCGGGGCCGAGCAGCGGCTGCAGCGCGCGCGCGTCGTCCTCGCGCAGGGCATCGCCCGGGCCGGCGGCGGCGAGGATGGCGGCCAGCACGTCGCCGGCTTCGACCGAGGGCAGCTGGTCGGCATCGCCCAGCGCGATCAACTGGGTGCCGTCGGCCACGGCTTCGACCAGCTTGCACATCAGCGGCAGGTCGACCATGGAGGCCTCGTCGACCACCAGCACGTCCAGCGGCAGCGGGTTGTCGGGCGTGTGGCGGAAGTCGGGGCTATCCGGGATGACGCCGAGCAGGCGGTGCAGGGTGCTGGCGGTGTCGGGCAGCGCGGCGCACAGGGCCGGGTCGATGCCGGCGGCCAGCATCGCGGCCACGGCGCGGCGCAGGCTTTCGGCCATGCGCTCGGCGGCGCGGCCGGTGGGCGCGGCCAGGGCGATGCGCGGCGGCGGCGCGCCCGAGGCGGCGGCCAGGGCGATGCGCAGCACCAGCAGGCGGGCGATGGTGGTGGTCTTGCCGGTGCCGGGGCCGCCGGTGACCAGCAGCAGGGCGCGGCGCAGGGCCAGCGCGGCGGCGCGGGCCTGGCGGTCCTCGCCCTGGGCAGCGTGCGGGAACAGCGCGGCGAACACCTCGCGCACGCGGCCGGGGTCGTCGGTGAGCGGTGGCTGCGCGGCGATGCGGCGCAGGCCGGCGGCCAGGCGCGCTTCGTACTCGCGGTAGCGGCGCAGGTAGAGCAGGCCGGTGCCCTCGCCGGTGTGTTCGAACACCAGCGGCGCGTCGGTGGCCGAGGCGGCGAGCGGATCGTCGGGTTGCGCGATCCAGGGCGAGGCGCGCAGCTGTTCGATCCAGTCGGCTGGATCGGGCCAGGGCAGCGGCGGGTCGGCGCTGGGGGCAGGGCCGGCGTCGATCAGCAGGCGCGGGCGCGCGGGGTCGAAGCCGGCGTGGCCGTTGGCCACGGCCAGCGAGGCCAGGGCGGCGGCGGCCAGCACCGCGTCCGGGGTGTCGGGGCGCAGGCGACGCAGGCTCTGTGCGAACGCGTGGTCGAGCGTGCGCAGGTGGCCTTGGGTGTGGAGGGCGGTGAGGAGGGAGGGGGTGGAGCTCATGGTGTGCGCTCGCTTGGTGCTCCGGCACCGTGATTGCGAGCGTGCTTGGGGTCGTGGGTGGGGATGGGAAGGAAGCGCGTGTTCTGTTGAACGCCACGGAGCGGCAGCGTTTCTTCTTCGGATTGGGTGTTGCGCGCGTTTTGTTTGTGACTTCGGAGGCACCCCCTCACCCCCTCAATCGCTAGCCGCGATTTCGAGCTCTCCCCCGCGAGCGGGGGAGAGGGGGCAGAAGATGGCGCGCGCCGTGGAGAGGGGGCAGTGAAGTGCGCGTGCGGGTGAACCGAAGCGTGCAAGTGAGCGCTCATGCTGCGGCCTCGGCGGCGTTGCCGGCGAACAGCGCGTCCAGGGCGTGGATCAGTTCCGGCGCGAAGCGCTGGGCGTGGACGCCGGGCGAGTCGGTGCGGGTGGCGTCCAGGCCGCGGCAGAACAGGTAGCGCAGGCCGCCAAAGTCGCGGGCGTAGTCGTAGGCCGCGCCCAGGCGGAAGCGCAGCCAGCGGTGCAGGGCCAGGGTGTAGATCAGCGCCTGCAGGTCGTACTCGCTGTGCGCCATCGCCTGGGCCATGGCCGCCGCGTCGTACTGGGGCAGGCGGTTGGACTTGTAGTCCAGCACGTACCAGCGCCCGTCATGGGTGTAGGTGAGATCGATCAGGCCGGTCATCAGGCCTTCCAGCACGCGGCGCAGGCCGAAGCCGTGGCGCTCGCGGATCACGCCATGGGCGTGCAGCAACTGCAGCAGCGCGTCCACCTGGGTGGGCTGCAGGGCGAACTGGAATTCGATCTCGGCGCGGCGCGCCTCGGGCGGCAGCTCGCACAGGCGCAGGCCTTCGGGCAGGGCGACGGTCAGCGTCTGGCCGATCAGCTCGGTCAGCGTGACCACGCCATCGTCGAGGGCGTCGAGCGGGTAGCCGCCGGCCTTGAGCGCGGTCTCGATCGTGCCGCGCTCGTCGGCCGGCGCGGGGTCGCCGGCCTGCCAGTCGCGCCAGGCGCCGAAGTCGGCCTCCTCCAGCGCCGCGTGCAGCACCACGCCGAAACGGTTGCCGGAGAAGCGCACATCGAAGGCCTCGGCCGGCTGGGTCGCGTCCGGCGCGGGGTCGGCCTCGGGTTCGTCGCGGCCGCCGGCAGTGGCCACGGTGGCCCGCGTGGAGGTGTCGACGCTGCCGCCCTCGGCGTTGGCCAGCTGGGTGAAGCTGTAGACCCACCAGTCCGGCGCCAGGTGGCGCGTGGCTTGGCGGGCGGGCGGCGTGTCGCCGGCGTGCGGCGGCGGCAGCCACGGCAGCGCGGCGGGCTGGGTATCGTCGCGGGCGATGTCGGCGAGCTCGGGCAGACCGTCGAGCATGGGCCACAGCGGGGTCCTGCGGTGCTCGTAGAAGGCGCCGGTGGCGATCCACAGCGCGTGCTCGGCGCGGGTCAGGCCGACATAGAGCAGGCGCGCGTCCTCGGCGCGCTGGGCGTCGACCCAGCGCTGCCTGGCGGTGGCCCAGCCGGAGGTCTCGACCTGCAGTCTCCAGTGCAGCGCGCGCGTGCCGTCCTCATCGGCCACAACGCAGGCGCGGCCCGGGTCGGGCGGCTTGCCGCCGATGCCGGCGAAGGGCAGGAACACCAGCGGGTACTCCAGGCCCTTGGACTTGTGCAGGGTGACGATCTGCACGCGGCGCGCGTCCGATTCCAGCCGCAGCAGCTGGGTCTCGTCGTCCGGATCGGCCTGGGCGATGCGCTGGCCCAGCCAGTCCACCAGCCCGGCCAGGCCCAGCGCGCGCGCATCGGCCTGCTGCAGCAGTTCGCCCAGCTGCAGGTAGTTGGTGAGGCGGCGTTCGCCATCGAACAGGCCTAGCAGGCGCTCGGCGTTGTCGGCGCACAGGTCCGAGACCAGGGCCAGCGGGCCGCCGCGCTGCCAGCGCTCGCGCCAGGCCACGGCGCGCTGCTGCCAGGCGCCGAGCGCGGCGCCGTCCTCTTCCAGCGCGGCGATGCCGGCCGCGTCCACGCCCAGCAGCACGGTGGACAGCGCGGCGCGCAGGCGGCCGTCGTCGGCGGTGTGCAGCAGCGCCAGCAGCAGGGTCAGCAGGTCGCGCGCCTCAGGGGTGGCGAACAGGCTCTGCTTGCCCGCCGCCACCGCCGGGATGCCCACCGCGGCCAGCGCCTGCTGGATGCGGGTGGCCTCGCGGTGCGTGCGCACCAGCACGGCGATGTCGCCGGGCTGCACGGGCGCGTCGTTGAGCGTGGCGCTGCCGGCGCGGGCCTCGCTCAGCACCGCGTGGATGGCCGCCACGCAGGCCTGGGTGGCCAGCTCGCGCGAGCGCTGCGCGCTGTAGGGCTTCTGCTTGCCGGCCTCGTCGCTGGGCGGCGGCTGGGCTTGCCACAGCGTCAGTGCGGGCGCGTCGCGCCCGGCGCGCCGGTAGTCGGCATCGCGGCGCTGGGTGCCGGGCAGCACCGGGTGGAAGGCGATGTTCTCGTCGAGGAAGGCCTGCGCGCCGGCCTGTGCGTACAGCGCCTGGATGGCGCGCAGCACGGCCGGGCGCGAGCGGAAGTTGCGCTCCAGCGGCGGCGCGGCCTGCGCGGTGGCCGCGGCGCGCAGGTAGGTCTGCACATCGCCGCCGCGGAAGCCGTAGATGGCCTGCTTGGGGTCGCCGATCAGGGCGAGGAAGCGGCCGTCCGCGCCCTCGCCCGCGCCTTCGCCGAACACCGTGTCGAAGATCGCCCACTGGCGCGCGTCGGTGTCCTGGAATTCGTCCACCAGCGCCACCGCGTACTGCGCGCGCAGGCGCTGGGCGAGCGCGGCGCCGTGCGGGCCGGCCAATGCGTCGGCCACGCCATCGATCAGGTCGTCGTAGGTCTGCACGCGCAGCTGGCGCTTGCGCTGGGCCAGGCGCGTGCGGGCGGTGTCGCGCAGGGTGTGGAGCAGGCGCACGCTGGCACGTTCCTGGGCGTCGGTAAGCTCGGCGAGCGCGGCCAGATACGGCGGGGTCAGCGCGCACAGCGGCGAGGTCGGCGTGGAGGAGGCCTTGCCCTTGTTCGTCCTGGCCTCCAGCGCCTCGGGCGCCAGCATCGCCAGCTTGGGGTGCGGCGGCGTGGCCCAGTCGCCGCGCGCGCAGCGCTGGGCCAGGTCGTCCCAGAGTTCGTGGATCCAGGCGGCCTTGTAGCTCTGGCCGTTGAGGATCTTGGCTTCGACCGCCTCCAGCAGCGCGGCGCGCAAGGCATCGCCATGCGTGGCGAAGGCGTCGGCCAGCGCCTGCGAGGCGCGGTGCAGTTCGGCCGCGCTGCGCTCGGGGTCGTCGGCCTGCGCGGGCAACGGCGGCAGCAGTACGGGCTGGCGGATCAAGGCGTCCAGATCGCGCGCCAGGGCCTCGGGGCCGGCGGACCACAGCGTCATCAGCAGCGGCGCCTGGGTCGCGACGGCGGCGGTGGTGCGCCACAGGTCGGCGGCCAGCTCGTCGCGCAGCGCGCGGTCGTTGGCCAGCAGCTCGGGCGCGGCGAAGGTCTGGTCGCTTTCCAGCGCGTGCTCGCGCAGCACGCGCGCGCAGAAGCCGTGGATGGTGAAGATGGCGGCCAGGTCGATCTCGTCGGCGGCCTGGCGCAGGCGGCGACGCAGCTGCGCGGGCGTCTCCTCGCCGGTCTGCAGGTGCGCGGCGATGATGGCGCGGCTGAGGGCGATGTCGGGCGCTTCGGCTGCGTCCTGTGCTGGGTCCTGTTGCCCCTGTGGGAGCCGCCATGGCGGCGAGGGGCTTTCCCCGGTTACTGCGTCTGCGCCGTCCTGCTCTTGTTGGAAATCGGAGGAGTCGGCGAGTTGGTCGGGGGAGCCACTCGCCGCCATGGCGGCGCCCACCGGGTCGGGGACCAGGGAGGCGGCCAGGGCCAGGCGCTCGCGGATGCGCTTGCGCAGTTCCTGCGTGGCCGCGTCGGTGAAGGTCACCGCCAGGATCTGGCCGATGCGCAGGCGTCGCTCGACCACCAGCCGCGTGACCAGCGTGGCCAGGGTGAAGGTCTTGCCGGTGCCGGCGCTGGCCTCGATCAGGCGCGTGCCGGTCAGGGGCAGGTGGAGGAAGGGGTCGGAGGGCGGGGTCATGCGCGGGCGTGGTGCGCTGTGCGGCGGGCGCATGGGGTATGGGGCGCGTGCGGTGATGTGCCGCGCGTTTGCGTGGACGGGCCGGACGTCCATGGTTTCCCGCTTTCGCGGGAATGACGGAATTTAGGTTTGGGGCGAGGTTCGCGTGCATCGCGACTGGAGGACGGCTGTGTCGTTGAGCCGCTCGCGAACACACCGAAGGGCCGCCGGGCGCGTCCGCCGGGCGCGCCATGTTCGCGGTGTCCGACGTGCGCACCTTGCGTGCAGTGCCCGCGTGAGCCTCCCTGCCCCGTCATGGTTCTCCCTCGCTTTCGGCTTCTGCGACGAAGGCGTGCGCGTCGTCGAAGCCGGCATGCAGGGTGCCGTGTTCGACCGCGCCGAAGATGTCGAAGCTGGTCTGCGCGAAGTCGCGCAGCAGGGCCGGGTCGGTGAAGGGGTCGCGGCCGCGCAGGGCGAGCTGGTAGGCCTCGCCGTTGCCTTCGCCCCAGCTGCGCTCGCTGCCGCGCCAGCGGGCGGCGGCCGCCTTCAGCGCCTTGTCGGCGTCCTCGGCGTTGAAGTATTCCCAGCCGCTGTACGGGCCGAACGGCAGCGGCGCCTGCAGGCCGCGGGCGCGCACCTCGAGCAGGCGCTGCAGGGCGGCGCGGGCCTGGTCCGGGGCGAGCGGCGCGCGCACGAACGGCCCGACGCCGGGCAGGTCGCGGCTGCCCGGCTCGAAGAAGCGCACCAGCGGCAGCGCCAGCCCGGCCGCACTGGCGAGCAGCCAGTCCAGTCCCTGGCGAATCGCGGCCGGTCCGTTCATCGCGCCCAGGCGCACGTGGGCCAGGCCGTGTTCGTAGATGCCCTCGAGGCGGCCCTGCAGGCGCAGCGCATCGAGCTCGACCTCCACCCGTACGCTGCCGCGCGGCGCCGCACCGCGCCAGGCGATGAAGGCCTCGGCATACGGCTGCAGCCGTGCGACCAGTGCCGTCAGCTGCTGGCGCCCCAGCGGCCCGGACGGCAGCAGCGCACGCGCGCGCAGCGTCTCGTACAGGCCCTCGTCCCTGCCTTCGAGCAGTGCGTCGAACACCTGCTGCTGCAACAGCGCCTTCTCCAGCCCGGCGGCGGGCGCGAGCAGCGGCTCGACGTCCTGGCCGACGTCGTGGTCCTCGGCCAGGCGCAGGCCCAGGCGCTGGCGCAGGAACTGCTCGGCCGGCGCGGTGAGGAAGCGGCGCAGCGCTTCGAGCGGCAGCACGCTGTCCGGCTCGCCGCCCGACGCGGGCAGCCCCGCCTGGTACCACGGCGCCAGCGCGGTGCGTGCGCCGCCGATGCGGGCCGAGGCCGGCTGCCACTGGGTGCGGTAGCTGAAGCGGCGCGGATCGCCGTTCGCGCCGAACGCGGCCGGCGCGAACGGCTGCAGCGCGTGGCGCACCGTCAGCCCCTTGGCCGCCGCGACCGGATCGGCGTGGTAGCGCGCGGCTTCGGCGATCAGCTCGCTGACCAGCGCCGAGGGCTCGCGCACGCTGCCATCGCGCGCATCGGCGCCCAGGTAGCTGACGTAGAACACGTCCTGCGCGGCGGCGAACAGCTGCAGGAACAGGAAGCGATCGTCTTCGCGCGTGGAGCGATCGCCGTGGCGGCGCCGCTCGCTGCCCAGTTCGGCGGTGAGGCGGTTGAGGCCGGCGGCCGGGTCGCGGCGCGGGAACTCGCCATCGTTCATGCCCAACAGGCAGATCACGCGGAACGGCAGCAGCCGCATCGGTACCATGCGCCCGATGCTCACGCCGCCGGTCAGCAGCGGCGCGCGCGTGTCGGCCTGGCCCAGCACCGCGGCGAAGTGCGCGCGCACCACCTCGGCCGGCACGGCGGAGGCGAAGCCGGCGCGCGCGGCGTCCTGGGCGAAGGCATCGATCAGCGTGCGCAGGCGATCCAGCGCGCGCTGGGTGTTCGCCGCCGCCGGCGGCTGCGGCAGCAGCGCGTCGAGCAGGGCGAGCAGGCGCTCGCGCCACTGCGTGGGCGAGAGCGTCTCGTCCAGGCTGCGCTGGGTGCGGGCCAGCACCCGCAGCAGGCGCAGCAGCGCATCGAGCGCGTCCAGCGCGCCGCCTTCCAGCGCCGGGTAGGGCGCGACGCCGGCGATCTCGTCGCTGCTGCCGCTGGCGTGGCCCAGCAGCAGCCGGTCCAGCGCGAAGGCCCAGGTGTAGGCGTCGTCGGCCGGCGCGCCGTGGCGCGCGCGATGCGCCGCGTCCACGCCCCAGCGCGCGCCGGCGGCGGCCAGCCAGCCGTGCAGGCGTTCGAAGGCGGCCGCGTCCAGCCCGGCCGCGTCGGCCAGCGGCGGGCTGGCGAGCAGGTCCAAGATCTCGTGCAGGCCGAAGCGCGAGACCGGCAGGTCCAGCAGGCGCACGAACACCTCGGCCAGCGGCTCGCCGGCCAGCGGGCTGGTGTCGGCCAGCGCATAGGGAATGCGCGCGCCGGCCGTGTCGCCGCCGAACACGGCTTCCAGATACGGCAGATAGGGATCGATGTCCGGCGCCAGCACCGCGATCTGGCGCGGCTGCAGCGGCGGGTCGAAGCGCGGGTCTTCCAGCAGGCCGCGCAGCTGGTCGTGCAGCACCTGCAGTTCGCGCAGGCGGGTATGGCAGGCGTGCACCTGCAGGCTGGGATCGGTCGGGTCCAGCTTGGTGAGCGGCGCGGGCTCGGGCGGGGCGGCGCGGCGCAGCAGGTCGTGCTGCAGGCGGCGCAGCAAGGTATCGCCCAGGCCGCCCTCGGCCAGGGTGCGCTGGCCGGTGTCGAGCGGATCGGCGTAGACCTCGATCTCCGCGCTCGGGTGCACCACCTCGTAGCTGCCCAGCATCGCCATGAAGTCGCGCCCGGCCGCGCCCCAGGCCTGCAGCAGGCGGTTGTCGCCGGCGGTGCCCTCGAACAGGTCCGCATCGGCCGAAGCCGCTGCACGCGCGCGTGGGCCCAGCGCCTGCAGGTCGCCCCAGTAGCCCTGCGCGGGCGTGGGCAGGTAGAAGTGCAGCGTGCCCACGCGCGCCTGCGTGGCCAGCACGCGCAGCACGTCGGGCGAGACATTGAGCGTGGCGAAGGCGAACACGCGCCGCGGCAGGCCCTGCGGCAGCGCGCCGGTCTCGAACCGGTCCAGGTACTCCTGGATGCGCCGCGCGCGGTGCGTGGTGCCGGCGGCGACATGGCGCCACAGCAGGGCCTGCGGATCGCGCGGGTCGGCGCCGGCTTCCCAGCGCAGCAGCCAGTCGCGGCGCCAGGCCTGGTACTTCTCGAACACGCCGGCCAGTTCGCCGGCCAGCGCCCACGGCTTGAGCGCGTCGTCGCCGCGCAGATAGCTGGCCAGCTGCGCCAGCGCCGGATTGGTCAGCAGCGTCGGGTCGGTCAGCGCCGCATACAGGCGCCAGTGCAGCGTGGCCGCGTCGAGTTCATCGCGGGCCGCGTCCGGCGCTTGGCCGGGTGCGAGGTTGGCCGCCAGCGCGCGGGCGACGAATTCGCCCGGGGTGAGGAACTCCAGGTTGGCCGCCACGCCGTGCTCGGCCGCCAGCGTGGCCTGAAGCCAGCGCCGCATCGCCACCTGCGGGATCAGGATCACCTCGGGCGTGAGGATCGACTGGCCGGGCACGGGCGTGCGCAGCTCGGCCGCCAGCAGCTGCGCCAGCAGGTCCAGGGCATTGGAGGGATAGAGCCGGAAGTCGGCGGGCGGCGGCGCGGGCATCGTGCGGGATTGTGCCGCAGACAGGTCGCCGGGGTTGAGATCGGGTCAGGGGCTGCAACTGCTGGCGGCAGCGGTTCTTTCAAGATGCTTCCTCGCTCGAGGTGGCTCGGAACGTGGCTGGATGCCTGCAGGAGCCTTGGCCGTCAAAGGCTGAGCGAGCTGATCGGCGAACGTCGCCGTCGCAAGAGGAGCGACATGTGCGTTTCAGCGCTGGATTTCTGCGGAGATCGCGCGCAGCGGTTGCCTCAGGTTGGTCCTGAGCCTGGCCGGCAGCTCATGGGTCGTCTTCCCAGGCAATGGAAGCGATCCGCCAGCCGCGGAGCGTTCGCACGAGTTGGAACAGTTTGGCGCCCCCGCCGTCGTAGGGCGCGCCCTGGTAGAGGCCGCGCTTCTCGTAGGTCGAATGGCGGCACGCGATGTCGCGCAGCACCTGTGTCCGCGCGTGCGTCTCCCATTCGTGGAAGTCGGTAAGCATGCCGTCGGACAGCATCCGCGCCCGGGGCGCGATGAAGCTGTCGACCGTCATCGTGTCCGTTCCGCTGCCGGCTACCCGCGTGACGATGGCCTCGGGCAGGAACATGTCACGCAGCGCCTCGGCCGGAATCGCCCGTCCGCCGCGATTGTCGAACGCGCCATAGAAGGCGACGATCAGCGCATCGATCTCCGCGTGGTCCTGCGCGTCGTCAGCGCCTGTCATGTCGTGCCAATCGCGTTCTTTGGGAGAGACGATCGGAGGCGTCTCGCGGGGATTGCGTCGAAGCATAGGTGTGTCGGGGCAGGTGCGCCATGGCGGCTCCAGGCAAGGGGCTTCGGATGGGCGGCGGTCCGGCGGGCAATGGTCCGCTACCGCGCGGGTCAAGTCACAAGGCTTCGGTTTGCGCGGTCACTCGAGCCCCCTCCCTTGCGCGTAGCGCAGGGGAGGGATGGGGAGGGGTTGGGGCTTTACCGAGCAAGCCACAGAAGCAAGGGCAACAGCACCCCACCCCCTCAGCCGCTAGTTCGCGACTTCGAGCTCCCCTTCGCCTACGGCGAAAGGGAGGGGGCAGATCAGGATCAGGGTGGGAAGTCGTCGACTTGCGGCCCCCTCCCTTGCGCGGAGCGCAGGGGAGGGATGGGGAGGGGTTGGGGCTTTACCGAGCAAGCCACAGAAGCAAGAGCAAAAGCACCCCACCCCAACCCTCCCCTTCGCCTGCGGCGAAAGGGAGGGGGCAGATCAGGGCCAGGGGCGGGAAGTCGCGGCTAGCGACTGACACGCGAAAGAACCACCGCCACACCGCCGATGTCACGCAGCGTTGCGACAGCGGGAACGGACCGGCGTGCAAGCATCGACGCCGACGGGCTACAATTTCTGAACTGGCCAGTCCAGTCATGGTGGCATTCAGTCCGTGCAGGCCATGCTTAACCGATTTTTCGCATTCCGCCCTCCTCTCGCCTCGCCTGCCCACGCATGCCGCATTCCAACTCCCCTGCTGCGAAGTTTGAGGCGGTCCGCCTGGATCGCGGCGGGCGCGCGATCCTGTCCGGGCTGGACCTGGTGGTGCCCCAGGGCAGCATCACGGCCGTGCTGGGCCCGTCGGGCAGCGGCAAGTCCACGCTGCTGGCGGCGCTGACCGGTGAGCTGGTGCCGGCGGCCGGCACAGTGGAGCTGTTCGGCCAGCCGATCCCGCGCAATGCGCGCGCCTTGCTGGAGCTGCGCAAGAACCTCGGCGTGCTGCTGCAGGGCAATGGCCTGCTGACCGACCTGACCGTGGCCGAGAACGTGGCGCTGCCGCTGCGCACGCACACCGCGCTGCCGGGCGAGCTGATCGACCAGCTGGTCGATCTGAAGCTCAACGCGGTCGGCCTGCGTGCCACCGGTGGGCTGTATCCGCGCGAGCTGTCCGGCGGCATGGCCCGGCGCGTGGCGCTGGCCCGCGCGCTGGCGCTGGATCCGCCGCTGATGATCTACGACGAGCCGCTGACCGGGCTGGACCCGATCGCCTCGGGCGTGATCATGTCGCTGATCGGCCGGCTCAATCATTCGCTGGGGCTGACCAGCGTCATCGTCAGCCACCACGTGCACGAGACCCTGCCGGTCTGCGACCAGGCGCTGGTGATCGCCAACGGCAAGCTGGTGTTCTCCGGCACGCCGGCGCAGCTGGAGGCCAGCGAGGACCCGCTGGTGCTCCAGTTCCTGCGCGGCGCGCCCGATGGCCCCATCCCCTTCGACAGCGCCGCCTCGGCGCGCGCCGCATAGGACCCGCGCCGATGGCCTTCGCCGCTTCCATCCGCTCGCTGGGCGCCGCCGGGCTGTTCTCGCTCTCGGTGCTGCGCGCCTCGGTGCCGACGCGCGACTTCTGGGCCGAGCTGACCAAAGAGATCTACAAGATCGGCGCGCGTTCGCTGCCGATCATCGCGGTGGGCGGTGCGTTCGTGGGCCTGGTGCTGACCCTGCAGGGCTACCGCACGCTGACCACCTTCGGCGCCTCCGACGCGCTGTCCACGCTGCTGGGCCTGTCGCTGTACCGCGAACTGGGCCCGGTGCTGACCGCACTGCTGTTCATCGGCCGCGCCGGCAGCTCGATCGCCGCCGAGCTGGGCCTGATGCGTGCCACCGACCAGATCAAGGCGCTGGAGCTGATGGCCATCGATCCGGTGGCCAAGGCGGTGGCGCCGCGCTTCTGGGCGGCGGTACTGACCGTGCCGCTGCTGACCGGCTTCTTCTGCTCGCTGGCGATCAGCGCCAGCTGGTTCGAGGCGGTCAAGGTGCTGGGCCTGGACAACGGCACGTTCTGGTCTGCGCTGCAGGGCAGCGTGGATCTCTGGGACGACTTCGGCGTGGCCCTGCTCAAGTCGGCGGTGTTCGGCGGCGTGGCGGCGCTGGTCGCGGCCTACGTGGGCTTCAACGCCGAGCCGACCATCGAGGGCACCTCGGTGGCCACCACCCGCGCGGTGGTCAACGGCTCGCTGCTGGTGCTGATGCTCAACTTCATCCTTTCCGCCCTGTTGTTTCAGTGAGAGACCTCTAATGGCCGCACGCGGACCACGACTCGAATTTGCCGTCGGCGCCTTCCTGCTGCTGGCGCTGGCCTCGCTGCTGGTGCTGGCGCTGGCCTCGACCAACCGTTCCTTCGGCTTCGGCGGAGGCGGCTACGACCTCAAGGCCCGCTTCACCAACCTGGGCCAGCTGCGCGTCCAGGCGCCGGTGAAGATCGGCGGGGTGGTGGTCGGCCAGGTCGCCAGCATCGCGCTGGATCCCAAGTCCTTCGACTCGGTGGTGACCCTGCGCATCGACGGCCAGTACAAGGGCCTGCCGGCCGACACCGCGGCCGGCATCTTCACCAGCGGCCTGCTGGGCGAGAACTACGTCGGCCTGTCGCCGGGCGGCGACCCGGACGTGCTCAAGGCCGGCGACGAGATCACCTACACCCAGCCCGCAGTGGACCTGCTGCAGCTGGTCGGCAAGTACATGTTCAGCGGCGGTGGCAAGCCGGCTGGCGACGATTCCACCGCCAGCCCGGCGCCTGCGCCGGCGGCGACCGCCCCCAAGGGAGATACCCCATGAAGCGTTCCACGATCACTCTCGCCCTGGCCGCCGTCCTGGCCGCCGCCGCACCGACCGCCGTCCTGGCGCAGGCCTCGGCCGCTTCGGCCGCCGCGCCGGCGCAGGGCTCGGCCAGCGCGGTGGTGCTGAGCCAGTCCACCCGCGTGCTGACCACGCTGGAGCAGCGCCGCGCCGAGTTCAAGGCCAACCCGGCCGCGCTGAAGGCGTTCATCAAGACCGAGTTCAACACCGCCTTCGACGGCAACTACGCCGCACGCCTGGTGCTGGGCGTGCACGGCCGCGGTGCGTCCGATGCGGAGGTGAGCGGCTTCGCCGATGCGCTGGCCGACAACCTGACCGCGCGCTACGGCCAGTCGCTGCTGGACTTCAACTCGCGCCTGCGCGTGCGGATCAAGTCCGAGACCCCGCTGCCCAACGGCAAGGGCGTGCGCGTGTCCAGCGAGATGCTGCGCGAGAGCGGCGACCCGGTGCCGGTGGACTACCTGATGCGCAACGTCGGCGGCCAGTGGAAGATCTTCGACGTGATGATCGAAGGCATCTCCTACGTGCAGACCTTCAAGAACCAGTTCGACGGTCCGCTGCGGCAGAAGTCCATCGCCCAGGTCACCGCCGACCTGCGCGCCGGCCGCATGCAGGCCTCCGGCGACACCGGCCAGCGTTGAGCCACCGATGAGCACCGCGACACTCCGGCGCGAGGGCACGGCCCTGGTCTTCAGCGGGGCGCTGGACCGGGCCGCCGCGCAGGCCCTGTGGCCCTCCGCGCAGCGTGCGCTGGACGGCGCGCAGCGGCTGGACGTGTCGGCCGTGTCGGCGCTGGACAGCGCCGGCCTGGCGCTGCTGGTCGCGCTGGCCGCGCGCCTGCGCGCCGCGGGCAGCGGCCCGGTCACCGTGGAAGGCGCCGCGCCCGGCCTGGCCGAGCTGTGCGCTGCGTATCGCCTGACACCGGCGCTGGATTATCAGCCGGCTTGATTGCCCGGCACCGACATTAGCGTCGGTCCGCCCCCCAGAGGGATCTTAGGAATGAAGACCTTGCATCTGTTGTCCCCGCTGCTGACCGGCCTGCTGCTGGTCGGCTGCGCCTCCAACGCCACCAAGCCGGCGGCGCCGTCGGCCGGCGCCACCGTGCCGCCCCCGCCTCCTGCCGCCGCCGCGCCCGCGGTCGAACCGCCGCCGGCAGCGCCGGCCGCCCAGGCGACCGCGCCGACCACGGCCGCGCCCAGCACGGCGACGAGCGCGCCGCCGACCAGCGCCGAGAACGACTACAGCGCGATCTACGACCCGGTCGCCGATCCCACCCTGCCGCCGCCGGCCGAGGGCGCGCCGCCCAGCTACGACCCGTGGGAGAAGTGGAACCGCAAGGTCCACGCCTTCAACAACGTGGTCGATCGCACGGTCGCCAAGCCGCTGGCCACCGCCTACATCAAGGTAGTCCCGCGCCCGGTGCGCAACGGCGTGCACAACTTCTTCGACAACCTGGGTCAGCCGCTGACGGTGGTCAACAGCCTGCTGCAGGGCAAGCCGGGCGAGGCCTGGGACGCGCTGGGCCGGTTCCTGATCAACACCACCGCCGGCGTCGGCGGCGTGGTCGATGTGGCCACGCGCGATCAGGTGCCCAACACCAGCGAGGACTTCGGTCAGACCCTGGGCGTGTGGGGCTGGCGCCAGTCGCGCTATCTCGAGCTGCCGCTGTTCGGGCCGCGCACCGTGCGCGACACCTTCGGCCTGATCGGCGATGCGCCGCTCTCGCCGGTGCAGCGCGTGGAGAACGACAAGGCGCGCATCTTCCTGCAGGGCCTGCAGCTGGTCGACGTGCGCACCCAGCTGATGTCGCTGGACTCGATCCGCGAAGGCGCGGTGGACGAGTACGCGCTGTTCCGCGACGGCTGGCTGCAGCGCCGCAACTACCAGATCAGCGACGAAGGCGAGCGCAGCCGACGCAAGGGTCACGCCAACGACGACCTGCCGGCCTATCTGCGCGACGACGACGACAATCCGACCGTGCCGATGGACGCCATTCCCACCATCATGCCCAACGCGCGCTGATACCAGGCGCGCCTCAACGAAGAAGGCCGCCCTCGCAGGCGGCCTTCTTCGTTTGCGGCGGGACGTTGGCGATCAGGCGGCCAGCGCGGCGTCCACGGCCTCGCGCAGGCGCGCGTCGTCGGCCGCCACGTCCGGCGAGAAGCGCGCCACGACGCGGCCGTCGCGACCGATCAGGAACTTCTCGAAGTTCCACAGCACGCCGGGCGCCGGATTGACCTTGATGTCCAGGCCCTTGAGCTTCTCGCGCAGCGGGCCTTCGCCGATGGCCACCGGCTGGGCGTTGACCAGCGCCTGGTACAGCGGATGCACGCTGTTGCCGGCCACCGAGATCTTGGAGAACAGCGGGAAGGTCACGTCGTACTCGGTGCTGCAGAAGCTGGCGATCTCCGCATCGCTGCCCGGCTCCTGCTCCTTGAAGTTGTTGGCCGGGAAGCCGAGCACTTCCAGGCCGGCCGCGTGCTTGTCGCGATACAGCGCTTCCAGGCCGGCGTACTGCGGCGTCAGGCCGCACTTGGACGCGACGTTGACCACCAGCAGCACCTTGCCGCGGTAATCGCCGAGCTTGGCCGGCTGGCCATCGATGGTGGTGAGGGGAATGTCGTACAGGCTGGTCATCGGCGCGGACTCGGGCTGGATGGGAGAACGGGCCGCTAGTCTAGGCTGGAAATGTTGACGCCCGCTTCCGCCGACCCTGCAGGCACGTGAACGCCCGTCTCGTCCCGCGCGCGGGCGACCAGGCCACGCCGGTCGAGCACCGGCGCGGCGGCCAGCAGCCAGTCCGGATAGGCGCGCACGCTGACGACCAGCGTGCAGGTGCCCGCCGCATCGACGCAGGGCGGGCCGTGGATGGCGCCGATGGACACGGTATGGCCGAGCAGGCCCAGCTCCTCGAGCGAGCCGATGACCTCGCGCATCATCCGCTCGGTGCTGGTATTGGCGCGGACGAAGCGGTAGTAGCGGCGGACCTGGTCGTTCATCGAAGACTCCTGCGACGCACGTGGGACGGCGGGACCTTCGTGACGGTCTGCTTGCGCGGGATCAGACACCGGCAATGCCGCAGAGCGTGACGACCCTGGCATTCAGATGCCGGGCCTCGAGCAGGGCGCACAGGCGCTGGCTGACTTCGCGCACGCCGCACAGGTTCTGCGGGCCATACAAGGTGTAGGTGGGACGGTCATCGCCATAAGGCTGAAGGCGCCGGCCCACGTGGACCGCATTGATGCCGCTGGCGCGGGCCCAGAGCTCACGCAGTTCGGCCGGTCCGATGCTGTTGTTCCCGCCAAGGGTGAACGAGAACATCGCCACCTGCGACTGCGCCATGGATCCAGCTCCTGGTATGCGCCACATGCCGGTCGCACCCAGTCGCAGATCTGGAACCTACGCGCGCGGCCGTTCCGGAAACGTGAGGGGCCGCACAGACGCAGCGCTTCATGGCGGCGCGGATGCCACGCTCCGCGCGATGGACGCGCACTCGCTATGAACTTTGAACTGCCTTCCAAGACTGGACACGCGCACAACGCGCACAAAGCGTCGGTCATTCCCGCAAACGCGGGAGGTACTTTTCGGCAGACGCATGTCTGACGATCCAGCGTCTTTGCTGTTTGCGGAGGAAGTCACTGAATTCCCGCTTTCGCGGGAATGACGGTAGTGAGGTCTTACGCGACGGAGCCTGCGCGGCGGCACTCGAGCGCGTCTGTCGCTGCAGACGCAGGATCGCACGGCTGAAGGTGTCAGCGAATGCGTCGCCAGACACCCAGCCGCGCGATCAGGCCTCCTCGTCCTCGCCGCCCGCGGCGGCGCCCTCGTCGGCATCGCCGATCAGGTCCTCGCCCAGCAGCGCCTGCGATTGCGCGCCGACCAGCGTTTCCACGCCGCGCAGCTTGCGCTCGATGGTGCGGGTCTTGCGGCTGGCATCGCCCAGGCTCTTGCCGACGGTGTGGATCTGCTTCTCGGCCTTTTCCAGGATGCCGGCGAACTTGCCGAACTCGCCCTTCACCGCGCCCAGCAGCGCCCACACCTCGCTGGAGCGCTGCTCGATGGCCAGGGTGCGGAAGCCCATCTGCAGGCTGTTGAGCAGCGCGGTCACCGTGGTCGGGCCGGCGATCACCACGCGATGCTCGCGCTGCAGCAGATCGACCAGGCCGGGGCGGCGGATCACTTCGGCATACAGGCCTTCGGTAGGCAGGAACATCACCGCGAAATCGGTCGTGCGCGGCGGCACGATGTACTTCTCGCAGATGGAGCGGGCCTGCACGCGGATGGCGCGTTCCAGCTGCGCGCCGGTGGCGCGCACGGCCTCGGCGTCGCCGGCCTCCTGCGCGTTGAGCAGCTTCTCGTAGTCCTCGTGCGGGAACTTGGAATCCAGCGGCAGCCACACCGGCGCATCCTGCGCGCCGCGCCCAGGCAGGCGCACGGCGAAGTCGACCATCTCGTTGCCGTCCTCGCGCAGCTTGACCCCGCGCTGGTACTGCTCGGCGGTAAGGGTCTGTTCGAGGATGCTCTCCAGCTGCACCTCGCCCCAGCCGCCGCGCGACTTGACGTTGGTCAGCACGCGCTTGAGGTCGCCCACGCCGGTGGCCAGCTGCTGCATCTCGCCCAGGCCGCGCTGCACCTGCTCCAGCCGCTCGGAGACCAGCTTGAACGACGCATCCAGGCGCTCGTTGAGCGTGCCCTGCAGCTTCTCGTCCACGGTCACGCGCATCTGCTCGAGCCTGGCGGCGTTGTCGGCCTGCAGGCGCTGCAGCTGCTGGTCGAGCGTGGCGCGCATCTCGCTGATGCGGGTCTCGTTGCGCTGGGTCAGCTCGGTCAGGCGCAGGCCGAGCTGCTCGTTGAAGCGGCCCAGCGATTCGCCGCTTTCGCTGCGTGCCTTGCGGCTGTCCTCGGCCAGCTGCTCGCGCAGCGTCGCCATGTGCGTGTCGCTGCGCGCGATCAGTTCGGCCAGCTGCTGGCCGAAGGCGACGATGCGCGCCTCCTGCTGATGGCCGAAGGCGTCCAGCTGGGTGCGCATGTCCTGCAGGCGCGCGCCGAGCAGTTCGGCGGTGCGCTGCTGGGCCTCGCTGCCCTCGGCGCGGGCCTTGCGCGCGTCCTCGCCCAGCGCCTCGCGCAGCTGGTCCAGGCGCGTGTCGGTGCGGGTGGACAGATCGGTGAGGTTGCGGGCGAACAGGTCCAGCCGCGCGTCCTGCTGGCGGGCCAGGCCGTCGAGCTGTTCGCGCAGTTCGCTGCGGCCGTTGCGCTGTTCCTCGCGCAGGGCGTGTTCGAGCGCGGCGTGCTGGCCGCGGCGCAGCAGCAGGACCAGCTGCAGGAGCAGGACGAGGGCGATCAGCGCGCCCAGGATCAGAGTGTCGACTTGCATGGCGCGCAGTGTATCGGCCGCGGGTCTCAGGCACTGCGCCTGGGTGCCCGGCTTCTAACGTCTGGGCAACTGCCAGATGCGGCGCGCCAGGCGGCGCGCGGCGGGCGTGTCGGCCACTTCGATGCGCACGCCGTAGGGCGCCAGGCGGCGGCCCAGCTCGACCAGCGCCGCCGCCGGCAAGGCCTGCAGGCCGATCACCAGCGGCGGCCCCTGGCGCGGCGCGAGCCCGAGCATGGGCACGGCGCGGCCGTAGGACCACAGACCGCGTGGCGCCGACAGCCAGGCGCGCGCGACCTGCGCCAGCGCGATGCGACGCACGCCGAACAGAGTGCGGACCTCTAGCGAGCCGGCCTCGAGCGTGAGCCGCAGCCGCCACACGCCGGCGACCAGCAGCGCTGCCGGCACCAGCGCGAAGAGCGCCAGCCCGAGGCTGCCGCCGCGCAGCCCGGCCGCGCTCAGCGCCAGCAGCAGCGCCGCCAGCACGCCCGCGCCGATGCGTGCGGCCGGCGTGGCGCGGTAGTGCTGTGCGGTGTGTGGCGCTGGCGCGTCCAATGGCGACTCGCTCCCTGTGTGGGCCGCGAGTATGCCGCGCGCGCACCGCGCACGGCAGGCGCGGGCCGAGGCGCCGCGCCAGGCGTGGAAGCGGCCGAGCTCAGTCGAAGCCTTCCAGCACCAGCTTGCCCTTGGCCTTGCCGCTCTCGATCAGCGCGTGGGCGCGGCGCAGGTTGGCGGCGTTGATCGTCCCGTAGTGCTCGCCGAAGGTGGTGCGCAGGGTGCCGGCGTCGATCAGCGCGGCCACGCGGGTGAGCAGATCGTGCTGGGCCTGCATGTCCGGGGTCTGGAACACCGAGCGGGTGAACATCGATTCCCAGTGCAGCGAGATGCTCTTGGGCTTGAGCGGCATCGCATCCAGCGAGGGCAGGTCGTCGATCAGCGCCAGCTGGCCCTGCGGCGCCAGCAGCTCGATGAACTGGCTGTAGTAGCTGCCGGTGTGGGTGAGGCTGGCCACGTGCTGGACCTGTTCGATGCCCAGCGCCTGCAGCTGCGGACCCAGCGGCTGGCTGTGGTCGATCACGTGGTGCGCGCCCAGTTCGCGTACCCAGGCCTGGGTCTCGGGGCGCGAGGCGGTGCCGACCACGGTCAGCGCGGTCAGCTTGCGCGCCAGCTGCACCAGGATCGAGCCCACGCCGCCGGCCGCGCCGGTGACCAGCAGCACCTGGCCCTCGCCCTGGCCCTCGGGGATGCGCAGGCGGTCGAACAGCAGCTCCCAGGCGGTGATGGCGGTCAGCGGCAGCGCCGCGGCCTGGGCGTCGTCCAGGCTGGCCGGCTTGCGCGCGACGATGCGCTCGTCCACCAGCTGGTATTGCGCATTGCTGCCCGGGCGGTTGATCGACCCGGCGTAGTAGACGACCTCGCCCGGCTTGAACAGGGTCACCGCCTCGCCCACCGCCTCGACCGTGCCGACCGCATCCCAGCCGAGCACGCGCGGCTCGGTCACCTGCGCGCGATGGCGCACCTTGGTGTCGACCGGGTTGACCGAGACGGCGTGGACCTTGACCAGCAGGTCGCGCGGGCCCGGCACGGGCTGGGGCAGGTCGACATCGACCAGCGCGGCCGGGTCGTCGATGGGCAGACCAGCCTGGAGATAGGCGACGGCTTTCATGGGGAAGCTCCGTGAGGTGGGGACAGGCGCCCATCTTCCTCCGCGCGTTTTGCCATGTTAACCGGCAGAATCGAGCATCACTTTCACTCCAGGAGCGCAAATGATCCGGCTCGAGGACCTGGCCCTGTTCGTGCGCACCGCGGCGCTGGGCAGCTTTTCGGCGGCCGCGCGCGAGGCCGGCCTGCTGCCCGGCCAGGCCAGCGCGGCGATCAAGCGGCTGGAGCGCGAGCTGGATCTGCGCCTGTTCGTGCGCACCACCCGCGCGCTGCGCCTGACCGCCGAGGGCGAGCAGTACCTGGAGACCGCGCGCGAGGTGCTGGACACCCTGCGCCAGGGCCGCGAACGCCTGCGCGGCGACGATGCGCCGCTGTCCGGCACCCTGCGCCTGGCCGCGCCCTCCGACCTGGGCCGCAACATCCTGCTGCCGTGGCTGGACGACTTCCACGCCGCCCACCCCAGGCTGAGCGTGCAGCTGCTGCTGTCCGACCAGGTCACCGACGTGTTCCGCGAACCGGTGGACGCGGCGGTGCGGCAGGGGCGCTTCGACGACGCGCGCTACGTGACCCTGCCGCTGCTGCCCGACAACCGCCACGTGCTGGTCGCCTCGCCGCGCTATCTCGCCCAGCGCGGGCGGCCCGAACGCGTGGAGGACCTGCGCGAGCACGAGGCGGTGCTGTACATGCTCGGCGGCCGCGCCTACGACCGCTGGAACTTCGAGGTGGACGGCCAGCGCCAGGTGGTGCAGGTGCGCGGCCAGCTGCTCAGCAACAATGCCGATGTGACCCGGCAGTGGGCGCTGGCCGGGCACGGCATCGCCTACAAGTCGTGGCTGGACGTGCACCGCGACATCGCCGCCGGCCGGCTGGAGTGGCTGCTGCCGCACTTCGGCGAACCCTTCCCGATCCTGCTGGTGTGCCCGCACCGGCGCCAGTTCTCGCCCGCCGTGCGCCAGCTGCACGCGCTGCTGGCGCAGCGCCTGCAGGCGCTGGCCGGAACGGACCGATTGCAACCTTAGGGGATTGAAGAAGCGCTGCGTGGGAGCCGGCACGCCGTCGATGAGGCTTCGCCGTTCAATTCCCTCGCCGCCATCGGCCCAAAGCGCCCCCACCTGTAGAGCGGAGCTCGCTCCGCTGGGGCCTTCCCGACGAACCGAACGAAGAGCAGCGGAGCAGGTAGAGCGGAGCTTGCTCCGCTGGGGCCCTCCCCACGAACCGAACGAAAAGCAGCGGAGCAAGCTCCGCTCTACAAGGAGGGCGCGACGCGATTGGAAGAGACAGCTGCTCCCGCAGATCACCCGCGGCTGGCGGTCAGGTCACACAGGTGATCATCGCGAAGAAGGCGGTGGCCTCGCCGTCGATGGTGGCGCTGAAGCCGCCGGCCGGGGCGTCCAGGCCGCAGCTGTCCTGGCGGATGCGCAGCGTGGCCGCCAGCGCGTTTGACTGCGCCGACCACACCGCCACGCGGCCGGCCTCGATCAGCGGGATCGCCACGTAGCCGGCATCGTGCAGCGGCGCCAGCGACACCGGCTGGCAGCCCTGCGCATCGGCCAGCTGGTCCTTGGCCGCGGCCAGCACCGCCTTGGCGCGCTTGGCCATGATCCGCACCATGCGCGCATCCAGCGGCAGGCCGTCGCCGCGCTCTTCGGCCAGCGCCTGCAAGGTGTCGGCCGAGACCAGCAGATGGCTGCCGTGCGGCGCGTCCTGGTACAGGGCCAGGCAGTGGGCCGGCACCTGCGTCTGCACGGTGACGGCGCGCGCGGTCGGCGCGGTGGCCGCGGCGGCGGCCAGGAGGGAAGACAGCAGGGGGGCGAGCATGGCGGGCGACGCGGTCCTTCGGCACGGCGGCCCCGGGGGCCGACCCGTGCACTGTAAACGCGTCGGTCAGTGCGAGGGCTGCGGCAGCTGCGCGGGTTCGCGCCCGGCGCGGCCAGGCTTGTCGACGCGGGCCAGCGACTGGGCCGGGGTGACCCGCGGCAGGCGCAGGCCGATGGCGACCTCGCCCCCGCGCGACTGCGCGAACACGCTGCCGCCATGCAGCTGGGCCACCGCCTTGACGATGGCCAGGCCCAGGCCGTGGCTCTGGTCGCTGCCGGTGCGCGAGGGATCGGCGCGGTAGAAGCGGTCGAACAGGTGCGCCAGCTTCTCCGGCGGGATCGGCGCGGCCT
Organism: Pseudoxanthomonas sp. USHLN014; assembly: GCF_037153335.1. Taxonomy (NCBI): domain Bacteria; kingdom Pseudomonadati; phylum Pseudomonadota; class Gammaproteobacteria; order Lysobacterales; family Lysobacteraceae; genus Pseudoxanthomonas; species Pseudoxanthomonas sp. USHLN014. The sequence goes on from NZ_JBBCKO010000002.1 coordinate 515,718, forward strand.
GGTTGCGCACGGTCACCGTCACCGCGTCCGGCCCCTCGGCGATGTCCACGTCCACCGCGCTGCCGGCCGCGCCATGGCGCAGCGCGTTGTCCAGCAGGTTGGTGATGGCGCGCGCGTACAGCGACTGCTCCACGCAGGCGCGCGCATCGCCCCGGATGCGCAGCTCCAGGCCAGCGTCCTCCATCAGCATTTCCATGAACTCGGCCGCGTGCGTGGTGGCCTCGTTGAGCGAGACCTCGACCAGGTCGCGCGCAGTCTCGCCGCGGTCGGCGCGGGCCAGGAACAGCATCGAGTTGACGATGTTGCGCAGGCGCTCGAGCTCCTCCAGGTTGGACTGCAGCGTGGCCTCCATCTCCTCGGTCGTGCGGGCGCGCGAGAGCGTCACCTGGGTCTCGCCGATCAGATTACCCAGCGGCGTGCGCAGTTCGTGGGCCACGTCGGCGTTGAAGGCGTTGAGCTGTTCGTAGGCGCGCTGCAGCCGGGTCAGGGCCTCGTTGAGCGAGACCACCAGCCCGTCCAGCTCGGTCGGCAGATCGTTGGCGGGCAGGCGCAGGGTGACGTCGCGCACGTCGAGACGGCGGGCGTGCTCGCTCAGCCGGTCCACCGGCGCCAGGCCGCGCCGGGCGATCCACCAGCCCAGCCCGGACACCGCGCCGATGGCGACCACGCACAGCACGACGATGCCCACGGCCTGCAGCCACTCGGCCGCCTCCACGTCGCGCCGGCCGGCGGCGACCATCAGCTGCACCGCCGGGCGCTCGCCCATCGCCGGCAGGGCGTGGGTCAGGGTGATGTAGCGCTGGCCGTTGGGCAGCGAGGCGCTGCCGAAGCCCTCGCCATGCGCATCGAAGCTGGCCCGGTCCAGGAAGCCGTTGCCTACGCGGAAGCGTGCGTCCGCGCTGTCGGCCAGGAAGTACAGGCTGCCGTCCTCGGGCGTGAAGTCGGCCAGCTTCTCGCGGAAGTACGACCAGTGCTCGGCGTCGTTGGCGCGCTGGGCCAGGCGCTCGACCAGCATCAGCCGCGCGCTGAGCTGCTCGCGCTGGTTGCGCTGCAGCTCGTAGGACTGGAACAGGAACAGCGAGACGGCCAGCACCGCCAGCACCACCGTGGCCGCCAGCCCGAACATCAGGGCCAGCCGCGCCGCGATGGAGCGGGTGGTCATGCCACTTCGCCCTCGCGCTGCTCCAGCACGTAGCCCATGCCGCGCACGGTGTGCAGCAGCTTGGTCTCGCCCGGATACTCCAGCTTGGCGCGCAGGCGCTTGATCGCCACTTCCACCACGTTGGTGTTGGTGTCGAAGTTGATGTCCCACACCGTCTCGGTGATCACGGTCTTGGACAGGATCTGCGAGCGGCGGCGCGCCAGCGCGGCCAGCAGCGCGAACTCCTTGGCCGACAGGTTCAGGCGGCGGCCGCGGCGGGTGGCGCGGCGGGCGAGCAGATCGATGTGCAGGTCGCCGACCTGGATCTGGGTGGACTCGTGGGCGCGGCCGCGGCGGGTGATGGCCTGCACGCGGGCGAGCAGCTCGAGGAAGGAGAACGGCTTGATCAGGTAGTCGTCGGCGCCCGCGCCCAGGCCGCGCAGGCGGTCGTCGACCTGGTCGCGCGCGGTGAGCATGATCACCGGCGTGTCGCGCTGGGCGCGCAGGGACTGCATCACCTGCAGGCCGTCCATGCCCGGCAGCATCACGTCCAGCACGATGGCGTCGTAGTCGCCGGTCAGGGCCAGGTGCAGGCCGTCCACGCCGTTGGCGGCGTGATCGACGCTGTAGCCCTGCTCGCCCAAGCCCCGGGTCAGGTAGCCGGCGGTCTTGGGCTCGTCCTCGATGATCAGCAGTTTCATGGCGTCGTGGTAGGTGGCGGGAGCGATGCTCATGCGGCGGTCCTGTCGAAAGGTACGGACCCAGTGTGTCCACCGGGTCCCAACGCCTTCCTGACAGCACGCTGACGATTCTGTCAGCAATTCAAGCAGTGTTGCATGAACCGCGCCGCCGCCCCGGTAGAGCGGAGCTCGCTCCGCTGAGGCTTTCCCGGCGATCCGGCCGATGTAGAGCGGAGCTTGCTCCGCTGAAGCTTTCCCAACGATCCGACCGATGTAGCGCGGAGCTCGTTCCGCCGGGGCTTTCCCAAAGACCCGGCCGAAGTGCAGCGGAGCAAGCTCCGCTCTACAGCTCGTAGCGGAAGCCGAGCAGGTACTGGCGGCCGTACTTGGTGTACTCCTCGGGGAAGAACAGCCCGGTGCCGGTGCTCTCGCTGACCTCGGTGCGGAACGGCTCGTCGGTCAGGTTGTTGACCTGCCCGATCAGGGTCAGGCCCTCCAGCGCGCTGCCCTTGGGGAAGGCGTAGCTGAGCTGGAAGTCCAGCGTGCGCTCGCTGAGCGTGTTGCGGTACTGGCGCTGGCCGAACAGGGCGCTGTACTCGCCGCGGTAGCCGTCGCGGTAGCGCTGGCTCAGCCGCGCCGAGAACCCGTGCTGCTCGTAGTACATCGTGGCGTTGGCCACGATCTTGGACAGGCCCGGGATGGTGTCGGTGCCGGGCGTGTTGTCGTTGGGGTCCGGATCGATCGAGGAGGCGGTGTAGCTGATGTTGAGCTGGGTGCCGAAGCCGGACAGCGCATCGCTGATCATCCCGCCCGACAGCGCGGTGGACAGCTCGGCGCCGCGCATGTAGCCGCCCTTGCCGTTGGCCCAGGTGTTGAAGTTGCCGATGTTGGAGATCGGCTGGGTGCCGTCCGGATCGGGCGTGTAGCCGCTGAAGTCCCAGGTCAGGTTCTGCCGGTAGATGTAGGTCTGCAGGTTCTTGCGGAACAGCGCCAGGCCGACATAGCTGCCCTCGCCGAAGTACTTCTCGAAGGACAGGTCGAAGGCCATCGCCCGGTACGGCTCCAGCCGCGGGTTGCCGCCGCTGCCCGACCAGCGGCCGGCCTCGGCGCCGCTGTCGATCACGCCGGCGCCGGCATCGGCGCTGAGGTAGTTGATCGGCGGGCGCATCATCACCTTGGCCGCCGAGGCGCGGATCAGCCAGCCTTCGCCGAAGTCGAAGATCAGGTTCACGCTGGGCAGGAAGTCGCTGTACTGGGTGCCCAGCGTCAGCGGGGTGATCTGCGAGGTGTTGGAGGCGTTGAAGCCGGTGGAGGACTGGTCGGTGGTGATGTACTGCATGCCCGCATTGCCGCGCACGCGGATGCGGTCGGTCAGGTCCATGTCCAGGTTGGCGCGCACGTAGTAGGTGTTGACCTTCTCCTCGACGGTGAAGTCCTTGCGCTGGTCGTCGTTGGATTCGCTCAGCACCACGTCGTAGTAGCGGTCCATCAGCGCCCACGGATTGAACGTCATGACATCGCCCATGCCGGTGAAGTCCAGCGACACCGGCGCGCCCAGCAGCGAAGGATCGACCCGCTGCGGCACCTCGCCCGGCAGGAAGGCGAAATACACCTCGGCCGACTTCTCCTTGGTGCGCTTGTTGAGGTTGACGCCGACATCGACGCTGCGCACCACGGCGTTGTCCAGCTCGTGGTTGAAGTTGAAGCGGCCGGCCTTGATGGTGTCCTTCTGCCGCGAGTTCTCCAGGCGCCCGTCGTGGTTGTAGTGCTGGGGATCCCACAGATAGACGGCATTGGGATCGGCCATGTCCGGCAGGGCGAACTGCGAATAGCCCGGCGAGGTCTTCAGGTCGAAGTCGATCGACTGGCCGTCCAGGCGCCCGGCGTACAGCTCCAGCGCGGACTGGTCGCGCTTGGCGCGCGAATAGCTCAGGTCGGCGGTGAGCGTGCTGGCCTGGCCGAGCTTGAAGACGTTGTTCCAGCCGACCGAGAACAGTTTGTCCTGGCGCCGGTTGCTGTCGTTGCGCACCAGCGGCTGCACGTTGTTCAAGGTGCCGCTGGTCACCACCGGACGGCCGTCCTTGTCGGTGGTGGCGGCGTTGGAGAAGCTCACGCCCTGCCCGTTCTCGCCGACGAACCACGGGTCGTTGTTCCACATCGTCCCGTGCATCACCTCGTCCTGGTCGAACTTGGAGTAGTACAGGTCCAGGATCGAGTGGAAGCGGTCGTTGGGCTTGAACTCGAACACGCCCATCACGCCATCGCGCTGCAGGTCGCGCGACTTGATCCAGCCCTCGGCGCCTTCCAGCGTGATCGCGTTGGCCGGGCGCCCGGCCTGGGGCGGATCGCCCCAGTCCACGCCGTCCAGGTCCGCCCACCACCACGACTTGTAGTGCTGCTCCTGGAAGGGCGAATTGAGCCGCGCCACGCCCAGGGCCACGCCGATGGTGTCGCCCGCGAACTGGTCCACGTACGAAGCGCTGGCGCGATAGCCGCGCTCCTTGCCATCGTCGCTGAGCTTGCCCAGCGAGTTGTACTCGCCCTGCCCGCCGAACACGATGCGGCGCTCGGACAGGTCCAGCGGGCGGATGGTCTGCAGGTCGACCGTGCCGGACAGGCCCTGGCCGATCAGCGCCGCGTCCGGGGTCTTGTAGACGGTGACCGCGTTGATCAGCTCGGACGGGTACTGGTCGAATTCCACGCCGCGGCTGTCGCCGGTGCTGACCTGTTCGCGCCCGTTGAGCAGGGTGCCGGCGAACTGCTCGGACATGCCGCGGATGTTGATCACCTGGGCGCGGCCGTCCACGCGCTGCGTGGCCAGGCCGGGAAGGCGCGAGAGCGAATCGGCGATGGACACATCGGGCAGCTTGCCCAGGTCCTCGGCCGAGATGGTCTCCACGATCGAGGTCGCTTCGGCCTTCTTCTCCACCGCGTTGGCGATGGCCGCGCGGATGCCGGTGACCTTGACGCTGTCCAGGGTCTTGGCGTCCTGCGTCTGGCTTGCAGGGGCCGGATCGGTCTGCTGGGCCTGCGCCTGCAGCGCCAGCAGCGCCAGGCAACAGGCGCTGGCCAGACGGCGAACGACGGGCATGCGACGGGCGGAGGCGCACGGCCCCCGTGATGGAGTGGACGTCATCTTCATTGCCCTCCCAGGCGTCTGACAGGCGCCGTGATACGGCCATCTGCCAAAGCGTGTCAATCGATTGCACGCCTTGAAGCAATCGATTGCACGCGCGCCACGCCAGAGCGTCGCCGACACACGCCGCGCGATGCGGATCTTGCGCGGCGCAGCATGTCATTGGCGCAGGCTTGAGGCAGGTTGTGGGGCCGTCGATGAGGCCACGCGGCATGAACCGGCAGTCGTTTCGCGCAGGCCTGCCCGGCCTGTTCCTCGCCTTCGCCCTGTGCGCCGGCGCGTCCGAGCAGCCGCCGCGGGTGCAGGCGTGGCTGACCACGCACGATCATCGCCAGGCGCTGGCGCCGATGGCGCCCATCGCGCTGGGCGCGCCGGTGGCGCTGCCGATCGCGATCGAGGTCCAGGCCCAGGCGCCGCGCCAGGCGATGGTCGGCTTCGGTGCCTCGATCACCGATGCCTCCGCGCAGGTGCTGCAGCAGCTGCCGGCGCCCGCGCGCGAGGCGCTGCTGCGCGAGCTGTTCGGCCGCCAGGACGGCGGGCTGGGCCTGGGCTTCACCCGGCTGACCATCGGCGCCTCGGATTTCTCGCGCTATCACTATTCGCTGGACGACACGCCGGGCGATGCGCCCGATCCGCAGCTGGCGCATTTCTCCATTGCGCCCAACCTGGGCGACGTGGTGCCGGTGACGCGCGCGGCGCTGGCGATCAATCCGCAGCTCAAGGTCATGGCCTCGCCGTGGAGCGCGCCGGCGTGGATGAAGTCCAACCGCAGCCTGGTGCGCGGCACGCTCGACCCGGCGGCCTACGACGCGTTCGCCCGCTATCTGCTGCGCTATGTCGACGCCTACGCACAGCAAGGCATCCCGATCTGGGCGCTGACCGTGCAGAACGAGCCGGACTTCGAGCCCAAGGACTATCCCGGCATGCGCCTCAACGCGCCGGCGCGGGCGCGCTTCATCGGCGAGCACCTCGGCCCGCTGCTGGCAGCGCGCGGCCGGGCGGCGCCGCTGCTGTTCGACTGGGATCACAACTGGGACAAGCCCGAGGAACCGCTGGCCGTGCTGGGCGATGCCAAGGCCAACCGATACATCGCCGCGGTGGCCTGGCATTGCTACGGTGGCACGCCGGACGCGCAGTCCAGGGTGCAGCAGGCGTTCCCCGACAAGGACGTCTACCTGACCGAGTGTTCGGGCGGCGACTGGGAACCGCTGCGCAGCGGCGGCCTGACCCTGCAGGCGCGCCGCCTGATCATCGAATCGGTGCGCCACGGCGCGCGCGGCGTGCTGTTCTGGAACCTGGTGCTGGACCAGGACGGCGGCCCGCACGCCGGCGGCTGCGACACCTGCCGCGGCGTGGTCGACGTCGACATCCGCAGCGGCGCGGTCACCCGCACCGACGAGTACTACGCGCTGGCCCATGTCAGCCGCTTCGTGCGGCCCGGCGCGCGACGCGTGGCGTCCAGCGGCGAGGTGGACGGCGTGGACAATGTGGCCTTCGTCAACGCCGACGGTGGGCGCGTGCTGTTGGTCACCAACAGTGCGCAGGCGCCGCGCACGTTCTCGGTGCGCGAGGGCGCGGTCGGCTTCCACGCCACCCTGCCCGCGCGCACCCTGGCGACCTTCACCTGGGCGCCGGCGCGCTAGGGCCTGTCCCCAGCCTCAGCGCAGGTGCGTGTCCAGCCAGTCCAGCACGCGCTGCTGGACGTCGCGACCGGCGGCCTGCTCGGTGAACCAGTGCGGCCCGCGCGGATAGGTCACCATCTCCACCGGCGTGCCATGGAACTTGAGCGCGCGATAGAACATCTGTCCCTGGCTCAGCGGCACGCGCGCGTCGGCCTCGCCGTGCAGGATCAGCACCGGCGCGCTCACCCGGTCCACATAGCGGATCGGCGAATGCGCGTCGTACTCGGCGCGGTGGGTCACCGGGTCGCCGAAGTAGCCCGGCGCGTAGGTCGGCACATCGGTGGTCAAGGCCGCGGCGCCGATGTCGATCACGCCCGCGCCGACGATCGCGGTCTTGAAGCGCCTGGATTGGGTCACCGCCCAGGCCGACATGTAGCCGCCGTAGCTCCAGCCGCCGATGCCTAGGCGCTGCGGGTCGATCACGCCTTCGCGTTCGAGCATGTCCACGCCGTCGAGCAGGTCCTGGAAGTCGGCGCCGCCCCAGTCGTGGCGGGCCAGCTCGGTGAAGGCGCGGCCCTGCCCTTCCGAGCCGCGCGGGTTGGGCAGGAACACGGCATAGCCGCGCGTGGACAGCAGCTGCGCCCAGTCGTGCCAGGAGCCCATCCAGCCCGACCACCAGGCCTCGGCCGGGCCGCCATGCACCTGGACCAGCGTGGGCAGCGGCGTGCCGGCCTTCCAGCCGGGCGGGATGAGCAGCACGCCGGTGATGCGGCGGCCGTCCTTCGAGGACGTCCACGCCAGCTCGCGCACCTGGCCATGCGCCCAGCCGGCGACCTGCGGATTGGTGTCGGTGCGCGCGGTGAGCTTGCCGCCGTCCAGGGTCCACACCTCGGCGGGCTGGGCGTCGCGCAGGCCGATGAAGGCGGTGCGGCCGGTGCGCGCGGTGCTGAAGCTGGGATAGGCGATCTGCGGCGCGGCCAGGGTGCGCCATGCGCCGGTGGCGGCATCGACGCGCAGGAATTCGCCGCGCACGCCGTGCAGCCCCTGCGCGATCAGCGTGCGGCTGTCCTGCCAGCGCGCCAGCCATAGCGTGCCGGGCCAGTCCTCGGCCAGCGCCACGCGCTTGCCGCTGGCCAGTTCGTGCGCGTACACGGTGGCGACCATGCCGTAGGGCGCGATGCGGCCGTACAGCAGCCGGGTCCCGTCGGGCGAGAACTGCAGCGGGAACGCCGAGGCCATCGGCTCCAGCGGCGGGCTGAGCGTGCCATCGGCCAGCGACAGCAGCACCACGCGCGACCGGTACCAGTAGCCGTTCAGCGTGGTGTCGTCGGACACGCGCAGCGCCAGCGTGCGGCCGTCCGGCGCCCAGGCCACGTCCTGCACCTGCAGGTCGGGCGGGCTCAGCACGCGCGCCGTGCCACTGGCCAGGTCCTGCACCCACAGGCGCTTGAACAGGCGGGGATGATCGACCTCGACCGCATCGTCCTTGGCGGCGATGCGCGCCTGCATGGCCGGCGAGGGCGGATCGATCGCCAGATACGCCAGCCGCGTGCCATCGGCCGACAGCGCGAAGCTGGCGACGTCGCTGGCCGCGCGGGTCAGCGCCTGCGCGTGACGGCCTTCGGCATCGACGCGCCAGACCTGCGTGGCCGCGGGCTTGGGCGCCGCCTCGGCGCCGGGCAAGGCACGATCGGACAGGAACAGGAGCTGGCGCCCGTCGGCCGACCACTGCGGGGCGCTGTCGTCGGCCTTGCCGGCGCCGTCCAGCGGACGCGGTGCGGCCTTGCCGGTCGCGGCGATCAGCTGCAGCTGGCGGTGCGCGGGCTTGCCATCGCCCTGCGGCGTGGCCACGCCGTAGGCGATGCGCGCGCCGTCCGGGCTGATCTGCGGATCGCCCACCTGCGCCAGCGCGACGAAGTCGGCCGGCGTCGGCAGATGCGGGGACGCGGGCGTCTGCGCTCCCGCCGACATCGCGCCCATGCCGCAGCACACGGCGAACAGGCAGCTCAACACGATCCGCTTCATGCGGCGCTCTCCTGCGAGGAAGAAACCAGATGGCGGCGCAGCCAGGCCGCGCCCGTGGCCACCGCCGCGCACGCCTGCTCGGACACGGCCATGGCCTCGACGAAACTATGCGGCGCGCCGAGGTAGCGGCGCAGCTCGACCTCGCCACCGGCCTCGCGCAGGCGCTGAGCCATGAGGACGCTCTGCTCGCCCAGCACGTCGCGATCGCCGTAGAGCAGCAGGGCCGGCGGCAGGCCGTGCAGGTCGGCGCGCAGCGGCTGCGCCAGGGGATCGTCGTTGCTCATCGCGTCGGGGCCGAGGTAGCTGGTCCAGAATTCTTCCATCTCGGCCACGGTCAGCAGATCCTCCGGGGTGCCCAAGCGCGCCGCGGCGGCGGAGATCCGCATATCGAAGGCCCCGTAATTGAGCAGCAGGGCCCGCACGCCGGACAAGGCCTGCGCCTGGCGCAGCCGCAGCGCGGTGGCGACGGCCAGATTGCCGCCGGCCGAATCGCCGCCCAGCGCCAGCCGTCCGGCGTCGATGCCCAGCGTCCCTGCCTGCGCGCGCAGCCAGGCCAGCGCGGCCACGCACTGCTGCAGCGCCAGCGGATAGCGATGCTCGGGCGAGAGCGCGTAATCGATCGCCACCACCACCACGCCGGCCTCGTGCGCGTAGGTGCGCAGCAGCCGGTCGTGCGTGTCGATGCTGAACATGCACCAGCCGCCGCCGTGGAGGTAGAACAGGGCCGGTGCGACCTTCGGTGCGGTGGCCGGGCGCAGCACGCGCACGCGGAAGGCCTGGCCTTCGGCTTCCAGCCCATGGTCTTCGACGTGCTGCATCGCCGGGCCGCCCGCGCACCAAGGCGCGCGCACCTGCGCGGCGATCTCGCGTCGCTGCGGCCAGTCCAGCGCGCGGCCTGCGCGCAGGCGCGCGCCCTCACCGCAGACGTCCTCGACGAAGCGGCGCAGCTGCGGGTCCAGCGCATCCAGCGAGGCGCTCATGCGGCGCCTCCGTGTTCGCGCCCGGCGAAGTCGCGCATCCACGCCACCAGCGTGTCCTCGCCGCCGGCGCTCAGCCCGGCCAGGATCTGGGCGAAGTCGTGGCGGGCCTCGTCCTGGCCGAGCTTGAAGGTCGAGTGCCGGGCCACGATGCGGCCGCGCAGCGCGGTCACCCCGAGCGCCAGGCGCGCATAGCGCTCGCCCATCTCCTCCAGTGCCCAGGCGCGCGCGCGCCCGGCTTCCATCTGCGTGACCAGGGCGTCGAGTTCGGCTGCGATGTCCTGCGGCGCGTCGCTTAAGGTGACCTCCAGCTGGAACACCGCTGCGGCGTAGTTCCAGGTCGGCGCCTGGGTGCGATCGTCCAGCCAGCTCGGCGAGACGTAGGCCTGCGGGCCCAGCACCAGCGCGGTGGCCTGCGGATCGCGCGCCAGGCGCGCGACGTGCGGATTGCGCCTGGCCAGGTGGCCCATCAGGCCGATCAGTTCGCCGGCCTCGTCCAGCTGCGCGCGCAGCGGCAGCGGGCTGAAGCAGGCATCCTCGCCGCCGGCCGACACCAGCCAGGCCAGCGGCTGGGTGGCGAGCAGGCGCAGCAGGTCGTTGCTGTCGCGCGCGGCGAAGCGGCTGTCGCGGGCATGTCCCATCAGTGTGTGTCCTTGCCGGATTCAGAAGCGGCCACCGACACCGGCGGCCAGCGGTCACGCCAGGGCGCGGCCGATTCGAGCTGCAGGGCCAGGGCCAGCAGCAGCGATTCCTGGCCGCGATCGGCGGCGAACTGCATGCCGATCGGCAGGCCGTCCTCGCCGTGGCCCAGCGGCAGGCTGATGGCCGGCGTACCGGCCAGGTTCTGCAGCGGCGTGTAGCCCATCCAGTCGAACATGCCGCCGAACACCGCGGCGAAATCGCCGTCCGGCGCGAAGCTGCCGATCAGCGGCGGCGGCGCGCGCAGGGTCGGCGTCAGCAGCACGTCGTAGCGCGCGTGGAAGGCCTTGAACGCGGCCGGCAGCGCGGCCAGCACCGCATAGGCGCGCTCCAGCTCGGCCACGCCGCAGTGAGCGCGGTTCCAGTCGGACAGGCCGACGGTGAACGGCTCCAGCGCCGCGCGCGCGCCGGCCGCGCCGAAGGCGATCTCGGCCAGGTCCAGCGCATCGGCGCCCAGGTGCGACCACAGCGTCATCGCCGCCTCGAACACCTGCGCGCCGCACAGCGGCAGCGAGGCGAGCTCGACCCGATGTCCCAGCGACTCGCACAGCGCCGCCGCCTGCGCCAGCGCCGCGGCCACCTGCGCATCGGGCGCCACGCCCTGCAGCGTCTCGGCCGCCAGCGCGATGCGCAGCGGACGCGTCAGCGGCGCGGTGACCGGCGCCGGGCGATCCGGATGCAGCGCCGCGAAGGCCCAGGCGCTGTCGCGCACACTGCGCGACATCAGGCTGTCGGCGACGATCAGGTCCTCGATCGGATGGCGCGCCCGCACGCGCACCGTGGTCCCGCGGCCGGGCTTGAGGCCCACCACCCCGCAGGCCGAGGCGGGGATGCGGATCGAACCGGCGCCGTCGCTGCCGTGCGCCAGCGGCACCACGCCCGCGGCCAGCGCCGCGCCGGCGCCGCCGCTGGAGCCGCCGGGCGAATAAGCCTGCGACCACGGATTGCGCGTGACCGGGCCGAGCAGCGATTCGGTCACGCCCATCAGGCCGAACTCCGGCATCGCGCTCTTGCCCAGCGCGACCAGGCCCGCGTCGGCGCAACGTTGCGCGAACGCGTGCTGGTCGCTGGCCGGCACGCCGGTGCGGCTGCGCGAACCGCCGCGGGTCGGCATGCCGATCACGCGCAGCGAGTCCTTGGGCAGCCACGGCACGCCGCGCATCGGCGCGTCGGCGTCGGGACGCGACAGCGCGGCGGCCTGCGCCAGCGCGCGCGCGAAGTCGGTGTGGCTCAGCGCGCCCAGCGCCGGCTCGAAGTGCCGCGCGCGGGCGATCGCGGCGGCGGTCAGTTCGGCCGGCGACAGCTCGCCGCGCGCCAGCAGCGCGGCCTGGTCGTGCGCGTCGAGGCGTCCCAGCGACAAGGCCTGGGACAGGGACACAGAGGGCAAGGACATCAGGATTCCGTTGGCTGCGCGGCGGCATACGCCAGGCGCCGCCCGCGGCGCTGGCCATAGAAGACGTAGACGAGCGCGCCGGCCAGGACATAGCCGGCCAGGATCAGCGCGGCCAGCGGATCGCCGCGGCGCACCTGCTGGACCATGTCGCCCAGCACCGGCGCCATCATGGTCAGGCACAGCACGATGCCCAGCACCGGCACGGTGCCGATCCAGGCCTTGCCGATCCACACCCCGCCCAGCGGCACGCGGAAGCCGCCGCGCAGCTCCGGCCGGGCCGAACGCAGCCACATCACCGCGATGCACACCACGATGAAGGCCGAGGCGATGCCTAAGCAGATCAGGTCGCCGAGCACGCCGATCGGCAGCAGCGCCGCCAGCACCGCGGCGATCACGCCGAAGGTCAGATTGCCCAGCCACGGCGTGCGCCGGGTGCGATGCACGTGCGCGAACAGCCCCGGCAGCAGCCCGTCGCGACCGATGTTCACCGCCACGCGCGACACGCCATAGCCGTTGGCCAGCAGCACCGAGCCCAGGCCGGTGAGCGCGCCGATCTTGATCAGCACCGCGAACCACGGCCAGCCCATACGATCCACCGCCAGCGCGACCGGATCGGGCACGCCCAGCTCGCGGAACGGCACGATCCCGGTCAGCACCGCGCCGGCGGCGACGTACAGCAGCGTGCACACCACCAGCGAGCCGAGGATGCCGAAGGGCACATCGCGGCGCGGGTTGCGCGTCTCCGAGGCCGCCATCGACACGGTCTCGAAGCCCAGATAGGCGAAGAACAGCATCGCCGCCGCGCGCAGCACGCCCGGCCAACCGTAGGCGAAGCCGCCTTCGTTGGCCGGCAGGAACGGCTGCCAGTGCGCGCTGTCCACGTAGCGCGCCCCGACCGCGATGAAGGACACCAGCACGCCCACCTTGATGACCACCAGCACCGCATTGACCAGCGCCGACTGGCTGACCCCGGCGATCAGCACGCAGGCCGCCGCCAGCACCGCCAGCGCGGCCACCAGGTTGAGGCCGCCGCTGTTCGCCAGCACGGTATGGCCGTCCTGCTGCAGCGCGGTGATGGTGGAGGTGGCCAGCCACGCCGGCACGTGCACGCCGATATCGCCGAGCAGGCTGGTGAGATACCCCGCGAAGCCCGCCGCCACCGCCGAGGCCGACAGCACGTATTCCAGGATCACCATCCAGCCCAGTGCCCACGCGCAGCCCTCGCCCAGGGTCACGTAGCAATAGCTGTAGGCCGAGCCGGACACCGGGATCACCGAGGACAGCTCGGCATAGCACAGCCCGGTGAAACCGCAGGCCAGCGCGGCCAGCACGAAGGACAGCAGCACCGCCGGCCCGGCGAAGCTGGCCGCGGCCTCGCCGGTCATCACATAGATGCCGGCGCCGAGGATGTTGGCGATGCCGAGGATCAGCAGACTGCCGGCGCCGAGCTTGCGCTGCAGGCCGGCGCGTTCGGTGTCGGCCACCACCACGTCGATCGACTTGCGGTGCAGGGCTTGGCGCCAACGGTCCAGCGGGCGGGAGGCATCAGCCATGGCGGGGATCCTGGGGGTCATGGGACGTGCGTGCACCGGCGCGCCCATCGAAGGCGAAGCAGGCGGACACGAGGTGGAAGCTCAGGCGGCGCATCGATGCGATCCGGGCCGATGCGCCGCAGCACGGCGCCGCATCGACCCGCCGGCGGCTCAGTACTTCCAGTGCACCGTCATGCCGACGGTGCGCGGCCGCACGATGCCCTGGCCGATGCCGTTGACCTCGGCCACCTCGCGGGTGATGCCGCGCTTGTCGGTCAGGTTGGTGCTCCACAGGCTGACCTCGGTGCCGCCGAAGGTCATGCTGTAGCGCAGATCGAACAGGTTGTAGTTGCCCTGCACGTTGGGCGTCATCCCCGGCACGGCCGAGTTGAGATCGCTGATGCCCTTGGACAGGTACTGGTGCGACAGCGACAGGGTTGGGTCGTAGGCCGCATCGAAGTGGTAGCGCAGCGTGTTGTTGATCGACCAGTCGGCCGAGCCCGGCAGCTGCGAGCCGGCCGGCGCGGTGCCGTAGTAGAGGATGAACAGATCCTGGTCCAGACGCGCGTGCTGCCACGTCACGCTGCCGGCCCATTCGAACTGGTCGGTCGGTCGCCACTGGGTGGACAGCTCGATGCCGCGGCTATAGGCCTTGCCGCCGTTGGCCGCGTAGTTGTAGAAGTCCGGCGTCTGCAGGCGCAGCTGGATGTCCTTCCAGTCCACGTAGAAGGCGGTGGCGTCGAGCAGGAGGCGGCCGCCGGCCCAGCTGGTGCGCGTGCCCAGCTCGTAATTGACCAGGCTGTCGGACTTGGAGCCGGAGGGAATCGGATAGGCGCTCAACCCGCTGGTATTGGGCGTGCCGAAGCGGAAACCCTCCGAGACCAGGCCGTAGAACATGACCGTCTCGTTGGGCGTGTAGGACAGCGCGACCTTGGGGTTGAAGCCGTCCTCCTTGGTCTGCGACGGGGTGACGATCGGATTGCCCGGATAGGTGGAGAAGCCGACCTGGGTCGAGCGCGCGTCGACCTTGGTGCGGAACAGGCGGCCGCCGAGGGTGAGCTTCCACTCCGGGGTGAAGGAGAACGACCCTTCGCCGAACAGCGCCGCCTCCGAGCCCGACAGGTGGGTGTAGTACGCATTGAAGATGCGGCCGTCCGGCGCGATCACCGCGCCGGCGCCCGGGCCGTACAGCGAGGACTGGTCGAAGGCCGCGGCCGCGCCGTCGGCGCCGATGGTCTCGTACAGATCCTTGCTGGTGTCGAAGTACATGCCGCCGACCAGCCATTCGAAGCGGTCGCCCTTGTCCGAGGCCAGGCGCACCTCGAGGCTCTTGCCGGTGCTCTCGCCGCCCGAATAGATCGACAGCGGGCTGGTCAGGTCCAGATCCAGATCGGCGTTGTAGGCGCCGCGGATGGGCGTGTAGTCGAAGCGCCAGTCCTGCTGCTTCTTCTGGTAGGCCAGCAGCGCGGTCAGGGTCATGCCGTCCAGGTCCTGGTCCAGGCGCAGGCTGTGCACAGCGACCTTGGTGTTGGTGTATTCGGGCACCGCGGTCTTGCGGGTCAGGTCGGCCAGGCCCTTGATCTGGTAGGCGTTGTCGTCCGAGTCGGTGTTCTGCAGCAGGCTCAGCCACGACAGCGTGGTACCTTGCGCCGGGGTCAGCACCGCGGAGAAGCGCCCGCCGGCCAGCGTGGTGGTGTTGGCGCCCTGCTTGCCGGTGCCGATGTTGTCCAGGTAGCCCGGGTCGTCGCGGTACTGGGCCACGGCGCGGAACGCCAGCAGGTCCTGCTTGACCGGCACGTTGACCATCGCCTTGGCGCCGAAGCCGACATCGGCGTTCCTGGTCTGGCTGACGGTGGCCTCGGCCGCCGCGTCGAAGCCGCTCGTGTCGGCCAAGTTGGCGATGTAGTTGATCGCGCCGCCCATCGAGGCCGAGCCGAACAGCGTGCCCTGCGGGCCGCGCAGCACCTCGACGCGGTTGAGGTCGAAGGTGTCGATGTCGGGCACCACGATGGTCCAGCCCGGCTCGGTCAGCGGCACCTCGTTGAGGAAGAAGCCGGTGGTGGCCTGGCCCTGCACGTTGCCCGCGCTGGTGGCGATGCCGCGCATCACCACCTGCGACACGCCCGGCTGATAGCTGTTGAACACCACGCCGGGCGTGCGCTGGATGTAGTCGGACAGGCTCTGCGCGCCCAGCGCGTCCAGTTCGGCGGCGGTGACGGCGCTGACCGAGCCGGCGATCTCGCGCACCGATTCGTTGCGCTTGCCGGCGGTGACGACGACGGTGTTGAGGTCCTTGGTCTGCGGCGCGGCCGCGCTGTCGCCGTCCTGGGCGAAGGCCGGCGCGGCGCCGGAGGCGGCGATGCCGAGCAGACAGGCGGCGCGCACGGCGCGGGAGAGAGCGGTGATCGGCAACGACTTCATGGCGGACGGTCCCCTTTGGACGGTTGGCGGGTTGGCGGAACCTCCGATGTCCCCCTGATGGCCAGCGCGACCTCCCCATCGCCTGGCAGCGAACTCCTGCTCGGGATCAGTAGTAGGTGAAATCCCAAACCGCGTCCAGCAGAAACCACGGGAGCGCTGACGCCCTCAATCGATTGATCTAGAAAGGAATTAATTCAGCACACGCCGCAGGAACGGCGGGTTACCATCGGCAATAACGCAGGATCTGCAGTCCCGGCCCGCCAATTGCGCACATCGTGCAGCGCGGCGCTTGGCCCCAACGCCCCAAGAAGCCCGCCATGTCAGCCAAAGCGCCCGATCGCACCGACCTGAAGATCCTCGACGTCCTGCAGCAGGATGCACGGATCACCAACCAGGCCCTGGCCGACCGGGTGGCGCTGTCGCCCAGCGCCTGCCTGGCGCGGGTGCGGGCGCTGGAGCAGCGCGGCCTGATCCGCAGCTACCGCGCCCACGTGGCCGTGGACCGGATCCGCTCGGCGACCATCGTGCTGGCGCAGGTCACCTTCAAGCAGCACGCCCTGGACGAGTTCACCGAGTTCGACCGCCGCATCCTGGACATGCCCGAGGTGGTCGAGGCCAGCCGCGTCTCCGGCTCGTACGACTACCTGCTGCGCGTGATCGTGCACGACGTGCACCACTGGAAGGACATCGCGCGCGGCCTGCTGGGCGGCGACTACGGCGTGGAGAAGATCGTCTCCCACTTCCTGATGGACGAGGTCAAGCCGTTCTCCGGCTACCCGCTGACGCGCGACGCACCGCGCGGCTGACTCACACCGATCAGGTGCCGCCGAACAGGCTAAAAAGCAGCCCTGCCAGCGAGGCGAGCCATGAAATGCCCACGTAGAACCGCAGCTCCCTCGCCGTGAGCGTCCAGGCGAACCAGTCCAGCGTCACCAGAGCTCGCCATCCCTCCAGCGTGTCCGCGCCGTCCAGGAACACGACCCAGAAGCAGAAGACCGAATAGAGCGCAAAAAAGAGGATGGCCATGGCGTCGCGAGTCCCTGTGCGTAATGGGGCATCGCCCCTGCGGCATCCTGCCACAGGATTCGCCGACACCTCGCCGGCAATCAATCAGCGGTAGGCGCGTCTTCGTCCTGCGCATCGCCCGCGTCCATCCACATCGCACCCCAGACGTGGCCATCCGGGTCGCAGAAATCGCGGCCGTACATGGTGCCGTGGTCCTCGACCGGATTGATGTCGGTCGTGCCGCCATGACGGCCGGCCGCCTCGGCCATCGCATCCACCTCCTGGCGCGAGGCGCAGGAGATGTTCAACGCCACCTCGCTCGAGGTGCTCGGCGGGATCGGCCGCGTGGTGAACGTCGCCCAGCGCGCATGGGTCAGCAGCATCACGCTGATGGCCTCGCTCCACTCCATCAGCGCCGCCGTGGGATCGGCGAACTTCGCACTGGGCGTGAAACCGACGGCCGTGTAGAACGCCCTGGACGCCTCCAGATCGGCGACGGGCAGGCTGATGGTGATGGTCTTGGTCACACCTAGCTCCAGGGGTCCGGGAACGGATTGGCCGGGCAGCCGACCATAGCGCGTCGGCTTGGCGACGCGTCAGGTCCCGACGCAGAACGAAACGACGGATTCGTAGAGCGCCGCAGGGCCGACCGACGCATGCCGCCACTGCGCATGAGCGCCCTCGGCGGCCAGACGCCTGCCGACGGCGAAAGCCACGGGCTGATAGGCCTCCCACGCGGGCTGCCAGCGCGTGTGACCCGTCCGCATCCGATGCTCGGTCACCAGCGCAACGACAACCTGTTCGAGCGCGGGAATCCGCGGCGCATGCACCGCACAGGGGATCTCACGCATGAAGCCGTCGTCCTGCAGCAGGCGGGTGGCGCCAGCTGCCGGATCCCTCGCCGCGAAGTGGACGTTGCCGAGCTGCATCATGCGCAGCGCCCCCGCGCACATCGGACACGGCTCCACCGTCACGAAGAGCCAGGCCGCGCGCCGATCCAGCGTCGCCGGGACACCGGCGAAGGCCTCCATCTCGGCGTGCGCCAAACGGTGGCTCGAGATCGCGTTGCCACCCCTGGAAACGATCGTGCCAGCCCCGTCCGTGACCACCGCGCCAATCGGCGCAGCGTCCCGCCTGAGGTACGAATCCACGGCAAGGGCAAACGCCTCTTGCCAGGCGATGGGCAGCGATGACCAGCTTGACTTCATTTGCGCCCCACGCTTTCAGCTAAGGCGACTCGCGCCGCAGCAGCTTCGGATTGAATGCATTGTCAGGCCGCTGCCAGTTGTGGCAAGCCGAACGTGACGAGCAGCCATGCCACCAGTGCCCACGCGCCAAAGGTAATAGCCGCCGCGACCTTGTGGTACGTGACGTGCTCAGTAAGCGCGGACCGCCTTTGCGCCGCCTGTGCCAGCCTAAGTTGCCAGGCGATCACGACAAATGCGAGAAGAGCGATCGTTGATGCGCACAGAAGGACCGGATGAGCGCTTGGCAGGAACCCACGTATGTACCCGCCGTGGTTGGGCACTGCGGCTTCCCAGCCCGTGGGAATCGCGGCGCCCGTTGCCCGAACGGCGTCCGCTGGCTGCGACGCCACGAAGGCGACAACGAGATAGAAGCTGGCGAACAGCGGAGCCGCTAGCAGGACTTCAAGCACATAGACCCAGGGAAACGGTAGACGATTGAACATGGTGCGAAGGATTTCACTAGCGGCCTGACGCCGAGAGTAAGCCAAGCTGCGAAGCAGATTCAGCTTGATTGAATTGCCAGCGCCCACGCCGCCTGATCTAAGCACGCTCAGGGGAATGAGTCCTTGTGGCCAAGTCTGCTTGGACCGCAGCTACGTATCGAGCCTAATCTGGGTCAGCGCCGCGGGCATGCGCCCGTGCCCACTCTCGCGATCTGGAAAAATTAGGAGCACCGGAGCAAGCGCCGCAAGAAGCGAGAGTTACCGCAATGAATCCAGCTATTGTTGAGCTACTCATAAGAAAGCCCCCTGCCCATTTCTCCATGGTTTGGACAAATTGCTGTGCGTGCTACCCCGCCCCATAGGTCTGAAGCATATGCGACTCGAAGGCTGGCGAACCAGTCACCTCCCAGAACGAGGAGTCCACGGCTCGCCGCTCAAACACGCGCTCACCTCCAGCCAAGCCGACAAAGTGGCCATCTATCGTTTGATGGATATCGCGATACATGTCTCGAAAGGCCGGGTCCGACATCGACAGGCCTCCGGCGGTGCGGTTCTCGATCTCAAGGGCGTTACCGCCCACGCATTGATCAACAACCACCAGCCAGGTTTCTGGCTTCGCGAACCGATCGACGGCGCCAAAGAAGCTTGCCATGTCGAAGAGTTCGCCGTTCTTTCCGTGCTGCCTGATGATGACCATACGCGCCTCATATCTTTCGGCAATGCCCTGAAGGGCGTCGACCATTCGTTGCTAGGGCCACACCAGCTGCACATGCTCCTTTCCACGATCGTCCAGCACGTACGACCTGACGTGCACCTGACGATTTTCGGCAAGATACACTTCGGTACGCATCTGAGAGATAGCGCCCACATCAATCTGATGCCGCAGGAGATGCTTTGGCAATGCTTCGCGATAGTGCTTCAACGACTCCTTGATGCGGGCGGTCAACCCAGGCAGATCATCCGGAGGCGTCGGGATCCAAGTAATCGTTATCTTCTCGCCTCGCCGATCTCGGGCAAGCTGGTACATGTCTTTGAAAACGAAGTCATTGAACACATAGTTGGTGCCACTCATGAATGAGTGGGTCCAGTTATGTGCCATGGCGCCGATGAGCTTGTACTTCATGAAAGATGATCTCAGCGCGAGTGCTGACCGACGTAAGCTTTTCTAGGACTCGATCACTAGCGTGATCTCACGCTCTGCGCCGAGGATAGAACGCAAGTCTGCGTCGAGCTTCGAAAGAGCGACACGTGTGTCTGGCTTGCCGAAGAGGCGCTTGAAAAACGAAACTTCTGCGGCAGCGAAGCAGTGCCAAATAATATCGCCATCGCTTGAGCAGCTAGCTGCTGAGTCTTCAGCGGTGCCACAACCAACCCACAATAAGAAAGGGTCGCGAGAAAGCATGAGACAGCGCCCCCAGTCCTCTGTGATCACCGGCTCTACGCTGTAACCGCGAGACTCAAGTTGCGCTTTAAGCCAAATGGCCAGTTGACGTCCGTAACAGCCAGGATTGGTTTCCTCGTCTTCTCCTGGCTCGACCACGAACAGGCTTGAGGTGAACCGATACCCGTTCATGTCGTCATATCGCCTCAATCTGTCGGCGGCCCCTCCCCGCCTTGAATGAAATGATCGTATAGCTCAGCGCTTTACATCAAGCCACGCAGCGAAGCGGCATCACGCTGGATGCGCTGCCAGATCTCAAGCCGAACACTGCAGCGCAAGGTGGAGATCCCTTACGGTCGCCCAGGTCTTGGTATCCACGGTACCAGTCGCCGTGACCTTATAGCTTCCGCAATCGCTGTTGTCGGGCAGCGGATTGAGCTCGCAGGTGCCGCTGTAAGTGAACTTGCTCGCCTTACCGCGCGACAGCGTTTCTGCTGTGCAAGGCCCCAGCACTTTGACGAACACTTCGTTGGTGGCCTTGATGTGGCGTATGAGAGCCGCGTCGTCCTGGGTGAGATCGGCGCCGCTTGCTGCGCTCGAGAACGCGGCGCAAGCCAGCAGGCCTGCGATGAAGACTTGACGGGCTTTCATGAGGGCCGACACCGCGTGGACTCCGTCCGGAGCATCGCGGCGATTGTTCGTCTGGGAAGATGGACCCGTCAAGATCATTTCCGCCCTGCAAGCATGATTCTTCTCGCCTCGTCGGGAAAAAAAATGCATGTAGTCGCGAATATGCCTGCCGCGTCCGCATATGGCTTATGCAACAAAGCGCAGGCATCGCGGGACAAGGACGGCCATCGCTCGTCAAGGCGCGTCGGTCGGCCCGACGACCGGCGTGCGGATCAAGCTGAGCCTGGGCGAGGACCGGCCTGCGCAGCTCCGGCGATGACACTTTTGATCCAATCCTGGTAATGGCTCAGGCGCACGTTGCAGGTGATTTGGCCATACCGCCCTGGCGTCCTGATGCCGCTCTGCGGGTCCGACCATGAGGTCAGTCCGGCCAGTCGCCAGTTGTTCCCGGCCTGGAGCAGGACCGGACCGCCGCTGTCGCCGCTTCCGGAGCCGCCCTCGAGCGGCAGCGCTGCCGATGGCGGATCGAACATGTAGCAGAGCCAGCGGCCATCGGCGCTGGTGACCTTGTTGTAGGCGCGACGAAGCGCGGTGCGATGCGGGCTGCTGAATGCGTAGCCCTTGATCCCGTCGCCCGTGGCGCCGGCGCCCAGGATCTTGATGGTCTGGCCGAACTCGTCCTCGCCTTCGTTGAGCGCGACGGGCGTGACGTCGGTAACCGGGCGCGCCAGCTTGATCAGTGCGATGTCATCGGAGGAGGAGAGCACCACGCGGAACAGCGTCCAGTCCCAGGTCGCCAGCGCCTGGTCGAGCAACGCCTGCGACGGCTTCCTGTAACCAGGATGGACCACGAGGCGGTCGACGTCCCTGGGCATCCCGTTCAACGTCACCTGCTTGATCTCGGTCTGCCACATGACCGCATGGGCGGCGGTCACCACCCATTGCGGCGCGATCAGGACGCCATGTCCTTCGCCAGGCAGGTCGACCAGGGCGGGGAACTCCGACACCGCGACGCGATACTTCGCATCGGCCACATCGTCTCGTATGACGATCGCGCCCGCGCCGAAGGGCACGGCGAGTAGTACGAGCAGCAGTATCCGGCGCATGGCGTGGTTCCTTATTGGTGGTCTCATCCGCTTCTTTTCCTGGTCCTGTCCCGGACGACAAAGAGCGCCGCGGCAATCAGATACGCGAGCGCCGCGGCCAGCACGAGGGCGCCGTCTCCGAAAAACCACAGCTCGCCCCGCCCGCCGCGGGCAAGCGTGAGGGCCAGCGGCGCAGCGGCCCACAGGAACAGGGCGACGACCGACGCGGCGATTGCGGTCAGCGTCCAGAACAGCGCCCGGCGCAGCAAGCGCCAGCGATACGCGCGCTCCCTCATGACCAAGGCAGCGGACTCAGTGAAGCCGCACGACCGGTGCCACCAGGACCGCCCACAGCGCCAGCACCGCCAGGAAGTTCACGATGAACACCAGCCCGCGCAGGCGCAGGTTGGGGATGAAGATCTGCACGAGGCTGTGCAGCACGCGCCCGGCGACGAACAGCCAGGCCAGGCCGACCACCAAAGGCCCCGTCGTACCCTGCATCAGCAGCAGCACACAGGCGACATGGAAGAACAGCGGCCATTCGAACTGGTTGGAGAGGTTGGCGCTGATGCGCGGCTCCAGCTGCGCGAAGGGGTTGCCGCCGTCGCGCGCGCGGCCGATGCCCCACACGGCCGGTGCGCGCGCCACAGTCAGGGCGACGTAGAGCAGGGCGGCCAGTGCGACATGCGCAGCCATCGGCGGGATCAGCGTGGATGTCATTGGCGATGCGTCCTTGTCCTGGGGCGGTCGTGCGGCGCGGCCGGTTTGCGCTAGGACTTCGGCTGCGCCGCCGCCCACTCCTGCGCCTGCTGCATCACGCGCAGGACGTTACCACTCCAGATATCGGCGATCTGCTGTTCGCTATAGCCCTTGCGCAGCAGCCAGGCGGTGATCTTCGGCAGGTCGGCGACATCCTCCATGCCGGGCAGCCCGCCGCCGCCGTCCCAGTCCATGCCGATGCCCACGTGCTCGGGGCCGATCAGCTTGAGCACGTGGTCCAGATGGGCGAAGAAGTCGTCCAGCGTGGCGTGCCTGACCGGGTACTTGGCATCCAGCGCCTTCAGGTCGGCGGCCAGGCGCACGCCGTCGGCCGTCCTCATGCCCGCCTCGCCGCCGTACTTGTCCTGCAGCGCCTGTTCGGCGGCCTTGCGCTCGGGCGTGGCGCCGGTGTCGATCAGATAGCCCTGGTAGGAGTTCATCTGGATCACGCCACCGTGCGCGGCCAGCACCTTCAGGCGCGCATCGTCGATGTTGCGCGGATGGTCGTGCACGGCGCGCGCGCCGCTGTGCGAGAGCAGGATGGGCACCGGCGAGAGCGCGATCAGCTGGTCGAACACCTCGTCCGAGGCATGCGACTGGTCGATGACGATGCCGAGCCTCTGCGCGGCCTGCACCAGCTGCCGGCCCGCCGGGCTCAGGCCATGCCACTCGGGCCCCTTGGGGTCGGTGGCCGAGTCGGCGAACTCGTTGTTGATGAAGTGCACCGTGCTCATCAGGCGCAGGCCCTGGCCGTAATAGAACGACAGCAGCGTAGGGTCGGCCGCCAGCGGGCTGGCGTTCTCCATGCTGATGTAGACCACGCGCTTGCCCTGCGCCTTGATGCGCGCCGCGTCGGCCGGGGTGGTCGCTTCGGCGAACTGCTGCGGGTGCGCGGCCAGCATCTCGCGGATCTGCGACAGGCGCTTGAGGCCGGCGTCGCGGTCTTCCAGGTGCGCCTTGGCGCTGCGATCGCCCTGCTCGGTATAGATGGCCCAGAAGCCGCCGTCCAGCGCACCGGCCTGCATGCGCGGCAGGTCCACCTGCGAGAGCGCGTTGTCCGGATGCCCGACGAGGATGTCGAAGTCCGGCCGCGGGAAGTTGGTCGGCGTGTCCAGGTGCGAATCCAGCGTCAGCAGCCTGCTCTGCAGCGCCTTCGCGCGCGCCAGCTCCTGCGGGCTGAACTCGATGGCGTGTGCGGCCGACAGCGGCAGCAGGGAGAGCAGGCAGGCGGACAGCAGCGATGAGCGGGCCATGGCAGAGGTGCGTTGCGGCGGAAGCGGCCAACGCTAGCAGCGTCGCGCTGGACGAACCAGCGCGACGTGGGGATCACGGCTTGGCGTGCGCCGGTGCCGGCGCCGATTCCGAGGCAGGTACCGATGCCGCACCGGCTGCGGTGGGCAGCTGCGTCTGCATCCAGTCCAGCACGCGCTGCAGGATGTCGCGGCGCAGCGCTTGCTCCTGCGGCCAATGCGTGGTGCGCGGGTACAGCGTCAGCTCGGCAGGGGTGCCGTTGAAGCGCAGCGCACGGTAGAACGCCTCGCCCTGGAAGGTCGGCACGCGCTCGTCGGCCTGGCCGTGCAGCACCAGCACCGGCACGTGAACGTCGTTGGCCGCGCGCAGCGGCGAGCGCGCATCCAGCAGCGCGCGGCGATCGAGCGGGTTGCCGTCGAAGTAGCCGGGCAGGAAGTCCAGCACATCGGTGGTCAGGGCCATGGTGTACAGGTCGGTCACGCCGGCGCCGACGATCGCGGTGCGGAAGCGGTCGCTGTGGCCCACCGCCCACGCCGCCAGGTAGCCGCCGTAGCTCCAGCCGCCGATCGCCAGGCGCTGCGGGTCGGCGATGCCCTGCGCGACCGCCAGGTCCACACCATCGAGCACGTCCTGGAAGTCGCCGCCGCCCCAGTCGCTGCGGATCGCCTCGGTGAACGCCGCCCCCTGCCCTTCCGAACCGCGCGGGTTGGGCAGCAGCACCGCGTAACCATGCGAGGCCAGCATCTGCGCCCAGTCGTGCCAGGAGCCCAGCCAGCCCGACCACCAGGCCCAGGCCGGGCCACCGTGGATCTGCACCAGCGTCGGCAGCGGGCCGTCGGCCGGGGTCCAGCCCGGGGGCAGCACGACCTCGCCATGGACCGTGCGGCCGTCATGCGTGTTGTGCCAGGTCAGGGTCTGCAGGCGGCCCAGCGACCAGCCGGCCACCTGCGGATTGGTGTCGGTCAGCGCGCGGGCGCGCCGGCCGCGCAGCAGCCAGACCTCGGACGGCTGATGGGTGCCCTGGCCGAGGAACGCCACGGTGCCGTCGTGGGCCAGGCTGAAGGCCTGCCAGGGCGCCTGCACCTGCGCCAGCGGCTTCCAACGGCCATCGCAGGCGCCGGCCTGGAGAAACTGCGCGTCCATGCCCTGCAGGCCCTGCACCACCACGGTGTGCGCATCGCGCCAGCGTCCGCCCCACGGCGTGCCCGGCCAGCCGGGCGCGACCTCGCAGACGCGGTCGTCGGCCAGCGTGCGCACGATCAGCCGATAGGCCATCTTCGAGGCCGATTGCTCGCGGTAGAGCAGGCGCGTGCCGTCGGGCGACCACTGCGCCGCCTCGCCGCCGACGGTACCGGGCAGGGTCTTGAGCAGGCGGCCATCGCCGGCATCGACGATCACCAGCCGCGCGCGGTTCCAGTGCTCGTTCAAGCCCGGCCGGTCGGCCACCCGCAGCGCCAGGCGCCGGCCGTCGGGCGCCCACGACAGTGCCGAGACCTCCTGCTGCGGGGGGCTGACCGCCACCGGCGCGCCGTCGGGCAGGCGCTTGACCCAGGCCTGGTTGAATTCGCGCGGGTGGTCCACCTCGATCGCGTCGTCGCCGGCCTTGGTGCGCGCCTTCTGCTGCGCCGACGGCGCCTGGCGCGCCAGCCAGGCGATGGACTGGCCGTCGGGCGACCAGGCGAAGTCGGAAAGCCCGCCGGGCGCATCGCTGAGCCGCTGCGCCGCCGCACCCGGCGCATCGACGACCCAGAGCTGCTGCTTCGGCGCGTCGTCCTCGCCCTCGGCCTTGTCGGCGGACGGCGTCGCCACTGGCGCCGGCGCCGCACCCGGCGGCTTGCGATCGGACAGGAAGGCCAGCCGGCGCCCGTCCGGCGACCAGCGCGGGTGGTTCTCGCTGGCCGCCTCCGGCGCGTCCACCTGCCACGACGGCGCGCCGTCGACCCCGACCACCCGCACGCGGTCCTTGGGCGGCTTGCGCGCAGGCCCCGGGGTGGCCACCACATAGGCCACCGCCTTGCCGTCCGGGGCGATCTGCGGGTCGTCGACCTCCTTCAGCGCCACCACGTCGGCCGGCATGATCGGCCGCCCGGACTGGGCGGCGGCCACCGGCACCGCCGCCAGCAGCGCCAGGCAGGCCGCGGCCCGCCACGCCATCGCGGTGGACATGCTCAGAAGTCCAGCTTGAGGTTGAGCGCGACGGTGCGCGGCGCGCCGATCGCGAACTCGTTGAAACCGCCCTGCCAGTAGTTGCGGTCGAACACGTTGTCCACGCCCAGGCGGAGCATCGTCGGGTGGCCGCCCCAGCGCGTGGCGTAGCTGCCGCCCAGGTCGGTCACCGCATAGCCCTTGGCATAGACCGTGGCCTGCGAGGCGACGTTGTTGTAGACGGCGGTCTGTCCGTACCACTTCATGCTGGCGTAGGCGGCCAGGCCCGGCACTGCGTCGAAGGCATAGCTGGCATCCGCGGTGGCGCTGAAGCGCGGCGTGCCGGCGAGCTGGCGGCCGACCAGCCACGGCGTGCCGGTCTTGTCGTAGGTCGCATCCATCCAGATCGCCGAGGTGCCGACCTCGAACTGCGGGGTGAAGTGGTAGCGCGCTTCCAGCTCCAGGCCGTCGTAGCGCAGGTTGCCATCCTGCACGTAGACGTTGGCGGCGTTGGCGTACTCGGCGCCGCGGTTGATGCGGAACAGCGCCGCGCCCGTGGTCAACGCGCCGGTCTCGATCTTGTAGCCCAGCTCGTACTGGTCGCTCTGGATCGGCCCGAGCTGCTGGCCCGCGTTGGCATACCAGCTGCCCACGGTCGTGCCCTGCTCCAGCGACTCCACGTAGCTCAGGTACAGGGTCGAGTCGGGGGTGGGCTTGAACATCAGCGCCACCGTCGGCGTCCACACCGGCTTGCGGTAGCGCACGCTCACATCGGTGGTGTCCCAGGTGTAGGCCACCTGGCGGTAGCTGTTGAAGCGCGCGCCCAGCAGCGCCGACCAGCGATCGCTGAAGTGGATCGTGTCGCTGCCGAAGGCCGCGAACTGCTCGGTCTGCGAATACAGGAACATGTTGTGCGTGGCCGCGGCGGCGGTCCAGGCCAGCCGCACCCGGTCGGCCAGGCGCGCGCTGCCGATCACAGCCCACGAGCCGATGTTGCCGTCGCCCAGGTCCAGCTTCATCAGCTGCCAGGATGCGCCCACGACCAGATCGTGGCGCAGGGGACCGGTGTCCACGCTGCCCTGCACCAGCCCCTGGATGAAGCGGAAATCCCAGGCGTCCTTGCCGTCGAACACCCAGTCGTCATAGCGCCCATCGGGGCCGTCCAGTTCGAAGTACTCCTGCTTGAGCCGGTAGTGGTCGCGCAGTTCGCCGGCGCTGAGCGTGGCGCTCCAGTTGGGCGCGAAGTCCCAGCGCAGACTGGAGGTGAGCATCGAGAAGGTGTTGTAGTTCAACGTCGCCGGCGAGGAATAGTTGGTGCGGCCGGTCACGCCCTTGGGCAGGTACTTCAGGGCGTAGGCCCAGGGGTAGAAGTACGGCGTCGGCTCGTCGATGCGGCGATCCTGGTAGAGCGCATCGACCGACAGCACCAGATCCGGGGCGATCTTGTACTGCAGCGCGACGGCGGCGGCGTCGCGGTGGATCTCGCCGCCGGAATAGAAGCTGCCGGCCTCGTGCGTGGCGTTCAGTCGGTAGCCGAAGCGGCCGTCGTCGCCGGACTGTCCGCCGTAGTCCACATGCGCGCCGAACACCGCGTCGGTGCGGTAGAACAGGTCCACGCTGGCCACATCGCCCGCCGGCTTCTTGGTGACGTAGTTGACGATGCCGCCGGGCTGGCCGAAGCCGTACATGAAGCCGCTGGCGCCCTTGAGGATCTGCACCTGGTCCATCATCTCCAGCGGCAGGTTCACACCAAACAGCGCGGTCGGCATGCCGTTGACCTTCATGCTGTCCTCGAAGCTCAGCGGCAGGCCACGCACGACCAGGCGCGAGGACCAGCCGTTGTAGTCGCTGCCGGCGCTGCGCGAGACGCTGGCGTCGCGCGCGAACACGTCCAGCAGCGAGACCGGCTGGTACTTCTCCAGCTGCTGCGCATCGACGCTGTTGACCGAGAACGGCGTGTCCACCGCGGCCTTGTCGCCCAGCGCGCCGTTGCCTTCACTCTCGCGCTTGCCCTTGACCTGCAGCTTGTCGAGTTCCTTGACGTCCTTGCCGTCGGTGGTGGATTGGGCGGCCGCCGGCGACGCCGACAGGGCAAGCAGCAGCGCGGCAGCCAGCGGGCTGCAGACGAGGGCGGGGAGGCGCGAGGACAGGGAACGACGGGCGGCGGACATGGAGGTCTCCGGGACAGGCAGGCGTGGAGGGACAGGCCGCCACCTCGTCCCCCATCAGGAGACAAGCGGCAGCGGCGCGGGATGCGGGTGTTGAAACAGGTGGCAGTCGATGTCCGGCCATGAAGGCCGCGGCAATCGGCGGATCGGTCCCCTTACGCCGCTGACCGCTCCGGTCAGCGGGGATCCGCCTGCGGTCCCTGCACGCACATGGTCTGCGTAAAAACGGCGTGATCGCAATGCAGCATTTCTATCGAATGCATCAGGTCAGCTAATGGATTTCCCGCTGATCCCGAGCCGTTCCAGCGTCCTGGCCTGGCTCGTCTCCATGCGCAGCAGCAGCCAGCGCACCAGCTGCTCGAGCGCCGAGCCGGCCCGCATCGGCGCCAGCGACATCATCCGGTAGTGCGCGCTCGGGACCGGCACCACGCAGCAGGCCGGCACCAGCTGCCGCGACTGCAGCATGCGCTCGACGCTGACCGAGCGCGCCATCGCCAGGCCGTCGCCGTACATCGCGGCCTGGTAGGCCAGATAGGCCAGGTTGAAGCGCTGCTCGGCGGTGATCTTCCACGCATCGGCGCAGCGCGCGCCGCCCCCTTCGAACCACTCGCGCCACTCGGCGCCCTGGCGCTCGCCTTCCTGCCAGACGTTGTCGTCGTGCAGCGCCAGCACCTCGCGCCCGCCGGTGCACGTTTCCAGGCGGGAGAGCGTGGCCGGCGAGCACACCGGGAAAATCAGTTCGCGGAAACTGGCCAGCTGGTGCAGGCCGCTGACCTGCACGTGCGAGTAGCCGATCACCAGGTCGACCCGCTGGTCCTCCATCCAGTAGACGTCCGGCGCGACCATCTCGGCGCGGATGTGCACTTCCAGGCCCGGGCTGCCGCGGTACAGGTCGGGCAGATTGGGCATCAGCCACTCGATGGCCAGGGTCGGCGGGCAGGCGACCACCAGGGTCTGCTGGCGCAGGCGCCCGATCTGCACCAGCGCCTCGTTGACCGTGCCGGAGGCATCGTTGAACGCGGCCAGCAGCACCTCGCCGGCCCGGGTCAGGGAGATGCGGCGGTTGTGGCGCTCGAACAGGGGCACGCCCAGGCGCGCCTCCAGCCGCAGCACGCGCTGGCTGACCGCGCCCTGGGTCACGCTCAGCGCGGAGGCGGCCTGGGTGATGCTGCCCGCGCGCGCGGCCGCGCGGAAAAACCAGAGATCGGACAGCAGCTGGCTGTCCAGCCGCTGCAAAGCAGGTTGGCACCCCTCAAGCGATGGTGTGGACACGCAGCGGCCCCGGATCTGGGTGGCGTACCGCCTCCCCCACGGTCGCCCCCAGGGCCGCATCATGCAGAGCCGACGCGTCGGCGCGCAAGACACCGCGCGGGCGTTGGCGAGTGGTCTGAGCACGGCGATCCATCCCTTGCACCTTCGGCCGAAGCGCCGCGCGGCGCCGATCTCCCCAGGTTGCACGGCACGGGCCCAGGTGGTTCACTCGGCCCCTCGCCTGGCTGGATGCCACCCTGGGGCCAGCAGCGACCTACCGCTGTGTGAGGATTGCCCGCCCCCATGCGCCTTGCCGCTTCGATCCTTCCCCTGCTGGCGGCCTGCGTGGCATTGCCGGCCTGTTCGCGGGCCCCGCTGTCCGCGCCTTCCAAGGAGGAACCCGCCGTGACCACCGCCCCCCCTTCCGCCGCCGCCACGCCGCCCCCGCAGGCGGGTGCCGTCCTGCAGCGCGTGCTCGACCTGATCCAGGGCAGCCATGCGCTGGCGGATCTGACCCCGGCACGGGTCGAGCAGACGATGGGCATCCGCCTGGAGCGCGCGCGCGACGGCAGCGCCCGCTACGGCGTCGGTGCCGCGCTGGACCCACCGTGGTCCTACACGATCGAACTGGACGCCACGGCCCCGGATGCGGCCAAGTTCGCGTTCAACTTCACGCCGGCCTCGGCGGACGCGGCGATGACCCCGGTCTGCCAGCTGGACTACGACGCCTTCGGCCAGCGGCTCGAGGCGCTGGGCTTCACCCGCACCCCCTACAACGCCGAGCACGGGCGCCTGGTCAAGGAATGGTTTGACAAGCCGGGCCTGCGGGTGAGCGTCTATCCGCAGGGTGAGTCGGACGGCGCCGCCGAGCATCGCTGCGTACGCACGGTGACCATCCCCTAACGGCCAGGGAGTGCCGACATGCCACTGACCAAGGAAGCACAGGCGCTGGTCGATGCGCTCGCCAAACAGCCCGGCGTCACCGCCGACCAGGCCGCCAATCTCTCCGGCGTGATCAACCATTCGCCGGCGCTGGTCGACCAGATCAACCAGGCCGTCAAGCTCGGCCATCTCAAGCACATCGTGCCGCTGCCGCTGGGCACCCATGCCGGCGGCGAGTACAACGGCACGGCCAAGGAGATGCGTCTGCCTCTGTCGATGCTGACCAGTCCGCCCAAGGGCGTGCCCTTCGACGCCGGCGAACCCACCTTCGTGCTGGGGCACGAGTTGCAGCACGGCTTCAACCACGCCGCGACCGAGCAGGCCACCACGGCCTTCATCGCCGCCGCCAAGCACGTGGCCCAGGGCAAGGGCCCGACGCACGACTACACGGCCGCGCTTGGCGCGCTGATCGCCGCCAACCGTCGCGACGAGGCGGGCGCGGAGGTAGCCGGCTGGAACGCCCTGGTCAGCCGGGTCCAGCACGACAAGCCCAAGGCGACGCTGGAGGATGTCTACAACGCCAATCCCTTCCGCGCGGGCGATTTCATCGACCGCACCGGCGCACCGCCCAACTACCACTATGCCGCCAAGCCCAACATCACCCTGGGCAAGGACCTGCACATGCAGGCGACCTCGGCCAACCTCGAGGGCATGGGCCGCAATTACTTCGATCACCCGCCGGCGCAGGCGCGGCTGGGCCATCACGGCAACTCCGACTACGCCAACTACTACGGGGCCTGGGGCACGGGCGTGATCGTGCAGTCCGAGCGCGCCTATGGCGATGGCAAGGCACAGCTGCAGATGAACCTGAAACAGCTGCATCTGTCCGAGAAGCTGATGGAGCAGAACGGGCTCAACCTGGGCAGCGACACCTCGCCCATGCCCTATCGCGACACCAGCACCACCCCACCGACGGCGCACCACTTCGACCACACCGCCACGACCTTCACCCACGTCCCCATCGTGTTCCAGGGTGTGGCCGGTCCGATGGTCGAGCCGGCGCGCGAAGGGCCCTCGCGGCCCGGCCATCCCGACCACGCGTTGTTCAAGCAGATCGAGGCCGGCGTGGCCGCGCAGGGCCTGGCCCGCGGCGAGGATGCCGACCGCATGAGCCACAGCCTGCTCGCACTGGCCAAGGAACAGGGCATCAGCCGCGCCGACCACATCGTGCTCGGGCGCGGCGGCGAGGGCGGGCAGGTCAACGTGTTCGTGATCCAGGGCCAGCTGCAGGATCCCGCCCAGCGCCGCGCTTCGATCGACGCGGGCCAGGCCATGCAGACCCCGCAGGGCGCGTCGATCCAGCGGATCGAGCAGGCCAACGCCGCCCAGACGCCGGCCTCCCCGCAGCCGTCAGCGCCGGCCCAGGAGCCGGCGCGGCTGACACACTAGGCGCCCAGCCGCCAGAAGGTGCATCGCCATGCGGTTCCACAACCTGATCCCCAAGATCTTTTACGACCGGCTGGAGGACGGGCTGGCCTTCTTCGTCGATGCGCTGGGCTTCGCGGTGCTGTACCAGGACGCAGACATGGCGGTGGTCGCGCGCGACGGGGCCAAGGCCTACTTGGTGGAGAACGCCGAGTGGGCGGCCAAGGACCGGCCCGAACTGGGCATCGAGGTCGACGACATCGAGGCGGTGCACGCCGAGCTGGCCGCGCGCGCGCCGCAGCGGCTGCACCCCAACCTGCCCACGGTGCGGCTGCAGCCGTGGGGCGCGCGGGAATTCGCGATGCTCGACCCGAGCACGGTGTGTGTGGTCTTCCGCGAGTGGCCCAAGGCCTGACGACCCGGCCGTCGCCTTGGGTCAGAACGCCCTGAAGGCATCAACGCAGGCGTTGTCATCATTGCTCAGCAGAAACTCAGAAGGGGCAACGCATCGCTGGCGCCTGCAGCGGCGCTGATCTGCGTCTCTGACTCGTCGAACATTCTTCTCGTTGCGGCCTAACACCTAAGTTAAGTCGAGCCGTGAAGCGGCACCCATTTGAATTGAATGTCAGTCGCCAGCCGGCTCGCCCGAACTGGGCTTCGCTCTTGCTGTACTCGCCATGAGCTGGAGACCCTTGCGGCTAATGTAAAAGCCAACTTGTTGCCTAGATGAAGCGAGGTCGGCGGTACCACGAGGGCATTGGATCTGAAAGTTGAGTTGTGACAGGCGAAGCGCAAAGTTCTGCAAGTACTCAACATTGAAGTGGCTAGTAAGTATCTCGCGTCTCCTGACCCGTATCGTGCTAATCAGGTCCCGGCTCTCGGGCGACCACTGCCACATGCCATGGACTAGCGCATCTCGCGGCTCCTTCATTCTGAGAATTTCGTCATGGACCTTTTGCAGGACGGTAGCTCGCTCGCCTTCTGCTTTGTCTACAACTCGCCCTTTCCACAAAGCAAGTACTTGCGTGAACTGAATATTGTTCATCGCTTTTGGCAGGTCAGTAGCTTGAATATCAGGATCGTCGAAGCTGCGAAGGGCCTGAATAAAGACTTCATGCTCCAATGCTCCCCAGTGAGCTACGATCATTCCTATAAGAAAAATTTCACGCTCGGATAGCTGAAGATCCAGTGTTAGAATTCCTTCTTGATCACTGGTCATTGATGATCTCCAGCTGGTGCCGAACCCTTGAATTAGGCCTCTTAGGCCTCGCCGCGAAGCGGCGTCGGCTTGAATTAATTTTTAGACATCACGCGAATATGTCTAACAAATGCTTTGCTATCGTTCCAAGGACCGCGCCAACTATGGCGATTCCGATCTTGCGAGGAACAGAGTTCGCCTTACGCAGCTCCTCGCTCATCTTGTCAATAGTTTCAGCTTGCTTTACCGAATTGGCAGAGAGGTCGGAAAGTGACTTCTCGATTGTCGCATTAGAAAGAGAGCTGGACTTTATTTCATCCGCCGTAAGCGGACGGATGGATGAGCCATACCTTGCATAATATCCGCCAGACGATGCAACCAGTGATGCGGCCTTTTTTACTTTTACGTACGCAACATTGGCGCCTCCAACCTGGACGATGCCGGACTCTGCCTCGATGTTAGGACTTACCTTTTTGAGCGCAGTGGAAATTGCATATTTTGCTCGGTCCGGCTTGATGCCGACAAATGTTGCTGGTTCTTTGATTCCAATTAGGAGAGTGCCTCCTTTGGTGTTCGCAAAAGCGGCAAGATGACTGGCAATCGTGTCTGGGGTTGGGACAGATGTTTTAAGCTCGAGAGTCTCGCTCTCGCCGGCGGACACAAGGCTGTTGATTTCACTTGGCTGTAGCGACACGACTCCCCCTAATGACGTCTAATGCCTAAGTTAAACCGACTCGCTAGCTAGCAATCTCAACACAAATGCGGCGACTGCGAAAATCCCCAAGAGCCTGAGAACAGCTAGACCTGTCCTGGGAGCCCTCGGCCATGACATTCTCCTCATAGCACCCCAACTACTAGTAGATCCCAGTCAGGGGTTCTCTCCGGATTCTGTCTAGGGGCCCACCCTGCGTCAATCAGCAAGTTCCTACTGTGCGTCGCGGTTTGCGGTGAGGGCGCGCGCACTACTTTTAGTTGCTTTGAGCGGGTCTAGCGCAGTCGGCCCCGCGATTACTGAACCATGTCCAGGCACTAGTGAGACACAAGCGTAGTTCCATCCCGAGCAGATCTAGCTGTGCGGTGGATTGAGCAGCCACTTCCACAGCCACCGCGCTCGAACGGATTGTCGCATCGTCAAACCATTCCGGTTCTCATAACACCCGGCAGAACACCGCCTTGAGGTAGCGCGATTCCTGCACGTGGGCCATGAAGGGATGGTCCGGGCCGGCGCCGGCCACCTTGAGGATCTGGATGGTGCGGCCGGAGAAGTAGGCCGCGCGGCGCAGCATGTCCAGGAACTGCTCCTCGCTCACCAGCCCGGTGCACGAGAACGTGGCGAACAGCCCGCCGGGCTTGACCACGCCCAGCGCGAGCTTGTTCATGTCCAGGTACTTCTTCAGCGCGGCGATGACCTGCTCGCGGTCGCGCGTCATCTTGGCCGGGTCCAGGATCACCACGTCATAGGCGTCGCCGCGCGCGGCCGCATCACGCAGGTACGGGAAGATGTCGGCCTGCACGAACTTGGGCTTGACGTTGTTCAGGCGCGCATTGCCCTTGGCGATGGCGATCACGTCCTGGTCGATGTCCACGCCCAGCACCTCGCTAGCCCCGCGCGCGGCGGCGTACACGGCGAAGCCGCCGGTGTTGCAGCACAGGTCGAGCACGGTCTTGCCTGCCACGTGCTGGCTCAGCCACTGGCGGTTCTCGCGCTGGTCGGCGAAGAAGCCGGTCTTGTGCGCGCCGGCCGGGTCGGCGCGGAACTTCACGCCGTACTCGGTGATGACCTCGCTCTCGGTGCCAGAGGTGCTGTGGAAGTCGAAGCTCTCCTGCTTCTGCACGTGCTCGTCGGCGAAGCTGTGGAAGCGGCAGCCCGGGAACTGCGCGCGCAGCGCGTCGAAGATCCACTCGCGATGGCGGAACATGCCGGCGGCGAAGAACTCCACCACGATCAGGTCGCCATAGCGGTCCACCACCAGGCCGGACAGGCCATCGCCCTCGGCATGCACCACGCGCCAGGCGTCGGTGGTCTCGTCCAGCCTGAGCACCTCGCGGCGCAGAGACACGGCCTGGGCGATCTTGTCGTGGAACCAGGCCGCATCGACCTGCACGTCCGGATCGGTCTCCAGGATGCGCACGGCGATGCGCGAATGGCCGTTGTAGAAGCCGCGCCCCACCCAGTCGCCGTCCACGCCGAACACATCGACGATGGTGCCCGGCTTGGGCTTCTGCGGCGGCTTGTCCACCAGTTTCTGGAAGATCCACGGATGGCTGGAACGCCAGGCGTTCTTCAGGCGGACGGCAGGATTGGGCATGTTCATCGGCCTATTGTAGAAGGCCGGGCACCTGTAGAGCGGAGCTTGCTCCGCTGGGCCTTCCCGATGATCCGGCTCAAAGGCAGCGGAGCGAGCTCCGCTCTACAAGGGGTCGCGGGCTGATTGGGAGAGGCGGCGGCGCCTACGGCAGCGCACTCGTCCCGGCTGCCGGAACACTGCGGTCCCCGCATGCCGGCTGCGGCGCTTTGCCCCGCCCTGCCCGGGGGGCCACAATGGCGCGCTTGGTCGCCGCCAGCCGCTGCCCCCGCCTCGATGCCCGGGCCGCCTTCGCCACCGGCGGCGTCACCCGTGCAGTCGCCCCCGCGCCTGCTGCCCCTGTCACTGCAAGAGAGACAACGCCCGCAATGTCCAGCACGCCCAAGATCCTGTACACGCTGACCGACGAAGCCCCGTTCCTGGCCACGCAGTCGTTCCTGCCCATCGTCGACGCCTATACCGACACCGCCGGCATCGTGGTCGAGACCCGCGACATCTCGCTGGCCGGGCGGATCCTGGCGCAGTTCCCCGACCTGCTGAGCGATGCGCAGAAGGTCTCCGACGACCTGACTGAACTGGGCGCGCTGGCCACCACGCCCGAGGCCAACATCATCAAGCTGCCCAACATCTCCGCCTCGGTGCCGCAGCTCAAGGCCGCGATCAAGGAGCTGCAGGACCAGGGCTATCCGCTGCCGGCCTACCCCGACGAGCCCAAAACCGACGCAGAGAAGGACGCCAAGGCGCGCTACGACCGAGTCAAGGGCAGCGCGGTCAACCCGGTGCTGCGCGAGGGCAACTCCGACCGCCGCGCGCCGCTGTCGGTGAAGAACTACGCCCGCAAGCACCCGCACCGCATGGGCAAGTGGTCTTCCGATTCGAAGACCCATGTGGCGCACATGGAGTCCGGCGACTTCTACGGTAGCGAGCGTTCGGCCACGCTGGGCGCGGCCGGCGCGCTGAAGATCACCTTCGTCGGCGCCGATGGGAGCAGCACGGTGCTCAAGGACAAGGTGGCGGTGAAGGAAGGCGAGGTGGTCGATGCCTCGGTGCTCAGCCGCAAGGCGCTGGCCAGCTTCATCGATGCGCAGATCGAGGACGCCAAGGCCAAGGGCGTGCTGTTCTCGGTGCACCTGAAGGCCACGATGATGAAGGTCTCCGACCCGGTGCTGTTCGGCATCGTGGTGGGCGAGTTCTACAAGGACGTGCTGGCCAAGCACGGCGAGGCGCTCAAGTCGGTGGGCTTCGACCCCAACAACGGCATCGGCGACCTGTACGCGGTGATCGGCAAGCTGCCGGCCGAGCAGGCCGAGGCGATCAAGGCCGACGTGGAGGCCGAGTACGCCAAGCGCCCGGCGCTGGCGATGGTCAACTCCGACAAGGGCATCACCAACCTGCATGTGCCCAGCGACGTCATCATCGACGCCTCGATGCCGGCGATGATCCGCGACAGCGGCAAGATGTGGAACGCCAAGGGCGAGCTGCAGGACACCAAGGCCGTGATCCCCGACCGCAGCTATGCCGGCGTGTATCAGGTGGTGATCGAGGACTGCAAGGCGCGCGGCGCGTTCGACCCGGCCACCATGGGCAGCGTGCCCAACGTCGGCCTGATGGCGCAGAAGGCAGAGGAATACGGCAGCCACGACAAGACCTTCGTCATCCCCGGCGACGGCAAGGTGGTGGTGACCGACGATGCCGGCGCGACGGTGTTCGAACACGCGGTGGAAGCCGGCGACGTGTGGCGCATGTGCCAGACCAAGGACGCGCCGATCCAGGACTGGGTCAAGCTGGCCGTCACCCGCGCGCGCCTGAGCGGCACGCCGGCGGTGTTCTGGCTGGATCCGCAGCGCGCGCACGACGCGCAGCTGATCGCCAAGGTCGAGCAGTACCTCAAGGACCACGACACCACCGGCCTGGACATCCGCATCCTCTCGCCGGTGGAGGCCACCGCGCTGTCGCTGGAACGCATCCGCAAGGGCGAGGACACCATCTCGGTCACCGGCAACGTGCTGCGCGACTACCTCACCGACCTGTTCCCGATCATGGAGCTGGGCACCAGCGCCAAGATGCTCTCCATCGTGCCGCTGATGGCCGGCGGCGGGCTGTTCGAGACCGGCGCCGGCGGCAGCGCGCCCAAGCACGTGCAGCAGTTCGTCGAAGAGGGCTACCTGCGCTGGGATTCGCTGGGCGAGTTCCTGGCGCTGGCCGCCTCGCTGGAGCACCTGGGCCAGACCTACGACAACCCCGCGGCGCTGACCCTGGCCAAGGCGCTGGACGTGGCCAACGGCCAGTTCCTGGACAGCAACAAGTCGCCGGCGCGCAAGGTCGGCGAGATCGACAACCGCGGCAGCCACTTCTACCTGGCCCTGTACTGGGCCCAGGCCCTGGCCGCGCAGGACGAGCATGCCGAGCTGAAGGCCAAGTTCGCCCCGCTGGCCAAGGCGCTGGCCGAGCAGGAGGCCACCATCGTGGCCGAGCTCAACGGTGCCCAGGGCCGTCCGCAGGACATCGGCGGCTACTACCACCCGGACCTGACCAAGTGCGCCGCCGCCATGCGCCCGAGCCAGACCTTCAACGACGCGCTGGCCAAGCTGGGCAAGTAAGCCGCCTCGACGCGTGACCCCGACGGGCCGCCTGCCGCAAAGCAGGCGGCCCGTCTGCGTTTGGGGCCGTCCTCAGCGGAACCCGGTGAGCGGTGCGTTCGCGCGCGCCGACTGGGCCTGCTTGCGCGCCAGGCGCCGCGCGCGCTTGATCCTGCGGGCGCGCTGCGCGGCGGTGTCCTGCGCGGGCTCGACGCCCGCCAGGGAGCGGGCCAGCTCCACATCGACGATATGCCCGTGGTGGAACAGAAGGGCCTTGAACAGGTTCATATCGGCATCTCCACTTGAGTGGAATCGACAATAGGCGCAGGCTCAGGCCCCGAGAAGCGAAGCTTTCGCAAGCGAGTCTTGAATCCAGCTCAAGGGAAGTTCCATGTCGCGTCCCCCGCTGCACGCCCTGCAGGGCTTCGTCATCGCCGCGCGCTTGGGCAACCTCTCGCGTGCCGCCGACGCGATGCATCTGACGGTCAGCGCGCTCAGTCATCAGATGCGCGGCCTCGAGCAGCGCCTGGGCTACCGCCTGCTGGAACGGCACGCACGCGGCGTACGCGTGACCGGGGACGGCCAGCGCCTGCTCGATCGCATCGGCCCGCACCTGGATGCCATCGCCCAGGCCTTCACGCCCTACGCGGCGCGGCGCGAGGACGTGCTGACACTGAGCATCACGCCCTCCATGGCGTCGGCCTGGCTGGTACCGCGGCTGAGCGGGTTCCTGGCACTGCATCCCAAGATCGAGGTCAACCTGCTGTCGAGCGAGGCGCTGGTGGACTTCGCCCGCGAGCCGCAGATCGACGCGGCGCTGCGCATCGGCCACGGCGTCTGGCCCGACGTGATGGCCGAACCCCTGTTCGAGGAATGGCTCACGCCCATGGCCAGCCCCGCGCTGATCCGGCGCATGGGCGGCAAGCGCCGGCCGCTGGTCGAATGGCCGCTGCTCGGCGACCCGGACGGCGAGTGGGAGCGCTGGTTCGCGCAGGAGGGCCTGACACCACCTGCGCGCTACGTGGCCGTGCTCAACAGCTCCGAATCGCACCATCGCGCCGCCATGGACGGCGTAGGCGTGGCCCTGGGCCGGATCACGCGCGCGCGGCTGCTGCTGGAGTCGGGCGATCTGGTACCGCTGTCGACGCGGCGGCTGAAGACCGCCTGGTCGCATTATCTCGTCTATCCGGAACGTTCCGCCCACCACCGCGGTTTCCTCGCCTTCCGCGACTGGCTGCGCGGCCAGGCACAGGAGCACGCGCAACAGACGCAGACGATGCCGGGCAGAACGACGACGGCGAGCGCCGCGCGCCAGCGACGCCGCCGCTGAGCCGGCATGCGCGTGCAGCAGCGCGGTCAGTCGCGCGCGGGCGCGACGCGTTCCAGCGCGTCGATGTCGCCGGCGACGATCCGGTCCAGGTGCGCGGTGATGTGCGCGACCGGCCAGTCCCACCAGGCGATGGCCTCCAGCCGGGCAACCTGCTCGGGCGCGAAGCGCGCCTTGATCGGCCGCGCGGGGTTGCCGCCGACGATGGTGTAGGCCGGCACGTCGGCGGTGACCACCGCGCGCGCCGAGACGATCGCGCCGTTGCCGATGCGCACGCCCGGCATGATCAGGGCCTCGTAGCCGATCCACACGTCGTGGCCGATCACCGTATCGCCCTTGTACGGCAGCTCGCCCGGCTGCGGCATCACTGTCTCCCAGCCGTGGCCGAAGATCTGGAACGGATAGGTCGAGATGCCGGACAGCTTGTGGTTGGCACCGTTCATGATGAACTTCGCGCCGCGCGCGATCGCGCAGAACCTGCCGATCACCAGCCGGTCGCCGATGAAGGGAAAGTGGTAGAGCACGTTGCGCTCGAAGCCCTCGGAGTCTTCCGGGTCGTCGTAGTAGGTGTACTCGCCGATCTCGATCAGCGGGTTGCGCACGGTGTTGCGGATGAAACACACCTGGGGAAAGCCCTGCATCGGATGCGGGGTCTCGGGACTGGGGCCGTGCATGCGGCATGCCTCGTCATCGAAGGAGGGCGCCGATGGTAACCAGTGGCGGGAGGCTAGGCGGTCAGCCGCGCGGAGGCTTCCTGGCGGGCGCCTTCTTGGCCGCGGCCTTCTTTGCCGGCGCCTTCTTGGCCGCCTTCGGCTTGGGCAGGGGCAAGGCGTCGGCGGTGGCGCGCAGCAGGCGCCGCAGCGCGTCGGTGTC
The DNA here is from genome assembly GCF_037153335.1 of Pseudoxanthomonas sp. USHLN014. Lineage (NCBI taxonomy): Bacteria > Pseudomonadati > Pseudomonadota > Gammaproteobacteria > Lysobacterales > Lysobacteraceae > Pseudoxanthomonas > Pseudoxanthomonas sp. USHLN014. The sequence goes on from NZ_JBBCKO010000002.1 coordinate 555,299, forward strand.
CTCCAGCGCATCGGCCAGCAGATAGTGCGGCTTGGCGCCCGGATACGGCGGCTGTTCGATCACCTCGTGCAGCAGGCCCCGGCCGGGCGCGGTCGGCTTGAGGAAGACCTGGTTGTCGCACACCAGCGCGACCACCTTGCCGTCCAGGTACAGCGCGTACTCGCCGAACATCTTCTTCGATTCCAGCGCCGCGCCCAGCCCGGCCTGGGCGTGCACGTAGTCGATGAAGTCCGCGTCGGTTGCCATGGGTGTCCTCAAGCTTCTTCAGGGAATGCCGTTGCCGCCGTGGGCACGATAGCCGGCCCGCGTCTCCAGGCGTGCGATCCAGGCATCGACGGCCGGCAGCACCGGTCGCGCCATCGGCGTCATCCGCCAGCGGTTGGCCGACAGCCCCAGCACGATGTCGGCCAGGGTGAAGTCCGCGCCGGCGACGAAGGCGCCGGTCGTGGCCAGCTGCGCGTCCAGCAGGCCCATCAGCCGGTTCCAGGCCGAGATGCTGGCCTCCACCGCGCCGGCGTCCTGGGTCAGCGGCGCGCGCCGCACCAGCGCCATGAAGGCCGGACGCCACGCGCCGTTGAGCTCGGTGGCCTGCCAGTCCATCCACTGTTCCACCCGCGCCCGCGCCAGGGGCTCGATGGGCAGCAGGTCGTGACGCCGCTGGCGCGCGGCCAGGTAGCGGCAGACGGTGTTGGATTCCCACAGCACCGCGCTGCCATCGATCAGCACCGGCACCAGGCCGTTGGGATTGAGCGCACGCAGCGCGTCCGCATCGCCGGGGCCGTCCATCGCGTCATGCGCCAGCGCCAGGTCCAGCTCGTCCGCCAGCCACAGCACCTTGCGCACGTTGATCGAGGTGGGCTTGCCGAGGAGTTTCAGCATGGCTTCGCTTCAGTCGCTGGCGATATGCCAGCACACGCCGGCCAGGTCGATCATGTGCACTTCGCGGCCCCAGGGGAAGTCGGTCGGCGTGCCGAGGCGGAAGCCGGGAAAGCGCTGCTCCAATCCGCGCCCGGCCATCTCGCCCCACCATGCATCCACGTCGGGCACGACCACGCGCAGCATCAGGTTGCGGGCGACATGGTCGTCGTGGAAGTCCTGCAGGATGAAGGACACCGGGCCGCTGCGGAATCCGCACACATCGCCGGCCTCCCAGTCCTCGACGAAGTCCAGCGCGGCGAACAGGCGCCGGCTAGCGGCGAAATCCGCGCCGCCCGGCACGAAGGGCTGCAACGCGGTCAAGGTGGTGGCCTGCATGTTCGGCTCCGGTCAGGTCGTGGGTAGGGGGATCCCCGCGGCATCCTTGACGGTGCGCAGGACGAAGCTGGAGTTGACGTCGGCCACGCCGGCCTGGGCCAGCAGCCGGTCCAGCAGGAAGCGCGAGAAGTGGTCCAGGTCGCGCACCAGGATGTGCAGCAGATAGTCCATGTCGCCGGTCAGCGCATGGCAGGCGACGACCTCGTCCCAGCTGGTCACGGCGGTGGCGAAGCGCTCGATCGCCGGCTGGTCGTGCTGGGCCAGCTGGACGCGCACGAAGGCCTGCAGGCCCAGGCCCAGCGCGCGCGCCTCCAGCCTGGCGCCGTAGCCGGCGATGACACCGGCCGCCTCCAGGCGCTGGATGCGGCGCAGGCAGGCCGAGGGCGAGAGGTTGATGCGCGCGGCCAGCTCCGCGTTGCTGGCGCGGCCGTCGGTCTGCAGCAGGGCCAGCAGACGAAGATCCGTGCGATCGAGCGGGCTTGGTACGTCCATTTGTCGCGTCGCAACATGCAATGACGCAACAAGATTGCGCCCTGATGGCTAGATCCTGCAACTTTCGCAAGCCCGTTGCGCGCGCTTGCCGGTAGCGTGGGAGCCTGCCTTTGCTGCCCGCGGGAGACCGCCATGGACACCACGCCGCGCCGCGTCGAGAACCAGCTCACGGACAAGGGCTATGTGCCTGTCTACACCACGGCCGTGGTCGAGCAGCCCTGGGCCAGCTACAGCGCCGCCGATCACCGAACCTGGGGCCAGCTGTTCGAACGCCAGCGCGCGCTGCTGGTGGGCCGTGCCTGCGATGAGTTCCTCGCCGCGCAGGATGCGATGGGCCTGAGCGCGGACGAGATCCCGCGCTTCGACGATCTCAACGTGGTGCTGGGCGCGGCCACCGGCTGGCAGCTGGTGGGCGTGGAAGGCCTGCTGCCGGAGCTGGACTTCTTCGAGCACCTAGCGCACCGGCGCTTCCCGGTGACCTGGTGGATCCGGCGGCCCGAGCAGATCGACTACATCGCCGAGCCGGACCTGTTCCACGACCTGTTCGGCCATGTGCCGCTGCTGATGAACCCGCTGTTCGCCGACTACATGCAGGCCTACGGGCGCGGCGGGGTCAAGGCGCATGGCATCGGCCCGCAGGCGCTGGTCAACCTGACCCGGCTGTACTGGTACACGGTGGAGTTCGGCCTGATCGACACGCCGCAGGGCCTGCGCATCTACGGCGCCGGCATCGTCTCGTCGAAGGGCGAGTCGCTGTACTGCCTGGAGTCGGCCGCGCCCAACCGGATCGGCTTCGACCTGACGCGGGTGATGCGCACGCGCTACCGCATCGACGACTACCAGAAGACCTACTTCGTCATCGACAGCTTCGAACAGCTGATCCAGGCCACCGCGCCGGACTTCACCCCGCTCTACGCCGAGCTCGAGCATGCCGAGGCGCTGCCCGCCGGGCGCGTGCTGGACCGGGATCGCGTCTTCCAGCGCGGCACCGGTGAGGGCTGGGCCGACGGCAGGGACGTGTGAGGCGCGGCGACGCGGAGGAGATGTCGCCGCGCTAAGCTCGCCGCATCGGTCCCGGAGGGCGTGGCGATGAAGCGATGGATGCTGCTGCTGGCGTTGTGCTGCGGTGGCGCGGCCGATGCGACCTCGATCGTCCACCTGCCGCTCTCCGAGATCCTGGCCAAGTCCGATCACGTCATCGTCGGCCGCGTCGTCGAAGTGGACATGATCGATGGTCAGGGACGGCCGGTCACCGATCTGGAGGCGCGCACGGGGCCTGGATTCGCGAATCTCATCCGCTATCGCGTGCACGTCGAGGACGTCATGCAGACCAATGCGGCGCGCGTGCCGGCGGTGCTGGTGATCCAAGAATGGCCCGGCTGGATCATGACGCTCGGCGGCATGAAGGCATCGGTCACCGGCAAGCAGTTCGTGTTCCTGCTCAGCGGCGCCGATTTCCATCCCACCAATGCGGCGCAGTTCCGCTATCGGCTGGATTCGCAGGAGTGGAAGGACCTGAGCCCATCGCCCTGAGCTCCGCGGCACGTGTCGCGTCCGCGCGACGGCGCGCCATCTGCGAGGATTAGCATCCGGGCCTGTTCCATTGGGCAAGGGAAACGGCGATGCGCTGGATGCAGGTCCTGCTGTTGCTGGTCGTGGCGGTCTCGGCGCAGGCCGCCGAGCGGCCTTCGGCCGAAACCCCCGAAGAGCTCAGACACCGGATCCTGCTGTGGCCGGGTGGCACCGGGCCGGGCTCGGAAGGCGCACCGGCGCAGCCGACCATCGTCGACCACAGCGACGATCCGGCGGTGCCGGACCGTTCCATCCGCGGCATCCGCGCGCCGTACATGGTCGTGTACCGGCCGGCGCATCCGAACGGCAGTGCGCTGCTGGTGGTGCCCGGCGGCGGCTATGCGCACATCGTGATCGACAACGAAGGCACCTCCCTGGTGCCGGCCTTCGCCGACCGGGCCGGCATCACCCTGTTCGTGCTGCGCTACCGGCTGCCGGACGAGGGTCATGCCGATGGCCGCGACGCGCCGCTGGCCGATGCGCAGCGCGCGCTGCGCCTGATCCGGGCGCATGCGAAGGAGGACGGCCTGGACCCGGCGCGCGTAGGGGTGATGGGCTTCTCCGCCGGTGGCCATGTCGCGGCCAGTCTGTCCACGCGCTTCGACGATGCGGTGTACGCGCCGGTGGATGCGGCCGACCGCCTCAGCGCGCGGCCGGATTTCGCGCTGCTGATCTATCCGGTGATCGACATGGGCAATGCCATCGGCCATACCGGCTCGCGCAAGCGCCTGCTGGGGCCGCGTCCGGATGCGCAGCTGGTGCACGACTTCTCCATGCAGAACCGCGTGAGCGCGCGCACGCCGCCGACCTTCCTGCTGGCCGCGCAGGACGACGACGTGGTGCCGGTGCAGAACACGCTGGTGTACGAACAGGCGCTGCTCGGTGCCGGAGTCTCCAGCGAGCTGCATATCTTTCCCAAGGGCGGCCACGGTTTCGGCGTGCGCCGCGTCCAGGGCCTGCCCCTGGCGGCCTGGCCGCGGCTGGCGGTGGATTGGATCGGCTGGCAGACGACGCCGCCGCCAGCGCGCTGAGCGCGCCTTTGCCCCCTCCCTTTCGCCGCAGGCGAAGGGGAGGGATGGGGAGGGGTCGCTCTTCGCGGGGAGCCTTGGGTGCCGGAGATTCACCGCGAAGAGCACCCCCTCCCAGCCTCCCCCTTGCGCTCCGCGCAAAGGGGAGGAGCAGGTCTTGCAAACTGGCGCACCCCGCATGTCGCAGGCGCCGTCCACCCCTCGCACCGCGCACGCTTTTTGCCTCCTCCCTTTCTTGCACGGGTTGGGACTGACGCACCTCGCGCTGGTGGGAGAAGCGCGACCAGCGTGTCGAGTCGCGCGCGCCTTCGCGCGTGGCCTGCGGGTGAGGCGGTAGGCTGGTGGGCCCCTGCGTCGCTTCGGTTGTGCTTCTTGAATCCCTCTGCGCTTTACCCCGCCTTCCTGTTCGATATGGATGGCACGCTGCTGACTTCGATCGCCGCCGCCGAACGCGTGTGGACGCGCTGGGCGCTGCGGCATGGCCTGGACCCGGCCACCTTCGTGCCGACCATCCACGGCGCGCGGGCCATCGACACCATCGCCGGCCTCGGCCTGCCGGGCGTGGATGCGCAGGCCGAGGCGGAAGGCATCACGCGCGATGAGATCGCCGACGTCGAGGGCGTCGCGCCCATCGCCGGCGCGGCGGCGTTCATCGCGGGCCTGCCGGCCACGCGCTGGGCGGTGGTGACCTCGGCGCCGCGGGCGTTGGCGCTGCGCCGCATGCAGGCCGCCGGCCTGGCGCTGCCGGCGGTGCTGGTCACCGCCGAGGACGTGGTCCACGGCAAGCCCGATCCGGCCGGCTATCGCCTGGCCGCCGCGCGGCTGGGCGTGGCGGCCGAAGACTGCCTGGTGTTCGAGGACGCGCCGGCCGGCATCGCCGCGGCCGAGGCCGCCGGCGCGGACGTGCTGGTGATCCAGGCCGCGCATGCGCACCCGCTGGAGACGCCGCACCGGCAGGTGCGCGACTACCTGGCGCTCCAGGCGCGCGTGACGCCCGATGGCCTGCAGTTGCTGGACGCCGGCTGACGCACCACGCCGCCACCGGGCCGCCCTAACCCGGCGTTCACGGTGCTGACCGGAGGATCCTGCGAACCCCGTTCCTGTTCTGAACAGGGGATCTGCCGGATACGACCGATGCGCCCCAATGCCGATGAGCTGTTCGACGAACTGGCCCAGCTTGACCTGACCCTGGACGCGATCGCCGCCTGCGCCGGCGGCGCCAACCTGGCCTTGCAGCAGGCGCTGCAGCGCCATGTGCGCAGCCTGCGCATCTTCCTGGACATGGACGCGGCGGCGGTGCTGCATGACGTCGCCGAGGCGGCCCAGCGTCTGCTCGAAGCGAACGAACCGCGCGTGCTGGAAACCGCCCAGCGCGACCTTGCCCGCATGCGCGCCCTGATGGACGCGATGCTGCGACGTCAGGCCGGGCAGCAGGCCACGGCCGCCTGAGGCGGCCCGCGGCGATCCGGAGAGCGGTCTCCATTTCGGCCAACGCCGGGCAGGCCGCCAGCGCTACTCCTCCAGGAACGCGGCGCGGTGACGCCGCACCCAGGCCGTGACATCGGTGCGTTCGAGATCCGTCAGCGGGAAGGGGTACGGACCTGGCTGGGTGAGAATCGCATCGGCCTCATCCGGAAAGGAGGCAAAGTAGCGGAACTTGGACGCGATCCGCGCGCCCATGCCAGCGCCCAGGGCGGCCTCCACCTCCTGTTCGAATGCGTCGACCGGCTGCGCCCGGTAGACGACAGGCCGGCCGAGCCCCTCGCTCAGGCAGGCCGCCAGCGCGGGCCCGTCCAGGTCGCGCGCGCCGCCGATCCGGTAGTCGCCCGTCGCGCCGCTTCCCAACAAGGCGACGGCGGCGCGCGCGCAGTCGTCGGCCGAAGTCCAGGCGATGCGCTGGGTGGCGGCGATTGGGGGCGAGAACACGCCGTCCTCGACGATGTCCCTGCGCGCCGAGGGCTTGAGCAGGTTGTCCAGATACATCGTCGGGCGCACGCACGCGAACGACAGCCCCGCCTCGCGCAGCGCCGCTTCCACCCGCGCATTGCCAACGAAGCTCGGTTCGGCGCAGGGCGCCGGGCGGCTCGCGCTGGCGAGCTTCAGCACCACCGCACCCACGCCGGCCGCGACGGTCGCCTGTGCCGCGCGCCGCGCCTGCGCCACCATGGTGTCGGACGGGCCGGTGGGAATCTGCAGCACCACGGCATCCACGCCGACGCTGGCGGCGCGCAAGGCGTCCAGATCGTCGAGGTCCGCCTCGACGGTTTCGACGCCGCTTTCGGAGGACCAGACGGTGTGGGCGCGGAGACGCACCATGGCGCGCACGGCGAAGCCGCGCGCGAGCGCGGCCCGCACGACGGCGCCGCCCTGGACGCCGTTGGCGAGATAGACGAGCACGCGGGGCATTGGGGTCTCGGAAAAGCGCATCGATTCGACTCCTGCAGGGGGGGCCTGATGGAACCGGATCGCGAGCGATGGCACCGAACAGGCCCGCGAGCGCACAAGGGCGCGGGACTGTCGGGGGCGCACACCGTGACGGTGTGGCCAGAGCTTTCCTCGGGGAGAGAAAAGGGCTTGGGCCTACCCAGACCAAGCGCTGCCATTTCGACCGGCGCAGTCTAGCAGCCGCGCGGCGGCCCACGTCATGCACGCCGGTGTTGAGGCCGTCAGTGCGTGGTGTCGCGCAGGTCCTGGCCCAGGCGGCGATAGAGGGTGCTGCGGCTGATGCCGAGCTTGCGCGCGGCGCGGGTGACGTTGCCGTCGCAGTCGGCCAGGGCCTGGCGCATCGCGGCTTCGGCCAGGGCGTCCAGGTCCTGTGCGCTGGCCGGGGCGGCGAGCGCGGTCGGGGCGACGAGCAGCGTCGGACGCTGGATGTGCAGGTAGGAGGGCAGCATGTCCACGCCGATGGTCTCGCCCGGTTCGCTGAGCGCCACCAGGGTGCGCAGGCAGGCGCTGAGCTGGCGCAGATTGCCGGGCCAGTCGTAGCTGGCCAGCAGGGCGTGGGCGTCGTCGGTCAGGCGCCGGCCCTGGCCCAGGCGCTGCCAGAGCGCGTGCACCAGCCCGGCGCGATCGCCGTGTTCGGCCAGCGCGGGGATGCGCACGGTGTGGTGGGCGATGCGGTAATACAGGTCGGGGCGGAAGCGGCCCTCGGCGATGGCCTGGTCCAGTTCGCGGTGGGTGGCGCAGATCAGGGCGAAGTCCAGCTTGACCGGCTTGCCGCCGCCCAGCGGCAGCAGCTCGCGCTCCTGCAGGACGCGCAGCAGCCGCGGCTGCAGGGCCAGCGGCATGTCGCCGATCTCGTCCAGGAACAGCACGCCGCCGTCGGCCTGGCGCAGCAGGCCGGGGTTGCCGTGCTTGCGCGCGCCGGTGAAGGCGCCGTCCTCGTAGCCGAACAGTTCGGCCTCGATCAGGCCCTCGGGCAGGGCGGCGCAGTTGACCGCGACGAACGGTCGGCCGGCGCGCGCGCAGCGGCGATGCAGTTCGCGTGCGAAGACTTCCTTGCCGGTGCCGGTCTGGCCCTGCACCAGCACCGGCAGGCCGGCATCGAGCACGCGCCGGGCGCGCGCCAGCGCGGCGTCCTGCTCGGCGTCGAACAGCGGCGCGTCGCTGGCCTGCGGGTCGACGGCGGCCGAGACGGTGATCGGCGGACGCGCGGCCGGACGCCGGGCACGGGCCTGGCCATCCTCGACGCGGCCGTGCAGCGCGCGGCCCTGGCGGTCGAGCAGCACGCCGTCGTCGCGCAGCCGGCTGGGCGCGTCGGCGAACAGGCCGGTGTAGGAAGCGCGGCCCAGTTCGCCGCGCTCCAGGCCGAACAGCTGCAGGCCGGCCTGGTTGGCGGCCACCAGTTTGCCGTTGCGGAAGGCCAGCAGGCCCTCGCGCGCGGTGCCCAGCAGCGCCGGGTCGCGGTGCAGGCGCAGCAGCTCGGCATCGGGAATGCCGTCGTCGAAGTAGCGATGCTCGATGCTGGCCACCGCCATCCGCGCCAGCCCCAGCGCGTGCATGTGCGAGACGCGCGCGTCGCCGGAGATGTCCAGCACGCCGATGCGCGTGCCGTAGGGGTCGAAGATCGGCGTGGCCGAGCAGCTGAGGATGCCGTGCGGTGCCAGGTAGTGCTCGCCGCCGTGGACGACCACCGGGCGGCCTTCGACGATGGCCGTGCCGATGGCGTTGGTGCCGACCTGGGCCTCGTTCCAGCAGGCGCCGGGCATCAGGGCCACGCGGCCGGCGCGGTCGAGGAAGCTGGCGCTGCCCTCGGCATCGAGGATCCAGCCGTCCTCGTCGGTGAGGATGACGATGCTGCCGGTGGCCGCCGCGTCGGAGGACAGCAGCTCCAGCTCGGCGCGCGCCAGGCGCCAGAGCTTCTCGTGGCGCTCGCGCATCTCGCTCAGGCGGGTGGCGCTGACCGGCTCGATCTGCGGCGCGCCCTGCGCCGGCAGGCCCAGCCGCTGACAGCGCACCCAGGAGCGCAGGATGGTGTCGGGCACCTTGCCCACCGGCGCGCCGCCGTGCTCGAAGAACGCGCGGCGTGCGGCGCCCAGGGCGCGATCCGAAGCAGTCAGCGGCTGTGCCATTCCCAACTCCTCAAGGTGTCGCATTTTGCGACAGCGCAACGGGGCGATGTCCCAATAAACATCACAGCGCGTCGACGCTTGCAACGGGTGGACGTGGTGCGCCGCAACAGCCGCGGGGCATGAACCTCGGCCCGCCGCGGCCCGGGGTCGTGACGCGGCGCAGCACCGCGTTTTTGGCATCGGGCTTGCGCTATTGGGCACACCCATTGGGCGACACACACCCCGCACTAGGAGAACGCCATGAACGCCGTCACCAGCACCAAGCCGATGTCCACCGACCCGCAGTCCATCTTCAAGAAGCGCTACGCCAACTTCATCGGCGGCGCGTGGGTCGAGCCGAAGAGCGGCCAGTACTTCGACAACATCACGCCGGTGACCGGCAAGGCCTTCACCCAGATCCCGCGCTCCAACGCGCAGGACGTGGACGCCGCGCTGGATGCCGCGCATGCCGCCAAGGACGCCTGGGGCGCCACCTCGCCGACCGAGCGCGCCAACATCCTGCTGAAGATCGCCGACCGCATCGAGGCCAACCTCGAGCTGCTGGCCTACGCGGAGACCTGGGACAACGGCAAGCCGATCCGCGAGACGCTCAACGCCGACGTGCCGCTGTGCGCCGACCACTTCCGCTACTTCGCCGGCGTGCTGCGCGCGCAGGAAGGCAGCATCTCGGAGATCGACAAGGACACCATCGCCTATCACTTCCACGAGCCGCTGGGCGTGGTCGGCCAGATCATCCCGTGGAACTTCCCGCTGCTGATGGCGTGCTGGAAGCTGTCCCCGGCGCTGGCCGCCGGCAACTGCGTGGTGCTCAAGCCGGCCGAGCAGACCCCGGCCTCGATCCTGGTGCTGATGGAAGTCATCGGCGACCTTCTGCCGCCGGGCGTGCTCAACGTGGTCAACGGCTTCGGCCTGGAGGCGGGCAAGCCGCTGGCCTCCAGCCCGCGCATCGCCAAGATCGCCTTCACCGGCGAGACCACCACCGGCCGGCTGATCATGCAGTACGCCTCGCAGAACCTGATCCCCGTGACGCTGGAGCTGGGCGGCAAGTCGCCCAACATCTTCTTCGCCGACGTGATGGCCGAGGACGACGATTTCCTGGACAAGGCGGTGGAGGGCTTCGTGCTGTTCGCCTTCAACCAGGGCGAGGTCTGCACCTGCCCCTCGCGCGCGCTGATCCAGGAATCGATCTACGAGAAATTCATGGAGAAGGTCATCGCCCGCGTGGAGGCGATCAAGCAGGGCAATCCGCTGGACCCCAACACCATGATCGGCGCGCAGGCCTCCGGCGAGCAGCTGGAGAAGATCCTGTCCTACATCGACATCGGCAAGCAGGAAGGCGCGCAGGTCCTCACCGGCGGTGCGCAGAACAAGCTGCCGGGCGAGCTGGAGGGCGGCTTCTACGTCAAGCCGACCGTGTTCAAGGGCCACAACAAGATGCGCATCTTCCAGGAGGAGATCTTCGGGCCGGTGGTGTCGGTGACGACCTTCAAGGACGAGGCCGAGGCGCTGGCCATCGCCAACGACACGCTCTACGGCCTGGGCGCCGGCGTGTGGAGCCGCGATGCCTCGCGCCTGTACCGCATGGGCCGCGCGATCCAGGCCGGCCGCGTGTGGACCAACTGCTATCACGCCTACCCGGCGCATGCGGCCTTCGGCGGCTACAAGCAGTCGGGCATCGGCCGCGAGACGCACAAGATGATGCTCGACCACTACCAGCAGACCAAGAACCTGCTGGTGAGCTACTCGCCGAAGAAGCTCGGCTTCTTCTGACCGGTTGGAAGGATCGCATCGCACCTCCCCGCGTCGGGATGCGATCCATCGCCGCGGTGCGCCGACCTGACCCCAGGCCGGCGCGACACGGCCCCTGCAACCGCGCTCAAGGAGCTCCACATGGCCGTCTGCAACGACGACCAGCGGCGAAGCGGTGTCCGGCACGTGCCGGCCGCTGCCCGTCCTCGCACCCCGTCTTCCACCCATTGCCCGCAGCGGATGCCGTCGCGGCGCGCGCTGTGCCGTGCGCTGGCGCTGGCCCTGCTTGGAGCCTGCCCTGCCCTCATGCCCGCGCTGGCCGCCGACACCGCCACACCCGGCATCACCACGCTGCCCACGCTCGACGTGGTCGGCGTGACGCCCAATGGCGATGCCACGCTGCCGGCGGACAAGTCGCCCTATCCGGTGCGTGGGCTGGATGCGGACCAGCTGGACCGTATGACCTCGGTCGACCTGACCGAGGCCATGGATCGCCAGGTGGCCGGCATCAGCCTCAACAGCGTGCAGGGCAATCCGCTGCAGCCCGATGTGCAGTTCCGCGGCTTCACCGGCTCGCCGCTGCTGGGCATCGCCCAGGGCATCGCGGTCTACCAGGACGGCGTGCGCGTCAACGAGGTCTTCGGCGACACGGTCAACTGGGACCTGCTGCCGCAGCAGGGCATCGACCGGCTGGACCTGGTCACCGGCGCCAATCCGGTGTTCGGCCTGAACACGCTGGGCGGGGCGATCGTGCTGCGGTCCAAGAACGGCTTCGACGATCCGGGCACGGCGCTGTCGTATGAGGCCGGTTCGTTCGGCCGCGAGGTGGCCAGCGTCGAGTCCGGCGGCAACAACGGCACGCTGGGCTACTACGTGCTGGCCGACCATCTGTACGAACAGGGCTGGCGCGATCTCTCGCCCACCCACGCGCGCCATTACATGGCCAACTTCGGCTGGCGCGGCGAACGCGCCGCGCTGGATCTGGACCTGGCCAAGGCCAGGACCAATCTCACCGGCAACGGCGCGCAGTCGATCCAGGCCATGCGCCGCGACTACGCCAGCATCTTCACCGCGCCGGACCAGACGCAGAACGACCTGACCCAGGCCAGCCTGCACGGCCGTTACGACATCGCCGACGACCTGGTGCTGAGCGCGATGGCCTACCAGCGCACGGTCAAGACGCGCTCGTTCAACGGCGACACCAGCGACGCGGAAGCCTGCGAGGACGATCCCGCCTTCCTGTGCGAGGACGAGGACGACCAGGGCCAGCAGGCCTTCGTCACCGACCAGAACGGTGATCCGGTCTCCTCCGAGTACGACGCGGTGAACAACATCGGCCGCCGCCGCCAGCGCGCGCACGGCGGCAACGTGCAGCTGGTGTTCTCGCGCCCGCTCGGCGGCCACGACAACCAGCTGGTGCTCGGCGGCGACTGGCTCAGCGGCAACGTGCGCTATTCCAGCATCGTCGCGCCGGCGGTGCTGCTGGAGGACCGCAGCACCTCTCGCGATTCGGGCCTGCAGATTCCCGATCAGGCGCTGGACGTGTTCGCCAGCACGCGCACCTACGCCTGGTACGCCACCGACACCTTCAGCCTCACCGACGCGCTGGCGCTGACCCTCTCGGCCCGCTACAACCACACCCGCACGCGCATCGCCGATCGCTCGGGCGAGAACCCGGACCTCAACGGCGAGCACACGTTCTCGCGCCTGAATCCGGCCGCGGGCCTGGCCTGGAAGTTGAGCACTTCGCTCACCGCCTATGGCAGCTACAGCGAGTCCACCCGCGCGCCCACGCCGGTGGAACTGACCTGCTCGGACGAGGACGCGCCGTGCAAGCTGCCCAACCAGTTCGTCGCCGATCCGCCGCTCGACCAGGTGGTGGCCAAGAGCTGGGAGGCCGGCCTGCGCGGCCGCGGCGCCGGCGTGCAGTGGCAGGCGGGGGTGTTCCGCACCACCAGCCATGACGACATCCTGTTCCAGGCCGTCGGTGGGGCGACCTCCAACGAGGGCTTCTTCGCCAATGTCGGCGACACCCGCCGCCAGGGCCTGGAGCTGTCCGCGCAGGGCCGCCTGGCGGGCGACCGGGTGGAGTGGTCGGCCAGCTATGTGTGGCTGGATGCGACCTACCAGGACGGCTTCACCGAGAACGCGGTCCACAACCCGCAGGCCGACGCCGACGGGCAGATCACCGTGCAGCGCGGCGATCGCATCCCGGGCCTGTCGCGGCACCAGCTCAAGGCCGGGGTCGAGTTCGCGCTGAGCGACACCCTGCGCATCGGCATCGATGGCCAGTACCGCAGCAACCAGTACCTGCGCGGCGACGAGTCCAACCAGCTCGCGCCGCTCGGCGGCTATGCGCTGTTCGGCCTGCACGCGCGCTGGGACGTGACCCCGCGCCTGCAGCTGAGCGCGCGCATCGAGAACCTCACCGGCAAGCGCTACGCCAGCTTCGGCACGTTGGGCGAGCCGGGCGACGTCTTCCCCGGGGATTCCGATCCCCGGTTCCTGGGGCCGGGCGCCCCGCGCGGTGGCTGGGTCGGGGCCCGCTACCGCTTCTAGTCCACCGCATCCCCAAGGCAACCCATTACCCAGGAGAGCGACACATGCACATCCATCGTCCCACCACCCAGGCGCTCAAGGCGCTGGCCGTGGCCAGCGTGCTGGCCTGCAGCGGCGCGGCCAGCGCCGCCGATGCCCCGTATGCCCCGGTGACCGACGCGCGCCTGAAGGCCGCCGCCAGCGACAGCGGCTGGCTGATGTACCGCCGCGACTACACCAGCCGCGGCTATGCGCCGTTCAAGACCATCGACACCGGCAACGTGGCCAACCTCAAGCCGGCCTGGGACTGGAAGAGCGAGTTCGACATGGGCCACGAGGCCCCGCCGATCGTCAACGGCGACTATCTGTTCATCACCACGCCGAAGAACCACCTGATCGCCTTCCAGGCCAGCACCGGCAAGAAGCTGTGGGAGTACGCCCACGACCTGTCCAACGTCGGCCTGAAGACCATCTGCTGCGACGTGGTCAACCGCGGCGTGGCGCTGTACGAGGACAAGGTCTACGTGGCCACCCTGGACAACCACGTGGTCGCGCTGAACGCGCAGACCGGCGACGTGGCCTGGAACGAGCAGCTCAACGCGCCCGACGTGGGCTATGCGATGACCCTGGCCCCGCTGGTGGTCAAGGGCAAGGTGATCGTCGGCGTGTCCGGCGGCGAGTACGGCGCGCGCGGCTTCATCGAGGCGCTGGACGCCAAGACCGGCAAGCAGGTGTGGAAGCTGCACACCATCCCGCTGCCGGGCGAGCCGGGCGGCGACACCTGGCCCAAGGGCGCGGCCGAGACCGGCGGCGGCGCGGCCTGGCTGACCGGCAGCTACGACGCCGACACCGACACGCTGTTCTGGGGCGTGGGCAATCCTGGCCCGTGGCTGGCCACGCTGCGCCCGGGCGACAACCTGTACACCGACTCGGTCATCGCGGTGAACCCGGCCGACGGCAAGATCAAGTGGCACTACCAGTACACGCCCAACGACACCTGGGACTACGACGGCACCAACGAGACGGTGCTGACCGACATCACCTACAAGGGCAAGAAGTACAAGGCCATCGTCAGCGCCAGCCGCAACGGCTGGTTCTATGCGATCGACCGCACCAACGGCAAGCTGATCTATGCCGAGAAGTTCGCCACGGCCACCTCGGTCAGCGGCTTCAAGGACGGCAAGCCGGTCACCGATCCGGCGATGCGCCCGACCGTGGACAAGGAAGTGTTCACCTGCCCCAGCTTCCTGGGCGGCAAGAACTGGTGGCCGATCTCGGTCAGCCCCGACACGCGCATGGCCTACGTGCCGACCCTGCACACCTGCATGACCATGAAGGGCGCGGCGGTCAGCTACAAGGCCGGCCTGCCGTTCCTGGGCGAGACCTTCCTAGTCAAGCGCGACCCGGCCTTCCCCAACCACTGGGGCGCGGTGCAGGCGATCGATCTGAACACCGGCAAGCAGGTCTGGAACTTCCCGTCCGAGCTGCCGTGGAACGGCGGCATGTTGACCACCGCCGGCGGCCTGCTGTTCTCCGGCAGCGCCGATGGCTACCTGTACGCCTTCGACGCCAAGACCGGCAAGGTCCTGTGGAAGAGCCCGCAGATGGCCTCCGGCGTGCTAGGCGTGCCCTCCACCTGGACCGTCAACGGCAAGCAGTACGTCGGCGTGTACGCGGGCTGGGGCGGCGGCGTGCCGATCTGGGGCGGCGAGATGGCCAAGGACCCGAAGGTCCGCAACATCCCGCTCGGCGGCCACCTGTACGTGTTCTCGCTGTAAGCATTCGCACCCCGGAGCCAGGCCATGAAACACACCCCGCACCCCACCCTCCTCCGTTCCGTCGTGTCGCTGGCGCTGTGCGCCAGCGGCATCGGCGCCGCCCAGGCCGCCGTCTCGGTCTGCGTGGACAGCTCCAGCCCGACCGCGGCGATGGACAAGGCCATCGCCGCGGCCGTGGCCAAGCAGCAGAAGACCACCTTGTCGGTGCACGAGTTCGACGGCACCGGCGATGACGACGAAGGCTTCGACCTGAAGGAGTTCAACAAGCTGGCGGCCAAGGACTGCCAGCTGGTGCTCGGCTTCCCGGTCGATGCCAGCGCCTCGGGCGTGCCCGAGGGCCTCAAGGCCACCGCCGCCTACGGGCGCACTGGCTTCGTGCTGGTCACCCCGCACGGCAGCCAGGCCCGCTCGCTGGCCACGCTGCCGGCGGGCAGCCCGGTCGCGGTGACCTACCAGACCACGCCCAACCTGTACTTCGCCGATTACCCGAAGCTGCAGGCCGACGTGCACCTGACCAACGACGACGCCATCGAGGCGCTGGAGCAGCACAAGGTCGGTGCGGCCATGCTGTGGCGTCCGGCGGTGGTCGGCTGGCTGAGCGCGCACAAGGACGCCGCGCCGTTCGACTACGCCGAGCTGGACGAGCCGCATGCGCGCTGGAACCTGGTGGCCTTGTACGACCCGGCCAACGCCGCGGCCGCGCAGGCCTTCGAGGCCAGCGTCGCCACGCTCGGCGCCGACGGCACGCTGGGCAGGCTGCTGGATCCCTACGCGGTGCTGGCCACGCCACAAGGCAACGGCAAGGCGCAGGCCAACGCGACCACGCAGGCGATGTTCAGGCGCGGCGCGCAGTTGGCCTGGAATGGCGCCGGCCCAGGCCCCGCGGCGGCCGCTACGGCCGCGGCCGGCGATGCGCCCAAGCTGTTCACCGCCGCGCAGGCCGACAAGGGCAAGCAGGAATACGCCGACAACTGCGCGCTGTGCCACGGCGACACGCTGGGCGGCCGCGCCGGCCCGGCGCTGAAGGGCAAGCACTTCGCCAACCCGGCGGCGGGCTTCCACGTGGGCGACATCTTCACCATCGTCTCGCAGAACATGCCCGCCACCCAGCCGGCCAGCCTGGACCATGACACCTACGCCAACATCATGGCCTTCATCCTGCAGGAGAACGGCTACCCGGCCGGCGACAAGCCGCTGACCTTCGACGAGGCCAAGGCCTCCAAGGAGCCGCTGGTCTACCGCGGCAACGAGCCGTAAGCGCAACGCCGCCGCGACGGCCATCCCGTCGCGGCGGTCGCCTCACCGCCCCGTCGACGGCGCTCCCCGCGCTCCGTCGATCCCCGGCCCTGCGCCGGGCGAGCCGGGCAACGTCCGATCCCGACGGACGCACGCCACGCAGCACCCAGGCAGCCCGCACGACGCCAACGGCGACGTGCGCCAGCCGCCGCTTTGCCTGACGCCCGCTCGCCCTGCGGCCGTGCGCCAGGTCCAACCGACGCCGGCCGCGGCATCGACCGGCCCAACGACGTGCATCCCGGGGAGGGAACTGACATGAGCAAGCAAGCACACGCCCGCCAACACCGCCATCGCCACCTGCCGCTGCGCCTGCTGTCGGCCGGCCTGCTGGTGGCCGCGCTGCCGGCCGCCCAGGCGGTGGAGATGACCGCTGGCGACTGGAAGATCGATGTGGGCGGTTACATCAACGCGTACTACACCTCGGTCAGCTGCGGCAGTGAGACCGTCGGCGGCCTGGCACTGGCCGGCCGCGCGCTGGGCTGCGGCGGCGAATCCAGCCGCACCACGATCGGCAACGGCCTGCTGCCCAACGCGCTGGTGACCAAGTTCTCCACCGAGCAGGAGGGCTACCAGCTCGGCGGCACGATCGGGATCATGGCCCACACCGCCACCGACAGCGCCATCGACGCCAACAGCGGCGTGGACGTGCGCCAGGCCTTCTTCACCATCGGCAACGACCGGATCGGCAGCTTCAAGCTGGGCCGCGACTACGGCGTGTTCGGCTCCAACGCGATCCTGAGCGACATGACGCTGATGGGCGTGGGCGCGCCGGTGCAGGCGACCCAGCGCGGCCGCGTCTCGCTGGGCCATATCGGCGCCGGCTACACCTACCTGGGCAACTACGGCCAGATCGCCTGGACCTCGCCAGCGGCCGGCGGCTTCAGCGCCACCGTCGCGGTGGTGAGCCCGGTCGGCAACAACGGCGCCTACGAGGCCAAGTCGGTGCCGCAGGTGCAGGCGCAGCTGCTGTGGAAGAACGACAACTTCAAGGCCTGGGTCGGCGCCAAGACCCAGCGCTTCTACAACCGCCTGGACGAGGACGATCAGTTCACCATGCGCGGCTTCGAGGCCGGCGCCGCGGTGACGGCCGGGCGCTTCGGCGGGCTGGTCAACGTCCAGACCGGCACCGGCCTGGGCATCCTGGCCGATGGCGACCAGCAGGACACCAAGTCCACCAACTGGCTGGCGCAGGGCACCTTCGGCCTGACCGACAAGGTCAAGCTGGGCGCCAACTACGGCATCAGCCGCAACCGCGACCAGACGCCCGGCACCGGCGGGCTGAAGTCCAACGCCAATGCGACGCTGGGCGTGTACTGGCAGCTCACCAAGGCGGTGACGCTGGCCCTGGAGGGCGGGCGCACCCGTTCGGAAGCCTTCGACGGCACCACCGTGGACATGAACGGCGGTTCGGTCGGCGGCATCATCTTCTTCTAGCGTTCCACCCCACGCCGTGCGCATCCGCGGGGGGTGCGTGCGGCGTGGGTCCTACCGAGCGCAAGCCGCTCCATCCCCGCTTCCCCCGCACGACACGAGGACCCAACCCGATGCGCAAGCTGATCCCCACCCTGCTGTTGCTGTGCCTGGCCTGCCTAGCCCCGACCGCGTTCGCCAAGACCTGCAACGTCGCCATCAGCGGCGACGATGCGATGAAGTTCGACAAGACCGAGATCCGGATCGACGCGGCCTGCACCCAGGTGAGCGTGACCCTGACCCACACCGGCAAGCTGGCCGCCAACGTGATGGGCCACGACTGGGTGCTGGCCAAGACCGCCGACATGGCCGGCATCGATGCCGATGGCATGAAGGCCGGCATGGCCGCCGGGTTCATCAAGGCCGGCGACGAGCGCGTGATCGCCCACACCAAGGTGATCGGCGGCGGTCAGCGCGACACGGTGACCTTCTCCACGTCCAAGCTGACCAAGGGCGGCGACTACAGCTTCTTCTGCTCCTTCCCGGGCCACTCCACGCTGATGAAGGGCAAGTTCGTCTTCGGCTGAGCCGCGTTGCATGCACCAGGGTCGGGAATTGTCCGGTCGGGGAATTGACCGGGATCAAGGCGGGGGCCGATGCGTCGGCCTAGCCTGCGGCTGGAGACACCCCCACAGGAGCTGTGAATCCCATGAACAAGACGATGAAAGCCGCCGTGGTCCGCGCGTTCGGCCAGCCGCTGGCGATCGAGGAAGTGGCCGTGCCGCGGCCCAGGGCCGGCGATCTGCTGGTCAAGATCGAAGCCTGCGGCGTGTGCCACACCGACCTGCACGCGGCCGAGGGCGACTGGCCGGTCAA
Source organism: Pseudoxanthomonas sp. USHLN014 (assembly GCF_037153335.1). NCBI lineage: Bacteria > Pseudomonadati > Pseudomonadota > Gammaproteobacteria > Lysobacterales > Lysobacteraceae > Pseudoxanthomonas > Pseudoxanthomonas sp. USHLN014. The sequence continues at coordinate 573,863 of NZ_JBBCKO010000002.1, forward strand.
GCCCAACCCGCCCTTCATCCCCGGCCACGAGGGCGTGGGCCACGTCGTGGCCGTCGGCGAGGGCGTCACCCACGTCAAGGAAGGCGACCGCGTCGGCATCCCGTGGCTGTACTCGGCCTGCGGCCACTGCGAGCACTGCCTGGGCGGCTGGGAGACGCTGTGCGAGGCGCAGCAGAACACCGGCTACTCGGTCAACGGCGGCTTCGCCGAATACGCGTTGGCCAACGCCGGCTATGTCGGCCATCTGCCGAAGAACGTCGGCTTCGTCGAGGTCGCGCCGATCCTGTGCGCCGGCGTCACCGTGTACAAGGGCCTGAAGGTCACCGACACCCGGCCCGGCAACTGGGTGGTGATCTCCGGCATCGGCGGCCTGGGTCACATGGCGGTGCAGTACGCCAAGGCGATGGGGCTGAACGTGGCCGCGGTGGACGTGGACGACGCCAAGCTGGCGCTGGCCACGCGCCTGGGCGCGACGGTGACGGTCAACGCGCGCACCACCGATCCGGTGGCGTACCTGAAGAAGGAGATCGGCGGCGCGCACGGCGCACTGGTCACGGCGGTCTCGCCGAAGGCCTTCGAGCAGGCCATCGGCATGGTCCGCCGCGGCGGCACGGTCTCGCTCAACGGCCTGCCGCCGGGCCAGTTCCCGCTGGACATCTTCGGCATGGTGCTCAACGGGGTGACCGTGCGCGGCTCCATCGTCGGAACGCGCCTGGACCTGCAGGAGTCGCTGGAGTTCGCCCAGGCCGGCAAGGTCGCCGCGACGGTGACCACCGACACGCTGGACAACATCAACGCGGTGTTCGCCAGGATGCACGCCGGCCAGATCGAAGGCCGGGTGGTGCTGGACATGGCGGCATAACAGGCCATGCTTGCGCACCACGCGCGCCTGCCGGGATCCGCGTCGCGCACGCGGATCTTCACCCTTGCGGTGGACCGGCGTGTTCTCCTTGTCGCGTGCGCCCGGCCTGCCGACGCACGCGCCACCCGCGCAGCCCGAGGCTGCGCGGTGCGCCTTCTTTCCTTCCCCATGATGCCTTGACGTTGATGACCCGTTTTCGCCCGACTTCGCTGCACGCGGCCTGCCTGGCCGCGCTGTCCGCCTCCGCCCCTGCCCTGGCCGACGAGCCCGCCGCGCCAACCGATGCGCTCACCCTGGATCGCATCGTGGTGACCACGCGCCTGGAGCGCGTCCCGGCCTTCCGCGTGCCCGCGTCGGTGTCGAGCATCGACCTGGGCGAAGGCGGCCACAACGACGTCAACCTGTCCGACGAGCTGCAGGGCGTGCCCGGCATCCTGGCGCGCGACCGGCAGAACTACGCCCAGGACACGCAGCTGTCGGTGCGCGGCTTCGGCGCGCGCACCACCTTCGGCGTGCGCGGCATCCGCCTGTATGCCGACGGTATCCCGGCGGCGATGCCCGACGGCCAGGGCCAGGTCTCGCACTTCAACCTGCTCGGCGGCGGCCGCGTGGACGTGCTGCGCGGGCCGTTCTCGGCGCTGTACGGCAATTCCTCCGGCGGGGTGATCCAGCTGTGGAGCGCCGCGCCGACCCAGGCGCCCGAGCTCACGGTGCAGACCACCTATGGCCGCGACGACAGCTGGACCGCCGGCGCCCGCGTGCGCGGCACCGCCGGCGCGGTGGGCTACAACGTGGCCGTGCAGCGCTTCATGACCGACGGCTATCGCCAGCACAGCGCGGCAGACCGCGATTCGGGCAATGCCAAGTTCACCTTCGATCTGGGCGGCGCCGGCACGCTGGACCTGGTCGGCAACGCCTTCCGCAGCGATGCGCAGGATCCGCTGGGCCTGACCAAGGCGCAGGTCGACGCCGACCGCACCCAGGCCACGCCGCAGGCCGATCAGTACGACACCCGCAAGTCGGTGCAGCAGAACCAGCTTGGCGCGCTCTACACCCTGCCGCTGAGCGCGCAGCAGACCGTACGCGTGTCCGCCTGGGGCGGCAACCGCAAGGTGGTGCAGTACCAGTCCATTCCCGCCGCGACCCAGACCAATCCCCTGCAGGCCGGCGGCGTGATCGACCTGGACAGCGACTACGGCGGCACCGACGGGCGCTGGTCGTGGCAGGGCGAGGCGGCCGGGCGGCCGCTCGAGTTCACCGCCGGCACCAATTTCGAGAAGCAGCGCCAGCAGCGGCGCGGCTACGAGAACTTCGTCGGCAGCACGCTGGGCGTGCGCGGCCGGCTGCGCCGCAACGAGCGCGATGTGGTCGAGAACTTCGACCAGTACGCGCAGGCGTACTGGGAATTCGTGCCGCGCCTGTCGCTGCTGGCCGGCCTGCGCCATAGCCAGGTGCGCTTCTCCTCGCGCGACTTCTACATCACCGCCGGCAACCCGGACGACAGCGGCCGGCGCACCTATTCGGAGACCACGCCGGTGGCCGGCCTGAGCTTCGCCGCGCGCGAGGACCTGAGCCTGTACGTGTCGGCCGGGCGCGGCTTCGAGACGCCGACCTTCAACGAGATCGGCTACCGCGCCGATGGCGGCGCGGGGCTGGCCTTCGACCTGCAGCCCTCGATCAGCCGCAATGTCGAGCTGGGCGCCAAGTGGCATGCCCAGTCCGGCGCGCATGCCGAGCTGGCGCTGTTCCGCGCCAACACCGACGACGAGCTGGCCGTGGCCCGCAACGTCGGCGGCCGCAGCAGCTATCGCAACGTCGGCAGCGCGCGCCGCCAGGGCGTGGAGCTGAGCGCCGGCCTGCCGCTGGCGCAGGACTGGTCGCTGGACCTGGCCTATACCTATCTGGACGCCACCTTCCGCGACAGCTTCCCGATCTGCACCGCCGCCGGCTGCAACAACCCCACCACCCTGGTGGCCGCAGGCACGCGTATCCCCGGCACCTCGCGCAACCAGCTCAACGCGACCCTGGGCTGGCGCCACGGCGACTGGAGCGCGCAGCTGGACGGCGAAGGCGTGGGCGATGTCACCGTCAACGACGCCGGCACCGCGCGCGCGCCGGGGTACTTCCTGGTCGGGCTCGAGGCCGGCTATCGCTGGCGCTACGCCAGCGGCGCGCTGAAGGGCTTCGTGCGCGTGGACAATGCGCTGGACCAGCGCTACATCGGCTCGGTCATCGTCAACGAAGGCAATGGCCGCTACTACGAACCCGGCCCGGGCCGCGGCGTCATGGTCGGCGCACGCTGGACCTGGGGCGGCGACGGCTGATCGCCCCCCACCCAACCCATCAGGAGCCCGTCATGGACACCCGCCAGGTCATCGCCACCCTGCCCGCCCTGCAGCTGATCGAGCGGCTGCGGGGCCGCCACGGCCCGGTGCTGTTCCACCAGTCCGGCGGCTGCTGCGACGGCTCCTCGCCGATGTGCTACCCGGTCGACGACTTCATCGTCGGCGACCGCGACGTGCGTCTGGGCGAGATCGGCGGGGCGGATTTCTATATCAGCCCCTCGCAGTTCGAATACTGGAAGCACACCCAGCTGATCATCGATGTGGTGCCCGGGCGCGGCGGGATGTTCTCGCTGGACAACGGCGAAGGGGTGCGCTTCCTGGTGCGCTCGCGCCTGTTCGCGGATGAGGAGTTCGAGGCATTGCAGGCGGAGGGGAAGGTTTAGGTTCTGCCTGCTTTTTCGCGTAGGGGGGCAGCAAGCCCGCACGCGTGGGGTTTTTTTAGGGCAAGCGCTTTCGTGCCGCTTCGCGGCCCGACCTACTTTTCTTTGCTTGTGCAAAGAAAAGTAGGCAAAAGAAGCGCTTTTCCACAGACGAATGTCTGGTCAAGCACACCCCGGGTGGCACGCCCGCTTCGCGGGTCCGCTGCGGAGCGAGGGATTTTCCAAGGGGACATCCTGTCCCCTCGGAAAACGCCGCACATCCCTGTGCGGCGCCCCCGTATCAAGTCCGGGGCAGGCTCTACGGGTCTTGTCCTCGCCCCTCCGCCGTGCCTTACGGGGGGGTTTGAAGCCGCCAGCAAAAGCGAGGAGCGAACAGCAACGTCCCTGGATTCCCGCGTTCGCGGGAATGACGATCTGAAAGGATTGCTTCGGCTGTTGCTTCAGCTGTTGCTGTTGCTGTTGCTGTTGCTGTTGCTGTTGCTGTTGCTGTTGCTGTTGCTGTTGCTCGAGAGCTTGCGCTTCGCTCCACCTGTCCGAGCCGTAAAGCACGCCGAGCACCGCAGCGAAGCAGGGCCGAAGAGGCGCCCTGTTTGAGCGAAGCGAGTTTGGGCGCCGGGCCCTGCTTTGCGAGGAGCACAGGGGACCGACGCGTAGCGTCGGCGTGCGTCCGGCGAGAAGCGGTTTTGGCTACTTTTGACAAGACAAAAGTAGCTCGCGCCCGTAGGCGCGAAAGCCTTTGCATCAAGCGCGCCGCAGGCGCGTGCCCCTAAAACTCAAAACGCTGAAGGCATGTGCGCCCAAGCACGCCCTCAGAACCGCACAAAGTACGGCACCCCCATCAACACCACCCCCATCACGAACGTCACCCAAGCGCTATCCACAAACCACGTGAACACCCCCAGCGCCAAGCCACACAACGCCGGCACCAGCGCCCGCTGCCGCACCCCATACACCAGATAGCCGCTTCCGATCGCGCCGAACAGCAACCCCCACACCAGATTCGCGGTGTCCATGGCGCGCGCGCCGCTAGCCGAGCGGCACGCGATGCGCCGCGTCGGCGCCGACCACCGTGGTCCACGGCCTCACCGTCCAGCTCGCGACGATGCCCTCGACCACGTAGGGATCGCCTTCGGCGAAACGCCGCGCGGCACTGTCGTCCTCGCCCTGGAACAGCAGCAGCGCCGACTCGGGCGGATCGCCGACCGCGCCGCCCAGCACCAGCTCCCCGCGCGCCACCGCCTGGCGCGCATAGGCCAGATGGGCGGCCCGATGCAGCGGGCGGCGCTGCAGGTAGTCCGCGGCGGTCTGGTAGAACAGCAGGAAGTGCATGGGCGGCTCCGGCGGGGCGGGCGCCCAGTGTGGTCTCCGGCCAGGCCGGCTTCAATCGCGCCGCGCGGCTGAATGGTGTCGCCCGCAACCACCGCAGGATGGGACAAACCCGCGCCGTTGCGCGCTCTGCGCTTGCCCGCGCCTGCTACGATTGGCGCCCTTTCGCGCGCCGGGGGCCATCGCCGCCGGCACGCGGAACGCGCCGCGTCGCGCCCCCTTCCTCCCGCCATGTCGAGTCACGCCGTGTCTTCTTTTGCATCCGTTGAACAGGTCCCGGGCGATCCCATCCTGGGCCTGACCGAGGCCTACAACCACGATCCCCGCCCGGGCAAGGTCAATCTGGGCGTGGGCATCTACTACGACGAAACCGGCCGCATCCCGCTGCTCAAGGCCGTGGCCAAGGTCGAGGAAGCCCTGGCGCTGGAAGCCAAGCCGCGCGGCTACCTGCCGATCGACGGCCTGCCGGCCTACACCCAGGCCACCCGCGAGCTGCTGTTCGGCAAGGATTCGCCGCTGTTGGCCGCCGGCCGCGTGGCCACCACCCAGACCGTCGGCGGCAGCGGTGCGCTGCGCGTGGGCGCCGAGACCCTGCGCAAGCTGCTGCCGCACGCCACCCTGGCGCTGAGCAAGCCCTCGTGGGAGAACCACCGCGCCGTGTTCGAGGCCGCCGGCTTCGAGGTCGGCGAGTACACCTATTTCGACGCGGCCACCCACGGGGTGGACTTCGCCGGCATGCTCGCCGACCTGAAGGCGCTCAAGCCCAAGACCACCGTGCTGCTGCACGCGTGCTGCCACAACCCCACCGGCGCCGACCTCACCGTCGAGCAGTGGAAGCAGGTGGCGCAGGTGTTGAAGGACGGCGACCTGTTCCCCTTCATCGACCTGGCCTACCAGGGCTTCGACAAGGGCATCCGCGAGGACTCGGCCGCGCTGCAGGTGATCGTCGACGCCGGCATCAGCGACTTCATCGTCGCCAGCTCGTATTCCAAGTCGTTCTCGCTGTATGGCGAGCGCGTGGGCGCGCTGTCGATCGTGGCGGCCACCGCCGAGCAGGCCAAGGCCGTCCAGTCGCACGTCAAGCGCATCATCCGCACCATCTACTCCAGCCCGTCCACGCACGGCGCCGCCCTGGTGGCCGGCGTGCTGAACAACCCGGAGCTGCGCGCGGAGTGGGAAGACGAGCTGACCGCCATGCGCGAGCGCATCCATTCGCTGCGCGCGGGCCTGGTGCAGAAGCTGGCCGACGCCGGCGCCGGCGACTTCGGCTTCATCTCCAAGCAGGCCGGCATGTTCAGCTACTCGGGCCTGACCAAGGACCAGGTGGACCGCCTGCGCGAGGAACACGCCATCTACGCCATCGGCTCCGGCCGCATCTGCGTGGCCGCGCTCAACGCCGGCAACCTGGAGCGCGTCGCCCAGGCCATCGCCCAGGTTGTTAAGGGCTAGTCGTGCGTGGGTGGGGCGAGGAGTGAGGAGTGAGGAGTGAGCGGATGTCTCACTTCTCACCTCTCACTCACCGTCATTCCCGCGAAAGCGGGAATCCATGGACGTTAGCTGCCGCTTGAAAGGCACTGGGTTCCCGCGTTCGCGGGAATGACGGGGTTGAGCATCGCGCTTGGATGTCGGAAGCGAGCTCAGTCAGGAAGCGGGCGCCGAGTGGGAAGGTGCGCGCACGCGGGGCGCTTGCTCGCTCTTTTGCAATCTCAGCGCCACCTGCCCAGTGCCGCCTCGGAGCTCACCATCGTCGTTACCGCGAAAGCGGGAACCCAGGGACTTTCGCGCCGAAGCGCCAACGTCCATGGATTCCCGCGTTCGCGGGAATGGCGGCGTTGGGCATCGTGTTTGAATGTCGGAAGCAGGCGCTGAGGCGCGGAAGGCCACGCAGATTCGCGCACACGCGGCTCCTGCTCACTCCTCTCCACTCACTCCTCCCTTCAGCCCCCGCCCATCTCCGCCTACCCCTACACCCACCCGCGCCCTCGCGGCGTCTGGCCGATGCCGGGGTTGAAGCGGTTGGTCGGGTCGAGCTGGCGGTAGAAGGCGGCCAGCGCCGGCTTGGCGCGGTAGAGGTGGCCGACGTTGTGTTCGGCCGGGTACTCGGCGCCGCGCGCATCCAGGCGCTTCCACATCGCATGCTCGATCGCCAGCGGGTCGCTGCCCTTGCGCGCGATGTAGTCCTGGTGGAACACGTGGCAGAAGAAGTGGCCGTAGTAGAGCTTGGCGATGAGTTGGGCATCCAGCTGCGCGGGCAGGGTTTCGACCCAGTCGCGGTCGTCGCGGCGCAGGGCGATGTCGAGCGCGACGATGTCCTCGACGCGGTCGCGGTGCACCTGGCGGTAGCGGATCGCCGCGCCGGCGATGGCGAAGCGATGCAGGAAGGCCTTGCGGCCTTCCTCCGCATCGCACTGGAACCAGTCGCCCTCGCACGTGGCGAAGTAGACGCGCAGGAAGGCGGCGGTCGCCTCGGCGCTGTCGCGCGCCACGCGGATCAGCAGGTGGTGCTCGAAACGCGCGCGGAACTCGCTCATGCGCCGCGGCAGGTGAGGCGGCAGCAGGCCGGCCAGGCGCTGCAGCGCGCGGTCGCTGATCCCGTGCAGCCCGAGCCGCTCGAAGAACGCATCGACCCGGCTCTTCAGCGCGAACGCCCTGGGCACGCGCGCGGTGCCGAGGCGGTCGATCAGCAGGAAGGTGTCCTTGCCGTAGCGCTCGCCGATGTCGTAGGCGTCGCGATGGATGTACTCGCCGGCCACCGGCAGCGACGGCAGCGCGGTCAGCAGATGGCGGCGCACGGCGGTGAGGTCGTCCGGCGCGTTGCTGCCGACGTAGAACACCACCGTGTCCTCCATCGGGAAGGTATCCAGGCGCACGGCGAACAGCGCCAGCCTGCCGGCCGAGCCCGAGGCCTCGTGCAGCCGCGTCGGGTCGGCGTTGAAGCGCGCCGGCGTGGCGGCATCGACCTGGCGCACATGCGCGGCATAGGTGTGGTCCGAGGCGGCCCTGGTCGGATCGTTGACGATATCGGCCGCGGTGTAGCGCCCGGCCTGCAGCCGCGTGAGCATGTCCTCCGGGTCCTCGCCCAGCGCGATGCCTAAGTGGTTGACCAGGCGCAGCACGCCGTCGGCGCCCAGCTGCGCGTACAGGGCCAGCTCGGTATAGGCCGGGCCGCGCCGCACCAGCGCACCGCCGGAGTTGTTGCACACCCCGCCCAGCACCGAGGCGCCGATGCAGGACGAACCGATCACCGAATGCGGTTCGCGCCCCAGCGGCGCCAGCGCGCGCTCCAGCGCATCCAGCGTGGCGCCGGGCAGGCACACCACCTGGGCACCGTCGTTGATCAGCTGCACCCCGGTCAGGCGCAGCGTGCTGATCAGCAGGACCGGGCGCTCGTAGTCCTCACCATCGGGCGTCGAGCCGCCGGTCAGGCCGGTATTGGCGGCCTGCAGGATCACGATCACATCGGCGGCCACGGCGGCCTGCAGCACGCGCCACTGCTCGACCAGCGTGCCCGGCTGGACCACCGCCAGCACCGGCCCTTCGCCGAAGCGCTGGCCCTTGCGGAAGCGGCGCGTGCGCTTGTCGTCGGTCAGCACGTGGCGGCGGCAGACGATGCCGCGCAACGTGTCCAGCAGGGCCGCGTCGCCATGCGCGCTCACGGCAGGCGGTCGGCCGGCAGCGCGTCGGCGGGCACCAGCATGTGCGGGCCCATGTCGGCGATGCTGCGCGTGCTGGTGAGCGTCATGGCCACGCGCATTTCCTTCTCGATCAGGCCCAGCAGATGCTCCACGCCTGCGCCGCCGGCCGCGGCCAGCGCGTACAGCCAGGCCCGGCCCAGCAGCACCGCGTCGGCGCCCAGGGCGAGCATGCGCACCACGTCCAGGCCGGTGCGGATGCCGGAGTCGGCCAGCAGCTTGATGTCGCCCTTGACCGCATCGGCGATCGCCGGCAGCGCGCGTGCGCTGGACAGCACGCCGTCGAGCTGGCGCCCGCCGTGGTTGGACACCACGATGCCGTCGGCGCCGAAGCGCACCGCGTCGCGCGCGTCGTCCGCATCGAGGATGCCCTTGATCAGCATCGGGCCCTTCCAGAACTCGCGGATCCACTCCAGATCCTTCCACGAGATCGAAGGATCGAAGTTGGCCGCCAGCCAGCCGATGTAGTCCTCCAGCCCGGTCGGCTTGCCCAGGTAGCGCGAGACGTTGCCCAGGTCGTGCGGGCGGCCGTGCAGGCCCACGTCCCAGGCCCAGCGCGGATGGGTCAGCGATTGCCAGTAGCGGCGCAGCGCCGCGTGCGGCCCGCTCATGCCCGAGTGCATGTCGCGATAGCGCGCGCCGGGCACCGGCATGTCCACGGTGAACACCAGCGTCCTGACGCCGGCGGCCTGCGCGCGCTCCAGCGCGTGGCGCATGAAGCCGCGGTCCTTGAGCACGTACAGCTGGAACCACATCGGCCGCGTCAGCGTCGGCGCGACCTCCTCGATGGGGCACACCGAGACGGTGGACAGGGTGAAGGGGATGCCCTTGCGCGCGGCGGCCTGCGCGGCCTGGACCTCGCCGCGGCGGGCGAACATGCCGGTCAGGCCGACCGGCCCCAGCACCACGGGCATGGCGAGGGTCTCGCCGAACAGCGTGGTCGACAGGTCCAGCTGCGACATGTCCTTGAGCACGCGCTGGCGCAGCGCGATCTCGCCCAGGTCAGTCACGTTGCGCGCCAGCGTGCGCTCGGCGTAGGCGCCGCCGTCGGCGTAGTGGAACAGGAACGGCGGCAGCCGGCGCTGCGCGGCGGCGCGGTAATCGGTGGAGGAGGCGATGATCATGGCAGCGGGCGGTCCGGCGGGAGGCGCGAGGCGCGGGCGCGACGCGCCTCATCCTCGTCGAGGGTCTTGAGGGAGCCGTGCACGAAGGCCAGGTGCTCGTGCGCGGCATGGCGCGCGCGGTCGGCATCGCCGGCCAGCACCGCGTCCTTCAGCGCGCGGTGCTGGGCCAGCAGCGGTGCGAAGGTTTGCGGCGAGGTGTAGAGCTTCTCGCGGTTCTGCGAGATGTTGGACTGCAGCAGCCGGAACAGCGCGCGCATGACCTGCAGCAGCACCAGGTTGTGCGAGGCCTCGGCGATGGCCAGGTGGAAGTCCGCATCGGCCTGGGCCTGGCGGGCCGCGTCGCCCTGCTCGTGCGCGGCAAGCAGCGCCTCGAAGGCGGTAGCGATGCGCGCGCGATCGGACTCGGTCGCGCGCTGGGCGGCATGCCAGGCGGTCGCGCCTTCCAGCGCGTGGCGGATCTCCAGCACGTCGAAGCGGTATTCCGGGTCGCCCTGGAACAGCGGCAGATACGGCGCCAGCTGCGCATCCAGGGCCGCGTCCAGCGGCGCCGGCGCGCGCACATAGGTGCCGCCGCCGACCCGGCTGACCAGCAGGCCCTGGCTGGCCAGCTGGGCGATGCCCTCGCGCAGGGCCGAGCGCGAGACCGCCAGCTCGAGGGCCAGGGCGCGTTCGGCCGGCAGGCGTTCGCCGGGCTTGAGCCCGCGGCGGTCGATCAGCGCGCGCAGCTGGGCCGCCACGCGGTCGGGGACGCGCTCGGCCGGGCGCGTGGCGACGGGCAGGGCATCAGCGGACAGGGGGTGGGATCGGGGCATGGCAGGACTCGCGGCGGTGGCCGGGCGCCCTCGCCCGTCCCATCGGCCGGTGGCGCGCCGCACTTGCGTGCGATTGCCACTCAATTGGCCATACCAAATAGCGCTCGGCCTGGCCTAAATTAGGCGCTCACGACTCGATCGGTGTCAATCACGAAGATTGCTTTCTCAATAGGTCCGACCAATCACCATACTCCGGGCCACACCTTCCACGTCCGGCGGGCGTGCGCGTCCCAGGCCGCGCCGAAGGCCTGGGCCAGCACCGCTTCCTCCACCCGCATGCGGCGGGCGAAGGCCGCCGTCGCCGCCAGCGCGATCACCGCCAGCGAGGCCCAGCTGCCCAGGCCCACGCCCAGGCCGTAGAAGCACGCCAGCGCGCCGGTGTAGGACGGATGGCGCAGCCAGCGATACGGCCCGGCGGTGATCAGCGCATGGCCAGGCTGGATGCCGACGTCCACGGTGAACTGCCGCCCCAGCACCGCGATCGCCCACAGCCGGAACGCCAGCCCGCCGACCACCATCGCCGTGCCGGTCCACAGCAGCGGCACGCGCCAGTCCGGCGGCCAGCGGCCGATGCCCAGCACGCTCAGCACCACGCCGACGAAGATCGCCGCATACAGCACCGTCCACAGCATGCGCAGCGTGCCGGCATCGCGCGCCGGATCGTCCTGGCTGCGGCGCCGGTGGCTGATGAACACTTCCACCGCCCACCACGCGGCGCAGGCGATCCAGAACAGCAGCTGCGGCAGGTCGAGCCTCATCGTCTGATTCTCCTTCGGTCAGTGGGCTAGAACGGCGGGCAGTGCTGACAGAATGACCAGCCAGTGCAGGATGAGCCCCGGCCACAGTCGCCTGCAGATCAGAAACAGCGCGCAGAACACCAGACCCCAGGTGAAGAACCAGCCGAACTGGCTGACGGACTTCAGCCCATGCTGCGCAACGAACGCCAGCGAGGCCAGCACGCACGCAACCGCGATCCCCACACCGCGGCGACGCAGGCCCCGTAGCGCGAAGCCGCGATACACCAGCTCCTCGCACAGACCTCCCAGCAGCCCCATCACGACGTAGATCAGTCGCGCCTGCCATGTGCGCGGCGCCAGGTTCGCCAGATCGGACAACTGCGCCGGATCCACCGCGGGACCATGCCTCAGCGCCCACTCCACGCCGCCTACCAGCGCGAACGCGCACACCAGGTATGCCGCGATCAGCCAGGCCGTGGCGCGCCGGCCGAGTGCCCAGCCGATGTCGCGCCAGGACCAGCCCGCCTTCCCCAGGATCACCCGCAACAGCGCGATCTGCACCGCGTACCAGCAGGCGGCGACGGAGAAGACGACCGCCTGCGCATCCCAATGCGCGGCCTCCATCGCCGGCCGCTGCAACAGCAGCAGCGACACCAGGAACGACCCTAGCGGAAAACCCAGCAGGACGTAGACCATCGATGCGGTCGGCATGGTTGGGCGAGGCATGGCGGTCGCCATGTGAGACACCGGGGCGGTCTGCGAGAGGAGGACCCAGCATCGGCCGCAAATCGGATCCAGGGCATGGCCGGTCGTCATGACCAGGACCTGCCGGAAGTCACGACTTGTCGCCGGCCCATTGCCGGTGGCGCGGGGGCGGGCGAGCATCGGTCCATGCGACCGACCCTGCGCGAGTTCTTCGAGCCCCTCAACATCGCCGGCCTGATCACCATCGCCGCGGTGACGCTGTCGTTCGGCTTCGAGGCCGACGGCGGCGTGCTGCGCTGGTGGTTGCTGGGCGGCTTCGCCGGGCTGTTCATCGCCTACGACTGGATCAAGGGCCACGCGGTCCTGCGCGATGCGGCGCTGTGCGTGCAGGCGGCGCTGGCGCTGTGGCTGGTGTACCTGGAACCGCGCGCCGGCACCGCGCCGGTGCTGCTGGTGATGCTGGTGGCGCATGCGGCCATGTGCTGGCGGCCGGCGGTGGTGCTGGCCTTTGGCGTGGCGATCAATGTGGGCCTGTACCTGACGCTGGATGCGGTGGGCGTCAGGCGGCAGTGGCTGATGGTGGTCATCTACGCCAGCTTCCAGGCGTTCTCGGCGCTGGTGGCCTATTACGCGCGCAATGCCGAACGCACGCGCGACGCGCTGGCCCTGGTCAATGCCGACCTGCTGGCCACGCGCGCGCTGCTGGCCGACAGCGCGCGCGACGCCGAGCGCCTGCGCGTGGCGCGCGAGCTGCACGACGTGGCCGGGCACAAGCTCACCGCGATGAAGCTCAACCTGCGTGCGCTGGCGGGCGACCCCGCCTTGGCCGAACGCAGCGAGGTGCGCATCGCCCAGCAGCTGTCCAGCGAGCTGCTCGACGACATCCGCAGCGTGGTCCAGGCCCTGCGCGACACGCGCGGGCTGGACCTGCATACCGCGCTGCGCGCGCTGGCCGCGCCGCTGCCGCGCCCGGCGCTGGCGCTGGACATCGCCGCCGACGCCACCGTCACCGACCCGGCGCTGGCCGAGACCCTGCTGCGCGTGGTGCAGGAGGCCCTGACCAACACCGCCCGCCACACCGATGCCGACACGCTGCACGTGCGCCTGACGCGCGAAGGCGAGGCGCTGCTGCTGCGCATCGAGGACAACGGCCAGCGCGCCGCGCGCCTGCGCGAAGGCAACGGCCTGTCCGGCATGCGCGAGCGCATCGCCGCCGCGCGCGGCCGCCTGGACATCGATCTCAACCCCCACGGCGCGCTGCGCCTGACCGCCAGGATTCCCGCATGAGCCCCTCCGCTTCCATCACTGTCGCGTTGGCTGACGATCAGGCGCTGGTGCGCGCCGGCCTGCGCGCGCTGTTGCAGCAGCAGGGCATCGCGGTGGCGTTCGAGGTCAGCGATGGCGCCGAGCTGATCGAGCGCCTGGCCGCCCAGCCGGTGGACGTGGTGCTCAGCGACATCCGCATGCCCGGGGTGGACGGCATCGAGGCGCTGACCCGGCTGCGCGCGGCCGGCGATACCACCCCGCTGCTGCTGCTGACCACCTTCGACGATGCCGACCTGCTGCTGCGCGCGACCGAGGCCGGTGCGCAGGGCTTCCTGCTCAAGGACGCCGCGCCGGAGGATCTGCGCGATGCCATTGTGCGCGTGGCCGGCGGCGACACGCTGCTGCAGCCGGTCAGCACCGAGCCGGTGCGCGCGCGCTATGCCTACCGCGAGCAGGACGCCCCGCGCGAGCCGTTCAACGAGCGCGAGGTGGCGATCCTGCGGCTGCTGGCCGGCGGGTATTCCAACAAGGAGATCGCGCGCACGCTGTTCCTGGCCGAAGGCACGGTGAAGAACTACGTCTCGGTGATCCTGGACAAGCTCGGCACGCGCGACCGCACCCGGGCGGTGCTCAAGGCGATCACGCTGCGGGTGATTTGAGGCTGCATCGGGCGTCAGAGAGATCGGCAAGTACCGCTTCTGCCCCCTCCCTTGCGAAGCAGGGGAGGGCTTGGCTTTTGCTCTTTGCTTTTGCTGTCGCTGTTACCTGCGGCAAGATGCAACAGCAACACCAACCCCAACAGCAAAGGCCAACCCCTCCCCAGCCCTCCCCTTCGCTGCGCGAAAGGGAGGGGGCAAGAGCGACGGCGGGTGCGTCGCCAGACGACGAGATCCGTCGCTGACATATCCGCGGTCACACGATTGCGGCGACAATGCCGGCCCCACGTCGCCCGAAGGTCCCCACCACGATGCAGCCCGTCACCCTGACCCGCTACCTGGTCGAAGAACAGCGCGCCGGCCGTATCAGCGCCGAACTGCGCCAGCTGATTTCCGTCGTCGTGCGCGCCTGCACCAGCATCTCGGTGGCGGTGAGCAAGGGCGCGCTGGGCGGTGTGCTGGGCGAGGCCGGCACCGGCAACGTGCAGGGCGAGGCGCAGAAGAAGCTGGACGTGATCAGCAACGACATCCTGCTGGAAGCCAACGCCTGGGGCGGCCACCTGGCCGCCTGCGCCTCGGAGGAGATGGACCATGCCATGCCGGTGCCGGACGAGTATCCGCACGGCGAGTTCCTGCTGCTGTTCGACCCGCTGGACGGCAGCTCCAACATCGACGTCAACGTCTCGGTGGGCACCATCTTCTCGGTGCTGCGCTGCCCGAAGGATCATGTCGAATCGCCCACCGACGCCGACTTCCTGCAGCCCGGCCGCGACCAGGTCGCCGCCGGCTACTGCATCTACGGGCCGCAGACCATGCTCGTGCTGACCACCGGCCACGGCACCCACGGCTTCACCCTGGATCGCGAGCAGGGCCTGTTCGTGCTGACCCAGCCGCGCATGCAGGTGCCCGCGCAGACCGCCGAGTTCGCCGTCAACATGTCCAACCAGCGCCACTGGGAGCCGCAGATGCAGGCCTACGTGGCCGACCTGCTGGCCGGCCAGGATGGTCCGCGCGGCAAGGACTTCAACATGCGCTGGATCGCCTCGATGGTGGCCGACGTGCATCGCATCCTGACCCGCGGCGGGATCTTCATCTATCCGCGCGACCTCAAGGACCCGTCCAAGGCCGGCAAGCTGCGCCTGATGTACGAGGCCAACCCGATGGGCCTGCTGATCGAGCAGGCCGGCGGCCTGGCCAGCACCGGCCGCGCCCGCATCCTGGACCTGCAGCCCGAACAGCTGCACCAGCGCGTGCCGGTGTTCATCGGCTCGCGCGAGGAAGTCGAGGCGGCCGAGCGCTATCACGCCGACTGAGAGCCTTGCGCCGCGGGCCGCGGATGACCGCCACCTGACGTCGGCGTCAGCTTCCTGAGACAATCCCGGGCTTCCGGCCGCGTCCAGGCGGCGTCCGAACAGGTGTTGGTCCCATGGCTTCAGCTTCCCCGCGCCGCGATGTCGGCCCCTTCGCGCTCATGCTCACCGGCCTGGGCTCGATCATCGGCTCGGGCTGGCTGTTCGGCGCCTGGCGCGCGGCGGGCCTGGCCGGTCCGGGCGCGATCTGGGCCTGGGTGTTCGGCGCGGCGATCATCACCACCATCGCCCTGACCTACGCCGAGCTGGGCGCGATGTTCCCCGAATCCGGCGGCATGGTGCGCTACAGCCACTATTCGCACGGCGCCCTGGTGGGCTTCATCGCCGGCTGGGCCAACTGGATCGCCATCGTCTCGGTGATCCCGGTCGAGGCCGAGGCCTCGGTTCAGTACATGGCGTCCTGGCCCTATCCCTGGGCGCAGGCGCTCTACATGCATCTGCCCAACGGCCAGGGCGAGCTGGCCGAGCCCGGGCTGCTGATCGCCGCCGCGCTGGTGCTGGTGTACTTCTTCCTCAACTTCTGGAGCGTCAAGCTCTTCGCCCACTCCAACACGGCCATCACCGTGTTCAAGCTGGTGGTGCCGGCGGCCACCGGCGTGGCGCTGATCGCCAGCGGCTTCCACCAGGAGAACTTCTCGGTCGGCGTGCACGGCGGGCGCGACACGCTGGACCTGGCGGCGGTGCTGACCGCGGTGGCCACGGCCGGCATCGTGTTCAGCTTCAACGGCTTCCAGAGCCCGGTGAACCTGGCCGGCGAGGCGCGCAACCCGGGCCGCAGCATCCCCTTCGCCGTGCTCGGCTCGATCGCGCTGGCCACGGTGATCTACCTGATCCTGCAGGTGGCCTACCTGGGCGCGGTGCCGCCGGACCTGCTGGCCAAGGCCGGCTGGCACGGCATCGACTTCCGCTCGCCGTTCGCCGAGCTGGCGATCATCGTCAACCTGCACTGGCTGGCGATGCTGCTCTACGCCGATGCCTTCATCAGCCCCTCGGGCACCGGCATCACCTACACCGCCACCACCTCGCGCATGATCTACGGCATGGAGCGCAACGGCACCCTGCCGGCGCTGCTGGGCCGGCTGCATCCGCGCTGGGGCGTGCCGCGCCCGGCGATGTGGCTGAACCTGGTGGTGTCCTACCTGTTCCTGTTCTTCTTCCGCGGCTGGGGCACGCTGGCGGCGGTGATCTCGGTGGCGACGATCATCTCCTACCTCACCGGTCCGGTCAGCGCGATGGCGCTGCGCCGCAGCGCGCCGGACCTGCCGCGTCCGCTGCGCCTGCCCGGCCTGCCGCTGCTGGCCGGCGTGGCCTTCGTCATGGCCACCGAGCTGCTGTACTGGGCGCGCTGGCCGCTGACCGGGGAGATCATCCTGCTGATGGCCGTGGCCCTGCCGGTCTACGCCTGGTCGCAGCACCGCCGCGGCTGGCCGGACCTGCGCCGCCAGCTGCGCGGCGCGGCCTGGCTGCTGACCTACCTGCCGGCGGTGGCGCTGCTGTCCTGGGGCGGCAGCACCACCTTCGGCGGCCACGGCTACCTGAGCTACGGCATGGACCTGGCCGTGGTGGCGGTGGTGGGCGTGGTGTTCTACCTGTGGGGCGTGCGCGCCGGCTGGCGCACCCCGGCGCTGGGCGAGGCCACCAGCCGCTGAGCGCTGCTATCGTGCAGGCCATGCACGAACAGGATCTCATCGCGGTGATCGACGGGGCCGTCCCCGCCGACACCTGCGCCGCCATCGTCGCCCGCTTCGAAGCCAGCGGCCAGGAAGCGCCGGGCCGGGTCGGCGGCGGCCACTTCCCCGAGCTCAAGCGCTCCAGCGACATCGCCATCAGCGGCCAGCACGGCTGGGCCGACGTGGAGCAGGCGCTCAACCAGGCGGTGTTCGCCGGGCTCAAGGAATACCTGCGCACCTATCCCTTCGCGCTGATCGCGCCGGTGATGCTGCAGTACACCCCGCAGGGCGGCAGCGCGCGGCGCATCGGCTACGAAGACCTGGAGACGATCGACGACGCCACCCTGTCCGACCTGATGACGGCGGTGTTCCGCCCCGGGCGGATCAACCTGCAGCGCTACCGCGCCGGCGAAGGCGGCTACCCCTATTGGCACTGTGAGCTGTACCCGAAGGACAAGCAGGCCGAGACCCTGCACCGCCACCTGCTGTGGACGCTGTACCTCAACGATGGCTTCCAGGCCGGCGAGACCGAGTTCTTCCACCAGCAGCGCAAGATCGCCCCGCGCACCGGCAGCCTGCTGATCGCCCCGGCCGCCTTCACCCACACCCACCGCGGCAACCGTCCGCAGGGCGGCGACAAGTACATCGCCACCAGCTGGGTGCTGTTCCAGCCCGCGACCAAGCTCTACGGCGGCTAGGGCCGGCGGGCGCCAAAGGCGCATCACGCCGCTATCCTGAGGGCCTCCCTGACGCACGAGTCGGACATGGACGCCCCTCCCTTCCCGACCCCTCACCTCCGCGCAGCCGACCTGCCGCGCTGGCGACGCGAGCTGATCGCACAGCTCGTCGCGCGCCTGCAGCTGCCGGCGCCGCTGGTGCGCGAGATGGCCGCTGATGCCTTGCAGCAGGAGCTGCGTGGCGCGCGCTGGTCGTGGATCGGCCTGGGCGCCGTGGTTTCGGCGACGGTGCTGCTGCAGACCTTGGCTCACAGCGGCGAAGCGGCGCTGGTCGTGCTGTTCGTCGGTCTGCTCGTCTGGCAACTCGTGGGCCGGATCCGGACGCGACGCGCGCTGCTGCGTGCCGCAGGGCGCAAAGCCCGCAAGCTGGCGCATCTGCGGCGCCGCGCGACGAGCTAGGGCTTAGCGCTGTTCGGCCAGCAGCAGGCTGGTCTCGGAGGCGGCGATGCCTTCGATGTCGCGCAGGCGGCGCAGGGCCTGGTCGAAGCCGGCCAGGTCGTCGGTGCGCACCTCGGCCACCAGGTCCCAGCGGCCGTTGGTGGAATACACGCTCACCACCTCCGGCAGGCGGCGCAGGGCGGCCACGACCTTGTCGGTGGCGCCGCCGCGGACTTCGATCTGGGTGATGGCACGCACGCCGTGCAGGCCGTCCTCGTTGGCCAGGCGGATGGTGAAGCCCAGCAGCAGGCCGCTGCGCTGCAGGCGGGTGATGCGGTTCTGCACGGTGCTGCGCGAGACCTTGAGCTGCTTGGCCAGCAGCGCGGCGGGCGTGCGGCTGTCGGCCCGTAACAAGGCGATGAGATCCTGGTCCAGGGCGTCGAGGGCTTCGGCCATGGCGGGCCTCCGGAAGGCGAATGGAAGTCTGGCGATTCGCCAGCGTCTGTCATCGATTTGACAGAAATCCTGCAAACACTGGCGATCTGCGCGCTTCTTGCTGGTTTGCGCGCGGCCTAGGATGCCACAACGCCAATCACGAGACGCTTGCCCATGTCGACCTCGCCCCGCCCGCGCGTGCTGATGTGCCCGCCCACGCACTTCTCGGTGGACTACGACATCAACCCCTGGATGACCGGCAACCGCGACCAGGCCGACCGCGGCCGCGCGCAGCGCCAGTGGGAGAACCTGCACGCCTTGGTGGCCGATGCGGCCGACGTGGAACTGATCCCGCACGTGCCGGGCCTGCCGGATATGGTGTTCACCGCCAACGCCGGGCTGGTCTACCGCGACCTGGCCGTGCCCAGCCGCTTCCGCCATGCCGAGCGCGCCGGCGAGGAGCCGCATTTCACCCAGTGGTTCGCCGGGGCGCGCTTCGCGGTGGACCTGCTGGACGGGATCGAGTTCGAAGGCGCTGGCGATGCGCTGCTCGATCGCGCCGCGCCGCGGCTATGGTTCGGCTATGGCCACCGCAGCGATGCGCGCGCCGCCGCCGCGCTGCAGGAACGGCTGGGCCTCGAGGTGGTGCCGCTGCGGCTGGTCGACCCGCGCTTCTATCACCTGGACACCTGCCTGTGCCCGCTGTCCGGCGGCGAGCTGCTGTACTTCCCCGCGGCCTTCGACGAGACCGCACAGGCGGCCATCGCCGCACGCGTGCCGGAAGACAAGCGCATCGCGGTGTCCGAGGAAGACGCGCTGGCCTTCGCCTGCAACGCGGTCAACCTGGATAACGTGGTGATCCTCAACCGCGCCAGTTCCGCGCTGCGCCAGGCGCTGGCCGCGCACGGCTATCGCGTGCGGGAGACACCGCTGGATGAGTTCCTCAAGGCCGGCGGCTCGGCCAAGTGCCTGACGCTGCGGCTGGACGAGCCGGGGCTGAACTAGACCTGCCCGGCGCGTTCAGGCGGCGCGACGAAGCGCAAGCGCTTTCAGTCACTGGCGTTGAATGCGGGGGCGTGCACCGTGGCGCCACACCAAAGCGCCAACTAAGGAGCGCGCCATGAAACTCCGCAACCGTACTTCGCTCGCCATCGCCACCCTGCTCACCGTGAGCCTGTCGGCTCCGGTCTGGGCGCAGAGCGCGCAGACCGACAAGCCGATGGACCACGCCGGCATGCAGCACAGCGACGCCATGCCGCCGGACAAGTCCGACCAGCCGGGCACCGACACCTGGATCACCACCAAGGTCAAGGCCGATCTGCTGGCCAGCAAGGGCGTCTCGGGCACCGACGTGTCGGTGGAGACCAAGGACGGCGTGGTCTGGCTGAGCGGCACCACCGCCACCAAGGCCGAGAAGGACCGCACCGTTGCCAAGGCCAAGGCCATCGAAGGCGTCAAGAGCGTCAACGCGACCAAGCTGAAGGTCGTCGCGGCGACCAAGAAGTAAGCCGCGTCCATCAGCTTCGGACAAAGGACGGCGCCTTTCGGCGCCGTCTTTTTTGTGCAGCTGCACTGGGACGCGCGATTCGAGCCGTTCATGCTTTCCCGCTGCGCAGCGTCCACAGCGCCGCGCCGACGATCAGCACACCGCCCAGCCAGCCGGCCAGGGTGAGCCGTTCGCCCAGCCACACCACCGCGAACAGCGCGCCCCATACCGGCTCGGTGCCCATCAGCAGGCCCACGCGGCTGGGCGTGCCGCGGCGCAGCGCCCAGTTCTGCGCCACCAGGGCGAACACCGTGCAGCCCAGCGCCAGGTAGAGACAGGCCCACCAGAAGGCGCCGGCCTGCGGCAGTGCGGGCAGGCCGGCGGGCAGCAGGACCCACGCCAGCGCCAGGCAGCCGGTGCCGACCACGGCGGACTGCACGGCGGTCAGCAGCAGCATCGGTGCCTGCGCATGCCGGCGCGTGAGCCCGCTGGTGGCACAGGCCGTGACCGCCCGCAGCACGGCGGCGGCCAGCATCAGCGCATCGCCCCAGCCCCAGTGCATCCGCGGGCCGCCGGCGAGCAGGGCGGCGCCGGCCAGGGAGACCGCCGCACAGGCCACCACCACCGCGGCCGGCCGCCGGCCCAGCAATGCCCATTCGGCGAACGGCGTGAACACCACGCACAGGCTGATGAGGAAGGCCGCGTGGCTGGCCTGGGTGTGCGCCACGCCGTAGGTCTCGCACAGGAAGATCGCCAGCAGCAGCCCGCCCAGCGGCAGACCGGCGCGCACGGCGCCGCGCCACTGCGCCGGGGTGGCGCGCAGACACGCCGGCGCCAGCAGCGCGGTGGTCAGCAGGAAGCGCACGGCCAAAAAGCCCAGCACGGGGTAGAACGCCAGCGCGCCCTTGGCCACGCCGTAGCTGGTGCCCCAGACGATGGCGACCAGCAGCAGGGCGGCGTCGGCGGCACGCAGCAGCCTGGGCGCGGCTGGCGAGGGCGAGGATGCGAGGGTGGGAGCGGAAGTGGACATGGGCGCAGCGTATATTCGCGATCCTGCCGCGATAATCCGCCGCTCCAGCACAGGTTCTGTTCCCCATGCGCACGAATGAGGCCCTCGACAGCCTGTCCGACATGGCGGTGTTCGCACGCGTGGTGGCGGCCGGCAGCTTCTCCGCCGCAGCGCGCGGGCTGGGGCTGACGCCCTCGGCCGTGAGCCGGCAGGTCGCGCGGCTGGAACGCGCGCTGCGCGTGCGCCTGCTGGAGCGCTCCACGCGCCAGCTGCGCCTGACCGAGGCCGGACGCGCCGCCCATGCCCGCTGCCAGCAGCTGGAAAGCGCCGCGCGCGAGGTGTTCTCGCTGGCCGGCGATGCCGACGGCGCGCCGCGCGGGCTGGTGCGCATGAGCGCGCCCAAGGCCTATGGCCGGCTGCGCATCCATCCGCTGGTGCCGGCCTTCCTGGCCGCGCACCCGCAGGTGGACCTGCAGCTGGTGGTGACCGACCGCACGGTGGACCTGTTCGCCGAGGACATCGACCTGGCCGTGCGCATCACCGACACCCCGCCGCCGGGGTTGGCGGGCCGGCCGCTGGAGACCGTCGAGCACCTGGTCTGCGCCAGCCCGGCCTACCTGGCGCGGCGCGGCCTGCCGGAGCATCCGCGCGAGTTGGCGCAGCACGACTGCATCGTGCTGGGCGAGGACGAGCGCGACCGGCACTGGCGCTTCGAGCGCGCCGGCGGCGGCGAGGCGGCCAGCGCCAGCGTGGCGGTGCGCGGCCGCTACCAGGCCAACCACTCCGAGATGCGGCGCGAAGCGGCCTTGGCGGATCTGGGCATCGCCTCCCTGCCCGGCTTCACCGCCCGCCCCGCGCTGGAGGCCGGCACGCTGGTGCCGGTGCTGACCGGCTGGCGCCACGTCACGGCCTACTCCGGCACGGCCTGGCTGCTGTACCCGCCCAACCGCTTCCTGCCGGCGCGCGCACGCGCCTGGATCGACCACCTGGCCGCCGGCCTGGCCGCGTCCTGAGGCACGCCCTTGGCGTCCTGAATGCCGCGCCGGCCTGCGCCTCCGGCAGCCCGAGCACGCCCAAGCGGCCCGCCGAACCAGCTGGCGGCAGACCGCCCGGCCACAGCTGCACACCGAGGCCAAGGAGGAAAGCAGCGCGGGCAGTCCTTCGCCCGCGCCGTGATCCTAGAAACTGAAGACCAGACCGAAATCCACGCCGTTGACGCCGTAGCCGCCGGCATCGCCCGCGCCCTGGTCGGCCGAGGTCGCCTCGTTGCTGTAGGCGATGGTGCAGGTGCCGTTGCGGTCGTTGCGGATGTGGGCGTAGTCGGCATAGAGGTAGGTGCGCTTGTCCAGCGTGTGCTGGTAGCCGATGCCCCACTTGCTGCAGACGTTGTCCACTGCGGCGGAATCGCGCCTGTTCCAGGACGCCTTCCACAGCCCCTTCTCGCCCATCGGCACGGTCACGCCGAACAGGTAGCCGGTGTGGTCGTCGTAGAAGCCCAGCGCCGGCGACACCGGCGATTCCACCGTGGTGCGGTCGCGGTAGGCCCACAGCTTGAGCGGCCCGAAGTCGTAGCTGGCCGCGGCCACGTTGACCTTGAGCCGGGTCAGGCCGGGCACGCGGTTCCACCACTCTTCCTCGTGGTCCCAGGTCAGGCTCAGCGGGCCCTGCTTGTAGGCCAGGATCACCGCATACACCGGGCTGCGCGCGTCGTGGTCGCTGACGCCGTTGAGGTTGGGCGTGTAGGCCAAGGTGGCGTTGAGGCCCTTCCAGCTGGGCGTGACGTAGGCCACGGCCTCCTCGGCGCGCGAGGTCACCACCTGCAGGGCGCCGCCGGCGGCGACCGAGCGGCCCTGGAACGGGTCGAAGGCCTTGAGCACCGAGGCGCGGCCGCCGTCGATCTTGCCGGCCAGCAGCGTGCCCCACTTGCCGGTCGCGCCCAGCCAGGTGTGGCGGTTCCAGTAGGTGTCGCCGCCGCTGCCATAGTCGTGCTGCCCGGTGTAGTTGATGCCCAGCTCGGACTCGCCGATCAGGGTGACGCTGTCGTTGAGCGCGTAGGCCAGCTTCAGGCCGACGCGGCTGCCGTCGGAGCCGGCCGCGCTCTGGATGTCGTGTTCGGTGCCGTTGTCGGGCACCAGACCGTTGCCGCCGCCGCGGCCGACATAGCCGATATCCAGGGTGCCGTAGAAGGTGACGCTGGCCTTGCCGTCGCTCCATTTGAGGGCGGAGGCGTCTTCTTGCTGGGCGTGGGCCAGCGGGGCGGCCGACAGGCCGGCCAGCAGGGTGGTCAGGGCGCATGCGGTTCTGCTGTACATCGCGTTCTCTCCGGAAGATGGGCAAAGCGATCCCGTGGCACCGGCGCCAGGGCCGGACCAGGACGTGTGGGGGGCGGGGTGTCGTCCGGCGCGCAGGCGCGGACGCAACGCGGGGCCGCCCCGCGTGCGCGGGACGCAAAGACCTCCTCTGCGGCCTGCCGCGTGGGCGGGCCGGGCATGGGTGGGCGGGATGTGGTGGCCCGCGCGCGGTCAGCGGCGCGTGGGCGCGGCGGTCATTCCATTTCGAGCATGAAGTAGAGCCGGGTGCCGATATCGGCCAGCAATCGGTCCTGATGCCGGGCCAGCTTCAGCCCGGTCAGGCGGCCGATCTTGGACAGGCGGTAGGCGATGGTTTTCTGGTGGGTGCCCAGCGACAGCGCGGTGGCCGCCTGCGAGCAGTCGCATTCGAAGAAAGTGCGCAGCGTGCCCAGCAGCATCTGCCGCGAGGCGTCGGGTTCGGCCATCAGCTCGCCGAGGATCTCGCGCGTGACCCGACGCACGTCGGCCTCGCTGCGCAGGTTGATCAGCAGGCCGAGCACGCCGCTCTCGCTGTAGGCGGCGACCGCGCCGTTGCGGCGGTAGCGCGCCACTTCCAGCGCGATGGAGGCCTCGCGCAGATGCGAGGGCAGCTCGCGCATGTCCGCGCACGGGCCGCTGAGGCCTGCGGCCAGCGACAGGTGCGGCACGCGCGCGGTGACCTCGCCGATCATGCGCAGCGCCAGCACGCGCAGGCGGCCGGTGTCGCCGGCGCGACACAGCATGCGCAGCTGGTTGCCGCGCACGCCGTGCAGCAGGCTGGCGCGGCCCAGTTCGCTCTGCTGCACGGCCTCGAGCAGGGCGTCGCGATCCTCCTGGTCCAGGCTGTCGCTGTTGAGCGTGGCCAGCAGCACGCAGGCCGGGCCCTTGAGCGCCACGCGCAGCTCGCGCGCGCGGTCCAGCGCGGCGGCGCGCACCTCGTCGCTGCCCTCGAGCAGGTCCCACAGCACTTCCTGCAGGGTCTGGGCGCGGGCGCGGGCCATGTTGCGCCGCTCCAGCAGGTGCATGGCCACGGCCAGGCAGACGTGGCTGAGCACCAGGCGGGTGGACTCGACCGGCTCGGTAGCGCCGTACCAGGCGATCCAGCCCAGCATCTCGCCGCCGGCCAGGATCGGCTGGGCGTAGAGGTAGCCGTCCTGCAGCGGTTCGAGCACGCCGTTCTCCGGCGTGCCGGCCACGTCGCCGACGATGCGGCGCACGCCTTCGAGCAGGCGTTCGCCGCGCTCGCCCTGGCTGGGACGGGCGACTTCGACGGCCAGGTCGCGGTCGAGCACGATGATGGTGCCGCCGGTGTGCTGGGCGGTCTCGGTGGCCACCGCGGCCAGCGCGCCGCCGCCGAGCATGGTGTTGACGACCTGCTTCTGGAAACGCGCCGAGTCCTCGATGGCACGGATGCGCTGGGCCAGTTCGGTGTTGGCCTCGGCCAGGCGCGCGGCGGCGCGTGCGCGCGACTGCTGCAGCCGGGCGTTGTCGATGGCCAGCGCGGCCAGGCCGGACAGGGCCAGCAGCAGGCCGTGGTCCTGTTCGGTGTACAGCGAGGGGCGGCGGCGCCAGACCTCGAGCACGCCGATGATCGCCTCGCGCGCGGGGATCGGCACGGCCAGCGCCGAGCGCACCTTCTCCAGCCGCGCCAGCGGCATGAAGTCCTGGCTGATCGACTCGCTCTCGATGTAGTTCTCCACCCCGCACGGCGCATCGGTGGCCAACGCCTGGCCGGCCACGCCGACGCCGGCGTGCATGCGCAGCTTGGCCGTCTCCACCGAGAAGTGGCCCACGCTGCAGCGCATGACCAGCTCCTCGTCCTCCAGCATCAGCACGCCGCAGATGTCCGAGGCCAGCAGGCGCTTGGTCTCGTGGGTGACCAGCAGCAGGATCTCGTCCAGGTCGGCGCTGCGCAGGATGCGGGTGGCCACGTCCTGCAGCACCTGCAGTTCGTGGGCGTTGCGCGCGGCGCTCTCGTGGCGCTCGGCGATGGCGATGGCCAGGTCGACGTAGCGCGCGGCCAGGGCCATGGTCTGCAGGTCCGGTGCGGTGGCGATGCCCTCGATCCAGGCCACGATGCTGCCGGCGCGCACCGGCAGGGTGAGGCGATCGCCCTGCAGGGTCGGCTCGGACTGCGCGTCGCGCGGCGCGGCAGGCCAGCCTTCCTCGCGCGGGGAATCCAGCGCCACGTCCAGCTGGTGCCAGTCGCGCCAGCCCACCGCCGATTGCAGCAGGATGCGGCCGCTGCGCCCGCCGGCCAGTTCGGCCAGGCTGTGCTCGGCCTCGGCGAACACCGCCTGCAGCCCGTTGTCGTGCAGCGCCGACAGGCGCTGGGCGAACAGGTCCAGCCGCGCGATGTCGCCGGCCTGGCCGGCCTGGGGCATCCGGGTCCGCTGGCGCACCACTTTCAGCTCGGGCTTGCTCATCGTCGCCTCCCTCGGTTGCCAGGCCAGGCTCAGCCCTGGGCGGTGGCCTGCTGACCCAGCATCAGCCGGATCAGATCGCGCTGCTCATGCGGCACGCTGAAGCGATGCACGCCCAGGCGCAGCAGTTCGCCGGCCAGCTCCGGCAGCACCTGCGCGCCGCAGGCCGCGCCCAGCGGTTCGCCATTGTGCCCCCGGGCCTGCACAAGCGCCTGCACCAGCGTGCGCAGGAACGGGCGCAGCCGCGCGTCCGGCCGCGCGCTGATCGCGCCCTGGGCCACGTAGGCATCCAGCACCGCCCCGGCCACGTTGGGCACCGAGACCGAGCCATAGGCCGAATGCACCAGCTCGTCCATGTCCAGCCAGACCTGGGCGCCGCCGGCCAGCATGGCCGGGGCCTGTTCCAGCGCGGCCACGTTCTGCACCAGCACGCCGGGCTCGACCGCGGCGAAGGACGCGGCCGCCTCGCGGAACAGGCGCCATTCGCCGTCCTCGACCAGCCCGCCCAGCAGCACGGTGATGCGGCGCCCGGCCCCGCGCGCGGCCGCGTCCAGGCCGCTGAGCCAGGCGCGGATATAGGCCGGGTTGCCCATCGGCAGGAACAGGTGCGGGTCGAACTCCTCCCAGTCCGGCAGCAGCACCCGGGCGCGCGCCGAGGCGACCACCGGGATGCGCACGTGCAGCGGGCGTTGCCCGGCCGCGGCCAGGGCCGGCGCGGCCAGCGCCTGGGCGATGTCGGCCAGGGCCTGTTCGGCCTGGGCGCCGCCGCCGCGGCCGACATCGCGCACGCGCTGGGCCATGTCCTGCAGCCGGCCCAGGCTGCCGGCGATGTCGGTCAGCGACACCACGCCCAGGCCGGGTGCGGCGCTCGCGCCCAGGCCCTGGCTCCAGACCTGCGCGCCGCTGGCCGCCTCGGCCGCCAGCAGCAGGCGCTCCAGCCCGTCGCTGGCCTGCTCGGGCGCGGCCAGGGCGATGGCCTGCGCATAGACCTCGCCGCTGCCGCCGTCGATGGCGATGGCATCGCCTTCGTGCCAGGTGCGGCCGGCGGTGGAGAAAGTGCGCGCGTCCGGGTCGATGACCAGCGCCTCGCAGCCGACCACGCAGGGCTTGTCCAGCGCGCGCGAGACCACCGCGGCATGGCTCAGCGCGCCGCCGCGCGCGGTCAGCACGCCTTCGGCGGCGAGCATGCCGCGGATGTCCAGCGGGCTGGTGGTCGGGCGCAGCAGCACGACCTTCTCGCCGGCCGCGGCGCGTTCGGCGGCGCGGTCCGAGTCGAGCACCGCGATGCCGCTGGTCTGGCCCGGCGAGGAGCCGATGCCCCGCGCGATCGGCGTGGCCGCGGCCAGCTGGGCCGGATCGAACACCGGCCGCAGCAGCTTGCGCACCTGATCGGCGCTGACCCGCGACACCGCGGTGGCCGCGTCGATCATGCCCTGTTCGACCAGGTCGGCGGCGATGCGCACGGCGGCCTCGGCGGTACGCTTGGCCGGGCGCACCTGCAGCAGATAGAGCGTGCCGGCCTGCACGGTGAACTCGATATCCACCGCGTCGCGGTAGAGCGCCTCCAGCACGTCCGCGTAGCCGTCCAGGCGAAGGCGCAGCTCCTCGTAGCCCGGCTCGTCGCGCGACAGGTCCACCGGCGTGGCCGCGCCGGAGACGATGTCCTCGCCCTGGCGGCCGACCAGGTATTCGCCGTACAGCGCGGGGGTGCCGTCGTTGGGATTGCGCGAGAACGCCACGCCCGAGCCGGAGTCCGCGTCGGCGTTGCCGAACACCATCGCCTGCACGGTCACCGCAGTGCCCAGGTCGTGCGCGATGCCGTGGTGCTCGCGGTAGGCCTTGGCGCGCGGGCTGTCCCAGGAACGGAAGACCGCGGCGATCGCCTCGCGCAGCTGCTCGGCCGGTGCGGTGGCGGTGCTCTCGGCGCCCTGCTCCTCCAGCCAGGTCACCACGGCCTGCTCCAGGGCGGCCAGGTCGAGCGCGCCGGACTCGGCCCGGGCGCGCACCGGCGCCAGCGCCTCGACGAAGTCCTCGCCGTCCAGCCCCAGCACGATCTCCGAATACATCTTCCAGAAGCGCAGCCAGGTGTCGATGACGAAGCGCCGGTCGCTGCCCTGGGCGATCAGCCATTCGGCCGCGGCCGCGTCCAGGCCCAGATTGAGCACGGTGTCCATCATGCCCGGCATGCTGACCTGGGCGCCGGAGCGCACCGAGACCAGCAGCGGCTGCGCGCCGGCACCACCGCCGAAGCGGCGGCCCAGCGTTTCGCCCAGCGCGGCCACGGCCTGATCGACCTGCGCATGCAGGCCGCGCGGCAGGCGCCGGCCGCCTTCGGCGAAGGCGCGGAACGCGTCGGTGCTGACCACGAAGGCCGGCGGCACCGGGATGCCGGCGGCGACCATGCGCGCCAGGCCCGTGGCCTTGCCGCCGAAGCGCCGGCTGTCGCTGGCATCCAGCGCCGCGACGTCCCAGACGAAGGCGTCGGTGTGCATGACGGCGGCCTCAGACATCGCGCGGCCGCCCCACCACGGCCAGCACATCCTCGTGGAACTCGAACCAGATGTTGTGCATCGAATCGACCGTGGGCCGGCACACGAACTCGCTCTGGCCCTGGTCGGCCTTGGCCATCGCGCGGGCGAAGCGGTCGGCATAGCGCTGGTAGCGCGGGATGTCGTCGGTGACCTGGCCCAGCGCGCGGATCATGCGCTCGACCAGCTTGGTCATCTTCTCCTGTGCGCGCGCATCGCCGCCGGAGGTCTGCCAGTCCGAGACCGCCTTGATGAACTGCGGATTGAGCGTGGCCTCGAAACGCTCGTACCAGGCGATGATGTCGCCCTGCTCGCGCAGCGGCGCGTAGGTCTGCCGATAGAACGCCAGCACCTTGGCGGTGCCGGGTTCCATCAGCAGCCAGGACCCTTCCATCCCCAGCACCGCCTCGGCCTGCGCTTCCTGCGTCAGCGCCTGCTCGACCGACGCCAGCGGCTGCCCGGTGACCTCGGCCACGTGGGTGGCCGTGGCCATCTTGCGCAGGTAGATGGCGTTGAGCAGCTCGAAGCGATCCGCGTCGGGCACCGACGCGGCAGAGGTGGGAATGTCGGGTAACGCGTGCATCGCTTCAGCTCCAGAAGTACTTGGACCGGCGCAGGTCGGTGCCCTCGGGGAAGGGCAGATAGCCCTCGCCGGAGAAGATCTTCTGCGGCACCACCGCCTGGGCGAAGCCGCGCTTGTTGATCTCGTAGTAGTAGTTGGCCACGCGCTGGTCGATCTCCCAGAAGTCGTAGTCCACGCACGCCTTCTCGTAGGTCCCGGCCAGGCGTAGGTGCGGCAGGATCATGTCGATGTAGTAGGTGTACATGCCATTGGTGATCAGCTGCCGCCGCGACATCCGCGCCAGCTTGGAGTACAGGCCGAAGGTGGCCTGCTGGATGCCCTCCAGGCGCTTGCCCAGGTCCTTGATCGGCACCTGGTAGACCTCCTCCATCGGCGTGTTCCACTTCTCGCGGGCGAACACCGCGCCGCCGACGATGGCCTCGATGTAGTTCTTGGGCCGGGTGAAGGTGGTGGAGATGTCGTTGACGCGGATCTCGTCGAGCTTGAGCAGCGCCGGGTCGATCACCAGCAGCAGCGAATAGGCGTGCGGCACGCCGTTGGCGTCGCACACGTCGCTCCAGTGATAGATCTCCTCGTTGGTGAACAGGTCGCGGATGATCATCAGCTTGCCGTCGGGCAGCTCGTAGGGGCCGGTGTCGCCCAGGCCCAGGCGGTTGTCGAAGTGATCCAGGAACGCCAGCAGCTCGGCCGAGGCGTTGAACTGGGTGAACTGCGCGTGCTGGTCGCTCTCCGGCTCGAACCACTCCACCTGCGAGGCCAGGCGCTCGATCACGTCGGCGTCGTGGATGGCGCAGCGATAGCGATCCTGCGAATTGAGGATGTAGCCGTCCTGGCGCTTGCCCCACAGCACGCGCTGCATGAACTTGAGGATGGTGTTGCTCTCCTCGACGTAGTCGTTGGGCTTGATCGCCTCCAGCGCCAGCAGGCCGCAGCGGCCCATGCCGAAGCCGACCGCGCCGATGCACCAGTCGTGCACCGCGTTGACCTTGATGCCGATCTCGCGCTTGGCGGTGGCGCCGATCCGCATCACGCCCTCGGCGCCCACCTCGTCGGTGGTCATGCGCAGGATCTCCGGCCAGCGGTAGAACTCGTTCATGAAGGCCAGGATCTCGTACTCCTGGCGCGGGATCATGCCGGACACGCCCTCGGTGGCGCGCATCACCAGCACGTCCCAGATGTTCCAGGCCAGGTAGTTGTTGAGGTCGTTGAGTTCGTCCAGGGTGAACTGGTCGCGCAGCACGTCCTCGCGCGAGACCTTCTCCAGCACGCGGCTCTTGGCGCGGCTGCGCATCACGCGGTCGCCGATGATGCCATCGCGCACCGGCTCCATGCCCTTGAAGTTGCCGACGTAGGTCAGGTCCTGGAACCGCAGGCCGTCGTCGTCGGGGGTGTAGCGCTTCTTGTAGTTGCTCATGTGTGGATCCTCCCGGATACCGGCGATGGGGTCAGGCTTCGACGACGCGGCCGAACTCGGCGTCGGTCACGTCCAGGCGCACGCGCTTGCCTTCCAGGCGCTCGATCATGGCCTTGAAGTGCGCGTCGTTGTCGCCGCCGGTGACGTAGCGGGCATCGCTGTCGAGCAGGTAGGTGGTCATGATGCAAGGCATCTGGAACTCGCGTGACAGGATCCCCAGGTGCGACTCGGGCGCGCCGGACAGGGTGATCACGCCGATGGCGCCCATGCTGATGGCCGGCGAGAGGAAGGTCGTGGTGCCGCCCTGGACCAGCAGGATGTGCTGCTTGAGCTTGCCGCTCTGGATCAGCTTGATCACCGACTGCGGATTGGGCAGGTAGATCACCTCGCCCTCGGGCGACTTCTTGCTCTCGAAGCTGTTGTAACCCTGTGCGATGACACTCATCGTTGTTCCCTCCCAGGAACGCGTATTGGGATCGGCCGCCCGCGAGGGCGTCCTACGAAGTGGGGTGTTTCTTGCCGGCGATGCGGGTGACGGTGGCGCCGCCGTCGGTCGGCGCGGGCGAGGCATGGCCGGCGGCGTCCTGCGCCTGGATGGCGCGGATGGAAGGGGCCAGCCAGGACAGCAGCTCCTGCGGCCAGTGCGCGATGGTCTCGGCCCCGGCGTCGCGCAGCGCGCCGGCCTCGTGCAGGCCCCAGGTCACGCCGATCACGCGCACGCCGCATTCGCGCGCATGCAACGTGTCGCCGACGGTGTCGGTGACCAGCACCACCTCGTCCGGCGCCAGGCCGCGCGGCGACTTCTCCTCGTAGGCATCGTGGCCCTGGCGGCGCGTGGCATAGGATGGGTCGGTGAGGAACTTGCGGATCGCCTCGCGCTTGTCCGGCTCGATGTCGCCGCCGAAGATGTGGGCGAAGTACGACTCCAGCCCCGATTCGCGCACCACCCGCGCAATGGCCTCGGTGCTGTTGGTCGAGACGATGCCCAGCACCATGGTCTGGGCCAGCGTCTTGACCACATCGGCGATGCCCGGCACCAGCGGCGGCGCGTACTCGCGGCGCAGCAGCTCCAGGAAGTGGGCGATGGCCGCATCGCGCTTGGCCTGGTCCGGCACCAGCTTGGCCAGCGAGACGAACATGTTCTCCTTGAACACCGCGAAGTATTCCTCGCGCGTGTCGATGCCCAGCGCGAACTCGCGGTTGGTACGCTCGAACAGCACCCAGGACGACTCCCGCGTCTGCACCAGCGTGCCGTCGAGGTCGAACAGGACGGCGCGGACGGGGGTGGGAGCGTTCATGGGCCTGGGCGTCCTCAAGGCTCAGGCGTGGATCAGGCGGCGGGTGCGCGCATCGGCGTTGAGCCGGGTCAGCGCGGGCAGTTCGAAGAACTCCTGCAGCTCGCCATAGCCCACCTCGCCATTGACGTCCCAGCGCGCCAGCACGTTGAAGCCCACCGTATTGGCGTAGCACTGCCACGGGAAACTGGTCATGCCCTTGCCGCGCAGCTTCCAGACCCGATCCTGGCTGTCGGTCAGCTCCAGCTCGACGGTGTCGGCATAGCGGTCGACCTTGCGCAGCACCTTGCCCTTGCCGGCCTTGAAGCCGAAGACCTGGCCCCGCTCGACCACATAGCCATGGGTCAGCGACAGCGCGCCATCGTCCACAGCCGGGTCGAAGCCGAAGATCGCGTGCACGGCCAGGTCCTTGGACACGTGCGCGTGCAGCCAGGACATGTTGGGCGCGCCGCGCTCCGGGCGCGGGCCCCAGCTGTGGTCCATGGTCGACACGCAGTCGATCGGGATCTGCTCGCCGCGCAGCACCACCTGGCCTTCGAAGTGCCCGCTCTGGTCGAAGTGGCCGTTGTAGGCCGTGCCCCAGGCGAACTTGCCGGCCGCACTGGCGGCGGCCACCATCGGATCCTGCTCCGGATCGTGGATGTCGAAGGGCGGCATGATCGCGCGGTAGGTCACGTCGATCTTCAGCTGATCGGCATCGTCGAAGCGGATGTGCCAGGCCATGTTGGGCTCCAGCGTCTTCACCCGCAGGCCGTTGGGCAGGCTGTAGTCGAGCAGGTCGCAGTCGGCCGGCATCGGGATCGAGGCCTGCCAGTCCACGTAGTCCGCTTCCCACGGCGTCACCGCGAAGCGGCTGCTCACGCAGATCGAGGAATTGACCGTGCGCAGCTGGGTGCGGAACAGCGCGTAGACGCCGATGTTGATCCCACGCTGCGCATTGTAGAAACCGAAGTAGTTGGTCTCTGCCCACAGCGGCTTGTCGGCGTCGGGGGCGTGGAAGCGGGCGTCTTCGGGCTTGATCATGGGGCAGGCTGGGTACGGTTGCGGCGTGGGATCAGGCTATGGGTTGCTTGCGCGGCTGCACATGGCTGGTGGGGACAAAAACGCGCGCGTGGCTTGCCGTGGTGGATTGTGCTGTGCAGCGTGGGATCGCGTTTCCGCATCGGGAGACAGCGCGGGATGTCCCTCTCCCACCCAAAGGCGGCGCTGGATTTGCGTTGGCGCATCGGGATGGCGGCATGGGGCTTTCCTCGCCATCGAAAAGCGGCGGCAGATGTCCCTTCTCCCATCGGAAGAAGGTGCCCCGAAGGGGCGGATGAGGGTCCGGGCGAAACCCGCCCCTTCTTCGACCGCATGAGGCTTCGCCCGCGCCCCAACCCCTCTCCCAACGGGAGAGAGGCACAAAGCTCACAGCGCCAGGTCGTAATGCGCGGTGGTGCGCTCGCGCACGTCCTGGGCGCTGACGCCCGGCGCCAGCTCGACCAGCGCGAAGCGCCCGCCGCGCTCGCGCGCGAACACGCACAGGTCGGTGACGATCATGTCCACCACGTCCTGGCCGGTCAGCGGCAGCGTGCAGTGGGTCAGGAACTTGGGATCGCCGTTGCGCGCGGTGTGCTCCATCACCACCACGATGCGCTTGACCCCGGCGACCAGGTCCATCGCGCCGCCCATGCCCTTGACCATCTTGCCGGGGATCATCCAGTTGGCGATGTCGCCGGTCTCGGAGACTTCCATCGCGCCGAGCACGGCTAGGTCGATATGGCCACCGCGGATCATGGCGAAGCTGTCGGAGGAGGAGAAATAGCTGCTGGACGGCAGCTGGCTCACGGTCTGCTTGCCGGCGTTGATCAGGTCGGCATCCACCTCATCCGGATACGGGAACGGGCCGATGCCGAGCATGCCGTTTTCCGACTGCAGGGTGACCTCGATGCCGGCGGGCACGAAGTTGGCCACCAGCGTGGGAATGCCGATGCCCAGGTTGACGTAATCGCCATCGCGCAGCTCGCGCGCGGCGCGCGCGGCCATCTGCTCGCGGGTCCAGGCCATGCTCAGTCCTCCCTGGCGCGGGTGGTGACGAATTCGATCCGCTTCTCGTAAGGCGCACCCACGATCAGGCGTTCGACGTAGAGGCCGGGCAGGTGGATCGCATCCGGGTCCAGCGTGCCGACCGGCACCAGTTCCTCGACCTCGACCACGGTGTGGTGGCTGGCCGTGGCCACCGGCGGATTGAAGTTGCGCGCGGTCTTGCGGAACACCAGGTTGCCGGCGGTGTCGGCCTTCCATGCCTTGACCAGCGACAGGTCGGCGCGGATGCCGCGCTCCATCACATAGCGCTTGCCGTCGAACTCGCGCACTTCCTTGCCCTGGGCCACTTGCGTGCCGACGCCGGTGGCGGTGTAGAAGGCGGGAATGCCCGCGCCGCCGGCGCGCAGGCGCTCGGCCAGCGTGCCCTGCGGGCAGAACTCCACCTCCAGCTCGCCGGACAGGTACTGGCGCTCGAATTCCTTGTTCTCGCCCACGTAGGAAGCCACCATCTTGCGCACCTGGCGCGTGCGCAGCAGCTTGCCCAGGCCTTGGCCGTCGATGCCGGCGTTGTTGGACACGCAGGTCAGGCCCTGCACGCCGGTGTCGCGCAGCGCGTCGATCAGGCGTTCGGGGATGCCGCACAGGCCGAAGCCACCGGCCGCGACGGTCATGCCATCGAACACCAACCCCTGCAGCGCCGCTGCGGCGCTGTCGTAGACCTTGCCCATCAACCCTCTCCCGCCTGCGCGAGGAGGCGCCGGGCCTGCTTGAGATGCGGCGCATCGACCATGCGCCCGTCGACCTGCAATGCGCCGGCGCCGGGCGCGGCGGCGAACGCGGCGACGATGCGGCGCGCGTGCGCCACGGCCTGCGCATCGGGGGTGAAGGCGCGGTTGATGATCGGCACCTGCGCCGGATGCAGGGCCAGCATGCCGGTGAAGCCGTCGCGCGCCGCGCGCGCGGCGTAGGCGGTCAGGCCGGCCTCGTCCTGCAGCGCCGGATACACCGTGTCGATGGCCGGCACGCCGGCGGCATGCGCGGCGAACAGCGCCAGCGCGCGCACGGTCTGGTAGGGCGGCGTGTACTGGCCGTCGGCCTCGCGGCTGGCGGCCGCGCCGATGGCCGCCGGCAGGTCCTCGGCGCCCCAGGTCAGCCCGAACAGGCGCTCGGCGACCTGCGCATAGCTGCCCAGCTGGAAGATGGCGGCCGGCGTCTCGGTGGCGATGGGCAGGATCGGCACGGGCGCATCGCCCAGATGCGCGGCCAGCGCGCGCACCGTGGCTGCGCCTTCGGCCTTGGGCAGCACCAGCGCATCGGCGCCGTGCGCGGCGGCCAGATCGCGCGCCAGGGCGTCGCCGTCGATGGGATTGATCCGCACCAGCACCGTGCCGCCCTGCGCGGTCGCGCGCGCCTGCAGGAACGCGGCCACCGCCGCGCGCGCAGTGTCCTTGTTCTCCGGCGCGACGGCGTCTTCCAGGTCCAGGATGATCGCGTCGGCGCCGCTGGCCTGCGCCTTGGCGAAGCGCTCCGGGCGGTCGCCGGGCACGAACAGCAGCGAGCGCAGCCTCATGCCGGCGCCTGATCCGAGCGCGTCAGCAGCGCGGTGCGCAGGCATTCGCATACCACCTCGTCGCGCTGGTTGAGCATGCGGTGGCGGAAGGTCACCAGCCCCGCCTCGGGCCGCGAGCGGCTGGGCCGCAGGTCCACCACTTCGGTCTGCGCGCGCAGCGTGTCGCCGATGAACACCGGCTTGGGCATCACCACCTTGTCGTAGCCCAGGTTGGCCACCAGCGTGCCCAGCGTGGTGTCGCCCACCGACAGCCCGATCATCAGCGCGAAGGTGAAGGTGCCATTGACCAGGATCCGGCCGAACTCGCTGGCGCGCGCGGCCTCGGCGTCCAGGTGCAGCGGCTGTGGGTTGTGGGTCATGGTGGAGAACAGCAGGTTGTCGGTCTCGGTGACCGTCCTGCGCATCACGTGGTCGATGCGATCGCCGATCGCCCACTGCTCAAAGTGCCGTCCGCCGCTCACGCCGCCTGCTCCTGTTCGATCACCAGCAACACCTTGCCCTCGCTCACCTGCGCGCCGACCTGCACGCTCAGCTCGCGCACCGTGCCGGCGAAGGGCGCCTGCAGGGTCTGCTCCATCTTCATCGCCTCCAGCACCACCAGCGCCTGTCCGCGCTTCACCTGCTCGCCCTGCGCCACCTGCACCGCGACGATGCGTCCGGGCATCGGCGCCAGCAGCGCGCCGTCGCCGGTCTCGCCCGCCGCGCCGGCCTCGCCCAGCGTCGGCACCGCCACCGGCCAGGCCTGGCCGGCGTCGAACAGCAGCTGCGTGCCCTCTACCGTCACCAGCGCAGGCGCGGGGCCGGCGTGCCACTGCGCCAGGTGGATCGCCTCGCCCACGCGCATCGCGGCGCGATGCTCGCGCGGCGCATTGGCGCGGAAGCCGCGCAGCGCCGTCCACGGACTGCCGCCCGGCGCCGGCAGCAGCGCACTGGCGGCCTGGTCCAGCAGCGCCGGCGGCGGCACGGCCGGCGGCAGCAGCGCGTCCAGATGCCGCGCGATGAAGCCGGTATCGACCTGCCCCGCCACGAACTGCGGATGCGCCGCGGTGCGCGCCAGGAACGCCGCGTTGGTGCGCACCGGCCACACCTGCACCTGGGCGCAGGCCTGCGCCAGGCGGCGCGCGGCCTGCGCGCGCGTGGGCGCATGGGCGATGAGCTTGGCGATCATCGGGTCGTAGAACGGGCTGACCTCGCCGCCCTCCTCCACACCGCTGTCCACGCGGATGCCCTCGGGCAGACGCAGGCGCTCGAGCGGACCGATCGACGGCAGGAAGCCGTTGGACGGGTTCTCGGCGTACAGCCGCGCCTCCATCGCCCAGCCATGGATCGCCAGCTGATCCTGCGCCAGCGGCAGCGCCTCGCCCGAGGCCACGCGCAGCTGCCACTCCACCAGGTCCTGGCCGGTGATCGACTCGGTCACCGGATGCTCCACCTGCAGCCGGGTGTTCATTTCCATGAACCAGATCGCGTCGGCGCGCAGCCCCTGCGAGCCATCGGCGATGAACTCGATGGTGCCGGCGCCCACGTAATCCACCGCGCGCGCGGCCTTCACCGCCGCCGCGCACAGCGCCTGGCGCGTGGCCGCGTCCATGCCCGGCGCGGGCGCTTCCTCGATCACCTTCTGGTGGCGGCGCTGCAGCGAGCAGTCGCGTTCGAACAGGTGCACCACGTTGCCGTGCGTGTCGCCGAACACCTGCACCTCGATGTGGCGCGGATTGCTGACGTACTTCTCCAGCAGCACGCGGTCGTCGCCGAAGGCCGCGGCGGCCTCGCGCCGGCAGCTGTCCAGCGCGGCGGCGAAGTCGGCCGCCGCATCGACCTTGCGCATGCCCTTGCCGCCGCCGCCGGACACGGCCTTGATCAGCACCGGATAGCCGATGGCATCGGCCTCGCGCTGCAGGCGCGGCGCCGACTGGTCCTCGCCCAGATAGCCCGGCGTGACCGGCACGCCGGCCGCCTGCATGCGCGCCTTGGCCGCGTCCTTGCGCCCCATCGCGCGGATCGACGCCGGCGGCGCGCCCACCCAGACCAGCCCGGCGGCGATCACCGCGTCGGCGAATTCGGCGTTCTCCGACAGGAAGCCGTAGCCGGGATGGATCGCGGCCGCGCCGGTCTGGCGCGCCGCGGCGAGCAGCTTGTCGGCGGACAGATAGCTCTCGCGCGCCGGCGCCGGGCCGATGCACACGGCCTGGTCGGCCTCGCGCACGAACGGCAGGCCGGCATCGGCCTCGGAATACACGGCGATGGTGCGCACGCCCAGGCGCTGGGCGGTGCGGAGGATGCGGCGGGCGATCTCGCCGCGGTTGGCGATCAGCAGGCTCTCGATCATGGGACTCTCCTGGCGATCACATGCGGAACACGCCGAAGCGTGCGGCCTGCGGAATGGGTGCGTTCAAGGTGGCCGAGAACGCCAGCCCCAGCACGTCGCGGGTCTGCGCCGGGTCGATGATGCCGTCGTCCCACAGGCGCGCGGTGGCGAAGTACGGATTGCCCTCGCGCTCGTAGACCTCGCGGATGGGCGTCTTGAAGGCCTCCAGCTGCTCGGGCGTCCAGCTGGCCGCGTCGCGGTGCACGGTGGCCAGCACCGAGGCGGCCTGCTCGCCGCCCATCACCGAGATGCGCGCATTGGGCCAGGTGAACAAAAAGCGCGGGCTGTAGGCGCGCCCGCACATGCCGTAGTTGCCCGCGCCGAAGCTGCCGCCGATCAGCACGGTGATCTTGGGCACGCTGGCGGTGGCCACCGCGGTGACCAGCTTGGCGCCGTGCTTGGCGATGCCCTCGGCCTCGTACTTGCCGCCGACCATGAAGCCGGAGATGTTCTGCAGGAACAGCAGCGGCACCCGGCGCTGGCAGGCCAGTTCGATGAAGTGCGCGCCCTTCTGCGCGCTTTCGGAGAACAGCACGCCGTTGTTGGCCAGGATCGCCACCGGGATGCCCCAGATGCGCGCGAAGCCGCACACCAGCGTGGTGCCGTACAGCGGCTTGAACTCGTGCAGCTCCGAGCC
This sequence comes from Pseudoxanthomonas sp. USHLN014, assembly GCF_037153335.1. NCBI lineage: Bacteria > Pseudomonadati > Pseudomonadota > Gammaproteobacteria > Lysobacterales > Lysobacteraceae > Pseudoxanthomonas > Pseudoxanthomonas sp. USHLN014. The sequence continues at coordinate 612,026 of NZ_JBBCKO010000002.1, forward strand.
ATCGACCAGGCGCGCGATCACCTCGTGCACGTCGTAGGGCGCGCGCACGTCCTGCGGAATGATCGAGTACAGGTCCTCGGCCGGCAGGCGCGGCGGCCGCGGCGGCTGCAGGTCGATGTCCACCGTCTTGGGATGGTTGAGCGTGGCCACGATCTGGCGCACCAGCAGCAGCGCGTGTTCGTCGTCCTCGGCGACGTGGTCGACCACGCCCGAACGCCGGCCGTGGGTGTCGGCCCCGCCCAGCTCCTCGGCCGAGATCTCCTCGCCGGTGGCCGCCTTCACCAGCGGCGGGCCGGCCAGGAAGATCGTGCCCTGGCCGCGCACGATGATGGTCTCATCGCTCATCGCCGGCACATAGGCGCCGCCGGCGGTGCAGCTGCCCATCACGCAGGCGATCTGGGCGATGCCCTTGGACGACATCTGCGCCTGGTTGTAGAAGATGCGGCCGAAGTGCTCGCGGTCGGGGAACACCTCGGACTGGTGCGGCAGGTTGGCGCCGCCCGAATCGACCAGGTAGATGCACGGCAGGTGGTTCTCCAGCGCGATCTCCTGCGCGCGCAGGTGCTTCTTGACCGTCATCGGGAAGTAAGCGCCGCCCTTCACCGTCGAATCGTTGGCCAGGATCATCACCTCGCGCCCGCTGACCCGGCCGATGCCGCCGATCACCCCGGCGCCGGGCGCGCTGTCCTCGTACATGCCGTTGGCCGCCAGCGCGCCGATCTCCAGGAAGGGCGAGCCCGGGTCGAGCAGGCGGTTGACCCGTTCGCGCGGCAGCAGCTTGCCGCGGGCCAGATGGCGCTCGCGCGCCTGCGCCGAGCCGCCCAGGGCGGCGCTGGCCACGCGCTCCCGCAGCTGCTGGGCCAGGGCGCGGTTGTGCTGGGCATTGGCTTGGCTGGAGGCGGCGTCCAGGTCGATCAGGCTGGTGAGGACAGTCACATCGGGTCTCGTGTTGCAAAACGTGCGGGCACGCGCAGGGTGGCAGCGGCGCGAGGCAAGACGCATCGCGCACTGCACAACAAACGCATCGATGCCCGGCCTGGCGGCGCCGGGCGTGGCCGCCCTCAGGCGGCCTTGCGCCCTGCGTCGCTGGCCTGCGCGCGATTGATGGCCAGGGTCTGCACCGCAGTGTATTCGGCCAGGCCTTCCAGCGCGTTCTCGATGCCGATGCCGGACTGCTTGCGCCCGCCGAAGGCCACGTGCGGGGAGAAGGTGTGGATCTCGTTGATCCACACCGTGCCGGCGTCGATGCGCTCGGCCACCTGGCGCGCGGCCTCCACGTCGCGCGACCAGACCGAGGCGGCCAGGCCGTATTCGGTGTCGTTGGCGCGCGCGACCACCTCGTCCACGTCCTTGAACTTCAGCAGCGGCAACACCGGGCCGAAGGCCTCCTCGCGCACCACGCGGCTGTCGTCGGGCGGGTTGTCGATCAGGGTGATCGGCACCAGGTAGCCCGGCTGGTCGGGGATGTCGCCGCCGAGCAGGAAGCGCAGCTTGTTGGCCTTGGCGTCGGCCAGCAGGTTCTTGAGCTTTTCGAACTGCATGCGGTTCTGGATCGGGCCCAGCTGGGTCTGCGGCAACGCGCCGTCGCCGACCTGCACCGTCTTGGCGTAGGCCACCAGCGCCTTGGCCAGGTCGTCGTAGATGTCCTCGTGCACGTACAGGCGCTTGGCCGCCACGCAGAACTGCGCGCTGTTCTGGAAGCTCGCCCAGAACAGCTTCTCGGCCACCTCCTCCACGTCCACGTCCGGCAGCACGATGGCCGGGTCGTTGCCGCCCAGCTCCAGGGTGATGCGCTTGAGGTTGCCCGAGGCCGATTCCATGATCTTGCGCCCGGTCGCGGTCGAGCCGGTGAAGCTGACCTTGGCGATGTCCGGGTGCGCGGTGATCCAGGCGCCCAGTTCGTTGCCGCCGGAGACGATGTTGAGCACGCCGTCGGGCAGCACGCCGCGCAGCAGCTCGCCCAGCTTGAGCGTGGTCAGCGGGGTGTAGGGCGAGGGCTTGAGCACCATGGTGTTGCCGGCCACCAGCGCCGGGGCGATCTTCCAGATCGCCAGCAGCACCGGGAAGTTCCACGGGGTGATGCCGCCGACCACGCCCAGCGGCACGCGGCGCGTCTCCACCCGGCGCGTGCCGCTGTCCTCGACCACGTGCAGCGGCAGCTCCTGCTTGGCGATCTCGTGGCACCAGATCGCCGAGCCGCCGATCTCCCATTCGGCGCCCTGGCGCGCCTTGCCCTGCTCCAGGGTGAGCAGCTTCATGAAGTCCTCGGCGTGGCGCTCGATCGCATCGCCGATGCGCGCAACGTAGCGCTGGCGCTCGGCCAGCGGCAGCGCGCTCCACGCCGGGAAGGCGCGCTTGGCCGCGGCCACCGCGGCGTCCAATTGTTCGCGGCTGGCGTCGGGCACGCGAGCGATCACCTGCTCGTTGGCCGGGTTGATCACCTCCAGCGTCGCGGCCGAGGTCGCGGCCTGGCCGTCGATGGTCAGGGTGTAGTCCTTGAAGAAGTCGATGGGCATGTCAGGTCACCTCGTGCGGGGATGTGTGCGGAACGGGAAGGAGCGCCGTCAGGCGATGTCGGCCAGCGCACGGCGCATCAGCTTGCCGGTGCTGGTCTTGGGCAGGTCGTGGACGAAGCGCACCGAGCGCGGCACCTTGTAGGCGGCCAGGTGGCGGCGGCAGTGGCTCAGCAGCGTGGCCTCGTCCAGGGCCGCGCCCTGACGGCGCACGACGAAGGCCACGGCGATCTCGCCCTTCTCCTCGTCGGGAAAGCCGGCCACGGCGGTCATCACCACGTCCGGGTGCATGGCCACCACCTGCTCCAGCTCGGCCGGGTACACGTTGTAGCCGGCGGTGATGATCATGTCCTTCTTGCGGTCGACCACGAACAGATAGCCGTCCGCGTCGGCGTAGGCGATGTCGCCGGTGGCCAGCCAACCCTGCGCGTCCAGCGCCTGCGCGGTGGCGGCCGGGTTGTTGTAGTAGCCGGTGGTGACCAGCGGGCCGCGCACCAGCAGCTCGCCGGGCGTGCCGGGCGCGGCATCACGGCCGGGTTCGTCCAGGTCGGCGATGCGCGCCTGCATGCCGGGAAACGGCAGCCCGATCGAGCCGGGCCGCGGCGCCCAGTACGGCGAATGGCTGGTGGCCGGCCCGGCCAGCTCGGTCATGCCCCACAGCTCCAGCAGCGGGCAGCCGAACCTGCGCACCACCGCCTCGAGCTTGGCCACCGGCATGGTCTGCCCGCCCACCGTGCAGCGGGTCAGGCTGGACAGGTCGGCGCGGCCGATGTCCGCGTGCGCCAGCAGCTGGTAGTACATGGTCGGCACGCCTTCGAACAGCGTCACCCGCTCGCTGGCGATCAGCGCCAGCGCCGTGCCGGGGTCGAACTTCGGCGTGGCCACCAGCCGCGTGCCGGCCAGGAACATCGCGTTCATCACGATGTTGCCGTACACGTGCGGGAACGGCAGGCAGGACAGCACCACATCGTGCTCATGGCGCACGTGCACGGTGGCCGTGCCGGACAGGCTGGCGAACAGGCAGCGATGGGTCAGCATCGCGCCCTTGGGCTTGCCGGTGGTGCCGGAGGTGTAGCCGATGGTGAACAGATCCTCGGGGTCGCGTTCCACCGGCAACCGGTAGACGCCATCCAGGACCTCGTCGAAGGAATGCGCGCCCTCGGCCCGGCCCAGCGCGATGCGGAGCACCGCCGCGTCCAGGCTCACCTCCGCGTTGCGCTCGGCCGGCAGGATCACCGCCACCGCCTGCGCATCGCTGGCCATGTAGGACACCTCCTGCGCGCTGAGCAGGATGTTGGCCGGCACCACCACCGCGCCGAGCCGCGCGATGGCGTGGTAGGCGGCGATCCACTGCCAGCCATTGGGCAGATACAGCACCACCCGATCGCCGGCACCGACGCCCAGCGCCGCCAGCCCCCCGGCGAAGCGCCCGGCCAGGTCATCGAGCTGGCCGTAGGTGTACTGGCCCTCGCCGGGCAGGGTCAGGGCCACGCGCTGGCCGAAACGTTCGGCCGCCGCGCGCACCAGATGGGTCATGGTCGGCCGCAGCATGGCCTTCAGGCTCCCGCGCCCTCGGGGATCAGCACCGCCTTGAGCACCTCACCGGATTCGGAGGCGTGCGCGGCCGCGTCGATCTGCGACAGCGGGTACTTGCGGATCAGCCGATCGAACGGGAAGCGGCCCTGCTTCCAAAGATCCACCAGCTGCGGGATGAACAAGTCCGGCACGCTGTCGCCTTCGATGATGCCGCGCACCGTGCGGCCGAACAGCAGGCCGTTGATGTCCAGCGACACCTCGGTGCCCAGCGGCGCCACGCCGATGATCCCGCACACGCCGGTCAGGCGCAGGCTGTCCACCGCCTGGCGCAGCACCTTGGGCAGGCCGGTGCATTCGAGCGAGTACTGCACGCCCTCGCCGGTGATGGCCTGGATCGCGGCCACCGCGTCCTCGCGGCCGTTAATCGCGTGCGTGGCGCCCAGTTCCTTGGCCAGGGACAGGCGGCCTTCGTTGAGGTCCACCGCGATGATCGTGGTGCAGCCCACCACCTTGGCCGCCATCACCGCGGCCAGGCCGACCGAACCGGCGCCGAAGATCGCGATCGAGGTGCCCGCGCCGGGCTTGAGCGCATTGATCACCGCGCCGGCGCCGGTCTGGATGCCGCAGCCCAGCGGGCCCATGATCTCCACCGGCACATCGTCGGGGATCTTCACCACGTTGCGCTCGGTCGCCAGGGCGTACTCGCCGAAGGAGGACTGGGCGAAGAAGTAGGCGCTCACGCGCTGGCCGTGCGCATCGCAGCACGGGCTGGAGCCGTCCGGGCGGCCGCCGCTGAAGTTGCGCCCGTACAGGTCCGGGCAGTAGCCGTACAGGCCCTTCTGGCAGTTCGCGCAGACCCCGCAGCTGGCGTAGCTGAGCACCACGTGGTCGCCCGGCTTGACCTTGGTCACCCCCGCGCCGACCTGTTCGACCACACCCGCGCCCTCGTGCCCGAGCACGGCCGGCAGCGGCGTGGGGAAGTACTGGTCGCGCACCACCAGATCGGTGTGGCACATGCCCACGCCCAGGATCCGCACCAGCACCTCGTTGTCGCGCGGCGCCTCCAGCTGGATCTGCTCGATGGCGAAGCTGCCGCCCTGCTCCCGCACCACTGCCGCCTTCATCGTGACCATCGATCAAGCTCCGTCGAGATGGCCGGGCAGCGCCCGACCGTGGCAGGCACGCTACAAAGAAGGCCTGCCGCCCGACACGGCCGGCGGGGACAAAGAACCGCGGCCGGCCTATCCGCCGTGCTGGCGCGGCGCAACAAAGATCCGCGCTCGGTCGTCTGCGCGTCGCATGCGCCTTCTACAATCGCCCGATGCTCGACGCACTCGCCACGCTGTGGCACGACATCGCGGACATCCCGCACCTGAAGACCTACCTCACCACCGCCTGGGTGGTGTACCTGCTGGTGCTGGCCGGCTGGATCATCCTGCAGAAGCGCGAGCCGGCGGCCACGCTCAGCTGGCTGCTGTCGCTGGCCGCCCTGCCCTACATCGGCTTCCTGATCTACTTCGCGCTGGGCCCGCAGAAGATCAAGCGCCAGCGCCTGCGCCGCCACCGCTCGCGCGACGGCATGGACGCGCACGAGGCGATCTGCCCGCCCGACCAGCTGTGCACCGAGCTGGCCCTGCTCGGCCAGGCGGTGACCGGCCTGCCGCCCTCCTCGGCCACGCGCGCGGACCTGCTGGTCGATGGCGCGGCCACCTACGAGGCGCTGCTGGCGGCCATCGCCGCCGCCACCAACCACGTGCACCTGGAGTACTACATCTTCGAGCGCGACCGCACCGGCACGCGCGTGCGCGATGCGCTGATCGAACGCGCCCGCGCCGGCGTGCGCGTGCGCCTGCTGCTCGACGCGGTCGGCGCCGGCAAGGCCAACCGGCGCTTCCTCAAGCCGCTGCTGGACGCCGGTGGCGAGCAGTGCTGGTTCCATCCGACCCAGTTCAAGCCCTTCAGCCGGCCCTGGGTCAACCTGCGCACGCACCGCAAGATCGTGGTGATCGACGGCACGGTCGGCTTCGCCGGCGGCATCAACATCACCGACGAGGAGAACGACGCCCTGCGCGCCGACGCCTACCGCGACCTGCACCTGCGCGTGGAGGGCGAAGTCGTGCGCGGCCTGCAGCAGGTGTTCGTCGAGGACTGGATCTACGCCAGCGGCCAGGGCCGCGCCGACTTCGCCGGCACCGTGCTGTGGGCGCCGAAGGAAGACGCGCCACCGGGCGAGATTCCCGTGCAGGTGCTGACCTCCGGGCCGGACTCGGACTGGGAAGCCATCCACCGCCTGCAGGTCGGCGCGATCCACGACGCCGACGAGCGCGTCTGGCTGGTGACGCCCTACTTCGTGCCCGGCGAGGCGGCGATGATGGCGCTGACCTCGGCCGCGCTGGCCGGCCTGGACGTGCGCCTGCTGGTACCCAAGCTCAGCGACTCGCGCTTCGTCACCTATGCGGCGCGCTCCTACTTCGACGAGCTGCTGGCCGCCGGGGTCAAGGTCTACGAATACGGTCCGCGCATGCTGCATACCAAGGCCCTGCTGTGCGACGAGCGCCTGGCCGTGCTGGGCAGCGCCAACTTCGACCACCGCAGCTTCCGGCTGAACTTCGAGGTCGGCCTGCTGTTCCGCGACGAGGGCTTCGGCCGCCGCCTGGCCGCGCTGCTGGAAGGCGAGTTCGCCAGCGCCACGCCCGTGCACAACGCCCGCAACCGCTCGCTGTGGCGCAACCGCCTGCCTGAGGCCCTGGCCCGCCTGGCCTCGCCGCTGCTGTAGCGCGGCCGCAGCGCCCGCCGCGCGCACGGGACGGTAGAATCCAGGCCGTCCTCCCGGCCTGCGCGGTATCCCATGTACTGGCTCTTTCTGCTGCTTTCGCTGGGCGCGATGGGCGTGGCCCTGCGCACCACGTCGATGGCGCTGATGGTGGTGATGCTGCTGACCGCGCTCGGCCTGCTGGTGGCCTGGGCGCTGGGCTGGTACGCCGCCCGCGCCGGCAACGGCAGCGCCGATGGCCGCGGCATGATCGACCCGGTCGAACTGCACCGCCTGCGCGAACAGGCCAAGGCGCGCAAGGCCGCCGAACAGGCCTCCACCGCGGACCCGCGCAATGGCCCCTGAGCCGCGCACCGCCCTGAGCGTCAACGTCAACAAGATCGCCGTGTTGCGCAACTCGCGCGGCGGCGAGGAGCCCGACGTGCTGCGCGCCGCGCGCACCTGCCTGTCGGCCGGCGCCCAGGGCATCACCGTGCATCCGCGCCCCGACCGGCGCCACATCACCGCCGAGGACGTCATCGCCCTGGCCGCGCTGACCGCGCAGTTCCAGGTCGAGTTCAACGTCGAGGGCAATCCCTTCGCGCCCCCCAGGCCCGGCTATCCCGGCCTGGTCGCGCTGTGCGAACAGGTCCGTCCGGCCCAGGTCACCCTGGTGCCAGATGCCGACGGCCAGCTCACCTCCGACCACGGCTTCGATTTCGCCCGGGACGGGGCGCGCCTGGCGCCGCTGGTGGCCCAGTTCAAGGCACTGGGTTGCCGGGTCAGCCTGTTCGTCGACGCCGGCTGCCGCGAACTGGCGCAGGCCGCCGCGATGGGCGCCGACCGCATCGAGCTCTACACCGGCCCCTACGCCGAGGCCTGCGCCGCAGGCACGCCGCAGCCGGCGCTCGACGCCTTCGCCGCCACCGCCCGCGCCGCCCAGGCACTCGGCCTGGGCGTCAACGCCGGCCACGACCTGAGCCAGGACAACCTGGGCCTGTTCCTGGACACCGTGCCCCACGTGCAGGAAGTCTCCATCGGCCACGCCCTGATCTCCGAAGCCCTCTACGACGGCCTGGACACCACCGTGCGCCGCTACCTCGCCATCACCGGCGCCACCCCGCAGCCCTGACACCGCCAAGCACGCACGCGCCAATGGATCGAGGCTTCTTCGCGCCGAAGTCCCCTGACGTAACGCGCGCGGCAGTGGGCTGGCGGGCGGTGGCCGCGACGAGCGAGGCAGGAAGCCGAGCGCCCGAGTCAGGGCAGGATGCCCTGACCGAGGGATAAGCGGCCGCCGCCCGCCGGACCGCTGCCCCCAACGAAGCCGGCACGCACCCGCGCCGTGATCATCGATCGCGAGAAGCGCCCGAGGTCGCACCGACCAGACACGCCGATCGTCGCGGCACAGCCGCCGCACGATTTCGAACAGACGAAGGAGAAATCCACGGAGCTCAGCAGCACGACAGCCTGCTGCACCAGCCGCCACCTCCCACAAGGCGACGACTGGTGCAGCCCTTCCCCCAACCCAAGGGGCGCGTCACGTGGATCGCAGCTCCAGTAAACCCTGAGGCACGCGCCGCGACAAATTCCGAGCACGCATGAGCTCATGGCAAACCGCGCGACTCAGTCGAGCCTGACCATCCGCTTGCCGAACTTCTTCCCGTCCAGGACATCCGCCAGCGCCAGACTCATGCGATCGGGCGCAAGATCCGCGCTTTCCATCCGCTGACGCGGGTTTCGCTGCACGCTTATTCCATCACCTCGATGGGCCGGCGCCCTTCAGAACGCCGGCAGCACCGCGCCCTTGTACTTGGACTCGATGAAGGCGCGCACCTCCGGCCCGGTCAGCGCCTTGGCCAGCTTCTGCACGCGCGGATCGTCCTTGGCGGCGGGCAGGCCGACCAGGAAATTGACGTAGGGCGAGTCGCGGCTTTCGATGGCCAGCGCATCGCGCGTGGGGTCCAGGCCCGCGTCCAGCGCGTAGTTGGTGTTGATCAGCGCCAGGTCCACCTGGTCCAGCACGCGCGGCAGCATCGCCGAGTCCAGCTCGCGGAACTTGAGCTGCTTGGGGTTGGACACGATATCGCGCAGCGTGGACAGCGGATTGCCCGGATCCTTGAGTTTGATCACGCCGAACTTGTCCAGCAGGATCAGCGCCCGGCTGTTGTTGCTGGGGTCGTTGGGGATCACGACATCGGCGCCGTTGGGAAGCGCATCGAGCGACTTGAAGCGCCGCGAATACGCGCCGAACGGCTCGATGTGCACGCCGACGATGGTCTGCAGATCGGTGCCGCGATCCTTGTTGTAGGCCGCCAGATACGGCTCGGTCTGGAAGTAGTTCACGTCGATGTGCCCCTGCACGACCTGGTCGTTGGGCTGGACGTAGTCGTTGAAGACCTTGATGTCCAACGCCACGCCTTCCTTGGCCAGGAGCGGCTTGACGACCTCCAGGATCTCCGCGTGCGGCACCGCCGTGGCGGCGACGGTGAGCGGCGCGCTGTGCGCTTCACCGGTGGAGGGCGTGCCGTTGCCGCAGCCGGCCAGCGCCAGGGTGGTCAGCACGCCAAGGAGTCGCAGGAGGTTCATGGAGATTCCAGGGTTGAGGGAGAAGATCTCAGCGATGGTTGAAGCGCGCGGCCAGGCGCTCACCGGCGACCTGGACCAGCTGCACCATCGCCACCAGCAGCACGACGGTGACCACGGCCACGTCGGTGTGCGAGCGCAGATAGCCCTCGCGATAAGCCAGGTCGCCCAGACCGCCCGAGCCGATCGCACCGCCCATCGCGGTGAAGCCGATCAGCGCGATCGCGGTGACGGTGGCGCCGGCGATCAGGCCCGGCAGCGCCTCGGGCAGCAGCACGCGCAGGATCAGCTGGCGCGTGGTCGCGCCCATGGCCTGGCTGGCCTCCAGCACGCCGCGGTCCACTTCGCTCAAGGCCGATTCCACCAGGCGCGCGTAGAACGGCGCGGCGCCCACCACCAGCGGCAGGATGGCGCCCTTGACGCCCAGCGACGTGCCGGCCACCCACAGCGTGATCGGGATCAGGCAGATCATCAGCAGGATGAAGGGCACCGAGCGCAGCACGTTGACCACGAAGGCGACGACGGCGTTGAGCACCGGTCGCGCGCCTGGCTGCTGGCGCCCGGTCAGGAACAGCACCAGCCCCAGCGGGATGCCCACAGCCAGCGTCAGCGGGAACGCGAGCCCGAGCATCACCAGCGTGTCCTTCAGCGCAATGGCGATCTCGCCCCACTTCTGCGCATCCAGATGCGAGAACCAGCCGGCCGGCAGCAGCCCGATCACGGCGTCACCGCTTGGGCGTGGACGCCCTGCTCGGCCAGCCGCTGCACGACCGCGTCGCTCAGCTGCGCGTCCACCGACAGCGTGACCTGGCCATACGGCAGGTGCTTGAGCGTATCGATGCGACCGGAGGTGATGAAGTACTCGGCGCCCAGCGCGCGCAGGGTCGCGCCCAGCACCGGGGAATGGACCTGCTCGCCCACCAGGGTCACCCGCAGCAGCTGCTGCCCCTCGCCAGCGCGGATGCGCTCGACCCCGGCCGCATCGTCGTTCAGGAAGGTCCGCGTCGTCGGATGCTGCGGATGCAGGAACACCTCGCTGACCGCACCCTCCTCCACCACGCGGCCGCCATCCAGCACGACCACGCGGTCGCAGATGCGGCGCACCACTTCCATCTCGTGGGTGATCAGCACGATGGTGAGCCCGAGCTCGCGATTGAGGTCGGACAGCAGGTCCAGCACCGAGGCGGTGGTCTGCGGATCCAGCGCACTGGTCGCCTCGTCGCACAGCAGGATCGAAGGGCCGGTCGCCAGCGCACGCGCGATGCCGACCCGCTGCTTCTGCCCGCCGGACAGCTGCGCCGGATACGCCGTGGCCTGCTGCTCCAGCCCGACCCGCGCCAGCAGCTCGCGCACCCGCGCCTGGACCTGGGCCTGCGGCAGGCCCGCCAGGCGCAGCGGAAACGCGACATTGCCCGCGGCGGTCTGCGCGCTGAGCAGGTTGAAGTGCTGGAAGATCATCCCGATCCGGCGTCGCAGCGCGATCAGCGCGGCCTTGGCCTTCGGGTCCACGGCCTGCCCTTCGACCAGCACCGAGCCAGAGGTCGGCGTTTCCAGCCCGTTGATCAGGCGCAGCAGCGACGACTTGCCCGCGCCCGAGTGGCCGATCACGCCCAGCACCTCGCCACGGTGGACTTCCAGATCGATGCCGCGCAGGGCGTGGATCTCGCGGCCGCCGCTGCGGTAGGACTTGCTGACGTGCTGGAAGGAAATCACGGGCTGCGCAGGCGGAAGGGCCGAAAAGTAGAAGGGCGAAATTTCATTCTGGCAAATGGCCCGTGGTGATGTGCTGATATCCCGGCGGGGCTCGACGCCCATGCATCGCATCGCGTCTCTTGCCGCACACCCGGCGGGAACAGATCCGACCGGACGCAACTTGCAGCCGCGCGCCGCAAAAACGACGACGCCGCCCCTTGCGGAGCGGCGTCGAAGCGAACTGGCGAACGAAGCCGATCGATTACTGCTGCATGAAACCGATCTTCATCATCTGCGCGTTCTTGGCGGCGGCGAGCACCTGGGCCATCGTCTCGTACTGGGAGTCCGGGTTGGCGTCGATGCGCAGCTGCGGCTGGTTGGTCGGGTCCTTCTGGACCTCGTTCTCCATCATGCTCTGCAACGCGCTCACGGCCACCGGATTGTTATTCCAGTAGATCGTGTTGGACGCGTCGATCCGCAGGTCGATCGGCGGCGGCGGCTCTGTCGTCGGCGGCGGCGTCTGCGACCGCTGCGGCAGGGCGACGTCGATCGGGTAGGTCATGATCGGCGCGGTCACGATGAAGATGATCAACAGCACCAGCATGACGTCGATCAACGGCGTCACGTTGATCTCGGCCATGGCGCCCTTGCCACTTCCACTGCTAAAGGCCATGGATCAGCCCCCCTTCTTCGGCTTCGTGGAAACGAACCCGACGTCCAACATGCCCTGACCCTGCGCGATGCGGGTGATCTCGTTGATCGTGGACATCTTGGTGGTCTTGTCACCACGCAGGTTGATCGACGGCTGCGGCGTCTGCTGGGCCGCCGAGGAGAAGCGCGACTCGAGCACATCCTTGGTGACCGGCTCGTCGTTCCAGTAGATCGAGCCGTCCTCGGTGACCGCGATGTTCACTGGCGGCGCACGCTTGGCCAGTTCGTCCGGGTTCGGCAGGAAGGTGGTCTCGGGCAACTGCACCTTGACCTTCTGCTGCATCAGCGGCGTGGTGATGATGAAGATGATCAGCAGCACCAGCATGACGTCCACCAAGGGCGTCACGTTGATGTCTACCATGGGGCCGCCACTGCCGCCCCCGCTACTGAATGCCATGTGGCCTCCGGATACCTGTCGGTAAGTTCGTGTCTAGGCCGGATCAGCGCACGCGGGCGCCGGTGGCGAAGAAGTCGTGCAGGTCGTGCGCGAACGTGTCGAACTTGGCGATGGTGGTCGCGTTGAGCTTGCTGAAGAAGTTGTAGGCGAACACGGCCGGGATCGCGACGAACAGACCGATGGCGGTCATGATCAGCGCCTCACCCACCGGGCCGGCCACCGCGTCGATGCCGGCGTTGCCGGTGGCGCCGATGCGGATCAGGGCGCCGTAGATGCCCCACACCGTACCCAGCAGACCCACGAACGGGGCGGTCGCGCCGACGGTCGCCAGCCAGATCATGCCGCTCTGGATCTTGGTGCTCTCGCGGGTGACGGCCTGGCGCAGGGCGCGGTCGACGAATTCCGAACGGCTCAGCGTCTCACCGGCACCGGTGGACTCGGCGCGCTGGTGGTGCGCGGCGGCCTGGGCGGCGTCCAGGGCGATCTTGGAGAACGGCTCGTTACGCGGCTGCTCTTCCATCACGCGGATCGCGTCCTGCGCGTTGGGGGTTTCCCAGAACGCGGTGGTCACGCGGTCGGCCTGCGAACGCAGACGCACGGCCTTGATGATGTTGACGATGGTCCAGTACCAGGAACCGGCCGACATGAAGACCAGCGTCAGCAGCACCACCCACGACACCACGAAGGCGCCCGGGTTGGAGGTCATTTCGTGGATCAGGTGGGAGAAGCCCATCTGGTTCAGGGCAGCAGCGGCGTTGTTGCCCCCCGAAGCGGCGGCGATCAGAGTTTCCTGCAGCATGACGCTTACCTTTGTTGAAAATTGAATGGAGAGGTGGTGGTGACGCTAAATGGGTGAAACGGGTCCGGCTCAGCCGCCCATGCTGAAGTCGACCGGGACGCGGACGCGACCGGCCACCTTCTGGCCATTGGACTGGCCGGCGTTGAAGCGCCACTTGCGTGCTGCTTCCATCGCGGCGCGGTCGAGATCGCGGTTGCGACTGGACTTCTCGACCGAGACGTTGGTGACGTTGCCACTGGCATCGACATCAATGATCAGCACCACGGTGCCCTCGATGCCCGAACGTGCGGCCGACGGCGGGTAGCGCGGCGGATTCATGTTCTTGGACGAGATGTCCACGCTGGCGCCGATGTCAGGCGACGGGGCCGGCGGAGCGGGCGGGGCAGGCGGGGTGTAGGTATCCACCGGACGCGGATCGGGCACTTCCACGGGCGGCGCTTCCGGCGGCGGCGGGACCGGCGTCGGCTTGGGCGGGGACAGCTCCTTGACCGGCGGCGGCGGCGTGTCCTGCTTCGGCGGCGGCGGCGGCGGAGGGGGCGGCGGCGGCGGCGGATCGACGATCTGCACCAGCATCTTCTGCTCCTCCTCCTTCTGGGCCGGCGGTGCGACGGCGGGAATCAGCAGCAGCAGGAAGACCGCGACATGCAGGGCGATGACGAAGGCATAGCCGATGATGCGCGACCAGTTCAGACCGGAGTCTTCTTCCTGATCCTTGTAACGGTTGATGACAAGTTGTTCAGCCATGCGCCAGTGGACTCGATGGAAACGGGGTGTGCGCCGCGACGCACACCGATGTCGGTTCGTAGGATTCCACCGCGAGAAAACGCAGGGGAATCGTGAGCTTAACCCAATCCTTCACCGCTTTCATAGCAGTTATCCACTGCTTTGTAAGCGCTTCCAAGCGATCACTTGGAGCCGATGATCGCCTTCGCGTCCTGCGGTTTTTTGACCCCCTTGTCCAGCGCCGACTGAGCGGCCTTCTTGGCCTCGGCGGGACGATTCTCCTGCATCAGGACACGCGCGAGATTGAGATACGTCTCGCCGGTGGTGTCCAGAGGTGCCGCCTTCTGCCAGGCGTCGATAGCCTGAGCGATCTGGGGCGGTTCCGAATAGTAGTACGACTGGGCCAGGATCTGATACACCTCGAGGTTCGGCTTGAGGATGCCCTTGGCCAGGCCGTCGTTGATGACCTCGATGGTGTCCTTCTCGTGCTTGTCCATGTTGGAGAAGGTCGCGTACAGCTGGCGATATTCCTTGTCCGTGGTCAGCTGGCCGGAGGCGCGCAGCTTGTTGAGGATCTCGGCGGCCTTTTCCGGCTGGTCGTTCTGCGAGTAGACCACCGCCAGGTTCATCTGCGCGGTCTTGTCGTTGGGCGCCTTGGCAGCCATGTCCTGGGCGAGCTTGAGCGCCTCGCCGGACTGGTTGCTGGCCTCGTAGCTGGCCATCAGCACCTGGCTCCACTGCGGCTTGGGATCCGACGAGGTGGCGATGGCCTGCTTGAGCGGCTCGATCGCCTCGGCGTAGCGCTCGGCCTGGTACAGGGCCTGGCCCTTGAGCGCCAGGTCCTCGGGCTTCTTGGACTTGGTCTCGGCCAGGTACTTGTCCAGCGTGGCCAGGCCGTCGGCGTACTGCTCGTCCTGCAGCTGCAGCTGGGCCAGCATGAACATGGCCTGGTAGTGGCCGTTGTTGTCCAGCGCGTTGAGGTCGATGGCCTGCTTGAGATAGGCCTTGGCGGCGGCCTCGTCGTCGGTGCTGTAGGCGGCCTGCGAGGCGATCTGCGCGGCCAGGGCCTTGTCGTAGTCGTTGGAATCGGGGCTGGCGATCAGCGCATCGGCGTCGGCACGCGCCTTGGCCCAGTCCTGATCGTTGTAGGCCTTGATCATCTTCTCGGCCATCGGGCCGCCCTTGCGCGAATTCTTGCCTTCCGGCGCGACGCGGGTCGCATCCGGATAGAGCACCTGCTGCTTGGCGTCGTCGCCCTTGTTGCGGCCGGCGCGCTCACGCGTCTGCTGGGCCGAGGCTTCGACGGACACCGTGCCGGCCAGCAGGCCGATGACGGCCAGGGACAGCAGGGCACGCTTGGGGGTGCGCAACAACATGGATCACCTCGTGTGGATCGGTCTTGCGTGAGTGCGGGGGGCTGAACAGCAGGCCAACAAGTGACCGGGTCGGCGAAACTAGCAGAATCGCCAGCGCAATGTGTGCGGATTTCGTTGTCCCGGGCCTACAAATGGCCGGTTTCGCTGTTCAACCGCAGCGGGGCTTGCGGCCGGCGGCGCGCGCGGCCTCGTAATCGGGCACCAGCGTGTCGGCGCGCGTGGACAGTTCGCGGATGCGCGACTGCGGATCGGGATGGGTGGAGAGCCACTGCGGCGGACGGGCGCCGCCGGCGGAGAGCATGTTCTGCCACAGGTTCACCGCCTGGCGCGGGTCGAAGCCGGCCTGCGCCATCAGCCGCTGGCCGACCACGTCGGCCTCGCTTTCCTGGCGGCGCGAGTTGGGCAGCAGAAAGCCGGCATTGGCCGCCATGCCGCCGCCTTCGGTCACCAGCTGGCCGTAGTCGCCGGCCAGCGCGCCGAGGATGGCCAGCGCCTGCGAGGTGCGGACCTGATTGGTGATGCGCTCGTCGAAGTGATGTTCCACGACGTGGCCGATCTCGTGGCCGATCACCGCCGCCAGCTGGTCCTGGTTCTTGGCCACGGTGAAGATGCCGGTGTTGACGCCGACCTTGCCGCCGGGCAGGGCGAAGGCGTTGGGCTCCTTGTCCTCGAACACCGCCGTTTCCCAGGCGATGCCGCGCTCGCTGGCCGGAAGCTGGGCGACCAGGGCGTTGACCACGCAGCGCACGTAGGCGATCTGCTTGGGGTCCTTGCTCAGCGGCTGCTTCTGCTTGGCCTCGGCGAAGGCCTGGGCGCCGAGCTGGTCCAGCTCGGCCTGGGAGACGGCGCCGACATTCTGCCGGCGGCCGGTCGAGGAGGTCGTGGTGGCGCAGGCCGCCAGCAGCGCGGCCATCAGGCCGGCACAGAGCGGGGCGAGCAGGGCGCGGGGACGGCTGGTCATGGGGCGGGAGTCTTGCCGGCGTCGGGTGACGCCCTTGTCAAGCGCGGCACACTCAGGCATCGATCCCGAACAGCAGCAGCATGCCAATGGCGAAGGCGTTGTTGAGCGCATGCGCGAGCACCGCGGCCCACAGCGAGCCGGTGCGCCGGTAGACCCAGGCGAACGCGATGCCCATGCCGGTGTAGACCAGCCACAGCGGCGCGGCGGCGATCAGCGGCTTGCCGCCCAGGATCGGCGGCTCATGCATCAGGGCGAACAGCACGCCGCTGAGCACCATGCCCAGGCGCGGCCAGCCATCGCGCCACAGGCGCCGGAACAGCACCCGCCGGAACAGCACTTCCTCGTACAGCGGCGCCAGCACCACCGCGAACAGCACCAGCAGCAGCGGATGGCGGCCCACGGTGCCGCGCACCAGCTCCAGATTGCTCGGCTGCAGGGTCTCCTGGAAGGCGACGGCGAGCTGGGCCCCGACGATGCTGCAGGTGATCGTGGCCGCGGCGGTGAACAGCACCAGCAGCCAGGTCGGGACACGGCGCAGGGCGGCGGCGGCGGCCTGGCGCTCGCCCTTGCGCGCCGGGGCGCGCCAGGCCATCGCCAGCAGCGCCGTGCCGCCGACGGACAGCACGCTCATGGCCATCACCGCCAGCGGGCCGGGCCGGCCGATGGCCTGCATCATCGCCGCCGCATCGGCCGGCGCCGTGCCGTGGACGGCCAGCATCAGCCCGCGCCAGAAGCCCCAGGCGACCGCGCCCACCAGCGAGAGCAGGGCGAACAGCACGCCCATGATCAGCACTTCCAGCCCGAACCGGCGCAGCGCGGACGCCAGGGGCAGGGGAGCCGGGACCGCCGCCGCGGGCAGCGGCGGTGGGGCGCCGGGCAGGGCGGGCGCCTCCGTGCGCGCGTTCGTCACGGCGTCAGATGTCGAGATTGGTGACCTTGAGGGCGTTGGCGTCGATGAACTCGCGCCGCGGCTCGACCACATCGCCCATCAGCGTGCTGAAGATCTCGTCGGCGGCGACCGCGTCCTCGATCCGCACCTGCAGCATGCGGCGCGTGTCCGGGTTCACGGTGGTATCCCACAGCTGCTCGGGGTTCATTTCGCCCAGGCCCTTGAAGCGCTGGATCTGGCGGCCCTTCTTGGCTTCCTCCAGCAGCCAGGCCTGGGCCTGGGCGAAGCTGGAGACTTCCTGGCTGCGGGTGCCGCGCTGGATCTGCGCGCCTTCGCGCACCAGGCCGTACAGCTGGGCTGCGACATCGCGCACCGCGCGCAGTTCACCGGTCTCAAACGAGGACAGCGGCAGCACCTGGGTCAGCTCTTCGCCCATGTGGCGGCGATGCGAGAGCAGGGCCGCAGGACGCTGGTCGTTGGCCGGCTGCAGCTCCAGAGTGTAACGAGGACTTCCGATGCTGCTGCTGTTGAGGGCCGCTTCCAGCTTGCCCAGTTCGCTGCGGAGGGCATCGTCGGCCAGGCCGACCAGCGCGTCGACCGGCGCGGCGTCGATCAGCGCTTCCAGCAGCGTGGTATCGAAGCGATGGGCGTTGCGGCCGATCGCCTCACGCGCGTTGGCATAGAGGATCAGCAGCCGCTCCAGCACTTCGCCGGAGATCGGCGGCTCGCCGGTGGCCGGAATCAACGAGGCGCCTTCGACCGCGCTGTTGGCCAAGTACGCGTTGAGCGCCGCGTCGTCCTTCAGGTACAGCTCCTGCTTGCCCTGCTTGAGCTTGTACAGCGGCGGCAGGCCGATGTAGACATGGCCGCGCTCGATCAGCTCGGGCATCTGCCGGTAGAAGAAGGTCAGCAGCAGGGTGCGGATGTGCGCGCCGTCCACGTCCGCGTCGGTCATGATGATGATGCGGTGGTAGCGCAGCTTGTCCGGGTTGTACTCGTCCTTGCCGATGCCGGTGCCCAGCGCGGTGATCAGCGTGCCGACCTGATCGGAGGAGAGCATGCGGTCGAAGCGCGCGCGCTCGACGTTGAGGATCTTGCCGCGCAGCGGCAGCACCGCCTGGTTCTTGCGGTTGCGGCCCTGCTTGGCCGAGCCGCCGGCCGAGTCGCCCTCGACGATGAACAGCTCGGACAGTGCCGGATCCTTCTCCTGGCAGTCGGCCAGCTTGCCGGGCAGGCCGGCGATGTCCAGCGCGCCCTTGCGGCGGGTCAGGTCGCGCGCCTTGCGCGCGGCCTCGCGGGCGCGGGCGGCATCGACGATCTTGCCGGCGATGGCCTTGGCCTCGTTCGGGTTCTCCTGCAGGAACTCCTCCAGGCGCGCGCCGAAGGCGTTCTCGACCGCCGGGCGCACGTCCGAGCTGACCAGCTTTTCCTTGGTCTGGCTGGAGAAGCTGGGGTCGGGCACCTTCACCGACAGCACCGCGATCATGCCTTCGCGCATGTCGTCGCCGGTCAGGTTGATCTTGGCCTGCTTGGCGATGCCGTTCTGCTCGATGTAGGTGTTGAGCACGCGGGTCAGCGCGCCGCGGAAGCCGGCCAGGTGGGTGCCGCCGTCCTTCTGCGGGATGTTGTTGGTGAAGCAGTACATCGTCTCCTGGTAGGAGTCGGTCCACTGCAGCGCCACCTCCACGGTGATGCCGTTGTGCTCGCCGGTCACCGAGATCACGTTGGGGTGCAGCGGGGTCTTCAGCTGGGCCAGGTGCTCGACGAAGCTACGGATGCCGCCCTCGTAGTGGAAATCGTCGCGGCGGCCCTCGCCGCGCTCGTCGGCGAGGACGATCTTGACGCCGGAATTGAGGAAGGACAGCTCGCGCAGGCGCCGGGCCAGGATGTCGTAGTGGAATTCCACGTTGTTGTGGAAGGCCACGACCGAGGGCCAGAAGCGCACGGTGGTGCCGCGCTTGGTGGTCTCGCCCAGCTGCTGCAGCGGGGCCACCGCCGCGCCGTTGCTGAATTCCTGCTGGTAGTGGGCGCCATTCTGGAACACGTCCAGCAGCAGCTTTTCCGACAGCGCGTTGACCACGCTGACGCCCACGCCGTGCAGGCCGCCGGAGACCTTGTAGCTGTTGTCGTCGAACTTGCCGCCGGCATGCAGCACGGTCATCACCACCTCGGCGGCGGAGACCTCGCGGCCCAGCTTGGCGCTCATCTGCGCGTGCTTGCCGACCGGGATGCCACGGCCGTTGTCGGACACCGACACCGAGCCGTCGGCGTGGATGGTCACGGCCACATGGTCGGCGTGGCCGGCCAGCGCCTCGTCGATGGAGTTGTCGACGACCTCGAAGACCATGTGGTGCAGGCCGGTGCCGTCGTGCACGTCGCCGATGTACATGCCGGGGCGCTTGCGCACTGCCTCCAGGCCTTCCAGGGCCGTGATGCTGTTGGCGTCGTAGTTGCCGTTCTGGCCGGGAGTGGTCGGCGGGTTCTGCTCGGTCATTCGCGTATCGATTGCCTGCACGGCCGGTCCGCCACGCAGCATGCGCAGGCGCGACCGGCACTGGGAAAGGACGCGAATTATAGCATTGGCCGGGGTTGGCCCCCTGATGGCCCCTGTCCTAGCGAGGCGCCACCGCGCCGTGTTCCACGTGGAACCAGGCCCCGGGCGTGCGCTCTCCGAGCCCGGCCGGCGGCTCGGTCCCGGTGAGGAAGATCTGGGCGCCGCTGCCGAGCAGGCGGTCCAGCACGCGCTGCTGATGGCGACGGTCCAGCTCCGAGGCGAGGTCGTCCAGCGCGATCACCGGCCATTCCCCGCGCTGGACGGCGTAGTCCTGCGCCTGGGCCAGCAGGCAGGACAGGGCGGTGAGCTTGGCCTGGCCGCGGGACAGGGTTTCACGCTGGGGCAGGGCGGCGTAGTCGACGCGCCAGTCGGCGCGATGCGGCCCCACGCCGGTATGGCCGAACTGCCGGTCGCGATCCCGCGTCACCAGCAGCGCGTCGGCCAACGACAGCTCCTGGCGCTTCCAGCCTGGCGCAAAAGCCAGCTGCGCGCGCCCCAGCATGGGCACCAGCGCGTCCGCGGCCTCCGAGAGCTGCGTCTGCAGACGGTCGAGGTAGGCCAGACGGTGCGCGGTGACCGCTTCCCCGGCATCGGCCAGCTCCGCATCCCATGCGTCCAGCTGGGCCAGGCTGCCGCCGGACTTCAGCAGGGCGTTGCGCTGCTTGAGGGCGCGGTTGTAGCGCCGCCAGGTCGGCAGGAAGTCCTGTTCCACGTGGAACAGGCCCCAATCCAGGAAGCGCCGTCGCGGCTCGCCGCTGCCTGTCACCAGGGCATGGCTGCCCGGTTCGAAGCTCACCACGGCCAGCGCAGCGCACAGATCGCCGAGCTGGGCCACGTTGTTGCCGTCCAGGCGCCCCTGCCACTCCTGACCGCTGTGGCGCAGGCCGGCCTTGCGCAGCCGCTCGTGGCCGGCTTCGGTCCATTCGACGAAGACCTCGACCGCGTCGCTGCCCGTCCGGATCAGCCCGTCACGAACGCGGCCCCGGAAGCTGCGCCCCCAGGCCATCAGGTGCAGGGCTTCGAGCAGGCTGGTCTTGCCGGCGCCGTTGTCGCCGGTGATGAGGTTCAGACCCGGCGCGGGCGCCAGTTCGACCCGCTCGAACCTGCGTAACCCGCCTACGAC
The DNA here is from genome assembly GCF_037153335.1 of Pseudoxanthomonas sp. USHLN014. NCBI lineage: Bacteria > Pseudomonadati > Pseudomonadota > Gammaproteobacteria > Lysobacterales > Lysobacteraceae > Pseudoxanthomonas > Pseudoxanthomonas sp. USHLN014. Next base: position 632,638 of record NZ_JBBCKO010000002.1, read on the forward strand.
CAGCCGCGTCACGTCCAAGGTCGAACGCTCCCAAACGGCGACGCCCGGAAAACTCCGGGCGTCGCGTCGTGTTTCACGTGGAACAGCACTGGGGTCAGAGGCGCAGCGGCATGACGACGTGGCGCGAACGCTGGCTGCCGGCCTCACGCACCAGCGCCGAGGAATTCGCATCGCGCAGCTGGATCACGATGTGCTCGTCGCGCAGGGCGGACAGGGCATCGAGCAGGTAGTTGACGTTGAAGCCGATCGCCAGCGATTCGACCTTGGTGTCGGCCTCGATCTCTTCCTGCGCCTCTTCCTGCTCGGGGTTGTGCGCGCTGACCTTGAGCTGGCCGGGCGAGAGCTCCACGCGCACACCGCGGTACTTCTCGTTGGACAGGATCGCGGCGCGCTGCAGGGCGGCACGCAGGACCTCGCGGTCGAGCTTGACCTCGATATCGGCGCCGATCGGGATCACCGCCTCGTAGTCGGGGAAGCGGCCGTCGATCAGCTTGGAAGTGAAGGTGACATCGTCGCGCTTGACGCGAATGTGGCTGCGGCCGACTTCCAGCTCCAGCACGCGGTCGCCGCCTTCCAGCAGGCGCTGCAGCTCGGTCACGCCCTTGCGCGGGACGATGATCTGACGCTTGGTCAGGCTGCCGCCGGTTTCCAGGCCGGATTCGCACAGCGCCAGGCGGTGGCCGTCGGTGGCCACGCAGCGCAGCGAGGTGTCGCGCAGGTCGAACAGCAGGCCATTGAGGTAATAGCGCACGTCCTGCTGGGCCATGGCGAACGCGGTGCGCTCGATCAGCTCCTTCAGCGCCGCCTCCGGCACGGTGACGCGCTCGGTGGCCTCGACCTCGTCGACCGACGGGAAATCGTTGGCCGGCAGCGTGGCCAGGGTGAAGCGGCTGCGCCCTGCGGCGACGCTGACCTTGTCGCCGGTCTGGCTGACGGTGATGCGGCTGCCATCGGGCAGGGCGCGCACGATTTCGAACAGCTTGCGTGCCGGGATCGTGGTCTCGCCGTCCTGGGCGTCCTCGACCGCGCTGCGCGCAATCATTTCGACTTCCAGATCGGTGCCGGTCAGCGAGAGCTGGCCGTTGTTCACCTGCACCAGGAAATTGGCCAGCACGGGCAGGGTCTGGCGACGCTCCACCACATTGACCACTTGCGCCAGGGGTTTGAGGAAAGCTTCTCGCTGCAGGCTGAAACGCATCGTGGGTGTCCCGGTGCTCTAGGTTTTTAGAAGTGTATAAATCTTAAAAGCTGATGGTGATGGTTGCCGCGGATTTCCGGGAAAACCGATCTAAACCATTGATCAGCCTCGTTTTTATTCGCTTGAAACCCGGTGGATGGCGTGTCGGTTTGCTGCGGGAAAAACTGTGGACAACTTTCATCGTCAAATCGATCCACGCCTTATCCACAGCTTCGACCCCCTACCGCCCACCGGATATTCCATGAATGCGGCGACCCGCACAGCATAGCCACCGCGGGGCCCGCCCGCTCACTCGCTGAGCTTGCGGATCAACTTGTCCCAGTCTTCCTTGAGCTTGCCGTCGGACTCCATCAGCGTGCGGATCTGCCGGCAGGCGTGCAGCACGGTGGTGTGGTCGCGTCCGGCGAAGGCGTCGCCGATCTCGGGCAGGCTGTGTTCGGTCAGCTCCTTGGTCAGGGCCATAGCCACCTGGCGCGGGCGCGCCAGCGAGCGGGTGCGGCGCTTGGACAGCAGATCCTTGATCTGCAGGCCGTAGTAGTCGGCCACGGTCTTCTGGATGTTGGGGATGCCGATGGCCTGCTGCTGGGCGCGCAGCAGGTCGCGCAGGGTCTCCTGGGCGAACTCCGGCGTGATCGCCCGGCCCAGGAAGTTGGCGCGCGCGGCCAGCGTGTTGAGCGCCCCTTCCAGGTCGCGCACGTTGGAGCGCATCTTCTTGGCCAGCAGGAAGGCCACATCGTCGGGGATGTGGGTGCCGCGCTCGGCCGCCTTGGACAGCACGATGGCCGCGCGGGTCTCGAAGTCAGGCGGGTCGATGGCCACCGACAGGCCCCAGGCCAGGCGCGACTTCAGCCGCGGCTCCAGGCCCTCCACCTCGCGCGGGTAGCGGTCGCAGGTCAGGATGATCTGCTGGCGACCGTCGAACAGCGCGTTGAAGGTGTGGAAGAACTCTTCCTGGGTGCGGTCCTTGCCGGCGAAGAACTGGATGTCGTCGATCAGCAGCGCGTCGACCTGCTGGAAACGGCGCTTGAACTGATCCATGGTCCGCTCGATCAGCGCCTTGGTCATGGCGCTGAAGAACTGCTCCGAGCGCAGGTACAGCACGCGCGCGGCCGGGTTCTGCCGGCGCATCTCGTTGCCGGCCGCGAACATCAGGTGCGTCTTGCCCAGGCCAGTGCCGCCGTACAGCAGCAGCGGGTTGTGGGCGCGATCGCCAGGCTTCTGCGCGGCCTGCCAGGCGGCGGCGCGGCCGAGCTGGTTGCTGCGCCCTTCGACGAAGTTGTCGAAGGTGTAGTGCGTATCGAGGTTGCCGGCGAAGGGCTCGACCGGCGCGGTGGCCGCGGTGGTCAGCGAGGCGCTCGCACCGTTGCCCGAGGCGGCGGCCGGCTCGGCCGCCTTGGCCCGCGAGCCCACCGCCAGCGAGACCTGGTCGAAGCCTGCGTAATGGTCGATCAGCTCACGGATGCGCGGCAGGTAGCGCTCGCGCACCTGGTCGACGATGAAGGCGTTGGGCGCATAGAGCACGACCGCGTCGGGACGCTGTTCGGCCTGCAGCGGCTTGAGCCAGGTGTGGACATCTTCGGCCGGCAGTTCGGCTTCCAGGCGTTCTAGGCAGCGGGGCCAGGCATCCATCTTTGAGAGATCGGTCATCCAGCGCCGGGCCAGCTCGCGCAGCCCGACGGCACGTGGAAAAGAGGGTCGGGCAGGGTACCACGTCGTCCGCTTTGCCCACCGTCCGACCACCGCTCATCCACAGTTCCATCCACAGGCCGGGCACACGCAAGCTTGACGCGCGCTTTGGCCGCCCCGTAGAATTTCCGGTTCTTTCCACCCCTTATCGCCTGAGAGTGCCCCATGGCCACCAAGCGCACCTACCAGCCCAGCAACCTCAAGCGCAAGCGCGACCACGGCTTCCGTGCCCGCATGAAGACCGCTGACGGTCGCAAGATCCTCGCCCGTCGCCGCGCGAAGGGCCGCAAGACGCTCTGCGCCTGATGCCTCGCGCCGCGCCTGGCGCGCGGCCGGTCATCACAGCATGCGTTTGCACACCAAGCCCGCGCCGCGCAACGGCGCGGGCTTTGTCGTGCCATGAGTCCTGACGTTTCGTCCAAGACCTTTCCCCGCCGGGCGCGCGTGCGCACCTCGGCCGAGTACACCCGGGTCTTCGGCCTCGCCCGCCGCCACGCCACGCCGCTGATCGCCCTGCACCTGGCGGCCGGTGGCGAACAGGCGCGCCTGGGCCTGGCGGTCTCGCGCAAGGTCGACAAGCGCGCGGTCGGACGCAACCGCATCAAGCGTGTGCTGCGCGACCACTTCCGTGCGCTGCGCCTGGCGCTGCCGGCCGGCGACTACGTGCTGGTGGCACGCCCGGCGGCCGCGCAGGCCTCGGCCGCGCAGCTGCGCGCGGCCTTCGACCAGCTGCTGCAGCGCGCCGGCGCGTTGCCCGCCCCGGATGCGGGCGGCACAATGCGCCCCGCGCCAGCGCGCCCCTCCTCTTCCCTTTCCACGCCGGACGCTGCAACCGGCTGAGACTGCCTGCTTCCATGAACCAGACCCGTGTTTTCCTGATCTTCGCCTGGCTGATGGTGGCGACCCTGTTGTGGATGGAGTGGGGCAAGTGGAAGACCGCCCAGGACCATCCGGCCACCCCGGTGGCGGCGGCCACGACGACGCCTGCGGCCGATGCCGGCGGCAGCGGCGTGCCCAGCACCGAGGGGCTGGCGACCACGCCGTCGCCCGGCACCGCCGCGGCCACGACCGCACCGGCCAATTCCGCCGCCGCTGCGCCGGCCGCGGCTTCGACCCAGGTCACCGTCACCACCGACACGCTCAAGCTGGTCATCGACGGCAGCAAGGTGCTGCGCGCGCAGCTGCTGCAATACCCGCAGAGCCGTGATCCCGGCGCGCCGCCGGTGGAACTATTCAACCAGAACCCCGCCCAGCTCTACACCGCCGGACTGGCCTGGACCAGCCAGGGCAGCGCCGCGCCGGGCCCGGGCGCGGTGTTCCGCCCCGAGCAGCCGCAGCGCGATTACGTGCTGGCCAGCGGCCAGGACAGCTTGCGCATTCCCTTCGTCTGGGAAGGCAACGGCGTGCGCATCGTGCGCACCTTCACCATCACCCGCGGCGCCTATCTGGTCGGCGTCTCCGACCAGGTCACCAACACCGGCAGTGCGCCGTGGACGGCGGTGATCTATCGCCAGCTCGAGCGCACGCCGCCGCCGCCGGTCAAGGGCGGCATCACCAACCCGCATGCCTTCAGCCTGGTCGGCGCGGCCTGGCGCACCGCCAGCGGGGCCTACGAGCGCCGCAAGTTCGGCGACGACTACCTGGAAGACGGCAAGCTCAACCAGGACATGAAGGGCGGCTGGATCGCGATGCTGGAGCATCACTTCCTTAGCGCCTGGGTGCCCGATCCGCAGCAGCCGGCGCTGGTGTCGCTGGATGAGCGCACCGTCGGCGGCGTGCGCCGCTATCTGGTCAGCGAGACCGGCCCCAGCCTGACCGTGGCGCCGGGCCAGACCGGCACCACCGATGCGCGGCTGTGGGTCGGCCCGAAGCTGGTCAAGGCGATCAAGGCCTCCGGCATCCCCGGCCTGGACAGCGCGGTGGACTACAGCCGCTTCGCGCCGCTGGCGGTGATCGGCTCGGGCCTGTTCTGGATCCTGAGCCATCTGCACGATCTGCTCGGCAACTGGGGCTGGTCGATCATCGGTCTGGTGGTGGTGGTCAAGCTGGTGCTGTTCCCGCTGTCCTCGGCCCAGTACAAGTCCATGGCCAAGATGCGCAAGTTCCAGCCGCGCATGCAGCAGCTCAAGGAGCGCTACGGCGAGGATCGGGCCAAGCTGCAGCAGGCCATGATGGAGCTGTACAAGAAGGAGAAGATCAACCCGATGGGCGGCTGTCTGCCGATCCTGGTGCAGATGCCGATCTTCCTGTGCCTGTACTGGGTGCTCAACGAGTCGGTCGAGCTGCGCCAGGCGCCGTGGATCCTGTGGATCCATGACCTCACCGCGCGCGATCCCTACTTCATCCTGCCGGTGCTCAACGTGCTGGTGATGTGGCTGACGCAGAAGCTCTCGCCGACCACGGGCATGGACCCGACCCAGGCCAAGATGATGCAGTTCATGCCGCTGATCTTCGGCGCGACCATGGCCTTCTTCCCCTCCGGCCTGGTGCTGTACTGGGTGACCAACGGCAGCCTGGGCCTGTTGCAGCAGTGGTGGATGGGCCGCGTCCACGGCCAGCCCTCGCTGGGCAAGCCGGAGAGCGACAAGCCGGACAAGACGGTCCGCAAGTAAGTCGCTCGACGCTTCACCGCAAAAGCCCGCCGTCTTCGGCGGGCTTTTGTTTTGTCTCTCTCACGGTGATGGATCGCGGCGTGTGGGCGTTGCGGCTTCGGATGGGCAGGGGCGACTCGCGTCAAGTCACAACGCTTCGGTTTGCGCGGTCGTTCAAGCCTCTCCCTCCCAACCAATGCGATCAGCGACGGGAAGGCATCGACTTGAGGCCCCCTCCCTTGCGCGCAGCGCGGGGGAGGGATGGGGAGGGGGCGGGGCTTTACAGGGCAAGCCACAGAAGCGAAGAGCAAAGGCACCCCACCCCGGCCCTCCCCTTCGCCTGCGGCGAAAGGGAGGGGGCAGAGCGCTTGCTCGACGCCTTGGGGTCGGAAGGAGCCCTGGTCTATCCGCCGCGAAAGCCTCGACCCTGGCGGATGTGTGGAGAGCGGGCCAGGAATTGCGGACCGAGCCGAGGAGCCGCGCCCGGCCGGGTCGAGGCTGCTCGGCGAAGTCCGCTCTACACCACCGCGCTCATGTCATCAACACGCGTGCCCTCCGCACTCCGGCGAAGCTTTTTTTGTTTTTGCGCGGCGGCACGGGCACGATGCCGGGCGCCGCACTGTCCTCATCGAATCCGCACGCCATGCACGCATCGCCCTCGCACACCGACACCATCGCCGCCGTGGCCACTGCGGCCGGCGCGGGCGGGGTGGGCATCGTGCGCCTGTCGGGCCCGCGTGCGAGGCAGATCGCCCAGGCGATGGGCGCGGGCGAGTTGGCGCCGCGGCAGGCGCGCTATGCGCGCTTCGTCGATGGTGCGGGCGAGGTCATCGACGATGGCATCGCGCTGGCTTTCGTCGCGCCGGCCAGCTTCACCGGCGAGGACGTGGTCGAACTGCAGGCGCACGGCAGCCCGGTGGTGCTGCGTGCGCTGGTGGCGCGCGCCTGCGCGCTGGGTGCGCGCCAGGCGCGGCCGGGCGAGTTCTCCGAACGCGCCTTCCTCAACGGCAAGCTCGACCTGGCCCAGGCCGAGGCGGTGGCCGACCTGATCGCCGCCGGCGATGCGCGCGCGGCGCGTGCGGCGCGGCGTTCGCTCGATGGCGTGTTCTCGCGCCGCGTCGAAGCCCTGGCCGAGCAGCTGCTGCGGCTGCGGGTCCACGTGGAGGCGGCGATCGACTTCGCCGACGAGCCGCTGGAGACCCTGGGCGGCGCGGCTGTGCATGCCGGCGTGCAGGCGCTGCTGGCCGACCTCGAGCAGCTGCTGGACGAAGCCCAGCGCGGTCGCCGGCTGCGCGATGGCCTGCACGTGGTGATCGTCGGGCCGCCCAACGCCGGCAAGAGCTCGCTGCTCAACGCGCTGGCCGGGCGCGAACGCGCCATCGTCACCGACACCGCCGGCACCACGCGCGACACGCTGCACGAAGTGATCCGCATCGATGGCGTCGAACTGACCCTGGTCGACACCGCCGGTCTGCGCGAAGGCGGCGATGCGATCGAACGCGAGGGCATGCGCCGCGCCGGCGACGAACTGCGCCGCGCCGATGTGGCGCTGGTGATGCTCGATGCGCGCGATCCGCAGGCCGGCCGCGCCGCGGTGGCCGATGTGCTGGATCCGGCCACGCCCAAGCTGTGGCTGCACAACAAGCTCGACCTGTTGCCCGACGCGCCGCGCCTGGACCAGGACGCGCTGGCGCTGTCCACGCGCACCGGCGCCGGCCTCGATGCGCTGGTCGCGCGTCTGCAGGCCCTGGCGCTGGGCCAGGCCGGCGCCGCGGTGGAGGGAGAATTCTCGGCGCGCGCCCGCCACGTGCAGGCGCTGGAAGACGCACGCGAGCACGCGACGCTGGCAAAACGCGAGCTCGATCACGAATCCCTGGCGCTGGCCGCCGAAGAACTGCGCCTGGCCCACGACGCGCTGGGCGAGATCACGGGCAGGATCTCGCCCGACGCCTTGCTGGGCCGGATCTTTTCCACGTTCTGCATCGGCAAGTGACCCGCCCGGGCAGTTGACAACCGCGACGCTTGACGCGAGTTTCGCCACTTGGTCTGCGCCATGCGGACCCTTCAGGGGAACCATCGATGTCCAAGCTCACACCGACCGCCCTGCGGCCCGTGGCCGCCTTTGCGCTGCTGGGACTGCTCACCGCCTGCTCGCAGCAGCCTGCTTCCACGCCGGCCGCCAGCACGCCGCCGCCGGCCGACCCGCAGAGCGCCGCGCAGGCCATCGCCGCCGATGCCGCGCCCAAGGGCGCGGTGGCGGCCAGCGTGCAGGCCATGAGCACCGACGATCTGCGCGCCGCCGCCACGCGTGCGATCGGCCAGAACCGTCTGTACGCACCGGCTGGCGACAATGCGGTGGAGTACTACCTGGCCCTGCGCGACAAGCAGCCCGACGATCCGGCGGTGACCAGCGCGCTGACCGACTTCATGCCCTACACGGTGATCGCCGCCGAGCAGAGCATCGGCCGCAAGGACTTCGACGAGGCACGGCGCCTGCAGGCGCTGATCCGCAAGGCCGATCCGAACGCGCCGTCCCTGCCACGCCTGGCGGCGGCCACCGAGGCCGGCGAGAAGCTGCTGGCCCAGCAGAGCAGCGACGAGGTGGCCAAGGCCAAGGCCGCCGCCGAAGCCAAGACCAGGGAGGCCCAGCGCCTGGCCGAACAGGCGGCCCAGCAGAAGCAGGCGACCCAAGCCCAGGCCGCCCAGCCGCGCGCCGCGCGCGAGGACAGCGCCCGCGATGCACCGGCCGCACCGGCGTCCGCGCCGGCGCCGCGCCCGCAGGCGGCCGCAGAACGTCCTACGCCGGTTGCGGCAGCGCCAGCCGAGCCATCGGGATCGCCCTCGTCTGGGTCGGCCGCCTCCAGCGGCGAGCGGCGCCTGCTCAGCGCGCCGCCGCCGCGTTATCCGATGGATGCGCTGCGCGCCGGCACCAGCGGCCAGGTGGTGGTGGAGATCACCATCGGCGGCGATGGCGATGTCAGCAACGTGCGCGTGGTCCAGGCCACGCCGCCGCGCGTGTTCGATCGCGCCGCGCTGACCGCGGTCAAGCGCTGGAAGTTCGAGCCCACCGGCGCCACCAGCACCACGCGCCGCACGATCGCCTTCAACCCCGGCTGAGCGCGCCCGGCAACGCAAAAAAAAAGGGCCGGCATTGCCGGCCCTTGTTCGTTGTGGGCGATGCAGGCTCAGCCGGAGATCGCCAGCTGCTCGCCGCGGTAGCGGCGCACCGCCAGGAACCACATCAGCCCGGCCAGGGCGAAGCTGGCGCCCAGATAGATGCCCCACTGCGCCGGCGAGACGACCTCGCCACGCACGACCTTCAGGATCAGCTGGTTCTGCGCCAGGAACGGCACAGCGAACTGCCACAGCTGGGTCTTGACCGGGTTCACCATCAGCACGATCGAGGGCAGCATCGGCAGCAGCATCAGCCAGCTCATGTGGCTCTGCGCTTCCTTCATGCTCTTGGCCGTGGCCGACAGGTAGGTCAGCAGCGTGGTGCCGATGAACACCATCGGCATCAGGATCAGCAGCAGCAGCGCGATGGTGGAAAAACTCACCGCCATCTGCCGGCCGACCGTGGGCGAGATCACCGCGGTGAGCTTGAACATCAGCAAGGTCAGCGCCAGCGACAGCAGTGCCACCGCGCAGGCCGCGGCGACCTTGCCGCTGACCACCGCGCCGCGCGGGGCGGGCGTGGCCAGCAGCGGCTCCAGCGACTGGCGTTCGCGCTCGCCGGCGGTGCCGTCCATGATCAGATAGGCACCGCCGATGAAGGCGCTGAGGATCAGCAGGTACGGCAGCAGCACGCCCACCAGCCGGCCGCGCTTGGCTTCCTCGGAGGCCATGTCGGTGTCGCTGATCTGCAGCGGCGCGGCGGCCGCAGGGCTGATGCCGCGCGCGAGCAGGCGCAGCGCGCCGACCTGGCTGTTGTAGGCGCGCAGCAAGGCCTGCACGCGCTTGACCGGCACCTCGGCGTTCTGCCGGGTCGAATCGCTCAGGACCTCCACCGGCGCCGGTTCGCTCTTGCGCCACTTCTCACCGTAGTCATCGCCGATGCGCAGGATCACGTCGGCCTTCTGCTCGGCGATGGCCGCGGCGACATCGGCCGGGGGATCGACGATGGTGACGTTCTGGCCTTCCAGCCAGGCGATCAGATTGGGCGCGTGCTGCTTGCCGATCACCGGCAGCTCCAGCGGCTTGTCGGTCAGGTCGCGGATGCGGTTCTCGGTCAGGGTGAACAGCCCGATCAGCAGCACCGGCACCAGCACCGGACTCAGCAGCAGCGAGAGCGCCACGGTGCGGCGATCGCGGAAGAAGTCGAGCAACTCCTTGCGCATCACCACCCACAGGGTCTTGAGACTGTTCATGCCAGCAGGCCCTCCTCCGAACCGATCGCTTCGACGAAGGCGTCCTCCAGGTTGTCCCGGCCGTACAGCGCGCGCAGTTCATCGGGCGTGCCGGCGGCCACCACCGTGCCCTTGGCGATGATCACGATGCGATCGCACAGCGCGGCCACCTCCTGCATGATGTGGCTGGAGAACACCACGCAGCGACCTTCGCCGCGCAGCTGCTTGAGAAATTCGCGCAGGCCGCGGGTGGTCATCACGTCCAGGCCGTTGGTCGGTTCGTCCAGCACCACGTTGCGCGGGTCGTGCACCAGCGCGCGGGCGATGGCGGTCTTGGTGCGCTGGCCCTGGCTGAAACCTTCGGTGCGCCGGTCCAGGAAGTCGGTCATGTTCAGCGCGTGCGCCAGGCGCTCGGTGCGCGCGGCGATGGTGGCCTTGTCCAGGCCGTGCAGCGCGCCGAAGTAGGCGATGTTCTCGCGTGCGGTCAGGCGCTTGTACACGCCGCGCGCGTCGGGCAGCACGCCCAGTGCGCGCCGCGCGGCCTGCGGATCGGCGGCCACGTCCAGCCCGTCGATCAGCACCTGCCCCTGGTCGGGCTGCATCAGCGTATAGAGCATGCGCAGGGTGGTGGTCTTGCCGGCGCCGTTGGGACCGAGCAGGCCGGTGATCTGGCCGTCGGCGGCGGTGAAGTCCACCCCGCTCACGGCCTTGACCACGGTCTTCTTCGATTGGAAGGTCTTGTGGAGATTCTGCAGGGCGATCATGGGTCCCATCCGTAGAAGCCGGTGAAGGGCGGGGTGTCGGTGAGGCGGTCCAGGCACGTGGCGTCGAGCGACTTGGCGTCGGCCTTGTCCAGGAACTGGCCCAGCAGCTGCGGCGCGCAGCCCACGGCGATGACGTTGTGGCCCTGGCCCTTGAGCACCAGATGCCGCGCGTTGGGCAGCGACTTGGCGACTTCCGCGCCGTAGCGCGGCGGGGTCACCGGATCGAACTGACCGCTCAGCAGCAGCGCCGGCACGTCGGTGGACAGCGGCTTGCGGAAGTTCGCCGCGCGCGTGCCCTTGGGCCACACCGCGCACTGCGCCTTGAGCCCCTCGACGATGGCGTTGCCCAGCAGCGAGCCGTCCTGCCTGGGATCGGGTGCGAGCTCGCTGCCGTCCTCGGCGCAGATCACCGACAGCTGCATGCCCATGGCCATCGAATCGGAGAGCGAGCCGCCGATCAGGCTGGCCGTGGCCGCCAGCGTGTCGTAGCGGCCCTGCGCGGCTTCGGCGAACTGCAGGGGCAGGGTGGCGGTCATCAGCGGCATGTAGGCCGACATGCGCACCAGCCCGGCCACATCGCCGGCGTGCAGGGTTTCCTGGCGCGCCGCGCCGGTGACCGGGTCGCGGAAGTTCACCGTCGGCGGCTGCGTGCGCAGGGTCTGCATCAGCGCGTTGAGGCGCTGGCGCGGGTTGCCCAGCTTGTCGGCGCAGGCCTTGTCGTTGGCGCAGCGGGCGAACTGCAGGTCCAGCGCGCTTTCCAGGTTCTGCGCGAACTCGTTGCCCAGCACCAGCGAATTGGGCGCCACGCCGTCGAGCACGATGGCGCGCGTGTGCTGCGGATAGGTGGCCGCGTACTGCTGGGCCACGCGCGTGCCGTAGGACACGCCGACCAGATCGATCTTGGCCGCGCCGATGGCCTGGCGCACCGCATCCAGGTCGGCGATCGCATCGCCGGTGGTGTAGAAACGCGGGTCGGCCTTCTTCTCCAGCTGCGCCAGGCAGCTGCGCGCATAGGCGCCGGCGGCATCGGGTGTGTCGATGTCCTGCGCCTTGTCCGGCTGCGGGCATTGCAGCGGATTGGAGCCGCCGGTGCCGCGCTGGTCGACCAGGATCACGTGGCGCTTGGCGTTGACCTTGGCGAAGGCGGTCTGCAGCTGCGGATAGGTGTCCAGCGCCGACTGGCCCGGGCCGCCGGCCAGCATGAACACCGGATCGGGCTCGGCCGAGGTGTCGTTCTGCGCCGGCACCCAGCCGATGCGCAGGGCGATCTTGCGTCCACCCGGGGCGGCGCGGTTCTCCGGCACCTGCAGCGTGGCGCACTGGGCCTCCACCGAGGCGGGCATCAGCGGCGCGCTGAGCGTGCAGGGCTTGAACTCCAGCGTGCCCAGCGTGCGCGCCTGCGCCGCCGGGACACTGGCCGCCAGCAGCAGGGCTGGCCACCACCATCGTTGTTGCATGGGACTCTCCTTGGAAGGCATCCGTGGTCCGGATGTGGATGCTGACATGACGCGCGGCGCCGGCCGATGTGACCGGGTGCGGCGCCGCTTACGGTTCGAACAGGAAGATCGCCTCGATCGGCTCGCCGAACAGCCGGGCGATCTGGAAGGCCAGCGGCAGGCTCGGGTCGTACTTGCCGGTCTCGATCGAGTTGATGGTCTGGCGCGACACGCCCAGGCGCTCGCCCAGCGCCGCCTGCGACCAGCCGCGCGCCTCGCGCAGCTCGCGCACGCGGCTGTTCACAGGTACTTGCGCAGCTGCCAGGTGTAGACCACCAGCTGCACCACCATCAGCCATACGCCCACCCACAGCAGGGCGTTGCCGGCGTCGATCCGCACCAGCCCCAGGCGCAGCAGCAGCCAGACGGCGAAATAGCCCTGCGAGACCAGCAGCGCCGCAAGCGCCCAGCTCTCCACCTCCAGCTTGCGCATCAGCTCGTCCAGCTGGCGCAGGCGCAGCACCGTGGCCGCAACGAACAGCCCCATTGCCAGCAGCGGCAACGCGCCCAGGACCAGCACCTGCAGCGGCGAGGCGGTCTGCGGCACGCCCCAGCGCGCCAGCAGCACCAGCAGCACGTACAGCGCCAGGGCGATGCCGCTGAACCAGCGCACGCGCCGGTCGGCGCAGGCGCCCTGTTCGCGGGCCTCCAGCAGCAGGAAGTAGGTGCGGCGGGCACCGGGGATCAGCAGCACCAGCAGCAGCACGGCCAGCGCGGTGCCCATGCCCGCCGCCATGCCCAGCAGCGTCTGCCGCCCCTCGGCGCTAAGCGTGGGCAGCAGGCCCGGCACCAGCGCCAGCACCGCCACCGCGGCGGCCAGGGCCGCGATCAGCGGCAGGCGCCAGCGCAGCGAGCGCGGCGGGGGTGTGGTCTGGTCATTCATCGGCGTGCCCGGCCTGCGGCGGGAGGCGGCGCGCCTGGGCGCGGTCGTGCAACGGAAGCGGTGTCCATGCGAAGCGCGATGTCAAGGAAGGTTGACACCATCCTGCGCGCGGCAGCGGCGTCGTGTCAAGCACGCTTTACATCGCGGCCAGGCGCTATTTCGAGCTGACGTATTTCTCGCGACGGATCTGCGGGATCGGCAGGCCTTCGCCCTTCAGCGCCTCGAAGCAGGCGTCGACCATGTCCGGGTTGCCGCACAGGTAGGCGATGTCGCGGGCCGGGTCGGGCGCGATGCCCGGCAGGGCCTGCTGCACATAGCCGTGGTGCGCGCCGGCCTGCTGCTCGCGCGAGAGGCAGGGCAGGTAGGAGAAGCCCGGGTGCGCGGCGGCGAAGGCGGCGAACTCGTCGTGGTAGAGCAGCTCGCCCAGGGTGCGCGCGCCCTGCAGCAGCACCACCTCGACGCCGCGTCCGGCCATGGCCGCGGCCAGCGCCGGCAGCATGGACCGGTACGGCGTCACGCCGGTGCCGGTGGCGATCAGCACATAGCGCGCATTGGCATCGCCCGGCTGCAGGGTGAAGCGGCCGAACGGCCCGCTGGCCTGCACCACCTGGCCCGGCGTCAGCGCCTCGAACAGCGCCGTGGCCGCTCCGCCCGGCACATAGCTCACCGCCATCTCCACCGTGTCTTCGGCCGCCGCGCCGGGCGTGCGCACGTTGGCCAGCGAATAGCTGCGCCGCGCCGCGCTGCCGTCGGCCATGGTGAAGTGCACCTGGATGAACTGCCCGGGGATGAAATCCAGCGCGGCCTGGTCGGCGCGGCGGAACACGTAATGGCCCACGCTCGGGGCCAGCATGCGGCGGGCGATGAATTCCAGCGGAAACTGCGCGATGGCCAAGGCGTTGGAACGGTGTGATGCCCGGGCTGCCGGGACGGGGCACCTATAATAGGGCTCTGTCTGTCATGCGGGCTCAACGCCCGCGCCAAGGCCTTCCATGACCTCGCTCTCCCCTGTCGCCGGTCCCGTGCCGGCGCTATCCATCGTCGATCTGAAAAAGCGCTACGACAACGGCGTCGAAGCGCTCAAGGGCGTGTCGCTGAGCGTGGAGCCCGGCGATTTCTTCGCCCTGCTCGGGCCCAACGGCGCCGGCAAGTCCACGCTGATCGGCATCATCTCCTCGCTGGTCAACAAGACCTCCGGGCAGGTGCAGGTGTTCGGCACCGACCTGGTCGCGCACCGCGACGCGGCCATGCGCCTGATCGGCCTGGTGCCGCAGGAGATCAACTTCAACCTGTTCGAGAAGCCCTTCGACATCCTGGTCAACTACGCCGGCTTCTACGGCATCCCGCGCGATGAGGCCGTTCCGCGCGCCGAGGAGGAGCTCAAGCGCGCGCAGCTGTGGGACAAGGCCTTCCTGATGAGCCGCACGCTCTCCGGCGGCATGAAGCGGCGGCTGATGATCGCCCGCGCCATGATGACCCGCCCGCGCCTGCTGATCCTGGACGAACCCACCGCCGGGGTGGACATCGAGATCCGCCGCGGCATGTGGAAGACGCTGCGCGAGATCAACGCCGCCGGCACCACGATCATCCTCACCACCCATTACCTGGAGGAAGCCGAGAGCCTGTGCCGCAACCTGGCGATCATCAACCACGGCCGCATCGTCCAGCAGGGCCCGATGCGCGCCCTGCTGGCGCAGCTGGACGTGGAAGGCTTCCTGCTGGACATCGACGGCGAGTTGCCCGCGCAGCTGCCGGTGATCGAGGGCGCCACGCTGCTGGCCGCCGACCCGCATACGCTGGACCTGGACATGCCGCGGCAGATGGAACTCAACCGCGTGTTCGACGCACTCGATGAGGCCGGCATCCGCGTGCGCTCGATGCGCACCAAGTCCAACCGGCTCGAAGAGCTGTTCGTCCGCATGACCGCTGCGCCCGCCGCCGCGCAGGAGACCTCCGCATGAGCAGCCCCCCGACCCTGGTGCCGACCACCAGCAACGCCCGCCGCAACCTGACCGCGCTGTGGACCATCACCCGCCGCGAGATCGCCCGCATCCTGCGCATCTGGGGCCAGACCCTGGTGCCCCCGGCGATCACGATGACGCTGTACTTCCTGATCTTCGGCGGCCTGATCGGCTCGAAGATCGGCGACATGGGCGGCTTTTCCTACATGCAGTTCATCGTGCCGGGCCTGGTGATGATGAGCGTGATCCAGAACAGCTACGGCAACATCTCCTCCAGCTTCTTCGGCGCCAAGTTCGGGCGCCACGTCGAGGAGCTGCTGGTCAGCCCGATGCCCAACTGGGTGATCCTGCTGGGCTACGTGGCCGGCGCGGTGCTGCGCGGGCTGATGGTCGGCGCCATCGTGCTGGCGATCGCGATGTTCTTCACCCCGGTACGCGTGCCGCATCCGCTGGTGACGCTGAGCACGGTGCTGCTGGGCGCGACCATCTTCTCGCTGGCCGGCTTCGTCAACGCGGCCTATGCCAAGAAGTTCGACGACATCGCCATCGTGCCGACCTTCATCCTGACCCCGCTGACCTATCTGGGCGGCGTGTTCTATTCGGTCAAGCTGCTGCCGGGCTGGGCCGAGGCCGCCACGCACCTCAACCCCATCTTCTACATGGTCAACGCCTTCCGCTACGGCCTGCTGGGCAGTTCGGACGTGCCGCTGTGGGTGGCCTATGCGCTGATGCTGGGCTTCGTCGTCGCCCTGGCCGCGCTGGGCCTCTACCTGCTCAAGCGCGGCGTGGGGCTGCGCAGCTGACGGCCGCATCGGGCCCTGCGTCAGCGACGCACGGCCCGGCCGGTGCGGCGGTCCACCGCCGCGCACTACACTTGCCGGCCATCCCCAGGCAAAGGAGTGCGACATGAGGCAGGTGGTCATGACCGTGGCGGTGCTGAGCGGCACGTTGGCGCTGGTGGCGTGCAAGCCGCAGCCGCAGCCGCCCTCGGCGCAGGACGCCGCCGCGCCCGCGGCGAGCGCGCCGGCCGATTCGGCGCCCGCGGCGGCCAAGGACACCGCGCCGGCCGCGGTCAAGGGCTTCGATCCGGCCAGCCTGCCGATGTCGAGCGTGGCGCTGGGCGACTTCCCCTACCTCAAGCTGCCCGATGGCTACGTGCCGACCAACAAGGCTGAGCTGGCCGAGTTCGACCAGGTGCCGCTGTGGACGGGCGACCGGCTCGAGCCGGTGGAAGGCCGGATCTGGTGGACCAATGTCAGCGCGGCGCAGGGCAAGACGTTCTCGCAGTTGGAGCTGACCCGCAACATCGAGGCGGCGGTGGCGGCCATGGGCGGGCGCAAGATCTTCGACGGGCAGATCCCCGCCGAGGCGCGCGACCAACTCAAGACCTGGCGCGGCGATCCGGCCACCCGCTTCGTCGATGGCCTGGGCGATTTCTACAACAACCCCGTTCAGGTGTTCGTGGTCCATCGCGCCGACCGCGACATCTGGATCCACCTGTGCAGCTATCAGTTTGGCGCCGGGCTGCTGATCGCCGAGACCAAGCCGCTGCAGATCACTGCCGGCCTGCTGCCGGCCAGCGCGCTGAAGGCGCAGATCGACAAGGCCGGCAAGGTCGCGCTGCACGTCAACTTCGCCACTGACAAGACCGAGATCCTGCCCGACTCGCAGCCGCAGATCGCCCAGGTCGTGCAGCTGCTCAAGGACGATCCGGCGCTGAAGCTGGCCGTCAACGGTTACACCGACAACACCGGCGAGCCGGCGCACAACAAGGCGCTGTCCGAAGGCCGGGCCAAGGCGGTGGTGGCCGCGCTGACCGCGCAGGGCGTGGAGGCCGCGCGCCTGTCCGCCGCCGGCTTCGGCCAGGCCGACCCGGTTGCCGACAACAGCAGCGAGGACGGCAAGGCCAGCAACCGCCGGGTCGAGCTGGTCAAGCAATGACCGCAACGTCCGCCTGCGCCGCCCTCGGCGCAGGTGCGCGTCGCGCGCGATGGCGCAGCACGCGCCTGCGTGCTTACATGCCTGCCGTTGACCGAGTAAGAGGCAAGGCATGCGCATCTTGGTATTGGGGGCCGGCGGCACCGGCGGCTACTTCGGCGGTCGCCTGGCGCAGGCCGGGGTCAATGTGACCTTCCTGGTGCGCCCGGCGCGCGCCGAGCAGCTGGCCCGCGACGGGCTGGTGATCGAGAGCCCGCTGGGCGACGCGCAGCTGGCCGTGGCCTGCGTCACCGCCGAGGCGCTGCCGGCGCTGGCGGCGCAGCGGCCCTTCGACCTGGTGCTGCTGAGCTGCAAGGCCTACGACCTGGACAGCTCGCTCGACGCCATCGCCCCCGCGGTCGGCCCGGACACCACCGTGCTGCCGATCCTCAACGGCCTGCTGCACTACGCGGCACTGGATGCGCGCTTCGGCGCGGACAGGGTGCTGGGCGGGCTGTGCTTCATCAGCGCGATGAAGGGCGAGCGGGGCCAGATCGTGCACCTGGGCAAGGCGGCCTCGATCACCTTCGGCGAGCGCGACGGCAGCGGCGACACACCGCGCGTGCAGGCCCTGGCCGCGGTGCTGGCGCAGGCCGGGGTGCAGTACGAGGCGCGCAGCGACATCGCCGTGGCGCAGTGGACCAAGTACAGCTTCCTCACCGCGCTGGCGGGGGCGACCTGCCTGATGCGCGGCAGCGTCGGTGCGATCGAGGCCTGCGAGGGCGGGCGCGATTTCATGACCGGCCTGTACCGCGAGTGCCTGGACGTGGCCGCCGCGGCGGGCGCCAAGGTGCCCGAGACCGCGCAGGCCTCGATGCTGGAGGTGCTCACCCAGCCCGGCTCGTCGCTGACCGCCTCGATGCTGCGCGACCTGCAGGCCGGCCAGCGCGTGGAAGCCGCGCACATCGTCGGCGACATGGCCCATCGTGCCGCCCACTTTGGCCTGCGCGTGCCGCGCCTGGACACGGCCTGGATCCACCTGCAGGTCTACGCCGCGCAGCTCGGCTGAGTCCTTCGCGCCGCCGCCACGCGCCGCTGCCGATGCTGCGCGGCGTTGCGTCCTAGGGGAGCGGTGCCGATGAAGGGCTTGTCCGGGTTGTTCAAGGCCGGCCACGTGCTGGTGATCCTCATGTTCGTGCTGTGCGGCGTGGCCCTGCTGTGGCTGGCCGCGCAGGAGCTGTGGCACGGCCTGGTCCAGGCGCCGGCCGGGGCGGACATGCGCGCGCGCTTCAACACCGTGCTCGAGTGCGTGGGCCTGCTGACCATCGCGCTGGTGTCGATCGAGCTGGGCCAGACGATCTTCGAGGAGGAGGTGTTGCGCGACGTCAAGGTCAGCGGGCCCACGCGCGTGCGCCGCTACCTGTCGCGCTTCCTGGTGGTGGTGGTGATCGCGCTGTC
The DNA here is from genome assembly GCF_037153335.1 of Pseudoxanthomonas sp. USHLN014. Lineage (NCBI taxonomy): Bacteria > Pseudomonadati > Pseudomonadota > Gammaproteobacteria > Lysobacterales > Lysobacteraceae > Pseudoxanthomonas > Pseudoxanthomonas sp. USHLN014. The sequence continues at coordinate 650,937 of NZ_JBBCKO010000002.1, forward strand.
GATCGAGACGCTGGTGTCGGTGTTCGAGATGGCGCACGAGGCGCCCAGCCAGCTGCCCTATGCGGCGTCCATCGGCGCCACCGCCGCGCTGCTGCTGGTGTCCTGGGGCGTGTTCGTGCGCTTCAACCGCGCCGCCGAGGAGCTGGAGCCCGAGGCGATGGCCGATGCCAAGCGCGAGGACGACAAGGTCGAGTCCTAGACCGCTTGGCCAGGCAGGCCGAAGAACGCGCGCGCGGTCGCGGTGGTGGCCTGGGCGATGCGATCCGCGTCCTCGCCGCGGTCGCGCGCCAGTTCCTCGGCGATGTGCGGCAGGAAGGCCGGCTCGTTGCGCCGGTCCTTCGGCAGCGGCCTGAGCGTGCGCGGCAGCAGGTAGGGCGCGTCGGTCTCGATCATCAGCCGCTGCGCCGGGATGCTGGGGACCAGCTCGCGCAGGTGCGCGCCGCGGCGCTCGTCGCACAGCCAGCCGGTGATGCCGATATGCCAGTCCTGGTCGAGGTAGTCGAACAGCTCCTCGCGCGTGCCGGTGAAGCAATGCACCACCGCCGCGGGCAGCCGGCCGTCGAACTGCTTCATGATCGCCATGAAGTCCGCATGCGCATCGCGCTGGTGCAGGAACAGCGGCTTGCCGGTGTCCACCGCGGTCTGCAGCTGGCGCTCGAACGCGCGCCGCTGCGCCGGGCGCGGCGAGAAGTCGCGGTTGTAGTCCAGCCCGCATTCGCCCACGGCCACCACTTCCGGCTGCGCGAGCAGGGCGCGCATCTCGGCATCGCATTCCTCGGTGTATTCGACCGCGTGGTGCGGATGCACGCCGGCGGTGGCGAACAGCACGCCCGGGTGCGCGCGCGCCAGGTCCAGCGCCTTGGGCGAATGCTCGCGGCTGGCGCCGGTGATCACCAGCTGGGCCACACCGGCTGCGCGCGCGCGCTGCAGCACCGCGTCGCGGTCGCGGTCGAAGGACTCGTGGGTGAGGTTGGCACCGATGTCGATCAGCTGCATGGAGCGTGGCGCACGAACGTGGGGGCGGCCATTGTAGGGCGTGGCCGACGCGCGCCTTATCCTGTGCGCGATGTCCGCACCTTCCTTCCCCATCGCTTCGCTGCTGCCGCAGATCACCGCCTCGCTGGCCGACCATCCGCGCCTGGTGCTCGAGGCCCCGCCCGGCGCCGGCAAGACCACCCAGGTGCCGCTGGCCCTGCTCGACGCGCCGTGGCTGGAAGGCCGCAGGATCGTGATGCTCGAACCGCGCCGCGTGGCCGCGCGCGCCGCCGCCGGCTTCATGGCCCGGCAGCTGGGCGAGGCGGTGGGCGAGACCGTCGGCTATCGCATCCGCTTCGAGAACAAGGTCGGCCCGCGCACGCGGATCGAGGTCGTGACCGAAGGCATCCTCACCCGCATGCTGCAGGACGACCCGCTGCTGGATGGCGTCGGCGCGCTGCTGTTCGACGAATTCCACGAACGCCACCTGGCCGGCGACCTCGGCCTGGCCCTGGCCCTGGACGTGCAGGCCGGCCTGCGTGAAGACCTGCGCATCGTGGTGATGTCGGCGACGCTGGATGGCGAGCGCCTGTCGCAATGGCTGGATGCGCCGCGCCTGACCAGCGCCGGCCGCAGCTTCCCGGTGGCGGTGTCGCATTTCCCCGCGCGCCGCGACGAGGCGCTGGAGTCGCAGGTGCGCCGCGCGATCGAACAGGCGCTGGCCGAGCAGCCCGGCGACCTGCTGGTGTTCCTGCCCGGGCAGCGCGAGATCGGCAAGGTCGAAGCCGCGCTGGGCCACAGCCCGGCGCTGGGCCAGGCGCGCGTGCTGGCCCTGCACGGCGAGCTGCCGGTCGAGCGCCAGTCCGAGGTGCTGCAGCCCGATCCCGACGGCCGCCGCCGCGTGGTGCTGGCCACCAACGTGGCCGAGTCGTCGGTGACGCTGCCTGGCGTGCGTGTGGTGATCGACAGCGGCCTGGCGCGCGAGCCGCGCTTCGACCCCAACAGCGGCTTCTCGCGGCTGGATGTGGTGAGCATCGCCCAGGCCTCGGCCGACCAGCGCGCCGGCCGCGCCGGGCGCGTGGCCGAGGGCGTCGCCTGGCGGCTGTGGCCGGCCTCGCAGCGGCTCGAACCGCAGCGCCGCCCCGAGCTGGCCCAGGTCGAGCTGGCCGCGCTGGCGCTGGAGCTGGCCGCCTGGGGCAGCAACGCGCTGCGCTTCCCCGATCCACCGCCGGCCGGCGCGCTGGCCGCCGCGCGCGACCTGCTGCGCAAGCTCGGCGCGCTGGGCCAGGCCGGCACCATCACCGAGACCGGGCGGCGGATGCTGCGCCTGGGCACGCATCCGCGCCTGGCCGCGATGCTGCTGGCCGCGCCGGCCGGACCGCTGCGCGCCGTGGCCTGCGACCTGGCCGCCCTGATCGAGGCGCGCGATCCGCTGCGCCAGGCCGGCGACGGCCTGGCCGCGCGCTGGCGTGCCTTGGCGGCGTTCCGCAACGGACGCGTGCCGGGCGATGCGCACCGCGGCGGCCTGGCGGCCATCGACGCCGCCGCGCGCCAGTGGCGCCGCCGCGTGCGCGAGGACGCCAGCGCCCCGGCCGAACTGGACGCGCACGTGCTCGGCGATCTGCTCATCCACGCCTTCCCCGACCGCATCGGCTTCCGCCACGCGACCGATCCGCTGCGCTACGCGCTGAGCAACGGCCGCACCGCGCGCCTGTTCGACGACAGCAGCCTGCGCGGCGAGCCGTGGATCGTGGCCAGCGAGCTGCGCTTCGAGGCGCGCGACGGCCTGATCCTGCGCGGCGCGCCGGTGGACGAGGCCGCGCTGCGCCAGGCCTTCGCCGCGCGCTTCTCCACCGGCGACCACGTGCGCTGGGACGCGGATCGGCGCGCGCTGGTGGCTCAGCGCGAGACGCGCTTCGACGCCATCGTGCTGGACGCGCGCCCGGCCGGCCGCGTCGACCCGGCGCAGGCCGCCGGCGCGCTGACCGAGGCGGTGCGCGAACTCGGCCTGGACGCGCTGCCGTGGACGCCGGGCCTGCGCCAATGGCAGGCGCGCGTGCAGAGCCTGCGCGCCTGGATGCCCGAGCTGGCGCTGCCCGACCGCTCCGATGCGGCCCTGCTGGCCACGCTGGACCACTGGCTCAAGCCCGCCTTCGCCGGCAAGACGCGCCTGGACGCGCTGGACGAGGCCACGCTGGGCGAGGCGCTCAAGTCCGGCCTGGACTGGCCCCTGCGCCAGCGCATCGACGCCCTGGCGCCCACCCGCATCGCCGTGCCTTCCGGCCTGGAGCGGCCCATCGACTACGGCCTGGAACACGACGGCAGCCCGCGCGCGCCGGTGCTGGCGGTCAAGCTGCAGGAGCTGTTCGGCCTGGGCGATACCCCGCGCATCGCCGACGGGCGCGTGCCGCTGACCCTGCACCTGCTCTCGCCGGGCGGCAAGCCGCTGCAGGTCACCCAGGACCTGCGCAGCTTCTGGGCCAACACCTATGCCGAGGTGCGCAAGGAAATGAAGGGCCGCTATCCCCGCCATCCCTGGCCCGACGACCCCTGGAGCGCCACCGCCACCCACCGCGCCAAGCCGCGCGGCACCTGAGCCCCTTCTTCTCGCGTTCGCGCCCACCTGTAGAGCGGAGCTTGCTCCGCTGGGGCTTTCCCTACGACCCGAACGAAGAGCAGCGGAGCAAGCTCCGCTCTACAGGCAGGCCGCTGCGAGATTTGTCGAGACGGTTGCTCCTACCCGAGAGCCAATCCCAAGCGAATCCCGGCATTCAGCCTGCGGCAGGCCTCGCGGCGTGGCGCACACAAGCCTTCCACACCGTGGCCGGGACACTGGCCGCCTGTCATCACCCAAGGGGGTCCCCCATGAGCAAGTTCTCCGACATCAGCGATCGCGCCCTGGAAACCGCCCTGGATCTGGTCCACCAGGCAGGCGACGGCCTGCGTCATGCCGGCAGCAGCGCGCGCGACCTGTTGCCCTCGCGCAGCTCCAGGGCCGCCAAGCTGTTCAAGAGCAGCGCCGCGCTGGGTGCGGTGCGCACCGGCGGCAAGGTCGCCGGCAACTTCGTCAAGCGCAATCCGGTGGCCGTGGGCGCCGCCGCCGCGGTGGGCGTGGGCCTGATCGGCTATGCCGTCTATCGCAAGTACAAGGAAAAGCAGGGCGAGCCGCTCAACGGCAGCGCCCGGCGTCTGGAGCCGGCGACCACCCGCGGCAATGCCGGCGTGCGTTCGCGCTCGACCCGCTACAGCCGCGTGGCGCCGAAGGCGACCCCGGCCAAGGACTAAAGGTTTCACGCTGAGTCCTCGGCCGTCGCGCCGCAACGGCGGTAGCGGCGGCCGAGCCAGCTTCTCACCGACACCCGGCCCTTCGCCGGGTGTTCGCGTTTTGGGCGTTGTCTGCTTCAGCCCTGCACGACGCGCCATTGCCCCGGCTGCAGGCCATCCAGCGCGATGCCGCCCATCGCCACGCGCACCAGCCGCAAGGTGGGCAGCCCCACCGCCGCGGTCATGCGCCGCACCTGCCGGTTGCGGCCCTCGCGCAGGGTCAGCGCCAGCCACGCATCGGGCACGGTCTTGCGCACCCGCACCGGCGGATCGCGCGGCCACAGCGCCGGCGGCGGATCGAGCCGGGCCGCGCGCGCGGGCAGGGTGGGGCCATCGTTCAACACCACGCCCTCACGCAGTGCCTGCAGCTGCGCGGGCTGCGGCGTGCCTTCCACCTGCACCCAGTAGGTCTTGTCCTGCTTGTGGCGCGGATCGGTCAGCCGATGCGCCAGTGCGCCGTCATCTGTGAGCAGCAGCAGGCCTTCGCTGTCGTAGTCGAGCCGGCCGGCGGCATAGACGTCTTTGGGCAGCCCGAAGCCGGCCAGCGTCGGCCGCGGCGTGGCGCTGCGGTCGGTGAACTGGCACAGCACGTTGAACGGCTTGTTGAAGGCGATCAGCACGGCGAAGCGGCGCGGGGGTGCGGGGGCCGCGCATTATCTCCCCTGCGCAGCGACCCCATCACGAGGATCGCAGCGCGGGTGCCGCTACCTGCGGAACTCGGTCGGCTTCTCGAGCTGCACGATGGCCTCGTTGAGATCGTCCACGCGCGCGGCCAACACGGCCTGCGCGTCGTACAGGCCGCGGTTGTAGAAGTAACCGCCGATCTCCTCGGCGAAGAAGTCCAGCAGGAACTCCGCATCGAAGCGGCCGATCTCCTGTCGCAGCTCCTGATCGAAATACAGCTGGATCCGGCGCACGATCGCCGCCTTCTCCTCGGCCTCGAACCGGATCGCGGCCACCGCTCAGGGCTTGATGAAGCGCAGCGTCATGCGGTCGCTTTCGCCGATGGCGCGGTACTTGGCGTCGTCGGCCGGCGGATGCTTGTTGGTCGGCGGCAGGGTCCACACGCCACCGGGATAGTCCTTGGTGTCGCGCGGGTTGGCGTTGATCTCGCTCTGCCCCTCCAGCCGGAAGCCGGCCGCGGTGGCCAGCGCGATCACCTGCGCCTGGCCGACATAGCCGCTCTTGTCGTCGTCGGCCACGTCGCCCTTGGCGCGATGCTCGACCACGCCCAGCGTGCCGCCGGGCTTGAGTACGGCATAGAAGCCCTTGAACATCGCCTCGGCGTTGTCGGCCATGCGCCAGTTGTGCACGTTGCGGAAGGTGAGCACCACATCGGCCGAGCCGGGCGGGCCGAACACCGGGGCGGCCGGCGAGTAGCGCACCAGCCTGGCCTTGCCGTAATGCGCCGGATCGGCGTCGAACAGCGCCTGCAGGCTATCGGCGGCCTTCTGCTGGTAGGCGCGCGAGGATTCGGCCACCGCCGCCGGGTCGACCACTGCGGCGATGTACTGGCCTTCGGCCTGCAGGTAGGGCGCCAGGATTTCCGAGTACCAGCCGTTGCCCGGGGTGATCTCGATCACCGTGTCATGCGGCTGCACGCCGAAGAAGGTCAGCGTCTGGCCCGGATGGCGGTACTTGTCGCGTTCGACATTGTCCGGCTTGCGCCAGCTGCCATCGATGCTGGCCTGCAGCGCGGGCGCCACAGAGGACGGCGGACTCGACTGCTGTGCGAGGGCCACCGGCGCCAGCGCGGCGCACAGGGTGAGAACGGCAAGCGATCTGCGCATGAGCACATCCCATCAGCGAAGGTGCGCGCGAGCCTAGCATGTCGTGTGGACGTCACCAGGCGTGGACGCGGCGTTAAACGCCCGCGGCCTACCGTGGGCTGTCCTTGTTGTTTCCCCACGTTCAGGACAGGAGTGCCACATGACCATTTCGCAACGTCCGCTCGGCAGGAGCGGCCTCACCGTCGCGCCGCTGGCCTTCGGCGGCAACGTGTTCGGCTGGAGCGTCAAGGACGCGGCCGGGACGGCGAAGCTGCTCGATGCCTTCGTCGACGGCGGCTTCAACCTCATCGACACCGCCGACGTGTATCCGGCCTGGGTGCCGGGTAACCGGGGCGGCGAATCGGAGACGCTGATCGGCCAGTGGCTCAGGTCCAGCGGCAAGCGCGACCAGGTGGTGATCGCCACCAAGGTCGGCAAGTGGGACGAGCTGCCCGGCCTGTCGCCGGACAATATCGAGACCGCGGTGGACCAGTCGCTCAAGCGCCTGGGCGTGGACACCATCGACCTCTACCAAGCGCATGCCGACGACCCCTCGATCCCGCTGGAGGCCACGCTGGGCGCCTTCGCGCGGCTGATCGAGAAGGGCAAGGTCCGCGCGATCGGCGCCTCCAACTACAGTGGCGAGCGCCTGGCCGAGGCGCTCGAGGTGGCGCAGGCCCAGGGCCTGCCGCGCTACGAGACGCTGCAGCCGGAGTACAACCTCTACGACCGGGCCGATTACGAGCAGACGCTGGAGCCGCTGGCCAAGGCGCATGGGCTGGGCGTGATCAACTACTACGCGCTGGCATCGGGCTTTCTGACCGGCAAGTACCGCGACCCGGCGGATGCGTCCAAGAGCCCGCGTGGCGAAGCCGCGGTCAAAAAGTATCTCAACGAGCGCGGCCGCCGGATCCTGGCGGCGCTGGACGAAGTGGCCGCCCAGCAGCGCGCCAAGCCCGCGCAGATCGCGCTGGCCTGGCTGATGGCGCGCGACTCGATCACCGCGCCGATCGCCAGCGCCAGCAGCGTCGAGCAGCTGCACGAGATCCTGCACGCGGCGCAGCTAACCCTGACCCCGGAGCAGATCCAGGCGCTGGACCAGGCCAGTGCGCCCTGACGCGGGCGTAAACCGTTGCGCGGCGTGAAGGTTTGCCGGCACCGCGTCCACCCGCGCATGACGAGGCCGGATGGACATTCCGCAGCGCGCCGCCGCCTTAGCATCGCGGCGCGAGGAGGCCGTCGTGAGCGTTGCGCATCGCTGGTTCATCCAGCCCGGACCGTCCCACGAGTCCGAGGATTTCCTGCCGCTGCCGCCGGGCAGCGGCGAACCGCCGTGTCCGGTCCAGGCCGGTGACCCGCCCGAGCGCCGCGAAGACGAAGGCCCGCCGCAGCTGCATTAGCGTGGGCGCCATCGCCGCTTTCGATCGCGTCGCCGCCTTTTTGTAGAGCGGAGCTTGCTCCGCTGCATTTCGGTTGGAGCATTGGGAAGGCCCCAGCGGAGCAAGCTCCGCTCTACAGGGGGGCCTTTGGGGGCGGTTGCAGCGCGCTTCCCGGGTTCAGGCGCGCCATTCCGAACCACTGCCGGCCGCCGCCCGTGACCGCGCGCTCACTCGTGTCTCGACAGATGGCACCGACCGGGTGCAGCCTTGGCTGTTTGGAGCCCCCGAGGGCTTGGCATCCCCGGGGCATGGCCTAGAATGGCTGTAAACGTTTTCATGGCGAGACCGGATGTCGAATTCCGAACGGATTGAAGCCCTCATCGCGCAGATGACGGTCGAAGAGAAAGTGGGCCAGCTGGGAATCTTTGCCGACGCGCTGCGGCCGTTCGCCCCGGACGTGAACCCGGAGGCCAACGCGCTGGACGCCGCGCAGGTGCGCGAAGGCATCCGCGCCGGGCGCATCGGCGCGCTGTTCAACGGCGTCGGCGCGGCGCAGGGGCGCGAGGCCCAGCGCATCGCGCTGGAGGAGTCGCGCCTGGGCATCCCGCTGCTGTTCGGCTCGGACGTGATCCACGGCATGCGCACGGTGTTCCCGATCCCGCTGGGCGAGGCGGCCAGCTTCGAGCCCGACCTGGCCCGGCGCACCGCGCGCGCCACCGCCGTGGAAGCCACCGCCGCCGGCATCCACTGGACCTTCGCCCCGGCCGTGGACATCGCCCGCGACCAGCGCTGGGGCCGCGGCGCCGAGGGCGCCGGCGAGGACGTGGTGCTGGGCTGCGCCTTCGCCGCCGCGCGCGTGCAGGGCTTCCAGGGCCAGGCCGGGCTGCAGGCCGAGGACTGCCTGCTGGCCACGCCCAAGCACTTCGCCGCCTACGGCGCGGTGGCCGGCGGCCTGGAATACGCCAGCGTGGACATCTCCGAGCAGACCCTGCGCGATGTGCACCTGCCGCCGTTCAAGGCCGCCTTCGATGCCGGCGCGATCACGGTGATGAGCGCCTTCAACGACATCAACGGCGTGCCGGCCAGCGCCAACCGCTGGCTGATGACCGACCTGCTGCGCGGCGCCTGGCAGTTCCCCGGCCTGGTGGTGTCCGACTACACCGCCGACATGGAACTGATCGCGCACGGCTATGCCGCCGACGAACGCGACGCCACGCGCCGCGCGTTCACCGCCGGCCTGGACGTGAGCATGCAGAGCGGCTTCTACCAGCGCCACCTGGGCGCGCTGGTGGAGAGCGGCGAGGTGTCGATGGCGCAGCTGGACGAGGGCGTGCGCCGCGTGCTGTGGGTGAAGGAGCAGATCGGCCTGTTCGACAATCCCTACCGCTCGCTCGATGCCGCGCGCGAGGCCGACACCACGCACCTGGCCGAGCACGAAGCGCTGGCGCGCGACGCGGCGCGGCGTTCCATCGTGCTGCTGAAGAACGACGATGCGCTGCTGCCGCTGCGCAAGCAGGGTCAGAAGATCGCGCTGATCGGCCCGTTCGTGCGCGACCGCGACAACATCGAGGGCTGCTGGACGCTGTTCGGCGACAAGTCGCGCTACGTCACCCTCGAGGCCGGCGTGCGCGCCGCGCTGGGCGGGCAGGCGCAGCTGATCGTCGAAGACGGCTGCGCGCTGGAAGCGGCGATCGAGGGCGGCATCGAGGCCGCCGTCGCCGCGGCGCAGGCCAGCGACGTGGTGGTGCTGGCCATCGGTGAGCCGCAGCGCTACAGCGGCGAGGCGCAGTCGCGCACGCAGATCGTCGTGCCGGCCGCGCAGCAGGCCCTGGCCGAAGCGCTGGCGGCGACCGGCAAGCCGCTGGTGGTGCTGCTGCGCAACGGCCGCGCGCTGGCGCTGCAGGGCGCCGTGCGCGACGCGCAGGCCATCGCGGTGACCTGGTTCCTGGGCAGCCAGACCGGGCATGGCGTGGCCGACGTGCTGTTCGGCGACTACAACCCCTCGGCCTGCCTGCCGGTGAGCTTCCCGCAGGACTCTGGCCAGCAGCCGCTGTTCTACAACCACCCGCGCACCGGCCGTCCCGAGCTGCCCGACGTGCACGAGTACAAGTCGCGCTGGCGCGAGTTCACCGCCGACGCGCTGTATCCCTTCGGCCACGGCCTGTCCTACACGTCCTTCGCCTACGGCACGCCGCAGCTGTCCACGGCGCAGCTGGGCTGGGACGAGACGCTGGTGATCACCACCACCGTCACCAACACCGGTGCGGTGGCGGGCGAAACGGTGGTGCAGCTGTACGTGCACGACCGCGTCGCCAGCCGCGTGCGCCCGGTGCGCGAGCTCAAGGGCTTCAACAAGATCGCGCTGCTGGCCGGCGAATCGGCGCAGGTGCAGTTCCAGCTGGACCGCCATCTGCTGGCCTTCACCGGCACCGACCTGGTGTTCGGCGCCGAGCCCGGGCTGTTCGACCTGTGGGTCACCGACTCGTCGGCCAACGGCAGCGCGGTGCAGTTCGAGCTGCTGGCGCCGAAAGGCTGATCGATCCGCCGGGCGCCGTCATGGCGGCGCCCGGCGATGACGCAACGGCAATCGCGGATCGCGCCGATTATCTCGGCGCCCCGATTATCTTTAAAAAGTGCTTGCGCACCGATTATGTGCGGTGTATCGTGCGCGCCCATCGCAGGACGCTCCTGCGTTTTAATCCAGTCAATCCAAGCTCATGAACTTCCAGCCCCGCCACCAGATCATCCGCATGACGCAGCTGCTGCGCGTCGCGGGCCTGCGTGCGCTGGAAGCGGCGCACGGCGCGCACAAGGCGGACAACCGCTGACGCCGGTCGACTCCACGGGAGATCGGCCACCGGCGATCTCCCGAGGCACTGCGAATGCCCTCGGGTCTTGAAAACCCGGGGGTTTTTTCTTTCCAGGCATTCGCAAAGGCTTTTGCGTGCGACCTCGCACAACCCACCAACATGGCTTTCCGATCCGGAACCGACAGGTTCTGCCCTGGAGCATCCAGGGCGTGCTGGCGCACGCCCTGAGGCAAGGGCGCGGCTGCAACCGGCGCATGTGCGCCGCGTGGTGATGCTCCAGCGCGGGTGGCGCGGGGCGGGAATTCATCATTAACTCGTCCGATTAACTGGATCGGACGCACCACATTATCCGCGGATCTGCGCGGGTAATCGGGGACGTATTGCCTGATGTTTCCAGCGGCCCGGATTTTGATTCCGGCCGGTGCGCGCGGCGCTGCCGTGGCGTATGCCGGAAGCACGCAGGAATGCGGCCACGACGATGCGGGCGGTAGCTCACCTGGAGAGAGCGCCGGGGCGACCCGGAGGGTCAGGTTCGACACCTGGACGCCCACCACTGGATAGCTCAGTTGGGTAGAGCAACGGACTTGTAATCCGTCAGTCGCGGGTTCGAATCCCGCTCCACGCTCGCAAGAGCACATGACCTTTCACGTCATGACACCGGGCGCAAGCCCATCAGGAAACACCCCGTGCGCAAGCGGGGTCGCCCCGGTGAAGGACCGCCGGGCGACAGGCGCGGCGCAGCGGCGGTCGCACCGGGCCGGGGCCCGCGTGGGTCGCGGCGACGGAGGTCGGAACGTGCGCATCGCAATGCATCGCGGTGCGTGCGCTGCGGCGCCGTCGGCCCCGGCACACCGCGCGCCTCACGCTCCGTGCGGTCGACGTCCAGGGGTGTTTCCACCTTCTTCCTTCTGCCTGCGGCGCGGTGCCGCAGGCGCCGTCCGCGCGTCTTCGTCGATCTGCGCGCGGGCCTGCCTCCTTCGATCGACGACACCAGACCACAAGGAGAAAGTGCCATGTTCTGGACCAAGCGGGTCGTGATCGGTGACGGCGAACGCGGCCTGGTGTTTGCGGATCGTCAGTTCCAGCGGGTGCTCGGCCCGGGCGTGTACCGCCTGTTCGACGCCTTCAACAAGATCGAGGTGCGCGTGCATCCCACCGTGCCGGCCGAGTACGCCGGCAAGGACAGCGAGGTGCTGAGCGCCGCGCTGGGTGCGCGCCTGGACGCGAGCTTCGTGCTGGCCGACCTGGGCGCCGATGAGGTCGGCCTGGTCATGAAGAACGGCAAGCTCGAAGACGTGCTGCCGCCCGGCACGCGCAAGCTGTACTGGCGCGGTCCGGTCGACGTCGAAGTGCGCGCGCTGCCGCTGACCGCCGGCCTGGAAGTCCCGGCCGAGGTCATGCGGCGCCTGCGCCAGCTCGGCGCGCTGTCCAGGCAGGCGGTGGTGGCCGATGTGCCGGCGGAGTTCGCCGGCCTGGTGTTCATCGACGGCAAGCTGGCGCGCACGCTGGCGCCGGGCAGCACGGCCTTCTGGAACTTCCAGAAGAACGTGGTCGTGGATCTGATCGACCTGCGCGTGCAGGCGATCGAGGTGCAGGGCCAGGAGCTGCTGACCCGCGACAAGGTCTCGCTGCGCGTCAACCTGGCCGCCAGCGTGCGCGTGACCGACCCGGTCGCCGCGCGCACCAAGGTGGCCAAGTACGTCGACCAGCTGTACCGCGAGCTGCAGCACGGGCTGCGCAAGGTGGTCTCGTCCAGGACCCTGGACGAACTGCTGGGCGACAAGGCCGGGCTGGATGCGGAGATCTTCGCCGCCGTGCGCGGCAAGCTCGACGCGTTCGGCGTGGAGGTGCTGGGCGTGGGTATCAAGGACGTGATCCTGCCCGGCGAGATGCGTCAGATCCTCAACGGGGTCGTGCAGGCGGAGAAGCAGGCCCAGGCCAACCTCATCCGCCGTCGCGAGGAGGCCAACGCGACGCGTTCGCTGCTCAACACCGCCAGGCTTGTGGACGAGAGCCCGGTGCTGATGCGCCTGAAGGAGCTGGAGGCATTGGAGAAGGTGACCGAGAAGATCGATCGCCTGACCGTGTTCGGCGGCCTGGATGGCGTGCTCAAGCAACTGGTCACGCTGAAGTAGCAACACCCCGGGCGCGCCGCAAGGACGCGGCGCGTGCGGGTTCAACCAAGGATCGAGGTGAAACAGATGAGTACATTCGAATTGCTGCACGCCGAGGGCAGCGCCACGCCGATCAAGGGCTGGGTGCGCGGTGTGCCGCTGGAGGAACAGGCCCACGCGCAGCTGCGCAACATCGCCGCCATGCCCTTCGTCGGGCCATGGGTGGCGGTGATGCCGGACGTGCACCTGGGCAAGGGCGCGACGGTCGGCTCGGTCATTCCCACGCAGGGCGCGATCATCCCGGCGGCGGTCGGCGTGGACATCGGCTGCGGCATGGCGGCCGTGCGCACCACGCTGCGCGCCGAGGACCTGCCCGACAGCCTGGCCCAGTTGCGCAACAGCATCGAGCGCAGCGTGCCGGTCGGCAATGGCCGCGGCGGCGAACACCACAGGCTGCCCGACAGCATCGGCACGCGTGTGGCGCAGTCGGGCTTGGCCGCGCGCCTGGATGCGATCAAGGCCAGGCACCGCAAGATCCGCACCGACAAGCTGGACGGTCAGCTGGGCACGCTGGGCGGCGGCAACCACTTCATCGAGCTGTGCCTGGACGAGACCGGCGCGGTGTGGGTGATGCTGCACAGCGGCTCGCGCGGCACCGGCAACCTCATCGGCACGTACTTCATCGAACGTGCGCGCGAGCAGCTGGCGCATCGCGTGCTCGGCTACCACGTGCCGGACAAGGACCTGGCCTTCTTCATGGAAGGCGAGCCGCTGTTCGACGACTACGTGGAGGCGGTGTCGTGGGCGCAGGACTACGCCCGCGAGAACCGCGAGGCGATGATGGCGCGGGTGCTGGCCGAGATGCGTCACCGTCTGCCGAAGTTCCAGTTGCAGGCACTGGCGGTGAACTGCCACCACAACTACGTGCAGAAGGAGACGCACGCAGGGCAGGAGCTGCTAGTGACCCGCAAGGGCGCGGTCAGCGCCAAGGCGGGCGAGCTGGGCATCATCCCGGGCAGCATGGGCACGCGCAGCTACATCGTGCGTGGCCGCGGCAATGGCGAGAGCTTCCACAGCTGCAGCCACGGCGCCGGCCGCGTCATGAGCCGCACCCAGGCACGCGCCAGCATCACCTTGGCCGAGCACCGCCAGGCCACCGCCCACGTCGAATGCCGCAAGGACCAGGGCGTGATCGACGAATCGCCCGCCGCCTACAAGGACATCGACGCGGTGATGGCGGCCCAGGCGGATCTGGTGGAGGTGGTCCACACGCTGCGCCAGGTGTTGTGCATCAAGGGCTGACGCGTATCGTCGGCCCACTGAACGGCTGCCGCGAGGCGGCCGTTCTTTTTTGCGCCTTCCTGCCGCTACCAACGCGGCCCGTGGTCCGCGCTCAGCGCGCGTCCTTCTCCGGCAGGCGCCAGTCGAGGATGGCGCGGGCCAGGGCATGCTGGTCCGGCGGCAGGCGCACGCGCAGGTCGTGGTAGGGCAGGTCAGCCTTGCCGTCGAACCAGGCCAGCCCGTCCACCGACAGGGCGCCGGCCTGGCTGTGGTAGCCCAGGGTGTGCGGGCCCAGCACGGTGGTCTTCAGGTCCGGGCCCGCGCCTTCGTAGACGAAGAAGTCTTCCTTGCGCCCCTGCTCGCGGGCCTGGGGGAAGAAGGCGCTGGCCGCGCCGACCGCGCAGCCCACGCAGGCGCCGGCGTCGTACAGCGAAACCTCGCCCTGGCCGTCCTCGGCAAGGAAGGCGATCGAAGCCGAGCCGTCCACGCCCAGCGCGCCGCGTACCGGCTGCCAGCCGCGTGGCACCAGCAGCCAGCCGCGCGGGGTGGACCAGGCGGTGAGCCGGGCGGCCAGAGCGGGAGCCAGCGTGGCGTCCAGGGTCAGCGGCGGCGCGTCCGCGGTGCTCCAGCCGCTGTCTTCCATCGGATCGACCGCGATGAGCAGCATCGCCGGCAGGCGCACGCCGTTGTTCAGCGCCAGCTCGCCCAGCGCGCGGCTGCGCGGCGTGGCGTCGGCGGGCGCGCGTTCGGGCGGGGTGTCCAGGCGATAGATCTCGGCCTGGGCCAGGCCGGCCAGGAGCAGCAACAGCAGCCCGCTGCAGGGGCGCAGGAAGGACGGGAGCGACATCGGCATCGACTCACAGGGGCGGCGTGCGCGGAGCATAGGCAGCCGGTTTGGCGGGCGTGTGTCGCCCGCGGTGGCTGCTAGCGCAACAGCCAGTCGCGCAGAGCGCGGCTGACCGCGTCGGGCTGCTCCAGCGGGCTCAGGTGCCCGCACTGCGCCACCCGCACCAGGGTGGCGTCGGGCAGCAGGGCGGCCATCTGTTCGTGCACCGCCGGCGGGGTGATCGCGTCGTGCTCGCCGACCAGCACCAGCGCCGGCCCGGCGAAGGCGCGCAGCACCGCGCTGCCATCGACACGCGCGAACGCGCTCTGGCGCAGGAAGACCTCGGCGCCCAGGCGCTGGGTCATGCCGCGGACGCGCGCCAGCAGCGCGGCATCGCCGTGGTGCGAAGGATCGGTATAGGCCCGCATCAGCGCCTCGCCGAAGCCATGGAAGGCGCCGCGCCGGACCGCGGCCTGCTGCGCGCGACGTTGCTCGGCGCGGGCCGGCGTGTCGGGCAGGTAGGAGGTGTCCAGCAGCGCCAGTCGCGTGACCCGCTGCGGGGCGATGCGCAGGATCTCCTGCGCCACGTAGCCGCCCAGCGAGAAGCCGGCCAGGGCGAACGCCGGCGGCGCGGCCGCCAGCACCTGCTGCGCCACCGCGTGCAGGCTCTCGCCCTGGGTCAGGTCGCCGACCTGGCAGTCGGCCAGGTCGGCCAGTGCCTCCAGCTGCGCATGCCACAGCTCGGCATCGTTGAGCAGGCCGGGCAACAGCAGCAGCGACTCGCGTGCGCTCATGCCTTGGTCGGACGGCGCATGTCGAACATGGCCTCCGGGCCCACGCGCACATACGCGCCGGGTCCGCCGGCGCGCAGGATCGGCGTGGCCGCGGCGGTGTCGTACACGCCATCGACCAGGAAGCGCCGGTCGATGTGCACGCCGACCACCTCGCCGAGCACCAGCCACTGCGGCAGCGCCTGGCCCTGCGCGTCGTTGAGCTGGATCAGTTGGGTCAGCCGGCACTCGAAGGCGGCCGGCGTGCCGGCCACGAACGGCGCATCGACCACGCGCCCGGGCAGGGCCTCCAGGCCGCTGCGTTCGAACTCGTCGACCTCGGCCGGGAACGGCGCCGAGCTCTGGTTCATCTGCGTGGCCTGCGCGGCGGTGGCCAGGTTCCAGGTGAACACCCCGGTGGCCTGGATGTTGCGCACGCTGTCCTTCCAGCCCGAGCTGCTGAAGCCGATGAGCGGCGGCGTGTCGCCGAAGGCGTTGAAGAAGCTGTAGGGCGCCAGGTTGCGCACGCCTTCGGGCGAGACCGAGCCGATCCAGCCGATCGGCCGCGGCGCGACGATGGCCTTGAAGGGATCGTGCGCCAGGCCGTGGCCGTCGGCGGGGCGATAGAAATGCAGGTCGGGCACGCGCGGGTCCAGGACGACACCAGGGACGCACAGCATGCCTGCGCGCGCGTGCCGATGCCGGCAACGCCCGCGCCCGGCGTCCCGCTATTTGAGATACGAGCGCAGGATCTTGTTCACGGCGGCGACCTCGGCGCGGCGCGCGGCGGGGTTCTTCTCCTCGGCCACGTGCGACTGCATATGGCCTTCCAGCACCTCCAGCAGCAGGCTCTGCGCCGCGCCGCGGATGGCGGCGATCTGGGTCAGCACGGCCAGGCATTCCGGTTCGCCGGCCAACGCCTTTTCCAGGGCGGCGACCTGGCCTTTGAGGCGCTTCACGCGCGGGGTCAGGCGCGGGGCGTCGTGGATCACATGCGACATGGGGCCGGGCTCGTGTATACCATGGGGGGGTATCCTACACCCCGGACCCGGCCCATGTCCCTCGATCACGCGCTGCATGCGCATCGCCACGACCACCAGTTCGTCACCGGCAATGCCGCCGGCGAGCGCAACACCCGCCGCGCGGTGGTGCTGACCGCGCTGATGATGGTGGCCGAGATCGCCGGCGGCTGGCTCTTCAACTCGATGGCGTTGCTGGCCGATGGCTGGCACATGAGTTCGCACGCGCTGGCGCTGGGCCTGTCGCTGCTGGCCTACGCGGCGGCGCGGCGCTATGCGCGCGACGCGCGCTTCGCCTTCGGCACCTGGAAGATCGAGATCCTCGGCGGCTACACCAGCGCGGTGCTGCTGCTGTGCGTGGCGCTGCTGATGGCCTGGCAGTCGGTGCAGCGCCTGGTCGATCCGCTGCCGATCCGCTACGACCAGGCCATCGTGCTGGCGGTGCTGGGCCTGGCGGTCAACCTGGTCTGCGCGTGGTGGCTGAAGGACGACCACACCCATCACCACCACGGGCACGACCACGGCCACGCGCATCACCACGACGACCACCATGCGCATGCCCACGGCGATCACGACCATCACGCCGACCTCAACCTGCGCGCCGCCTACCTGCATGTGCTGGCCGACGCGGCCACCTCGGTGCTGGCGATCGCCGCGCTGCTGGCCGGGCGCTTCTTCGGCGCGGCCTGGCTGGACCCGGTGATGGGCATCGCCGGCGCGGTGCTGGTCACGGTGTGGGCCGTGGGCCTGCTGCGCGCCACCGGCCGGGTGCTGCTGGATGCGGAGATGGACGCGCCGGTGGTGGAGGAAGTGCGCGAGGTGGTCGCCGCGCTGCCGCAGCCGACGGCGATCAGCGACCTGCATGTGTGGCGCGTCGGCCGCGGCCAGTATGCGGCGATCGTCTCCCTGGTCAGCGCTGCCGGGCTGTCGCCGCAGGCGGTGCGCGCGGCGCTGGCCGTGCATGAGGAGCTGGTGCACGTCACGGTGGAGATCAATGCCGCGCAGGTCGCCTGATCCGCAGGCTGTGTGTCGCTGGCAGCAATCGCCACCCAAATCTCGGTAGAGCGGAGCTTGCTCCGCTGCTCTTCGTTCGGGTTCGTGGGGAAGGCCCTAGCGGAGCGAGCTCCGCTCTACAGGGGGAGCCATCGCGATGACTTCCACAACCGTGCAAGCCTCAGCCGCGCGGGGCCAGTGCCGAGGCCACGCTGCGGGCGCGCGGATCGTCGAACGGGCTGACCACCGCGAAGCTGGCATCGCCGCGCGACCAGTACTGGGCGAGCAGGTCGCCGTCGCGGCGCTGTCCGGGCCGGCGGAACCAGCCGCCCGGGCGCACGTACAGGCCCAGGCGCGTGCCCTGTGCGTCGGCGTAGACCAGCATGGCCGCCGCGCCCTGTTCGGTGGACAGGCGCTGGCCGCCGACCAGGTGGAAGCCCTGAGCCGAGAGATCGGGCACCCGGTCGAGCGCGCCGAAGTGCAGGGCCAGCCAGTCGCGCAGCTGCGCGGGCGAGGCGCTGTCCAGCGAGGCCAGGGTGTCGCTGGTGGCGAACAGCCGGTAGGCGGCCACCGCATCGGCCATCGGCAGGCGCGCGACCGGGTTCTGCGCCTGCTTCGCCTGCCAGCCCAGGCCGACGCCGACGCACAGCGACAGCGCCATCGCCGCGGCCATGCCCAATCGGGTGCGGCGCCGCGCGCGGACCTGGCGGCGCAGGCGGGCCGGGTCCAGCAGCGGATTGGCCGGCCAGTGTTCGGGCAGCGCCTGCTGCACGCGCAGGCGTTCGGCATCGCGCTTCCAGTCGGCCACCACCGCCGCACGCTCGGGGTGGGCGGCCAGCCAGCGCTCGATTTCGGCGCGCGCGCTCGCGTCGAGCTGGCCGTCGACATAGGCGTGCAGGTCCGCTTCGCTGGGCGCCAGATGGATCATCGCAGCACCTTCAGCGCCGGCCGCGCCGGCTTGGGTTCGGTATCGCTGGCCGCGCGCAGCGCCTGGCGCGCGCGGGCCAGGCGCGACATGACCGTGCCGATCGGCACGCCCAGCGTGTCGGCGACCTCGCGATAGCTGAAGCCCTCCACGCTGACCAGCAGCAACAGCGCGCGCTGTTCGGCCGGCAGGGTGTCGAAGGCCGCCAGCGTGGCGTGCCAGGCGGCCACGCGTTCGGCCGAGGGCGCGGTCTCGGCATCGTCACTGCCGAACAGCTGCGCCAGCCGCCGCCAGCGCTGGCCGCGGCGGTGTTCGTCGATGAACTGCCGGTAGAGGATCGAGAACAGCCAGGCCTGCAGCGCATCGGGCGTATGCCGGCGGCGGGCGTGGAGCAGTGCGCGTTCCAGCGTGGCCTGGACCAGATCGTCGGCCGCGGCGGGCTCGTGCACCAGCGAGCGCGCGAACCGGCGCAGACGCGGGATCAGCGTGCGCAGCGTGGCGTCGTCGAGATCGGTGGGGGTGGGCATGGCGGCCAGGCGTCGCGGGGATCTGGGTAGGACGAACCAGAGCGCAGGGTATTCCCGAATGGCAGGCTTTGCGTGAGCAGCGGGTCTGGAGCTGCATGGACCTCCAGACCCGCTGCGAACCGCCCCCTCCCTTTCGCGCAGCGAAGGGGAGGGCTGGGGAGGGGTGCTTTTGCCTTTGCTGACGTCTGCAGCGAGAAGCAACAACAAGAGCACCCCACCCCCTCAGTCGCTAGGTCGCGACTTCGAGCTCCCCTTCACGCTGCGCGCGAAAGGGAGGGAGCAAAAGAACGCTGCGGCGCGATGCGGGAATAAATCCCCCGCCGCGACGTCCTACCTGCACTCCCCAGCCATCGCCAGGTCCGCCCATGTCCCAGCCCCCTGCTCCCCCGCCCAAGCGCAGCGCCGTGCCCGCGCTGGCCGGGATCGCCGCCATCGTCGCCGTCCTGGCCGTGGCCTTCGCCTGGGTCGGCGGCTGGTTCGGCCGCGGCCTGACGCCGCAGCAGATGACCGACACCATCGAGGCCGGCAAGCCGCATCCAGGCTTCCGCCGTGCCCATACCAAGGGCGTGTGCGTGGCCGGCGCGTTCACGCCCAGCGCGCAGGCGCCGCAGCTGTCCAAGGCGCGCGTGTTCACCCAGCCCAGCACGCCGATCCTGGGGCGGCTATCGATCGGCGGCGGCGATCCGCATGGCGCCGACAGCCAGGCCCGGGTGCGCAGCGTCGCGCTGCTGCTCAAGACTGATGACGGCCAGGAATGGCGCACGGCGATGAACAGCTTTCCGTTCTTCGTGGTCGCCACACCGGAAGGCTTCCAGGCGCAGAACCGCCTCGGCGCCCGATCCGGCCACCGGCAAGCCGGACCCGGCCAAGATGGCCGCGTTCCTGGCGCAGTATCCGGAAGCCAAGAAGTTCCTGGCCTGGGCCAAGTCGGCGCCGTGGTCTAACAGCTGGGCCAATACCCAGTTCAACGGCGTCAACAGTTTCTGGTTCACCAATGCGCAAGGCGAGCGTCATGCCGTGCGCTGGTCGTTGCGGCCGCAGGCGCCGTTCGAGGCGCTCAGCGAAGCGCAGCGCGCGCAGTCCGACGCGGACTTCCTCAGCGAGGAGTTCGATACGCGTCTGGCCAAGGGCCCGGTGAAGTGGGATCTGGTCGTCACCGAGGCCGGCGACGGCGATCCGATCGACGATCCCTCACAGCCCTGGCCCGACGACCGCACCCAGGTCGTGGCCGGCACGGTGACCTTCACCGCCACCTCGCCGCAGGACACCGGCGCCTGCCGCGACATCAATTACGACCCGACGGTGCTGCCCGATGGCATGGCGCCGTCGAAGGATCCGATCCTGGCGGCGCGCTCGGCGGTGTATTCGGTCTCGTTCAACCGCCGCGAGCACGAAATCGGCACGGGCCAGGCGCCCGAAGCCACCGGCGCCGCGAAAGGAGACGCGAAATGAACCGCTACGGGCACTTCGACGCGCTGGCGCGCGCGCTGCACTGGCTGATGGCCGCGATGATCCTGGCGATGCTGTTCATCGGCGCCGGCATGGTGGTCTCGCTGGCCTGGCGGCCGACGCTGCTGGACCTGCACCGGCCGCTGGGCATCGCGATCCTGCTGCTGGTGATCGTGCGGCTGATCAACCGGCTGCGCAGCCCGCCACCGCCGCTGCCGGCCGACCTGCCGGCCATCCAGAAGCTGGCCGCGCACGCCTCGCACTGGCTGCTGTATGGGCTGATGTTCGCCATGCCGCTGATCGGCTGGGGGATGCTGTCGGCCGGCGGCTATCCGATCGTGCTGTTCGGCGGCGTGCATCTGCCGCCGATCGCGCCGCACAGCGCCGACCTGTATGCGCTGCTGCGCCCGGCGCACACGGTGCTGGCCTATGTGCTGTTCGCCACCGTGCTGGGCCATCTGGCCGCCGCGCTGTTCCACGCCTGGGTGCGCCGCGATGGCGTGTTCGCCAGCATGGCGCGCAGCGGGAAGCGGTAAGCGGTGAATGGTGTGGTGGAGCAACTGTCTCCGCAGGCGTCGGAGATGCGAGCTTGGCCGCCTCCCTTTGGCCGCAGGCCAAGGGGAGGGCTGGGGAGGGCTGGGGAGGGGTTGCTCTTCGCGGGAAAGCTGAAAAGCACCCCCTCCCAGCCTCCCCCTTCGCTACGCGAAAGGGGAGGGGCCGATCATGGCGGCTCCCACCCAGCGAGTCACTGCCGCAGTTCGCGGATCGGCGCGGTGATGCCGGCGTCCCAGCCGGGCGTGATGCGCCAGGGATTGATGTCCAGGCCGCCGCGGCGGGTGTAGCGCGCCTCCACCGACAGGCGCTGCGGGGCGCAGCGCGCGGACACGTCGGCGAAGATGCGCTCCACGCACTGCTCGTGGAAGCCGGCGTGGTCGCGGAAGCTCACCAGGTAGCGCAGCAGGCCGGCGTGGTCGATGCGCGGGCCATCGTAGCGCAGCACCACCGTGCCCCAGTCCGGCTGGCCGGTGACCGGGCAGTTGGACTTGAGCAGGTGCGAGACGAGCGTCTCGCTGGCCAAGTCGTCCGCATCGGCCGACAGGTGCGCAGGGTTGGGCGGGCCGTAGTCGTCGATGTCCAGCTCCAGCGCATCCAGCAGCGTGCCCGGCTGCTCGCCGAAAGGCGGCAGGCCAGCCTGCACCGTCACCGCGCCGCCGGCGCGCGCGGACAGGTCGGCCGCCACGCGTTCGCAGACCGCCTCGAGGGTCTTGAAGCGCTCGGCATTGAGCGAGTTGAGGTAGAGCTTGAGCGACTTGGACTCGATCAGGTTCGGCGCATCGGCCGGCACGGTCAACGTGGCGGTGGCGACCTGCGGCTTGCCGCGCGTGTCCAGCCACGCCAGTTCATAGGCATGCCAGCGGTCGTGGCCGGTGAAGGGCAGGGCGGCCGTGTCCAGGCCGATCTCGGCGCGGGCGGCCGCGCGTGGGATCGGGAACAGCAGGGCCGGGTCGTAGTGCGAGGGATAGGCGACCTCGCGACCGAGCAGGGACTCTTGTGGGGTGTTCATGCGGGCATTTTAAGCCCGACGCCGGAACCCTACTGCGCGGCCGCCGGCGCCTGCCACCGGATCTTGCGGTGCAACGTGCTTTCGCCCTGGGCGACGTACTCCCGCATCGACGCGGCGTACTGTCACGGCAGCGGTGGGCATACAGGGCCGCTCTCGTGCGGAGCAGTAGAAGTCGCGAGCGGTCGCCTTTCGCAAGGCGCCGCTCGTCGTCGGCCAAGCGCCCCTGCGCAAAGACAGAGGCGCCCGCCCGAGTCCCTCAGCGATGCACGGCCGCCATGCTCTGCTCGGGATAACGCGTGCCCGCCGCGGCGCCGACGGGGAACACCGCATCGATCGCGGCCAGGTCGGCCGCATCCAGCACCAGATCGATCGCGCCCAGGTTCTCCTCCAGGTTGGCGATGCGACGGGTGCCGGGGATGGGCACCAGGTCCTCGCCCTGGGCCAGCACCCAGGCCAGCGCCAGCTGGCTGGCGCTGACGCCCTTGGCCTCGGCCAGCGCGCGCACCTTGTCCACCAGCGCCAGGTTCCTGGCGAAGTTCTCGCCCTGGAAGCGCGGGTTGTGGCGGCGGAAATCGTCGGCGTCGAAGTCCTCCGGCCGCTTGATCGCGCCGCTCAGGAAGCCGCGTCCCAGCGGCGAGTACGGCACGAAGCCGATGCCCAGTTCGCGCACGGTGGCCAGCACGCCGTTCTCTTCCGGATCGCGGGTCCACAGCGAATACTCGGTCTGCAGCGCGGTGATCGTGTGCACGGCATGCGCGCGGCGCAGGGTGTCCGGCGCGGCCTCGGACAGGCCGAGGTAGCGCACCTTGCCCTCCTCCACCAGGCGCGCCATCGCGCCCACGGTGTCCTCGATCGGCACGGTCGGGTCCACGCGGTGCTGGTAGTACAGATCCACGTGGTCGGTACCCAGGCGGCGCAGGCTGCCTTCGATGGAGGCGCGCACGTACTCGGGGCGGCCGTTGATGCCGCGCGCCTGCGGGTTGGCCGGGTCGCGCACGATGCCGAACTTGGTGGCGACGAACACCGCCTCGCGGCGCCCCTGGATCGCCTTGCCCACCAGTTCCTCGTTGGTGCGCGGGCCGTACATGTCGGCGGTGTCCAGCAGGGTCACGCCCAGGTCCAGGGCGCGGTGGATGGTGGCGATCGAGGTCGCGTCGTCGCGCGCGCCGTAGAAATCGCTCATGCCCATGCAGCCCAGGCCGAGGGCGGAGACGGTGGGGCCATTGCGGCCGAGGGTGCGGGTCTTCATGGAATGCTCCTGTGGAGAAAAGTCGGTGCAGCGGCCGCGCGCGCGCGGCGATCTATCGTCATTGTCTGGTGCGGATGCGTAGGCGACGGTGCACATCGATGCGCTGGACTGTTTCCTGCGCGCCGATGCCCCGCTCTGCGGGACGCGTCCTGGGCACAGGGTCTGCGACGGGCGATCAAGGGGCCCGGTCCACCATCGCCGCCTCGGTCGCGCCGTAGCGCGGGCCGGCCACGTCGGGCACGAACACCGCCTCCAGCCTGGCCAGCGCGTCGGCGTCCAGCTGCACGTCCACCGCGCCGGCGTTGTCCTCCAGGTACTTGCGGCGCTTGGTGCCGGGGATGGGGACGATGTGGAGTTCGTTGCGGCCGTCCGCGGCGCGCGCAGGCTCGCCCTGTGCCAGCACCCAGGCCAGCGCGACCTGGGCGGGGGTGGCGCCGACGTCGGCGGCCACCGCCTTGACCGTGTCGGCCAGGCGCAGGTTGGCGGCCAGCGCTTCGGCCTGGAAGCGCGGGTTCTTGCGGCGGAAGTCGTCCTCGTCCAGCTGATCCGGCGTGGCGATGGCGCCGGTGAGGAAGCCGCGCCCCAGCGGCGAGAACGGCACCAGGCCGATGCCCAGTTCGCGCACGGCCTCGAGCACGCCGTTGCCTTCCAGCTCGCGCGTCCACAGCGAGTACTCGCTCTGCAGCGCGGTGATCGGATGCACGGCCTGCGCCCGGCGCAGGGTGTGCGCGGAGACTTCCGACAGCCCCAGATGGCGCACCTTGCCTTCCTCCACCAGGCGCGCCATGGCGCCCACGGTGTCCTCGATCGGCGTGGCCGGGTCGAGCCGGTGCAGGTAGTACAGGTCGATGTGGTCGGTGCCCAGGCGCGCCAGGCTGGCCTCGACCGCCTGGCGCACATAGGCCGGCGAGCCGTCCACCCGTGGGCCCTGCCCGGCGCCGAACTGGCCGCTGCCCGCGACGAAGCCGAACTTGGTGGCCAGGAACACCCGATCGCGCCGGCCCTTGAGCGCGCGGCCGAGCAGGGTCTCGTTGGTGTGCGGGCCGTAGATGTCGGCGGTGTCCCAGAAGTCGATGCCGAGCTCCAGCGCGCGATCGAGCGTGGCCAGCGATTCGGCGTCGTCGCCGGTGCCGTAGGCGTGGCTCATGCCCATGCAGCCCAGGCCGAGGGCGGAGACGGTGGGGCCGTTGCGGCCGAGGGTGCGGGTCTTCATGGGGGAACTCCTGTCGTCTTGTAGGGAGGGAACTCAGGCCGCGCGCGGCTGGACCCGCGTGCCGCCGAACACCAGCTGCTGCGGGATCGGGCTGCGCGCGAAGTCGTGCGGGAAGCCCAGCGCCACCGCGCTGACCTCGTCCAGGCGCTGCAGCTGGGACGCGTCCAGGCGCACGTCGAGCGCGCCCAGGTTGTCCTGCAGCTGCTGCGACGTGCGCGCGCCGATGATCGGGATCGGCGCGTCCGGGCGCTGCAGCAGCCAGGCCAGCGCCACCTGCGCGGCCGAATGCCCGGTCTCGCCGGCCACGGCCTTGACCACCTCGGCGATGGCCAGGGTGCGCTCGTCGAACATCGCATGGGAATAGGCCACCGCGCCGCGGCCGCCCTCGCCGCCGGGCGTGCTGCCGCTGCCCTGGGCGCGGGCGCGCTCCAGGTCGGCATGGGTGTACTTGCCGGTGAGGATGCCCATGGCCAGCGGCGACCAGGCCAGCACCGACAGGCCCAGGCCGGCGGCCATCGGCACCAGCTCGCGTTCGACCGTGCGCTGGGCCAGCGAGTATTCGATCTGCAGGGCGACCAGCGGCGCCCAGCCGCGCAGCTCGGCCAGGGTCTGCATGCGTGCGACCTGCCAGGCCGGCGTGTCGGAGATGCCGGCGTAGAGCAGCTTGCCGGCGCGCACCAGATCGTCGAAGCCGCGCATCACTTCTTCCACCGGCGTGGTGCCGTCCCAGATGTGCAGGTAGAGCAGGTCCAGGTAGTCGGTGCCCAGCCGTTTGAGGCTGGCCTCCACCGACTGCATCAGCGCCTTGCGGTGGTTGCCGCCGCCGTTGGGATCGCCGGGGAAGGGGTTGAGCGTGTACTTGCTGGCGATCACCAGCCGGTCGCGCCGGCCGGCGGCGAAGCGGCCCAGCAGGGTCTCCGAACTGCCGTCGGTGTAGATGTTGGCGGTGTCGAGGAAGTTGCCGCCGGCATCGACATAGGTGTCGAACAGACGGCGTGCGTCGGCCTCGTCGGCGCCCCAGCCCCAGTCGGCGCCGAAGGTCATGGTGCCCAGGCACAGCGGGCTGACGCGCAGGCCGGAGCGGCCGAGCAGACGGTAGTGGTCCAGGGACATGGCAGGGCCTCGTTGGGGGGAGGGCGACAGTCTGGAACTGGCGGACCTGCGGATAAACCGGGATGATCCGGATCGTCCTTGAAGCAAGACTTCACAATGGCCGCTTATCCGCTGCCCGCCGTCGTCGCCTTCGCCTGCGTGGCCCGGCACGGCAACTTCACCCGCGCCGCCGCCGAGCTGGGCGTGTCCACCTCGGCGCTGTCGCAGAGCGTGCGCGCGCTGGAGGGCCAGCTGGGCGTGCGCCTGCTGGCCCGCACCACGCGCCGGGTGGGCCTGACCGAGCACGGCGAGCGCTTCCTGCAGCGGGTCGCGCCCGGCCTGCAGCAGATCGACGCCGCCTTCGCCGACCTGGACTTCCTGCGCGACCGGCCCGCCGGGACGCTGCGCATCAACCTGGCCGCGGTGGCGGCCGAACAGCTGGTGTGCCCGTATCTGCCCGAGTTCCTGGCGCGCTACCCGGAGGTGACGGTGGAGCTGTTCGTCGACCGCCGCCTGGCCGACATTGTCGAGGGCCATTTCGACGCCGGCATCCGCCTGGGCGAATGCCTGCAGCGCGACATGGTGGCCCTGCCGCTGGGCCCGCTGCAGCGCCAGACCATCGTGGGCACGCCGGCCTATCTGGAGCGGCACGGCGTGCCGGCCACGCCCGATGACCTGGCTGGGCACGCCTGCCTGCGCTGGCGCCGCAGCGACGGCCGGATGCAGCCCTGGGAGTTCACCCGCGACGGCCGCGATTTCGAGATGGAAGTCGATGGCCCGCTGGTGGTCAACGACACCGTGCTCGGCCTGGACGCGCTGCGGCGCGGGCTGGGGCTGGGGCAGGTGTTCGCCTGGCAGGTGCGCGAGGACATCGCCGCCGGCCGCCTGCGCAGCGTGCTGGACGACTGGCAGGCGCCGTTCCCGGGCTGGTACGTCTACTACCCACAGCGCGAGCACCTGGCGCCCAAGCTGCGGGTATTCATCGACTTCCTGCGCGAGCGGCTGGCTGGCGCGCCGTGCCCGTAGCCGCGCCGGCCGCGCTCGCGCGCCGCCGCCCTTAGGGCTGGGAAGACGGCACCGTGCGGCCGTACACCGCATCGCGCACCTGGCCGACCAGCGGGCCGGACATGCCTTCGAAGGCGGTGTCGGTCAGCAGGATCACGCTGAGCCTGTTGGCCGGGTCGACGAACCAGTTGTGCCCGTAGGCGCCGCCCCACTGCAGCGTCCCCTTGCCCTGCGGGCTGTGCGCGGCGGCCGGATCGTCCAGCACCGCCCAACCGTAGCCGAAGCCCCAGCCGGGGCCCTGCGTCTGCGCCTGGGCGCCGACCTGGTCGCGGCGCGCGTCGGCCAGCGTGGCGGGCTTGAGCAGGCCGCCGCTGCCGGTGCGCACGAACTCCAGCAGGCGCAGATAGTCGTCGGCGGTGCCGATCATGCCGGCGCCGCCGGACGGGAAGGCCTTGGCGTCGAAGGCGCGCCTGGGCGAGAAGCGCACCGCCGACCCCAGGCCTTCGGGCAGGGGCACGTCCATGTTCTCCGTCATCCGCAGTGGCGGGTGGCCATCGGCATAGGGCACGGCCAGCGGCGTGCCGGGCGCGGCGACGAAGGCGAGGTGATCCAGCCGCAGCGGCCCGGTCACCAGGGCGTGCACGGCCTCCGGCAACGGCGTTCCGGTGACCTGTTCGATCACCGCGCCGACCACGTCGATGCCCAGCGAATAGCGCCAGCCCTGGCCCGGCGGGAAGTACAGCGGCGCCTGTGCCAGGCGCTTGAGGTTGTCCTCCAGGCCCAGGCCCGCATCGTCCAGGCCGTCGGACACGCCCAGCCGCGCGTAGACGCCATCGGCCGGTTCCTCGAAGCGATAGCCCAGCCCGGCGGTGTGGGTGAGCAGCTGGGCCAGGGTGATGGCCGGCGCGGTGCCATCGGCCAGCCGCGGTCGGAACCACGGCAGGTAGCGCGTCACCGGCGCCTGCAGCTCCAGCTTGCCTTGTTCGGCCAGGCGCAGCGCGGCCAGCGTCACCACCGGCTTGGTCATAGACGCCAGTCGGAACGGCGTGTCCGGCGTCATCGGCCTGCCCGCCTCGCGGTCGGCCTGGCCCACCGCGCGTCGATACACCACCTGTCCGTCGCGGGCCACCAGCACCACCGCGCCGACGATGCGCTGTTCGGCCACGGCCGTGTCGAGCACGGCGTCCAGGCGTTTGGCCAGCGCGGGATCGGGCGGCGCAGGCGTCGGCGTGGCGAGCATCCCGCCCAGCAGCAGACCGGTCAGTGCAAGCATCGGACACCTCTCGACTCGCAACGGAAGCGGGCCGATCATGCGCGCCGCGTTCGGGCCCGCTCAACGACGCCCGGGCAACGCGGTATTCCATGCGGGGGCACGTGGCCCATGGCGTGGCGCGGGCGGGCATGCGACGCTGCCGCGTCTTCCCAGCGCCGCGCCCATGTCCGCCCCCACCCCGACCAAACCCCTGCAGGGCGACGCCGCCCTGATCCGCGCCGTGGGCGCCTTCGCCCTGACCGCGGCGGTGATCAACATCATCGTCGGCGGCGGCATCTTCCGCATGCCGGCCGCGCTGTCGCTGCAGATGGGGCCGACCGCGCCGCTGGCCCTGCTGGTCGGCGCGCTGGCGGTGATCCCGGTGACGCTGTGCTTCGCCGCCATCGGCAGCCGCGCCAGCGCCACCGGTGGACCGTACACCTATGTGGGCACCGCGTTCGGCCCGTTCGCCGGCTTCATCACCGGCGCGCTGATGTGGATCGGCAACGTGGCCTCCAGCGCGGGCGTGGCCGCGGCCTTCGCCACCCAGGTCGCCAACTTGGTGCCGGCGCTTGCCGGCCCGGGCGCGCGCATGGGGCTGATCGCGGCGCTGTATGCGGTGCTGTTCGCGCTCAACGCCTTCGGCGTCAAGCTCGGCGCGCGCGCGATCGCGGTGCTGGCCACGGTCAAGCTGACGCCCTTGTTCGCGCTGGTGGCGTGCGGGATCTGGTTCGTGGACTGGAGCCAGGTCAGCTTCCTGCCGGGCGAGGTGCCGTCGTGGAGCGCGCTGGGCATGTCGATGGTGCTGGTGATCTTCGCCTACTCGGGCGTGGAGACCGCGCTGATCCCCTCGGGCGAGGTGCGCGACCCGTCGCGCAACGTGCCGCGCGCCACGCTGGCGGCCATTCTTCTGGTGGTCGTGCTGTACCTGGGCCTGCAGATCGTCAGCCAGGGCCTGCTCGGGCCCGCGCTGGCGCACAGCGGCGTGCCGCTGGCCGACACCGCCGCGGCCCTGTGGGCGCCGGCGCGCGCGCTGCTGCTGATCACCGCCTGCGTGTCGATGGCCGGTTTCGTGCTGGGCAATCTGCTGGCGTCCTCGCGCTCGCTGTTCGCGCTGGGGCGCGACGGCTTCCTGCCGTCTGCCTTCGCCCGGGTCAGCGCGCGCCACCGCGTGCCGCTGCTGGCGCTGGCGGTGCACGCGGCGATCGCGCTGGCGCTGGCCCTGGGCGGCAGCTTCGATGCGCTGGTGCTGGTCTCCGGCGGCGCCAACTGCCTGGTCTATCTGCTGGTCTCCATCGCCGCCTGGCAGGCCCAGCGCCTGGACCTGCGCGAGCGCGGCGAACCCTTCGTGCTGTGGGGCGGCCCGCTGGTGCCGGTGCTGGCCGTCGGATCGATGGCGGCCATCGTCACCACGCTGACGCGCAAGGAATGGCAGGCCATCGGCGTGGCGCTGCTGATCCTGGTGCTGATCTATGCCGTGCTGCGCGCGATGGGGCGCAAGGTGCGCGCGCCGGAATGACGGGCCCAGGCCCGTCGACGATTCCGGACGGGCCTAGTCCAGCCGCATCACGCCCTTGCGCGCCACCTCGGTGCCCAGCGTGGCCTCGCTGAGCGGTTCGCCGAGCGAACGCAGCAGTGCGCGCTGCTCGCTCAAGGGCGTGCGGGCGATGGTGTCCTCGATGCCGGCCAGGCGCGCGAACTCCGGCAGCGTCAGCACCCGCCGCAGCCAGGCCGCGGTGCGCGGCCACCGAGCGGCGTCCACTTCCACGCGCACCATCGCCGCGTTGCGGAAGAACGCGGCGATGGCGATGTCGGCGATCGACAGCGCGCCGAGCAGGAAGCCGTCCTGCGGCATCTGCGCCTCCAGCCAGTCCAGGCTGGCGGGCAGGGCCACGTCGCGGGCGTGGTTGAAACGCGCCTCGTCCACCGGCTCCTTGAACAGGAAGCGCTTGGGCCCGCGCTGATAGAACAGGTCGGCGACGATCACCTCGCCCAGGCGGGCATCGGCGTACTCCTCCAGCCAGCGCGCCTGCGCGCGTTCGCCGATGTCGGCCGGGTACACCGAGGGGCTGGGGTGGCGATCCTCCAGGTACTGGCAGATCACGCTGGAGTCGTTGATCACGCGCGCGCCGTCGATCAGCACCGGGATGCGGCGCAGCGGGCTGATGCGCTGGAAGGCGTCGCCGCCGACGAACGGGGCGATCGGGTCGATGGTGTAGCGCAGGCCCTTGAGCGCCATCACCACCAGCACCTTGCGCACGTAGGGCGACACATAGCTGCCCACCACGTGATAGATCGGATCGCTCATCGCACCCTCCCGGATCGAAGCAGAAGCGCAAGCGTACCGGCTTGTGGTGGTGGTTGTTGCCACCTGTAGAGCGGAGCTTGCTCCGCTGGGGCCTTCTCTACGAACCGAACGAAGGGCAGCGGAGCAAGCTCCGCTCTACGAGGAGGGCGCGAGGTGAGCGGGAGAGAAGTTTGTCCCAGAAAGCTGGAAGCCTCAGCGCTTGCGCTTCTCCAGCAGCAGCTTGATGCCCACCGCGACCAGCGCGATCACGAAACCCGCCGCCAGCGCGATCAGGATCAGCAGCAGCCACGCGCCCATCAGCGGAACACCACGGTGCGGTGGCCGTTGAGCAGGATGCGGTGCTCGACATGGCGGCGCACCGCGCGCGCCAGCACCAGCGATTCGGTATCGCTGCCCAGGCGCACCAGCTCGCGCGGCGTCATGGCATGGTCCACGCGCGCCACGTCCTGCTCGATGATCGGGCCCTCGTCCAGGTCCGGGGTGACGTAGTGCGCGGTGGCGCCGATGATCTTGACCCCGCGCGCGTGCGCCTGGTGATACGGCTGGGCGCCCTTGAAGCTGGGCAGGAAGCTGTGGTGGATGTTGATCGCGCGTCCGGCCAGCGCCGCGCACAGCGCCGGCGAGAGGATCTGCATGTAGCGCGCCAGCACCACCAGGTCGATGCGCTCGCGTTCGACCAGGTCCAGGATCGCGCGCTCCTGTGTGGCGCGCGTGGCCGCATCGACCGGCAGGTAGTGGAACGGCACGTCATAGGACGCCGCCAGCGGGGCGAAGTCCTCGTGGTTGGAGGCCACCGCGGCGATGTCCACCTTCAGCTGGCGGCTGTGCGCGCGGAACAGCAGGTCGTTGAGGCAGTGGCCGTGCTTGCTCACCAGCACCAGCAGGCGCGCGCGGGCCTGCGCGTCGTGCAGTTGCCAGTCCATGTCGAAGGCCGCGCCCAGTTCGGCCAGCCGCGCGCGCAGCGCCTCGGGCTCCAGCGCCTCGGGCCGGTCGAAGTGCACGCGCAGGAAGAAGCGTCCGCTGTCGGCATCGCCGAACTGCTGCGCATCGAGGATGTTGCAGCCGGCGTCGAACAGCAGGCCGCTCACGCGGTAGACGATGCCGGTGCGGTCCGGGCAGGAGAGGGTGAGGATGTGGTCGCGGGGCATAGGGCGGGCATCTTACGCACAGGCCCACCGCGGCGGCGACGGTTTCAGTCGGTGCCGTCTTCGCCGCGGCTGCGGCGCTGGCGCCGCCGGCGCGCGTTGGCCTCGTCCAGCCGGCGCAGCGAATCGGCCACGGGCGTGGCGGTGGCCTCGTCGGTGGTGATGAAGGCGCGCTTGTGGCCGGGATCGTCCAGCCGGCCCTGCACCAGGAACACGTGCTCGCCCTGTTCGACCAGGCCGATGTGGCGGCTCAGCACCACGTGGTCCACGCGCCTGAAGCCCTGCTCGCGCGCCAGCGGCATCAGCCGGGCGATCATGCGCGCGCTGGCCGCATCCGGCGTGCGCCCGGCCTCGGCATCGAGCCGGTGCACGCCGCGCGCGATCTGGGTGTAGAGGCGGTGTTCGGGGTGCTCGGGATGTTCCGGGCCGATCACCTCGGAGGACTGCGCCTGCACCGGTGCCGAGGCCCTCATCGCGGCCATGGGCCGTGCCGGTGGTGGATGTCCCTGGATGCGTGCATGTGTCCTTCCGTTGAACGCGCCGTCGTGCCGAGCCTGCGCACCTTAGTCGCAGCGCGCCGCGCGGCTCAAGCCGCGCCGCGGCGATCCGCGACGCAGGTCCGCCGCGCGCGCCTAGGCCTGCCCGGCGCGGCGGGCGGAGACCTTGGCCAGCGCCGACCAGTCCAGGTCGCCATCGCCCTGGGCGATGCCTTCGAGCAGGCCGTCGCGCAGGGTGCTGGCGATGGGCATGGGCACATGCTTCGCCTCGCCGGCGGCCAGGGCCAGGCGCACGTCCTTCAGGCCCAGGGTCATCTTGAAGCCGGCCGGCGAATACTGCTGGCGCGCGATCAGCCCGCCATAGCCCTGGTAGGCGGGCGCGGCGAACACGGTGGAGGTGAGCATGGTCAGGAAATCCGCCGGCGCCACGTCGTGCCCGCGCACCAGTGCGCCGGCCTCGGCCATGGTGCCGATGGCGCTGGCCAGGCAGAAGTTGGCCGCCAGCTTGACCGCATTGGCCTGCTCGGGCCGGGCGCCGAAGTGCCAGGTCTTCGCGCCCAGCACATCCAGCAGCGGCTGCACCCGGGCGATGTCCGCGGGCTCGCCGCCGGCCAGGATGTTGAGCTTGCCGGCCTGCGCCACGTCCACGCGGCCCAGCACCGGCGCGGCCACGTAGGCCACCCCGCGCGCGGCATGCGCATCGGCCAGTTCGCGTGCGAAGGCGACCGAGACGGTGGCCATGTTCACGTGGATCGCGCCCTCGGGCAGGGCGTCGAGCAGGCCGCTGTCCAGCACGCTCTCGCGCACCGCCTGGTCGTGGGCCAGCATCGAGATCAGCACCGGTGCGGCGGCCTGGCGCGGCGTGTCGCAGGCGTGGGCGCCTTCGCCGGCCAGGGCCTCGCGCGGCGCGGCGCCGCGGTTCCAGACGCGCAGGCTGTGGCCGGCCTTGAGCAGATTGCGCGCCATCGGCGCGCCCATCGTGCCCAGGCCCAGGAATCCGATGTCCATCGTGGGGGTCGCTTCGGGGGAAAGGGGGGACCAGTGTCGGCCCACGCGGGTATGGGAGGCGCGAAGCGCGCCCGGGTGCGGCACCGCCTGACGGGCTCGTGCGCGTTTTCATGCGGTGATCGCGCCCCGGGCTGGTATGGTTGCGCAACCATCCGCGCTTCGCTCGCCATGTCCGCCCCCCCGTTCACCCCAGGCTGTGCCGGCTTCGGCCCGCGCTGCGCCCTCGCGTCGCGGGGGGCCGCGTGAGCGGCGGACGCGTCGGCAAGCGGCCGGTGACCCTCAAGGACGTGGCCGCGCGGGCCGGCGTGGCGGCGATCACGGTCTCGCGTGCGCTGCGCGAGCCGGCCGCGGTCTCGGCCGCCCTGCGCGCGCGCATCGAACAGGCCGTGGCCGAGCTGGGCTACGTCGCCAACCACGCCGCCAGCAGCATGGCCGCCGGCCACAGCAGGATCGTGCCGGTGGTGGTGCCCACCCTGGCCCATCCGGTGTACGTGCCGTTCCTGGACGGGGTCAACGCCGTCCTGGACGAACAGGGCTACCAGGTCCTGCTGGGCACCACCGAGTACCGCCAGGACCGCGAGGCGCGCCTGGTCGAGGGCCTGCTGGGCTGGGCGCCGGCCGGGCTGCTGCTGGCCGGCGTCGACCACACGCCGGCCCTGCGCGCGCGGCTGCAGGCGCTGGCGCGTACCCGGCCGCTGGTGGAATTCATGGACCTGGACGGCGAGCCGATCGACCTGATGGTGGGCTTCTCGCATCGGGCGGTGGGCCGGGCGGTGGCCGACTGGTTCGCCGACCGCGGGTTCCGCCACATCGCCATCGTCAGCACCGGCGCCGAGCACGACCTGCGCGCCGCGCGCCGTGCGCAGGCCTTCGCCGAGGCGCTGGCGGCGCGCGGGCTGCGCGACGACTACATCCTCGATGGCCAGGGCCCCTCATCCATCGCCGGCGGCGGCCGGCTGCTGGCCGAGCTGCTGCGGCGCCATCCGCAGGTCCAGGCGGTGTTCCTGGCCAACGACGACCTGGCCGCCGGCGCCCTGTTCGAAGCCCAGCGCCGGGGCCTGCGCGTGCCGCAGGACCTGGCGCTGATGGGCTTCAACGATGCGCCGATCGCCGCGGCCGTGGTGCCGGCGCTGTCCTCGGTGGCCGTGGACCGGCGCGGCATGGGCCACACCGTGGCCACGCTGCTGCTCGAACGTCTGGCCGGCGTCACGCCGCAGGCGCGCGTGATCGACACCGGCTTTTCCATCGTGGCGCGCGCCAGCACCGACGCGCCGCCGCGCCCGACCGGAGACCTGACATGACCCCCTTGCGCGCCGCGCTTGCGCTGGCCTGCCTGCTGTCCCCGCTGCTGGCCCGGGCCGGCGAGGCGCACGACCCGGCCGCCCTGCCGGTCGGCCAGCTGGAGGTGGTGGCCCGCTTCGACGGACCCGGCCCCTCGGGCATCGCGGTGACGCCGTCAGGACGGGTGTTCGTCGGCTTCCCGCGCCACGCCGAGAACCACGCCGGCATGACGCTGGGCGAGCTGGTGCAGGGGCGGCTGGTGCCGTTTCCCACTGCGGCCATGAGCCTGCCCTCGCAGGCGCCGGACG
The DNA here is from genome assembly GCF_037153335.1 of Pseudoxanthomonas sp. USHLN014. NCBI lineage: Bacteria > Pseudomonadati > Pseudomonadota > Gammaproteobacteria > Lysobacterales > Lysobacteraceae > Pseudoxanthomonas > Pseudoxanthomonas sp. USHLN014. The sequence goes on from NZ_JBBCKO010000002.1 coordinate 685,020, forward strand.
CGCAGCGGCTGGTCTCGGTGCACGGCATGACCACCGATGCCAAGGGCAACCTGTGGGTGATCGACGACGGCAAGCGCGCCGGCGTGCCGGGCATCCCTGACGGCGCGGCCAAGGTGGTGGGGTTCGACCCGGCCAGCGGGCGGGTGCTCGCCTCGGTGGTGCTCAAGGCGCCGACGCTGCTGCAGGACAGCCACATGAACGACCTGCGCGTGGACCTGAGCCACGGCGCCAAGGGCACGGCCTACGTCAGCGATTCCTCCTTCGGCATCTCGCCGGCGCTGGTGGTGGTGGACCTGGCCAGCGGGCGCCAGCGCCGCGTGCTGGCCCATCACCCCTCCACGCAGCCCGACCCGGGCTTCGTCGCCACCCTGGACGGCAAGCCCATGCGCTACAGCGCCAGGTCGCCGACCTTCCCGGTGGGCGGCGTGGATGCCGTCGCGCTGAGCCCCGACAACGGCACGCTCTACTTCGCGCCGCTGAGCAGCCGGCGCCTCTACAGCATCTCCACCGACGTGCTGGCCAACTTCGACAACGACGAGGCCACGCTCGCCGCCGCGGTGCGCGACCTGGGCGAGAAGGGCTTCGCCGATGGCATGGACAGCGATGCGCAGGGCCGGCTGTACATCACCGACAGCGAGCACGACGCGATCGTGCGGCGCTGGCCGGATGGGCACTTCGACGTGGTCGGCCGCGATCCGCGCATCGTCTGGCCCGACGGCATCGCGGCCACCGATCGGGACGTGTACGTGACCCTGGGCCAGTGGGACCGCCTGCCGAGCTTCAACGGCGGCAAGGATCTGCGTCAGCCGCCGTATCTGCTGGTGCGCCTGCCGACCGATCCGGCCGGTCCGCTCAGCGCGGCGGGTGCGCCATGAGGGCCTGCGCCGCCGATGTTCCCCTTTCGCCACTGGAGCACACCATGCTGCATCGCCGCCGTTTCCTGACCGCCGCCGCCGCCGGGACCGCCGCCCTGGCGGCCAGCCCGCTGCTGGCCCAGTCGACCGCGCCGGGGCCGGGCAGCGTGCTGCCGACCAAGGGGCGCGGCACCGGCGCCCCGCTGCCGTCCAATGCGCCGCGCAGCGGACGGTTCCGGCCGAGCTCGCGCCTGGGCCTGGGCGGCGTGGCGATCGGCAACGGCTTCGCCCCGGCCACCGACGCGCAGAGCGAACAGACCCTGGCCGCGGCCTGGGCGGCGGGCGTGCGTTACTTCGACACCTCGCCCTGGTATGGGCTGGGGCTGAGCGAGCGCCGCTTCGGCCACCATCTGCACACCCATCCGGCCGATCAGTACGTGCTCTCCACCAAGGTCGGGCGGCTGCTCACCGCCACCGCCGGTCCGCTGCAGGAGACGATGTGGCAGTCGCCCGCGCCCTTCCGCTACCGCTACGACTACTCGGCCGCCGGTACGCGGCGCTCGGTGGAGGACAGCCTCAACCGGCTGGGCGTGGCGCAGCTGGACGTGGTGTTCATCCACGACCTGTCGCCGGACAACGAGGAAGACCTAGGCATGCCCTGGGAGCAGCGCTTCGCCGAGGCCGCCAAGGGCGCGATGCCCGAGCTGACCCGCATGCGCGAGGAAGGCCTGATCAAGGCCTGGGGCTTCGGCGTCAACCGGCCCGAGCCGGCGCTGCGCGCGATCGAGCAGGCCGACCCGGACATCTTCCTGCTGGCCTGCCAGTACTCGCTGCTGGATCACGCCAAGACCCTGCACGAGACCTTTCCGAAGATCGCCGCGCACGGCGCGTCGGTGGTGGTCGGGGCGCCGCTGCTGGCCGGCTATCTGGCCGGGCGCGATCGCTATCTCTACGACGGCAAGGTGCCGGACTGGGCACCGGCCAAGCGCGCCAGGGTGCAGGCGGTGTGCGATCGCCACGGCGTGGACCTGCGCACGGTGGCGCTGCAGTTCGCCAACGCGCCGGCGGTGGTGTCGGCGGTGATCCCCGGCGCACGCACGCCGGCGCAGGTGCAGGCCAACGTCGCCTCGATGGCGGTCGCGGTGCCGCAGGCGCTATGGGATGAGCTCAGGCACGAGGGCCTGATCGACGCCGACGCGCCGGTGCCGGCGGCGGCATGATGCGGAAGAAGCGTCTGTTCATCGCCGCGCTGGCGGCGGCGATCCTGTTCCTGTCGGCGTTCGCCATCGCGCTGCTGCCCACGCGGACCCGCGCCATCGCCCCGGTCGCGCCAGGGCAGGCCGCCGCGCTGCTGGAGCAGGGCCGCTACCTGGCCGCGGCCGGCGACTGCACCGCCTGCCATACCGCACCGGGCGGCGCGCCGTTCGCCGGCGGCCTGCCGATCGCCTCGCCGATCGGAACCATCTACAGCACCAACATCACGCCGGATCCGGATACCGGCATCGGCCGCTACTCGCTGGACCAGTTCGACCGCGCGCTGCGGCACGGCATCCGCGCCGACGGCGGCACGCTCTATCCGGCCATGCCGTATCCGTCCTATGCGCGCATCAGCGACGACGATGCGCGCGCGCTTTATGTCTATTTCATGCAGGGCGTAAAGCCGGTCGAACGCCACAACCAGCCCACCGGCATCGCCTGGCCGCTCAGCCTGCGCTGGCCGCTGGCGCTGTGGCGGCGCATGTTCGCGCCCTCACCCGACGCGCTGGCGGCCAAGCCGGCGCTGGCCGACGCCCGGCTCGCCCGGGGCGCCTATCTGGTCGAAGGCCTGGGCCACTGCGGCAGCTGCCACACCCCGCGCGCGCTGACCATGCAGGAAGAAGCCCTGGACGCCTCGGGCAAGGCCTACCTGAGCGGCGGCCAGGTGATCGATGGCTGGACCGCCATCAACCTGCGTGGCGATGTGGGCAGCGGGCTGGGCGGCTGGTCCGAGCAGGACATCGTCGATTCCCTGCGCACCGGCCGCAATCCGCATGCGGGCACCGTCGGCAGCCCGATGGGCGATGTCACCGTCCACAGCATGCAGTACCTGCGCGCGGACGATCTGCACGCCATCGCGGCCTACCTCAAGAGCCTGCCGGCGCAGGACCCGGCGCATCCCGGCTTCCGTGCCGACCCGGCCACCGCCGCGGCCCTGGCGCAGGGCCAGGACGCCACGCCCGGCGCGGCGCTGTACCTGGACAACTGCGCCGGCTGCCACCGCAGCGACGGCGCCGGCGATACGCGCACCTTCCCGTCGATCGCCGGCAACCCCACCGTGCTGGCGCCCGCGCCGACCTCGCTGCTGCGCCTGATCCTGGACGGCAGCAGGATGCCGGCCACGCCGGCGGCGCCTTCGGACCTGGGCATGCCCGGCTTCGCCTGGCGGCTGGACGATGCGCAGGTCGCGCAGCTGGCCAGCTTCGTGCGCGCGGGCTGGGGCAATCGCGCCGACCCGGTCAGCGCCGCCCAGGTGCGCAAGGTCCGCGCCCAGCTCGAGCGCGAGCGCGCCGAGCGCGCCAAACCCCACGACCCGACTTCCACGCGCGATTGATGCGCGCCGCTGCCCCTTGGTGACCCGCATGAGCAAGTCTCCCCAGACGCCCCAAGCCGATGCGCCGACCGCGACGACCCGCCGCGCCTTCCTGCGCCTGTCGCTGGCCGTGGCCCCGGCCGCGGTCGCCCTTGGCGCGTGCGACGGCCAGCAGGGCGAGGCCGGCCGGCATGAAGGCGCCAGCGCCGCCGATCCAGCGCCTTATCAACCCACGTATTTCAGCGCGGCCGAGTGGGCCTGCCTGCAGGCCGTCGTGGCCCGCCTGATCCCTGGCGACGCCCAGGACCCGGGCGCGCTGGAGGCCGGCGTGCCCGAATACATCGACCGCCAGATGGGCACGCCCTGGGCGGCGGGGCGGCTGTGGTTCATGCAGGGACCGTTCCAGCCCGATGCGCCGGCCACGCTGGGGTATCAGCTTCGGCTGGCGCCGCGCGAGCTCTACCGGCTGGGCCTGGCCGATCTGGACCAGGCCTGCCATGCCGCGCACGGCAAGGCTTTCGCCGAACTCGACGCCGCGGCTCAAGACGGCGTGCTGCAGCAGCTGGAAGCCGGCGCGCTGGCGCTGGCGCAGGTGCCGCCCAAGGCGCTGTTCGGCCTGCTGCTGGCCAACGCGCGCGAGGGGTTCTTCTGCGATCCGCGCCACGGCGGCAACCGCGACCTGGTGGGCTGGAAGCTGATCGGCTTCCCCGGCGCGCGCGCGGACTTCATGGACTGGGTCGAGCGCGACGTGGCCTATCCGCTGCCGCCGGTGTCCATCGACGGGGTGCGGGGCTGAGCCATGGCGACCACGATGAAGAAGACCGATGTGGTGGTGGTGGGCTTCGGCTGGGCCGGGTCGATCATGGCGCGCGAGCTGACCGAGGCCGGCCTGCGCGTGGTCGCGCTGGAACGCGGCGCCGCGCGCGACACCCAGCCCGACGGCACCTATCCGGGCACGCTGGACGAGCTGACCTACAGCGTGCGCAAGAAGCTGTTCCAGGATCTGTCGCGCAGCACCGTCACGATCCGCCATACCGAGGCGGATACCGCGCTGCCGTATCGGCAGCTCGGCGCCTTCCTGCCTGGCGATGGCGTCGGCGGCGCCGGCCTGCACTGGTCCGGCGTGCATTTCCGCGTCGACCCGGTGGAGCTGAAGCTGCGCAGCCATTACGAGCAGCGCTACGGCAAGCGCTTCATCCCCGAGGGCATGACCATCCAGGACTTCGGCGTGAGCTACGAGGAGCTGGAGCCGCACTTCGACTTCGCCGAGAAGGTGTTCGGCACCTCCGGCAGCGCCTGGAGCGTGCAGGGCGAAGTGGTAGGGCGGGACAAGGGCGGCAACCCGCTGGCGCCGGACCGGTCGGCGCCGTTCCCGCTGCCGGCGCAGAAGCGCACCGTCTCGGCGCAGCGCTTTTTCTCGGCCGCCGCCGGGCTGGGCTACCACCCCTACGACATGCCCTCGGCCAATGCGTCCGGCCCCTATACCAACCCCTACGGTTGCCAGATGGGCACGTGCAACTTCTGCGGCTATTGCAGCGGCTATGCCTGCTACAACTATTCCAAGGCCTCGCCCAACGTCAACGTCTGGCCAGCGCTGCGCCAGCAGCCGCTGTTCGAGCTGCGCACGCATTGCGAGGTGACCAGGGTGGAGCTGGCGCCCGATCGCAAGAGCGCCACCGGGGTGACCTACGTCGATGCGCAGGGGCGCGAGGTGTTCCAGCCCGCCGACCTGGTGATCGTCTCGGCCTTCCAGTTCCACAACGTGCGCCTGCTGCTGCTCTCGGGCATCGGCACGCCCTACGACCCGGCCAGCAACACCGGCGTGGTCGGCCGCAACTTCGCCTACCAGAACATGGCCACGGTCAAGGCGTTCTTCGGCCGGGACGTGCACAGCAACGAGTTCATCGGCGCCGGCGGCAACGGCGTGGCGATCGACGACTTCAACGCCGATCACTTCGACCACGCGGCCGCCGGCTTCGTCGGCGGCTCACCGATGTGGGTCAACCAGGCCGGGGTCAAGCCGATCAGCGGCATTGCGCTGCCGGCGGGCACGCCGGGCTGGGGCCAGGCGTGGAAGCGCGCGGTGGCCGAGCACTACACCCACACCGTGTCGATGGACGCGCACGGCGCGCACATGAGCTATCGCAGCAACTACCTCAGCCTGGACCCGACCTATACCGACGTCCACGGCCTGCCCCTGCTGCGCATGACCTTCGACTGGCAGGAGAACGACACGCGCATGGCGCGCTTCATGGCCGACAAGCTCGACGGCATCGCCAAGGCCATGGGCCCGGCCTCCACCCGCAAGCTGGTGCGTGACTTCGGCGATCACTTCGATACCACCAGCTACCAGACCACGCATCTGAACGGCGGCGCGATCATGGGCACCGACCCGGCCACCAGCGTGCTCAACCGGTATCTGCAGAGCTGGGACGTGCACAACGTCTTCGTCCCCGGTGCGTCGGCCTTCCCGCAGGGGCTGGGCTACAACCCCACCGGGCTGGTGGCCGCGCTGACCTATTGGTCGGCGAAGGCCATTCGCGATCAGTACCTGTCTTCGCCACGCGCGTTGGCGTAACCAACGCGCGTATCGGCATTGCCTTAGCGCGGCTTGAACACGCCGCGCGCCTCGCGCGGTTCGCTGCGCAGGTACTGCGAGGCGATCGGCAGGGTCGCGCCCAGCGCCACCGCCGCGTGCCAGGGCCAGCGCGGGTCGTACAGCGCGGCGCGGGCGATGGCTACCGCATCGGCCTTGCCTTCGGCCACGATGCGCTCGGCGTGCGCCGGCTCGGTGATCAGGCCGACCGCGACCACCGGCATGGTGGACAGCGCCGCCTTGATGTCGCGGGCGAACGGCACCTGATAGCCGGGTTCCACCGGGATCTGCTGGCGCGGATCCAAGCCACCGCTGGACACGTGCAGATAGCTGCAGCCACGCGCTTCCAGCGCCTGCGCCAGGGCGATGCTCTGCGTCACGTCCCAGCCGCCTTCGACCCAATCGCTGGCCGAGATGCGCATGCCGACCGCCATGCTGTCCGGCACCGCCGCGCGCACCGCGTCGAACACCTGCAGCGGCAGGCGCAGGCGGTTCTCCAGCGAGCCGCCATAGGCATCGGTGCGATCGTTGCTCAGCGGCGAAAGGAACTGGTGCAGCAGGTAGCCGTGCGCGCCGTGCAGCTCGATCAGGTCGAAGCCCAGCCGGTGCGCGCGCTGCGCGCTGTCGACGAAGGCCTGCACGATCGTCTCGATGCCGGCCTCGTCCAGGCGCTGCGGCGCCGGATCGCCTTCCGCGTACGGACGATCGGTGGAGGAGACGGTCTGCCAGCCGTGCGGCGCGTCCGGCGCGATGGCCGCGCCATCGTGCTCCCACGGCTTGTGGGTGGAGCCCTTGCGTCCGGCGTGGGCCAGCTGGATGCCGAGCCGGATCGGCGACCAGCGCCGGATGCCTTCCACCACGGGGCGCAGGGCCTGCTCGGTGGCGTCGTCCCACAGGCCCAGATCGGCCCAGGAAATGCGTCCACGTGCCTCGACCGCGGTGGCTTCCAGAATCAGCAGGCCGGCGCCGGACTGCGCCAGATGGCCCAGATGCATGGCGTGCCAGGCATTGGCCTGACCATTGTCATCATCACAGGAGTACTGGCACATCGGCGCGATGACGATGCGGTTGTCCAGCGACAGCGGCCCCAGGGACAGGGGCGAAAACAGCGTGCTCACGAAGTGTGGCCTTACAACGGGGGGAGAGCACACATTGCAACGCGCGGCGTTAGCACCCCGCAAGCGCACCGCTGGATCAGCCTGTCGCGCGCACGACGCTCAGGCCGTCACACCGTCCTCGAGAAAGGCCAGCGCCTGCGCGCAGTCGTGCTGCACCTTCAGCGTGAGCAACTCGTCGGCGCGCGTGCGGCCGTGGTTGAGCGCGGCCACCGGCAGGCCGGCCGCATGCGCCCACTGCACGAAGCGCAGGCCCGAATACACCATCAGCGAAGAGCCCACCACCAGCAGCGCATCGCTGCGTTCCAGCGCCTCGCGCGCGGCGGCCACGCGCTCGCGCGGCACGTTCTCGCCGAAGAACACCACGTCCGGCTTCAGCACTCCGCCGCAGTGCGCGCAGGCCGGGATGTCGAACGCCGCGAAGTCCACGCCCTCCAGATCCGCATCGCCATCGGGCGCGATGCCGGCGTGATGCCGGTCCCAGCCTGGATTGCGCGCGACCAGCTCGGCCTGGAAGTCCTCGCGCGGCGTGCGTCGCTCGCAGCCCATGCAGCGCACCACATCCAGCCGCCCATGCAGATCGATCACCTGGCGGCTGCCGGCGGCCTGGTGCAGGCGATCCACGTTCTGGGTCAGCAGCAGCGAGAGCTGCCCGCGCGCCTCCAGCGCCGTCAGCGCACGGTGCACGCCGTTGGGCCGCGCGGCGCCGAAGCGCGGCCAGCCGACCAAGCTGCGCGCCCAGTAGCGCTGGCGCGTGGCCAGCTCGCCCATGAAGGCCTGATAGGTCACCGGCTGCGGCCGCTTCCACGCGCCGTCGCGGTCGCGGTAATCGGGAATGCCCGAATCGGTGCTGCAGCCCGCGCCGGTCAGCACGAACAGACGCTCGTGACGCGCGATGAACTGCTGCAGGTCCTGTGGCGTGCTCATGCGCGTTCCGGGCACCGGTTGGCGATCGACTTCCCGACACGCGCGCGCAGGCGCGCCGTCGTGACCTTCGCACGCGACCAGGCCCGCCATGCGCGGCGGTGCAGGGTGTCGGGCAGGGCGCTCATGACGGCGGATGCGCAGGCGAGGACATGCGTCCTATCTTGGGTGTCCCGGAAGACAACGCAAGGACGTCCGGCGCATGGCGGCGTCCCGTCGCGACCGCGATGCGGCGAATTGCCGCCGCCCGGTCCATCCGGGATACTTCGGCCGACCCGCAGGATGCGGGGCGCACGGCGCCTTGGGCCTTGTGCCATCCGATCACCGTCCCTGCATCGAGTCCGCGCCGTCCACGTGAGTTCGCCCGTGCCATCGTCCCCCGGTCCTGTGCCCGCCCCGCTGCGCCTGGCGCTGCTCGAGGACGACGACGTGCTGCGCGAGCGCGTGCTGCTGCCGGGGCTGGCGCGCCATGGCTTCGACGTGGCGCCGATGCGCACGGTGGCGCAGCTGGAGGCGGCGCTGGCGCAGGCCAGCTTCGACCTGATCGTGCTCGACATCGGCCTGCCCGATGGCGATGGCTTCACCCTCACGCGCCAGCTGCAGGCCGGGCGTCCGGGCATGGGCATCGTGATCCTCAGCGGGCGCGATACCTCGCCGGACATGGTGCGTGGCCTCAGCCAGGGCGCCGATGCCTACCTGACCAAGCCGGTGGAGATCGAGATGCTGGCCGCGACCTTGTTCAGCGTCGCGCGGCGGCTGTCGCGGCCCGCGGCCGCGGCGGCGCACGAGGTGCCGGCGTGGCAGCTGCAGGACGATGGCTGGTGCCTGTTCTCGCCGCAGGGCAAGGCCGTGGCGCTGACCCAGTCCGAGCGCCGCGTGCTGCTGTGCCTGTGGCGCACGCGCGGCAAGCTGGTCTCGCGCACGTCGCTGCTGGCCACGCTCGGCGGCGAGCTGGGGCTGGAGATCGATCCGCATCGCCTCGATGCGCTGCTGCATCGCCTGCGCCAGAAGGTGCAGGACCGCGCCGGCCTGGCGCTGCCGCTGACCGCCGTGCGCGGCGCCGGCTACCTGTTCAATCCGCAGGCGGACTAAGCGGCGCGGCGACCTGCGGCAGGCGCAGGGTGAAGCGCGTGCCCTGACCGGGCGCGCTGTCTACCCACAGGCTGCCGCCGCCCTGCTGGGTCAGCTCCTGCGCCACCGCCAGGCCCAGGCCCGTGCCCTGGCCCGCCGGCTTGGTGGTGAAGAACGGCTCGAAGGCCTGCTGCATCACCTCGGCGCTCATGCCGATGCCCGTATCGGACAGGCGCAGCACCACCTGCCGCTCCTCCAGGCTCACCTCGATCGAGAACGTGCCGCCCTCGGGCATCGCATCGCGCGCATTGGCGGCGAAGTTGAGCATCACCAGGTCGAACTGCGCGCGATCCAGATGCACCACGCAGGGCAGATCCGGCGTGCGCAGCCGCACCTGCACGGACGCGCCGAACAGCTGCCGCAACATCGGCTGCAGCTCGCCCAGCGCATCGGCCACGTCGAAGTCGCGCGGCACGGCCAGCTCGCGCCGGCTGAAGCTCAGCAGCTTGCGGCTGATCGCCACCCCGCGCTGCGCGGCCAGCTCCACGCCCTCCAGCGCATCGCCCATCGCCTGCGCGTCGACGACCGGGTCGTAGTCCAGCTCGTGCAGGCGATGGCGCTGGGCGGTATAGCCGATGATCGCGCCGAGGATATTGTTGAAATCGTGCGACACGCCGCTGGCCAGCTGGCCGACCGACTCGATCTTCTGCAGGTGCAGCAGCCGCGCCTGCACGCGCTCGCGCTCGCGCATCTCCACGCGCAGGCGCTCGGCCGAACGCCGGGCGCTGAACAGGCCTTCGCGCAGCGCCTCCACGGTGCGGTCCAGCACCAGGGTGATCATGAAATAGCTCATCGCCAGCGACGGCAGATTCTGGAAGGGGTTGCCGGAGGCGTTCGGCGCCTGGCCTTCCGGACTCTCCATGCCCAGCCAGAACATCAGCGGGATGCACGCATACACCGCCCACAGCGCCCAGCGCCCAATCACCAGGGCCGCCAGCGTCAGCAGCATCATCGGATAGGGATCGAAGGCCTGCAGCTGGTAGCCGAAGGCGATGTTGGCCGCGATGCCCGAGCACAGGGTCACGCCGATGAACAACGCCGTGGCCGGCTTGACCTGGCCGCGCCGGATCAGCCACACGCCGATCCACGCGGCCAGCGTCATCGCCGCGTCGGTGCCGATGTCCACGGCCAGCTGCGTGGCGTCCATCTGGATCCGCGCCGCGGTCAGCAGGTGGTAGGCCTTGTTGAGCGGAATCTCGGTGCCGAGAAACAGCAGCAGCACCTGCAGCGCCGGTGCGTTGCGGCGGTCGATCGGATCGGAGGCCGGCACCCTGCGCAGCCAGGCGACCGCCTGACGCCACAGCGGCGGGCGCCAAGGCAGGCGCCAGAACCGACTGCGATCAGATCTCCCCATGGGCCGTGAGTCTAGCGTGAGCCGGCCATGAGATTGCGGGCATTGAGCGCGCGCGGCGGCTGTCGGTAAATCCTTCCACGCGTGCCGTGCGGGGAGCCGGTGCGACTTCCCTTCTCCGGACCTATCGCCATGCCCAGCCTTGCCATGTCGTCCGTGCGCCGTGGGCGCACGTCCTCCCATCGCATCCTGCCTGCCCTGTCTTGCAGTCCGTTGACCGCCGCGTTGCTGCTCGCGCTGGCGCTGCCGGCCGGCGCCATGCCGGCGGCGGCCGTGGACCCGCCCGCAGGGGCGACCGCTCAGGCGAGCCAGACCGTCGCGCCGCAGGCCGATGACGCGGTCGTCGTGGCGGCGGCGGTGGATCCCAACTACTTCGCCGCCAGTGGCGCCGGTGACGGCAGCGACAACGCGGCCGCCGGCGGCACCAGCGCTGTAGGCATCGGCGCCGGCGCCGACGCCGCGGGGAACTTCGGCGTGGCGATCGGAGCCCGGGCCACGGTGAGCGACGCCTACGGCATCGCCATCGGCCACAACGTCACGGCCGGCAACACCGCCATCGCGATGGGCGACGGGGCGCAGGCCACCGGGCAGTCGGCGGTGGCCATCGGCGGCAGCTTCTTCGGCAGCGCCTTTGGCGATTCGGACGGCGCGCGCGCCACCGGCTTTGGCGCGGTCTCGCTGGGCGCCTATGCGGAGGCGATCGGCGACAACGCCACGGCCCTGGGCTGGTCGTCGACGGCGGCCGAGGCGGGGGCGGTGGCTGTGGGCAGTTCGGCCAGCGCGCAGGCGCAGTACGCGACGGCATTCGGCAGTTCGAGCGCCGCGTCCGGGGCGGCGTCCATGGCACTGGGCTATGCGAGCCGGGCCACCAATGACGCCGCCGTGGCCATCGGCACCTACGGCCTCGCCGAAGGGTTCGCCGGTGTGGCCATCGGCTACGGCACCACCGCCGCGGGCGATGGCGGCACGGCGCTGGGCGAAGGCGCGATGGCGCAGGGCCAGCAGAGCGTGGCCATCGGCGCCAGCAACGCCAGCGTGTCCGCGCAGGCCAACGGGCTGGGCGCGGTGACGGTGGGCGCGGGCTCGTGGGCGCTGTCGGACTACGGCGTGGCGCTGGGTTTCGACAGCCACGCCGATGCGATGTACGCCACCGCCCTGGGCGCGCAGTCGATCTCCACCAGCGCCAGCGCCACCGCGCTCGGCGCGCAGACCTTCGCCGACGGCGATGAGGCCACCGCGGTGGGCTACATCGCCAGCGCGTCCGGCCTGGGCGCCGCGGCGTTCGGTTCGGGCGCCAGCGCACTGGGCGACGGCGCGCTGGCGCTGGGCACCAACAGCGCGGTGACCGGGGCGAACAGCGTCGCGCTGGGCGCCGGCAGCTTCGCCGATCGCGCCAACAGCGTCTCGATCGGCGTGGCCGGCGCGGAGCGCCAGCTCGCCAACGTGGCCGCCGGCACCGAGGACACCGACGCGGTGAACCTCTCGCAGCTGCACGCGCTGGCCGACACCCTGACCCTGGCCGGCGGCGCGACCGTCGACGGCCTGGGCCAGATGGCCGCGGCGCTGGGCGGCGGCGCGGCGTATTCGGCGGCCGGCGGCTTCGTGCTGCCGCGCTACAGCCTGCAGGGCGCCAGCTTCACCAACGTCGGCGACGCGTTGACCGCGCTGGATGGCGCGTTCTCCGGCCTCTCCACGCGCCTGGCCTCGCTGGAGGCCGCACCGGCGGCCGGCAGCGGCGCCGGCGGGGTGGCGGTCGGTGGCGGCAACGCGAACGGCGCCAGCGTGGCCGACGGCAGCAACGGCGTGGCCATCGGCGCGGGCGCGGCCAGCGGCGGCCAGAACGGCACCGCCGTCGGCGGCGGCGCCTACGCGGCGGGGCCCAACGACACCGCGATCGGCGGCAATGCCAAGGTCAATGCCGATGGCAGTACCGCGGTCGGTGCCAATACCGTCATCGCGGCCGCCGCCACCAATGCGGTGGCGGTCGGCGAGAGCGCCACGGTCGGCGCGGCGTCCGGCACGGCGATCGGCCAGGGCGCCTCGGCCACCGCCACCGGCGCGGTGGCACTGGGCCAAGGTTCGCTCGCCGACCAGGCCAACACCGTCTCGGTGGGCAGCGCCGGCCAGGAGCGCCGCGTGACCAACGTCGCGGCCGGCACCGCCGCCACCGATGCGGCCAATGTCGGCCAGGTGCAGGCGGGCGATGCGCAGGCCGTGGCCACCGCGCACGCCTACACCGACACCACCGCGACCAGGACGCTGAGCTCGGCCAATGCCTATACCGATCAGAAGCTGACTGCGCTCGATGACCGCTTCAGCCAGCTCTCCAACGATCTCGGCCACCGGCTGGCCGCGCAGGACAAGCGCATCGACCGGATGGGGGCGATGGGCTCGGCGATGATGAACATGGCCATCAACGCGGCCAATGCCAGGACCGCCAACGGCCGCATCGCCGCCGGCGCCGGCTGGCAGAGCGGCCAGGCCGCGCTGTCGGTGGGCTACGCCAGGCAGATCGGCGAGCGCGCCTCCTTCAGCATCGGCGGCGCCTTCAGTGGCGAGGACGCCTCCGCCGGCGTCGGCTTCGGCATCGACCTGTAACGCCCCGTGCTTCCGCCTGGCTTCGCGCCGGGCGGTGCAGTCCTTCGCGCTTCTCCTTTCGCCCCGAAGCGGTCGCCGACGTAGCGGCCGCTCCTTGCCCGAGGTCCCACGATGAATCCGACGTCCATTCCCTTCCGCCGCAGCGTGCTGGCGATTTCGCTGGCCGCGGCGGTGTGTCCCGCCCTGGCGCAGGTCTCGCGCTTCGGCACGCTGCAGACCGGCGCCGCCAGCGAGCCCCTGGCGGTCTACGACGGCCTGCTGATCACCTACCGCAGCGGCAGCAGCGAGCGCATCAGCGCCGCGGCCGCGGCCACCAAGCTGAAATCGGCGATGGCCACCACCGCCGTGCGCAGCCAGTGGAGCGCCCAGTTCCGCCAGGCACCGCCGGCGTTGAACCGCGTGCGCCGCATCGCCACCGGCGCCGATCTGGTGCGCCCGGCCCGCGCGCTCAGCCAGGAACAGCTCAACAGCCTGATGCAGACCCTGCGCGCCGACCCTTCGGTCGCCCATGTCGAGCCCAACCTGCTGATGAAGCCGATCCGCGCGACCGCCCAGGCGATCCTGCCGCCGGGCCAGGCGCCGAACGACCCCGGCGCGGTCGTGCAATGGCACATGCGCGCGGCCGACGGCCACGCCGAGTACACCGAAGCGGACGGCAGCACGGTCAACTTCCCCAACTGGGGCGGCATCAACGCGATCCCGGCCTGGCAGTACGGCGACGGCGAGGGTGTGGTGGTGGCGGTCATCGATACCGGCATCACCGCCCATCCCGACCTGGACACCTCACTTGCCGACGCCGGCTACGACTTCATCAGCAGCGGCTACATGTCCGGCCGCGCCACCGACGGTCGCGCCCCGGGCGGCTGGGACCTGGGCGACTGGACCAGCGAAGACAAGTATCTGGTCGAGAACGGCGGCTGCGCGCAGAGCTACGAGCAGTCCGACAGCTCCTGGCATGGCACCCACGTCGCCGGCACCGTCGCCGAGCTGACCAACAACGGCGTGGGCATGATCGGCGTGGCGCCCAAGGCCAAGGTGCTGCCGGTGCGCGCGCTGGGCCATTGCGGCGGCACCACCGCCGATATCGCCGATGCGATCACCTGGGCCTCGGGCGGTCATGTCGACGGCGTGCCGGACAACCAGCACCCGGCCGAGGTGATCAACATGAGCCTGGGCGGGTACGGCAGCTGCGCCAGCGACGGCGTCACCGCCGCGGCGATCAGCGGCGCGATCGCGCGCGGCACCACGGTGGTCGTGGCGGCCGGCAACGACAACAGCGATGCCAGTGCCTATACCCCGGCCAGCTGCCCCGGCGTGATCAACGTGGCCGCCACCGGCATCACCGGCAAGCGCGCGTACTACTCCAACTACGGCAGCAGCATCACCCTGTCCGCGCCGGGCGGCGGCGGTTACACCAACGACGACCCGAACACCGGCACCAAGCCCCGCGCCGGCTTCGTCTGGTCCACCCTGAACCGCGGCGCGCATGAGCCGGGCGAGCCGGCCTATGCGGGCTACACCGGCACATCGATGGCCTCGCCGCACACCGCCGGCGTCGTCGCGCTGGTCATCAGTGCCGCCTATAGCGCCGGCAAGCCCATCCCCACGCCCCAGCAGATCCGGGAAATCCTGACGCAGACCTCCAACGTGTTCCCGATCAAGCCGACCCTGCGCATCGGTGCGGGCATCCTGGACGCCAGCAAGGCCGTCGCACGCGCCTCGGGCGCGGCCGGCGGTGGCGATGAAGCCAATGCCGTGATGCTGGGCAAGGGACAGGTGCTCGGCGGCCTGAGCGCGGCGCAGGGCGGCACGCAGCTGTTCCGCATCGACGTGCCCGTCAATGCGCGCAACCTGCAGATCCGCACGCTCGGCGGCAGCGGCCAGGTGAAGATGTATGTGCGCGCGACGCGGGCGCCCAGCGCCGACGGCAGCGATGCCGACGCCAGTTCGGTGCGCGCCGGCACCACGCAGAACATGCAGACCGCCCTGCCGGTGTCCGACAGCTACTTCATCCGCCTGGTCGGCGGCACCGGGGGCTACCGGAACATCAGCCTGACCACGACCTACTCGACGTACTGAAGCCGCGGCGCGCGTCAGGCCGGGCGGCTGATCTCGATCAGGTTGTCGTCCGGATCGCGGAAGTACAGCGAGGTGATCGGCCCGGTGGCGCCCGTGCGCGCGACCGGGCCTTGCTCGATGACCACGCCCAGCGCCTGCAGCTGCGCCTGGGCCTGCTCGATCGGCGTGTCGATCAGCAGACACAGGTCGCCCGAGCCCGGGGTGGGCCGGCGCGCCTTGGGTTCGAACTCATGCCCATGCCGGTGCAGATTGATCTTCTGCTGACCGAAGGCCAGCGCCTTGCGGCCCTGGCCGAAGGTGATCACCTCCATGCCCAGCACGCGCGCATAGAAGGCGCAGCTGGCCTCGACGTCGGCGACGGTCAGGACCAGGTGGTCCAGGCGTTCGACTTTCATCGCTCATTCTCCTCTGGGCGGATGCGGCCCGAAGCGTCCGTAGGGTCTGCTGTCGTCGGCGCCCTTGCGCAGCACCTGCGCGGCCAGCAGCGCCAGCGCCTGCAGCGCCAGGCAGAAGATCACCAGCGCGCTCCAGCCGCCGTGCTGCCAGAACCAGCCACTGACCGAGCCGATCACGCTGGAGCCGATGTAGTAGGCCAGCAGATACAGCGAGGCCGCGTGGCTCTTGCTGGCCTTGCCCAGCCGGCCGACCCAGGCGCTGGCGGCCGAGTGGGCGATGAAGAAGCCGATGGTCAGCAGCACGATGCCGAAGATCACCAGCCACAGGACATGCGACAGCGTCATCGCCACCCCGACGATCGCGCAGACCGTGCCGGCCAGCACCACAGGCCCGCGGCCGAAGCGATCCGAGGCCGATCCGGCCACCGAGGACGAGACGATGCCGAACACATAGGCCGAGAAGATCAGGCCGATCTGGCTCTGGCTCAGGCCGAACTCCGGCCCGCCCAGGCGGAAGCCCGCATAGTTGTAGACGCTGACGAAGGTGCCCATCAGCAGGAACGGGATCGCGAACAGCCACGGCAGATAGCGGTCGCGCAGATGCCCGCCCCAGGCCTGCACGTGGTAACCCAGCCGCACCCCGGTCTTGCGCACGAAGTTGCGCGAGGGCGGCAACAGCAGCACGAAGCCGATCGCCACCAGCAGGTCGATCGCGCTGAGCGTGGCCAGCGCCGTGCGCCAGCCCAGGTGGTCGGTCAGCACGCTCATGCCGATCCGGCCCATCATCCCGCCGAAGGCGTTGCCGGCCACGTACAGGCCGGTAGCCGCCCCCAGCTTGTGGCCCGGCAGTTCCTCGGCCAGGTAGACCATGGCCACCGCCGGCACGCCGCCCAGCGCGATGCCCGAGAGCATGCGCACCACCACCAGCGACTCCCAGTGCGGCAGGAAGGCGGCCACGCCGTTGAGCACCGCGGCCAGCGCGATGGAGGCGAACATCAGCCCGCGCCGGCCCAGGTTCTCCGACACCGCGCCGGCGCAGAAGATCGCCACGGCCAGCCCACCGGTGGCCAGCGACAGCGGCAGCGAGCTGGCGGCCGCGCTCACCCCGAAGCTCCTGGCGAACTCCGGCAGCAGCGGCTGCACGCTGTAGAGCAGCGAGAAGGTGGCGAACCCGGCCAGGAACAGCGCCAGGCGGATGCGCCCCAGCGGCAGGGGTGTGTCGAGGTCGGCGGACGCTGGACCTGCGTCCAGGGCGGAGGCGGAAGCGCGGGGCATGGCGAACGAAGCTGGCGCAGGGGGAGGGCAGTATCTGACCGCGGTAACCATGCGTCCAATATATGATGCAGGCAGTCGCCATACGTCACGCATATGGAATCCTATGGAGCTGCGACACCTGCGCTACTTCCTGGCCGTGGCCGAGGAAGCCAACTTCACCCGCGCCGCCGCGCGCGTCGGCATCGGCCAGCCGCCGCTGAGCCAGCAGATCCAGGCGCTGGAGAAGGAGCTGGGCACGCCGCTGTTCGTGCGCACCCCGCAAGGCGCCCAGCTGACCGACGCCGGTCAGGCCTTCCTGCTGGAGGTGCGGCGCGTGCTGGTCGATGTCGAGCGCGCCGCCGACAGCGCGCGCCGGGCCGCGCGCGGCGAGAGCGGCCGCCTGCGGCTGGGCTTCACCGCCTCGGCCGCGTTCAATCCGGTGGTGCCGCAGCTGATCCGCGACTACCGCCGCGCCTGGCCCGCGGTCGAACTGGCGCTGGAGGAGACCAACACCGCCGGCCTGCTCGATGGCCTGGCCCAGGGTAGGCTGGATGCGGCCTTCATCCGCTACAGCGTGGCCACCCCGCCGGAGCTGGCGCTGATCCGCTTCCCCGACGAGCCGATGAAGATCGCCGTGCCGGCCGCGCATCCGCTGGCGGCCCGGCGCAGCGCGCCGCTGTCGGTGCTGGCCGGCGAGCCCTTCATCCTGTTCCCGCGCAGCTTCGGCACCAGCCTGTACGACGAGATCCTGTCCGCCTGCCGCCAGGCCGGCTTCAGCGTGGCCATCACCCAGGAGGCGCCGCAGATGTCCTCCATCGTCAACCTGGTCGCGGCCGAGCTAGGCGTGTCGGTGGTGCCCGAATCCACCGCCCAGCTGCAGCTGCCCGGCGTGCGCTACCTGGACATCGAGGGCCCGGTGCCGATGGCGCGGCTGGCGCTGGCGGCCATGCCCACGCAGGCCCATACCCCGCCGCCCTTGCGCCATCTGCTGGCGCTGGCGCGCGGCGCCGACCCGTTGCAGGCCGGCGCCGCCTGAGCGATCAGTCCAGCCGGCCCAGCGCCGCGGCGTCGAAGTCGCGCAGTTCGTCGGTGGCGCCGCGGTGGATCTTCTCCGCCCAGCGCGCATCACTGAGCAGCGCACGGCCGACGGCGATCAGGTCGAACTCCTCGCGTTCCATGCGGGCCACCAGCCGGTCCAGGCCGACCGCGCTGGAGCCCTCGCCGCCGAAGGCGCCCATGAAGTCGCCCGACAGGCCGACCGAGCCCACGCTGATCGTCGCCGCGCCGGTGAGCTTCTTCGCCCAGCCGGCGAAGTTGAGCCCCTCGGCCCCGTCGATCTCCGGGAATTCGGCCTCCCAGAAGCGCCGCTGCGAGCAATGCAGCACGTCCACGCCGGCCTCCACCAGCGGCACCAGCCAGGCGGCCATCGCCTCGGGTGTGTCGGCCAGGCGCGCGCTGTAGTCCTGCTGCTTCCACTGGCTCAGGCGCAGGATGATCGGGAAGTCGGGCCCCACGGCCGCGCGCATGGCCTGCACCACCTCCACGGCGAAACGCGAACGCTCGGCCAGCGTGGCGCCGCCGTAGCGATCGCCGCGCGTATTGGTCGGCGCCCAGAAGAACTGGTCGAGCAGATAGCCGTGCGCGCCGTGGATCTCCAGCGTGTCGAAGCCCAGGGCCTGGGTGTCGGCCGCCGCGCGCGCATAGGCGGCGATGGTGTCGGCGATGTCCTCCTCGGTCATCGCCCGGCCGCGCGGCTTGCCCGGCGCCTCCAGGCCCGACGGGCTCTCGACGCCGTCCTGCTCCCACGCCGTCTGGAAGCTCTGCACCGCGCCGACGTGCCACAGCTGCGGGCCCATCCGGCCACCGGCTTGGTGCACCCCGTCGATCACCGCACGCCAGCCGGCCAGCGCCGCCTGCCCGTGGAAAACCGGGATGCCCGGGTCGTTGCGCGCGCCCGGCCGGTCCACGACCGTGCCTTCGGACAGGATCAGGCCGACCTCGTGTTCGGCGCGGCGCCGGTAATAGGCCGCCACGTCGGGGCCAGGCACGCCCTCAGGCGAGAACGCGCGCGTCATCGGCGCCATCACGATGCGGTTCTTCAGCGCCAGCGACTTGACCTGGAAAGGGCGGAACAGCACCTGCGCAGCAGCAGAGGACATGGACGACTCCGTGGGGAAGGAAGGCGCAAGAGGGTATATTTCGTATACCAGGTGTCAATCAGGCACCCTCACGCGACCAGGTATCCCCGAGGAAACCACATGCACGCACCGCAGCCCCAGGTGCTCTCCGCCGCCGATTGCCCCAGCCGCCTGCTGCTGGACCAGATCGCCGACAAGTGGTCGGTGCTGGTGCTGGCCGCCCTCTGCCGCCAGCCGCTGCGCTTCAACATGCTCAAGCGCACGCTGGAAGGCATCACCCAGAAGGCGCTCACCCAGACCCTGCGCCGGCTGGAGCGCAACGGCATCATCGAACGCCGCGTGGTCACCGCCTCGCCGATCGCGGTGGAGTACCGCATCACCGCACTGGGCCGCACGCTCAAGGCGCCGTTCGAGGCGCTGCACGCCTGGACCCGCGAGCACCTGCCCGATGTCGAGCGGGCGCGCGAGGCCTTCGACGCCCGCGAGCAGGCGCAAACGCTGCCCGCGGCCGCCAACGACTGATTCAAGCCTGGTTGAAATCCAGCGCGCCGGTCAGATCGCCCGGCGGCGGGCCGCCGGCGGCGACCATCGCGTCCTCGCGCAGCTTCAGGCCCGGCAGCTTCTCCAGGCCGAAGCGGCGCGTGATCAGGCGCGCGATCGAGCCGGTGTCGTAGATCGTGTGGTCCACATGCCCGCGCTTGGCGAAGGGCGAGATCACCAGCGCGGGGATGCGCGTGCCAGGCCCCCAGCGATCGCCCTTGGGCGGCGCCACGTGGTCCCACCAGCCGCCGTTCTCGTCGAAGGTGATCACCACGACCATCTGCTTCCACTGCGGGCTGTTCTGCAGCGCGTGCACGATCGCCGCCAGGTGCCGGTCGCCGGCCTCGATGTCCGAGTAGCCGGCATGCATGTTGAGATTGCCCTGCGGCTTGTAGAACGCCACCGGCGGCAGCTTGCCGGCCTGCGCGTCGGCGATGAACTTGTTGGTCGCCGCGGTCTCGCCCAGGCCGCCATCGCGCAGGTGCTGCTTGCGCGCCGCGCTACCCGGTGCCAGCGAGGCGAAGTAGTTCAGCGGCTGGTGATGGGCCTGGAAGTTGGGATGGCTGGGGAAGCTGCCGTCGTTGCTGTCGCCCATGCCGTCCAGCGCCGCCTGAAACGCACCGGCGTACCAGGCCCAGTCCACGCCCTTGGCGCTCAGCATGTCGCCGATGTGCTTGTGCGACTGTGGCGGGCAGGTGTTGGCGCTGCTGGCATCGGCCAGCGCGGGGTTGGCCTTGTCCACGTTGAAGCCCGGCGAGTACGGCGGCCCGATCGTGTTGACCGCCCAGTAGTCCGGCGTCAGCGTCGGGCGCGAGGTGAACTTGGCCACGCCGTCCATCGCGCTGGCCGGGCTGTTCTCGGCCGGGATCAGCGCCTTGCCGTCGGGCTTGCCGTCGGCGGTCTTGGCGATGTGCAGCTTGGCCGGACTCTTGTCGGCGTTCGGATAGAACGGCGGCTGCGCGGCGACCAGGTACTGGTGGTTGAGGAACGAGCCGCCGAAGGCGCCCATGAAGAAGTTGTCGCACAGCGTGTACTGCTGGGCCAGCCGCCACAGGCGCAGGTTCACCGCCGTGTCGGCGTAGTGCCCCATCAGCAGCGCGCCGGTGTCGCCCCAGGCGACGAAGCCATCGTTCTTGCCGCCGTTGATCTGCATCTGGTTGCGGTAGAACTCGTGCACCAGGTCGCGCGTGACCACGCCGTGCGGCAGCGGCTCGCCGGCCGGCGTGCGCAGCGCGAACGGCGCGTTGGGCAGGCCGGTGATGTCCTCCTGCTTGATCTGATAGCTGCGGTGATTGACCACCTGGGCATCGGGGACCATGCCGTCCCAGATCGGCGGCAGGGTCTTGAGCGGCGTGCCGTCGCGGTCCTTCTGCACCGCCTTGGCCGGGTCGAGCGCCTTCAACGGCTGCTGCAGTCCCGGGAAGTCGGCGAACAGGTTGTTGAAGCTGCGGTTCTCCGCATAGAGCACCACGATGGTCTGCACCTGCTCGCGCAGCTGGGCATCGGTGACCGGCGTGGCCGCGCGGCTGCCGGCCTTGGCCGAAGCCGCGGCTCCGACGCCGGCGGTCTTGGCGGCGGCCTCGCCGCCCAGCCCCAGCGCGGCGCCCGCGGCGGCAAGCCCGCCCAGCAGCCGGCGGCGCTGCGGATCGGAGGGAGAGGACTCGGGCAAATCGTCGTCGTGCTGGCTCATCGTGGACTCTGTGCGGAAAACGAAAAAGGCGCTCCTCTCGGAGCGCCCCCTAGTGTGCAGAGTCTTGATGACCGTCGTCAGCCACGAAGGTCATGCCGTGGGCGGCCAGTCACATTGGCAGGCTTGTCCTGCCGGTCAAGCGCGCTTTGAACCGGAAGTCGCGGGCGGCTGAGAGGGCTGCTGCGGAGGCGGCGACGGCGGGCTGTGCAGTTCGCGATTGAATTGCGGCGGCATGGCCTGGCGCGGCGTGGACGGGCCGCGGAAGTCGTCCACCAAGGCATAGCGGTCGCCATCGAGTCGCCAGAACCAGGCGCCGAAAGGCACCTGCTTGCCATCCACCGGCACAAACTTCGCGGCGTACCGGCCATCCTCCATCGGCGTGAGATTCAGTTTCATCCGCAGCACCATCTGGCTGTTGACCGGATGGTCGTCGCGCAGCGCCGGCGCCACGATGGCTTCATCGAGGTTCTTGCGAAGCAGCCGGTTCATCGACGGCTTCAAGGTCTGCGAAGCCTGTACCCGGGTGATCTTGCCTTGGCTGTTCACCGAAACCAGCACAGGGACCACACCTTCTTCGAAGCGGGCCACGGTCAGTTCCGTGGCGGCGCAGCCAAAACTCGCAAGCGCGAGAGCGCCTGCGCATAACCGTGCAAGAGAGCGTTCCATCTTCGAACTCCTTGTCAATCGAGGGAAACGAGCGTTGGTCAAAGCAGCCGCCAGCTCCGTGCTCACGAAGCATCGCCTTCCCGAATCTACTCCGCCCAGGCTGCTTGTCAAATCGCCGCAGGTGTGGTTGCGGCGGCGGCAACCGCCACCGGACTGCGCTCGGCAAACTGCCCGCGCCAGTACGGGTAATACGGATACGGCGGCTCCACCGCGCTAGCGGTGTCCAGGCGGGCGATCTGCTCGGCGGTCAGCGACCAGCCGACCGCGCCCAGGTTGTCGCGCAGCTGGTCTTCGGTGCGCGCCCCGATCAGCACGCTGCTCACGGTCGGACGCTGCAGCAGCCAGTTGATCGCCACCTGCGGCACCGTGCGGCCGGTCTCGGCGGCGATCGCGTCGAGCACATCGACGATGGCGAACAGGCGCTCATCGCCGATCGCCGGCGCGAACGCGGCCGTGTCGTGCAGCCGGCTCTGCGCGGGCAGCGGCTGGCCGCGGCGCAGGCGGCCGGTCAGGCGGCCCCAGCCCAGCGGGCTCCACACCACCGCGCCCAGGCCCTGGTCCAGGCCCAGCGGCATCAGCTCCCACTCGTAATCGCGCCCGGCCAGCGAGTAATAGGTCTGATTGGCGACGAAGCGGCTCCAGCCATGCATGTCGGCCACCGCCAGCGACTTCATCAGCTGCCAGCCGGCGTAGTTCGACGCGCCCAGGTAACGGACCTTGCCGGCCCTGACCAGGCCGTCGAGCGTGGACAGGGTTTCCTCCACCGGCGTCATCGCATCGAAGGCATGCAGCTGCAGCAGATCGATGTAGTCGGTGCGCAGCCGTCGAAGCGAGTCGTCGACCGCGCGCAGCAGACGCAGGCGCGAGGCGCCGGCATCGTTGGGTCCCTCGCCCAGACGCAGCCCGGTCTTGGTCGAGATCAGCGCCCGCTCGCGGCGCCCGGCCAGCGCCGCGCCCAGGATCTCCTCCGACGCACCGTCCGAGTACACGTCAGCCGTATCGAACAGATTGGCGCCGGCCTCCAGGCACAGATCGACCAGGCGTTTGGCCTGCTCGACGCCGGTATCGCCCCAGGCCGAGAACAGCGGGCCCTTGCCGCCGAAGGTGCCGGCACCGAAGCCCAGCACGGGCACCTTGAGGCCGGAGCGGCCAAGCAGTCGGGTTTCGATCGACA
The DNA here is from genome assembly GCF_037153335.1 of Pseudoxanthomonas sp. USHLN014. NCBI lineage: Bacteria > Pseudomonadati > Pseudomonadota > Gammaproteobacteria > Lysobacterales > Lysobacteraceae > Pseudoxanthomonas > Pseudoxanthomonas sp. USHLN014. Next base: position 708,094 of record NZ_JBBCKO010000002.1, read on the forward strand.
TGCGCGTGATCCTGTATCGAGAAGGGGGAGTGTCGTCGTGACCAGGCTCAGCGAGCCTGCTCGCTTTCGAGGCTTTGAGGGCAGGCAGTGCCAGCGGCCGAGCGCGCTTCCAGACGCAGCGCCCAGGCCGCCACGACCAGCGCGGACAGCGGCACCAGCGCGCCGATCCACGGCAGCGCGGTCAGGCCGGCGCCACGCGCCAGCACCACGCCGCCAAGCCAAGCGCCCAGGGCGTTGCCCAGGTTGAACGCGCCGATGTTCAGGCTCGAGGCCAGGCTCTGCGCGCCGCGCGCCTTCTGCAGCACCCACAGCTGCAAGGGCGACACCGTGGCGAACGCCGCCGCGCCCAGCAGTCCGGTCAACACCACCATCGCCCAGCGGCTGTGCAGCGCCAGGCCGATCAGCCCCATCGCCACGGCCAGTGCCAGCAGCGTGCCCAGCAGCGCCGGACGCAGGCTGCGGTCGGCCAGCCGACCGCCCAGCAGGTTGCCCAGGATCATGCCGACCCCGAACACCAGCAGGATCGGCGACACCGCCGCCTCGGCGAAGCCGGTCACCTGGGTCAGCAAGGGCTGGATGTAGGTGTAGACCGTGAACATCCCGCCGAATCCCAGCACGGTCATCAGCAGGCCCAGCAGCACGGGCGCGCGCAGCACGGCCGCGGCTTCCTCGCGCAGCGAACCCGGCGCCGGCGCATTGCGGTCGTGGGGGACCAGGGTCGCGATCACCAGCGTGGCCAGCACGCCGATCGCCGTCACCGCCCAGAACGTCGCCCGCCAGCCGTGGTGGAGCCCCAGCCATGCGCCGGCCGGCACGCCCAGCAGCGTGGCCACCGTCAGGCCGGTGAACATGATCGAGATCGCCGAGGCCTTGCGCGCCTCCGGCACCAGCGAGGTCGCCACCACCGCACCCACGCCGAAGAACGTGCCGTGCGCCAGCGAGGTGACCACGCGCGCGGCCATCAGCAAGGCGTAGTTCGGAGCGAGCGCACAGGCCAGGTTGCCCACGGTGAACACTACCATCAGCGCCACCAGCACCGCCTTGCGCGGCATGCGCGCGGTCGCGGCGGTCAGCACCGGCGCGCCGACGAACACGCCCAGGGCGTAGCCGGAAATCAGCAGCCCGGCGCTGGCGAGGTCGACGTGCAGATCGGTCGCGACCTGCATCAGCAGGCCCATGATCACGAATTCGGTCGTACCGATGCCGAAGGCACCGGCGGTGAGCGCATACACCGCCAGTGGCATGCGCGAAGGAGTCGAGGAGGCAGGCATGGGGGCGCCTTGGAGAGGGGGGCTCCACAGCCTGTGCCTGAGATCGCACAAGAAAAACCGCTGCTATGCTGAATCACTTTCAATATTTCATTGAGAATGGCCATGGACCGCGTCGGCGACATCGCCTTGTTCCTGCGGGTGCTGGACCTGGGCTCGATCAGCGCCGCCGCCCGCCAGCTGGACCTGTCGGCCGCCGTGGCCAGCCAGCGACTCAAGCGCCTGGAGCGCGAGCTGGGCGTGCGCCTGCTGCACCGGACCACGCGCCGCCTGCATCCCACGCCCGAGGGCCAGGCCCTGGCCGAGCGCGGCCGCGTGCTGGTCCGCGATCTGGAGGCCCTGGGCGAGGACCTGCGCGAAAGCGCCCAGCAGGTCTCAGGGACCTTGCGCGTCACCCTGTCGGCGTCGTTCGGCATGCTCTACGTCGCGCCGCTGCTGCCGGAGTTCCAGCGTCTGCATCCCCGGCTGCGCGTCAGCGCGCATCTGAGCGATCACCTGGTGGACCTGGTGAAGGAAGGCTTCGACCTGGCCATCCGCATCGGCCCGCTGGCCGACTCGGGCCTTTATGCGCGCAGCCTGGCCTCCAATGCGCGTGTCTTGTGTGCCTCACCCGATTACCTGCGCCGGATGGGCACGCCCAGCACGCCGGCCGACCTGGCCACCCACGACGGCGTGCTGCTGATGGGACGCGACGGCCGCCAGGATGTCTGGACCCTGGTCGGCCCGGACCGGCAGAGCGTGCGGGTGCGCATGGCCAGCCGTTTCGAGAGCAATTTCGGCGAGGTCCTGCGCGAGGCCGTGCTTGCCGGGCAGGGCATCGCCGTGCACTCGCTCTGGCATGTCGCCGCCGACCTGCGCGCCGGGCGGCTGGTCGCGGTGCTGCCCGACTGGCGCCCGCCGGTCACGTCCATCAGCGCCGTCACCCCGGCGCGGCTGCAACCGCCGCGGGTGCGGCGGTTCGTCGAATTCCTGACCGCCCGGATGGGCGACCCGCCGCCGTGGGAGCGGCTGGAAGCGCCGTGAAGCCCTCAGCGCAGGCTTTGCAGTGAGGCCTCCCGCGCCGCGGCAAGGCTGTGGCGAGGCGAGATCGGCAGCGCTGCGGTTCGCGAACGCAAGCGCTCAGAACAACACACCCTGCGGCGATGCCGGCCGCGGCGGCAGCGGCCTGACGAAGCGGCTGCAGTCCAGGCTGCGGCGGGGAGTATCGGCATAGCCCAGGCGCTTGTGCGCCAAGGCGAAGCGCCGCGCCAGCAGGTCGGCATACACCCCTTGGCCCCGCATGCGCTTGCCGAAGGCGCTGTCGTAGTCCTTGCCACCGCGCGCCTGACGCACCGTGCTCATCACGTGCGCGGCGCGGTCGGGATGGTGCGCCTGCAGCCAGTCGCGGAACAGCGGCGCCACTTCGTGCGGCAGGCGGAGCAGCACGTAGCCGGCGGACTCGGCGCCAGCGTCGCGTGCCGCCTCCATCACCGCTTCCAGCGCCTGGTCGTTGATCCACGGGATCACAGGCGCCACCATCACCCCGACGGGCACTCCGGCCTCGTGCAGGGTGCGCATCGCGCGCAGCCGCGCATGCGGCGCCGATGCGCGTGGCTCCAGCCTCGCCGACAGACGCGGGTCCAGCGAAGTCACCGAGAAGTGCACGCTGACCAGATTGTCGCGTGCCAGCGGCACCAGCAGATCCAGGTCGCGCTCGACCAGCGCGTTCTTGGTGATCAGCGAGAAGGGGTGGCGGGTCTCGGCGAAGACCTCGATCAGCTGCCGGGTCAGTCGCAGCTTGCGCTCGATCGGCTGATAGGCGTCGGTGTTGATCCCCAGCGCGATGGGACTGGGCACGTAGCCGGGCCTTGCCAGTTCGCGACGCAGCAACTCCGGCGCATTGGTCTTGGCGAACAGCCGCGTCTCGAAATCCAACCCCGGCGACAGGTTCAGATAGGCGTGGCTGGGGCGGGCGAAGCAGTAGCTGCAGCCGTGCTCGCAGCCGCGGTAAGGGTTGACCGACTGGGTGAAGCCCACGTCCGGCGACTGGTTACGACTGATGATGCTGCGCGCGGTCTCCTCGCTGACCTGCGTGCGCAAGCGCGGCGCGGCGAATTCCTCGCTGTCCTCGGCATGCCAGCCGTCATCCTCGGCCTGGCTGACGGTCCGTTCGAAGCGGCCGGGCAGGTGGCTGCCGGCCCCGCGGCCCTTGATGAAGTTGCTCATGTGCGCAGGCTACGCGCCCGCCATCTCGACGGATGCGACGCGGCACGTCGGCGACGGGCGAGCCCCATCGTGGCGGTGTTCCGGAGCCAAGGTCTGAACGCTGCAGACCAGAGCATCGCGGTGGAGATTGCGGGGATCGCAGCGACGCGAAACCTGACGAATCTCGATCGTCGCCGTGGAGGGGCGGTCAGTCCCTTCAGCGCAGGCTTTGCAGCGAGGCCTCCTGCAGCCCTGCGTAGATCGCGAACTCATCGGCCACCGGCGCCCCCAGCGCCGCCTCGAACTCGGCCCGACGCGCATTGGCCGCATAGGCATGCTGCTCGGCCCCGCCCAGGTTCGACTGGAAGATGCCGGCCGCGCTGACCGGCAGGAAATCCTCGTAGACGATCGGGTCGGCCGTGGCCAGGCCGCGTGCGATCAGCACCTCGGCCGGCGCATCGCGCTCGGCCGCCGGTGCCGCGCGTCCGCGCCCGGTCAGCGCGTAGCGGAAGTAGCCCAGGCCCTCGCGCCGCAACGTGTCCAGATCATCGGGGAACTGCGCGAACGCCGCCGCCAGCCGCGCCGGATAGTCCGCACCGGTGCTGCCGGCGCCCCCATCGCGCGCCTGGTCCAGCAGCGCGTCGTACAGCGCCCGGCCCTTCGGCGTCAGCGCCAGGCCGCGCTGCTCGATCTCGCCGAAGCGCGCGGTATGCGTGCCGGCCTCGGCCGCCTCGCCGTTCGGGAAGGCCACCTCCTCCTCCAGCGCCTTGAAGCTGGTCTGGCGCAGCAGGATCGGCACCGCGCGCGGCGGGGGCCCCTCGATCACCGCCTTGGCCTCGATCCCGCGCGCCAGCATCTGCGCCTGGGCCGCATCGATGTCCAGCGTGCGCGGCGTGAGATGGTTGATATGCGGCCCGTGGAAGCACACCACGTCGGCGATCAGCCGGTGGGCGTCGCTCAAGGCCTGATAGGTGGCGCGCGAGACCGTCGCATCGCCATGCCAGCGGAAGGTCTCCAGCGCCTCGGCGACAAAGCGCCTGGCCTCCTCCTCGCCCAGCCCGCCGTCGCGTTCGTACTGCGCGATCAGCGCCCGCACGCCAGCGGTGAAGATGTCGCGCCTGGCCAGGATGTCCGCGGCCTGTGCGCGCAGCGCGGCATCGTCGATCAGCTCCAGCCGCAGCAGCGAGGTGAACACACGGAAGGGATTGGCCGCCAGCGCCTGCGCCGTGGTCGGGCGGAAGGCGGTCGAATGCACCGGCACCCCGGCGACGGACAGATCGTAGTAACCCACCGGCGCCATGCCCATCACCGCGAACAGCCGGCGCAGCATCGACAGCTCCTCGGCCGTGCCGACCCGGATCGCGCCGTGACGCTCCTGATCCAGCCGCGCCCGCTCGTCGTTGCGCGTCAGCCGGTCCTCCAGGGCAGGATCGGCGCGGAGCGTCTGCGCATTGACCTGCGCCACCAGCTCCATCAGCGTGCCGTACAGCGGCACCTCGGTGCGATACATGTCCGACATCGCCTGCGCGAACAGACTGCGGATGTGGTCGGACGAAACGAACCCTTGCGACATCGTGGAGCGCTCCTGCGGGAAAGGCCTGGGCCGCACGCCCGGCTGGGACGCGCATTGTCGATGGCCGCCCGGTCGCGCGCCATCTGCAGCGCCACAACGTGCCGCTTCCATTGCGCGCCTGAGCGACATGAGCAACGCCCGCCTGGGCTTGCCGATCCCGTGCTGCAACAGCAGTGCAACGTCAACGACACCGGCATGAAAAAAAGCGCTTGACCAATTCCTGGAAGCGCCTATGATTCGCGGCCCGCTTCGACGGTTCCGGCCCAGCCGGCACATGACGAGACGGGGTCCACCAAGCGCCTCGCACGAAGCACTTGACGGATGCGGGAACTGCCTCATAATGGGCGGCTCGCTTCGGCGGAAACGAAAACAGCGGTTGGGTTTCGGATCTGGTGGAGCGAAGTTCGAAAGACCTCCTCACGAGGTGTTGACGAACTTCGAAAGCGCCCTATAATGGGCGGCTCACTTCGGCGAAACGCTGAAGTACACGAAGGAAGGCGCTGAGGCCGACTTCGAGCTCTTTGACAGTATGCGCAGGTGACTTGTGTGGGCGCCTGCAGGAAGGACGAGCTGTCCATCTTGCAGATGACTTATACAAGCACATAGAGATTGTAGAAATGCAAGCGATACGTAGCTTGGATTAGACGTCTGCATTCAAAGCTTTTTGCCG